>NZ_JBEHBW010000003.1:0-417081 GCF_040203355.1 Sphingomonas sp. ASV193
TCGTCGCTTGCTTGCGCGTAGCTACGGCTACGCGACTGCGCTGCGCTTCTCGCCAGCGGGCCTGTCTGGGCGATCCCGGCCATTGCGGGTATCGAGGACGGACCCCCACAGGGAAGCGCGGCGATTCCAGCGTCCCCGCTTTGCCCCGCGTCGACTTCGCGTTATCGTCCGTCTCGCGAAGGGGGACAGGGACATGGACGACATCACCACCAATCGGCGGCAATTGTTCGGCGCGGCGGCGCTGGTCGCGGGCGCGGGCCTCGTCGGCGCGGGCCCCGCGCGGGCGGGCGGCGCGGGAAGTGGCGGCGGTTTCGGGGGAAGCGGCTGGACCGCCTCGCCCGAGACGGTCGATGCGTGGATGGACAAGCCCGGCACCCGCCACCGGATGGTGTTCGACGGTCCCTCGGCGAAGGGCGGCTGGGGCTCGGTCGGCTATGCCACCAATTACTATTACGCCAACGACAAGGGCTATGGGCTCAAGCCCGAACAGCTCGGGGTGATCATCGTCTTCCGCCACGAATCGACCGTGTTCGGCTACGACGACACGATCTGGAAGAAATATGGCGCCAAGTTCGCCGCCAACCTCAAGATGAAGGGCGACGATCTCAAGCACGCCAACGCCGGGCGCAACCCGATGCTGGTGGTGCCCAAGGGCCCGGTCGAAAAGGGCGAGGAAGCCTTTGCCGGCGCCCCGCTCGTCCGCCTCGCCGGTCAGGGCGCGCGCTTCGCGGTGTGCGGCCTCGCGACCGAGGGCATCGCCCACATGCTCGCGGGCAAGACCGGCGACTGGAAAAAGATCGAGGCCGACCTCAAGGCGCATGTCGTCCCCGGCGCGGTGGTCGTCCCGGCGGGGATCACCGCGGTCAACCGCGCGCAGGAACATGGCTACAGCTTTGCCTACATGGGCTAGGGCGGGCGCGGCGCTCATCGCCGCGCTCGCGCTCCTCGCGGTCGCCTGCACCCGAAGCGCCGCGCCGCCGGCGAGGCCGGTGGAGGCCGCCTTCGCCCCGCCCCCGCTGTCCGCGCTTCCCGCGGGGCCGGAGGGCGAGGCGATCAAGCGCGGCATGGCGATCTTCGACAATCCGCGCGTCAACGCCGCCGCCTATGTCGGCAACGCGATGGCGTGCCGCAACTGCCACCTCGACGGCGGCCGCGCGGCGAACAGCGCGCCGATGTGGGCGGCGTGGGTCAGCTATCCGCAATTCCGCAAGAAGACCGGCACGATCAACACGATCGAGGACCGCATCCGCCAATGCTTCCTCTATTCGATGAACGCGCCGAACAGCCCCTCGGGCGGCCCGCCCCCGGCCGACAGCGACGTGGTGCGCGACCTCGAC
The DNA here is from genome assembly GCF_040203355.1 of Sphingomonas sp. ASV193. Classification (NCBI taxonomy): domain Bacteria; kingdom Pseudomonadati; phylum Pseudomonadota; class Alphaproteobacteria; order Sphingomonadales; family Sphingomonadaceae; genus Sphingomonas; species Sphingomonas sp. ASV193. The sequence goes on from NZ_JBEHBW010000003.1 coordinate 1,338, forward strand.
AGCTATTTCCACTGGCTCGCGACCGGCGCGCCGACCGGCCGCAAGCTTCCCGGCGCGGGCTATCCGACCCCGCCGCTCCCCGCCGGCGGCTACGACCCGGCCAGGGGCGCGGCACTGTTCCAGGCGAAATGCAGCGGCTGCCACGGCGCCGACGGGCAGGGCGCGATCGCTCCCGATGGCACCGTCACCTACCCGCCGCTGTGGGGGCCGAAGAGCTATAACTGGGGCGCCGGCATGGCGCGGATCGACCTCGCCGCGGGGTTCATCAAGGCGAACATGCCGCTCGGGCAGGGCGGCACCCTGACCGGCGACGAAGCATGGCACCTCGCCGCCTTCGTCGACAGCCACGAACGTCCCAAGGACCCGCGCCAGACCGGCACGCTGGCCGCCAACGCCAGGGCCAATTTCGCCGGCCAGAAAAGCTATTACGGCCAGACCCTCGCCGGCGTCACGCTCGGCGGCGGAATCGCGCCGCAGCGCTGACCGCGCGATTTTTCTTTCCCCGTTTTGACATCGGTCAAGGCGCGCCGCGCGCCGCCGCGCCACTCTCCTCGCCATTCGAAGGAGAAACGCCATGTCCGTCCGCCTCGACCGTGCCACCCTCGCCGCCGACGAGCTCGCGCTCGCGCCCGCCCCGGCCCCGCGCGCCTGCACCGACCGCAACTTCAACCTGCCGACCGCGCTGCACGCCGGCTTCTTCGGCCTGTTCCTCGCCTATCTCGCGGTGATGGGGCTCGGCTTCCGCAGCCCGCAGATGATCCTCCCGATGGCGATCTTCGTGATCTTCACTGTCGGCTTCTACGTCGTCCCGATGCTGTGGGCGACGATGGCCCCCGCCCACGCCGACCGCGCGATGCCGCTCGCCCGGCTGCTCGGCGAGGGCGTCGACACGCTCACCGGCCGCACCAGCGGCGCCGGCGCGGTGGCGCAGGTGCTGGTACTCCCGGTGCTGATCTTCGGCTGGGGGCTCGCGGTGGTGACCATCGCCGCGCTCAGCTGACGATCGCCTCCAGCGCCGCGGGATCCGCCAGCCGGATCCCGCGCCGTCCCTCGCGCGCGATCGTCCCCGCCCGCTCGAGCGCGGTGAGCTGCCGGCTCACCGTTTCGATCGTCAGCCCCAGCAGCCCCGCCATCTCGCCCCGGCCGAGCACCAGGTCGAACCGTTCCGCCGGGTGGCACGACGACCGGCTCGCCGCCCGCCCCATCTCCAGCAGGAAGGCCGCGACCCGCGCCCGCGCCGACCGCCGCGACTGCAGGTCGACCAGCGCGCGGGTGCGCTCGATCGCGTCCGACGTCCGCTCGAGCAGCGCCTGCGCGAGCGCGGGAAAGCGGTCGATCGCGCGCCGATACTCCCCGCGCCCGAAGGTGCACAGCTCGCAATCGGCGATCGCCACGACGTCGTATCGGCTCATCGGCCCGAACAGCTCGCCGACGAATCCCGCCGGGTGGACCAGCCCGACGATCCGCTCGGTCCCGTCCGCGCCGATCGTGCGCAGCTTCAGCATCCCGCGCTTCAGCGTCGCGGTCGTGCCGCTCGCCTCGCCCGCGTGGAACAGCGTCTCGCCGGCCTGAAGCGCGCGGGTGCGCCCGAGGCTCGCCAGCGAATCGCGCTCGCCGGGCGTCAGCGCGGCGCAGGCCGCGCTCGTCCGCACCGGGCATTGCTCGCATTGCAGTCCGCTCGCCATCGCCCCGCAAAATAGGCCGGCCCGCCGATGTTGGCCACCCGGCCCATAATGGCTAAGCCCGGACCGTGACCCCCGTGCCAGCCAGCCTCGGCCCCGCCAGCTTCGCCTCGGTCGGCCTCCTCCTGCTCGTCGCCGCGCTGGTGGCGATGGCGACACGGCGGGTCGGCATGCCCTATTCGGTCGGGCTGGTGATCGCCGGCTTCCTGCTCGCCCTCAGCGGGCTCGCCCCCGCCATCGCGCTGACGCCCGAGCTGATCATGGAGGTGTTCCTGCCCCCGCTGATCTTCGAGGCGGCGATCCAGATCGACTGGAAGCCGTTCCGCCGCGAGCTGCCGCTGCTCCTCGCGCTGGTTACCGTCGGCGTGCTGCTCGCGGCGGCGCTGGTCGCCGGGGCGATGCACGCCTTCGCCGGCTGGGGCTGGCTCGCCGCCGCCTTCTTCGGCGTGCTGGTCGCGGCGACCGACCCGGTATCGGTGATCGCGCTGTTCAAGGAAATCCGCGTCCCCCACCGGCTGCACCTCTTGGTCGAGGCCGAAAGCCTGCTCAACGACGGGGTCGCCGCGGTGCTGTTCGCGCTGCTCGTCGGGATCGCCGCCGGGGGCGCGGCGGGCCCCGACACGATCGGGCTCAAGCTGCTGACCACCGCGGGCGGGGGCACGCTGCTCGGCCTCGCGGTCGGCTGGGGCTGCCTGCTCGTCGCCGGGCGGACCCGGGACCCGCTGGTCGAAACCACGCTCACCGTGATCGCCGCCTACGCCAGCTTCCTCGGCGCCGAGCATTTCCACCTGTCGGGGGTGCTCGCGACGCTGGCGGCGGGGCTGGTGGTCGGGAATTTCGGGCGGCGCGGGGCGATCTGCAACGCCGCCGAACATTCGCTGACCGACTTCTGGGAATTCGCCGCCTTCCTCGCCAACTCGATGGTGTTCATCCTGATCGGCAGCGCAGAGGCCTCGCCCGCGCTGCTCGCCGCGCTCCCGCTCGCCGGCCTAGCCACGCTCGCCGCGCTCGCCGGGCGCGCGGTCGCGGTCTACCCCTTGAGTCTCGCTTTCGCCCGCTCGCGGCTGGCGGTGCCGTGGGGCTACAAACACGTCCTGTTCTGGGGCGGCCTGCGCGGCGCGCTCGCCCTCGCGCTGGCGCTCGCGCTCCCCGCCGACCTGCCCGAACGGGGCGCGGTGATCGCCGCCACCTTCCTCGTCGTCGCCTTTTCGATCGTCATTCAGGGCCTGACGATGAAGCCGCTGATCGCAAAGCTCGGCCTCATCGAAAGCAGAGCCCCCGAGCAAAGCGAGAGCGGAGCGTAGCGAGCGTCGCTATGCCGAGAGAGGGCGAACGCCGGCCAGCGACTTGCGCAGCAGCTCGTCTGCCGTCACCGATTTACGCCGTGACGGCCCCTGCGCTGGCCGGATGAACAGGGAGACCCACGATGCCTGACCGGTTCGAACGTCACAAGCAGCCTTGGACCGAGGCCGAGCTCGAAAAGCTCAAGCGCCTCGCGGTCAAGGGCATGGGATTGAAGGCGATCGCCAAGGCGCTGACGCGAAGCGAGGAATCGACCCAGGCCAAGGCCAAGGACCTCAAGCTCAATATCGCCAAGCTGCGCTGACACGGGCCGCCCGCCCGCGGTCGAAAAGACATTAACCATGCCTGCATCCGCCGCGTCGCCGCCCACGTAACTTCGACGGCGGCGCGTCTGCACCCAGCGGTTGGGAACGCCTCTTTGCAGCCGGTCGGTCGTCGAACAAAGGAGAGGATGCATGCGTCATTCGAAACTCGCGGTGGCCCTGTCGGCCATCGCCCTCGTCGCCCTGCCCGCGTCGGTCTCGGCCGGGGCGCCGGCCAAGACCGGAAGCACGTCGAACGCCAATAATTGCTGGGGCGTGGTCAGCGCGCAGCTGGCGCAGATCGAAGGCGGGCTCGGCAGCCACGTGCGCGAACAGAGCGAGCCGCGGCTCGGCCTCGGCAACGTCGCCGACCTGTTCTACGAAATGGGGCTGATCGACAGCCCGACGGTCAGCGCGCTGGGCTCGTTCCTCGCCAGCGTCGACGAATATGACGGGACCAGCTGCCCCGCCAACTAGGATGCGCGCGCCGGGTCGGTCGGTCGCCCCCGGCCGGCCCGCGCGCCAACCCGCGACATTGATCCAGGCAAGTCGATGATATAATAAAACAGAAAATAATGTTTTATCATATCATGTTCTCTTCTTGAACGTCACTGAACAGGCGCTGAATTGCCCCGAAAATATAGCGTATTGCATGATGCAATATTTGTGACAGCTTCCCCGGCGTCGCGATTCGCGCGGCGAACGAAAGGGGACTTTCATGATTGTAAGGGCTTTTGGACTGGCGGCCGCGACGATCGTCGCCCTGGTCGGCGGCGCGTCGATCGCGAGCGCGCAACAGGTCGAACGCAACGGCAACGGGTATAACGTCATCGCCTGCGCGCGCGGCGTCGGCCAGGGCGAGGCGCGCTGCTACGCCCGCATCAAGTCGGACGCGCGCGGCAATTTGTTCGTCGGCAAGAACGCGATAACCCCGAACGCGGTCCCCTCGGGCTATGGCCCCGCCGACCTGCGCAGCGCCTATAATTCCCCGTCGAGCGGCGGCAACGGCCGGGTGGTCGCGATCGTCGACGCCTACGGCTATTCGAACGCCGAGAGCGACCTCGCCGTTTACCGCGCGCAATATGGGCTTCCGGCCTGCACCACCGCCAACGGCTGTTTCAAGAAGGTCAACCAGAGCGGGGGCACCAGCTATCCGCGCAACAACACCGGCTGGGACCAGGAACAGGCGCTCGACCTCGACATGGTCTCGGCGATGTGTCCCGACTGCAAGATCCTGCTCGTCCAGACCTCGAGCACCTCGCTCGCCAACCTCGGCGCGGGCGCCAACGAGGCCGCCGCGCTCGGCGCCAGCGTGATCTCGAACAGCTACGGCGGCGGCGAGAGCGGCACCTCGAGCTACGCCTCGGCCTACAACCACCCCGGCGTGGCGGTGACCGTCTCGTCGGGCGACAGCGGCTATGGCGCGCAGTTCCCGGCCACCGCCAACACCGTGATCGCGGTCGGCGGCACGTCGCTCACTCGTGCCTCGAACACCCGCGGCTGGTCGGAAACCGCCTGGAATTCGGGCGGCAGCGGCTGCTCGACCGTCTATGCCAAGCCCAGCTACGAGACCGACAGCCTGTGCACGATGCGCATGGAGGCCGACATCTCGGCGGTCGGCGATCCCAACACCGGCGTCGCGGTCTATGGCCCGGGCTCGACGGGCAAGTCGCAATGGATGGTGTTCGGCGGGACCAGCGTCGCCTCGCCGCTGATCGGCGGGATGTACGGCGTCACCGGCAAGACCGCCAACGGCGCCTCGACCATCTTCGCCGACTCGGCCAGCGGCTTCAACGACGTCACCTCGGGCAGCAACGGCAGCTGCGGCGGGACCTACTTCTGCACCGCCGGTGCCGGATACGACGGTCCGACCGGACGCGGCACGCCGATCGGCGTCGCCGGGCTCTAGCGTCTTCCTGACCCCAGGACGCTTGAGCGGGGCCGCGGCGACACGCCCGTCGTCGCGGCCCACATGTTTTTCGCGAAAGGCCCCGGCGGCGCGTGCCGGCGGGGCGTCGCGAATGGCGAGGTTCCGGCTGACCGGAACGGTGAAGGAGAGTGATGATGCTTCGAATGATCTCGATGGGGCTCGCGGCCACGGCCCTGCTCGCGGTGACCCCGGCCTCGGCCAAGGGCTGCCTCAAGGGCGCGGCGGCAGGCGGCGTCGCCGGCCATGTCGCGGGCCATCACGGCAAGCTCGGTGCGGCGGCGGGCTGCGCCATCGGCCATCACCACGCCAAGACGACGAAGAAATAGGCAGCTTTGCTCCGGGCGCGGCGCTCGCTCGCCGCGCCCGGATTTTTCGCTGTCCTACAGGCCCGCGCCTGTGAGACACGGGAATCCTCGCGAATTCGGCGGTTGGATTCGCGCTCGGTTATTCCCACTGCTTTTGAAGAACGACCCCGCTTAAGGTCACGAAAACGTCCGGGGTAACGCTGGCTTTTGCGCCTTAAGCTAGGGCACCAGCACCGTGTCGACCGCCTTGTCGGCCATCCGCGGATAATCGAGCGTGTAGTGCAGCCCGCGGCTCTCGTGCCGGCTCAGCGCGCTCCGCACGATCAGGTCGGCGACCTCGACCAGGTTGCGAAGCTCGATCAGGTCGGGGGTCACGCGGAAATGGCCGTAATAGTCGGCCACTTCCTGCCGCAACAGGTCGATCCGGTGCTTGGCGCGCTCGAGCCGCTTGGTCGTGCGCACGATCCCGACATAATTCCACATGAACCGCCGGATCTCGCCCCAGGTCTGGGCGATGACCACTTCCTCGTCGCTGTCGGCGACCCGGCTCTCGTCCCACGCGCGGATCGGCGGCGGCTCGGGCAGCGAGTCCCAGTGCGCGTCGATGTGCCTCGCCGCCCCCTCGCCGAACACCAGGCATTCCAGCAGCGAGTTCGACGCCAGCCGGTTGGCCCCGTGAAGCCCCGACTGGGTCACTTCGCCCGCGGCGTAGAGCCCCGGCGCGTCGGTCCGCCCATCGAGGTCGACCAGCACCCCGCCGCAGGTGTAATGCTGCGCCGGCACCACCGGGATCGGCTCCCTGGTGATGTCGATCCCAAGCCCGATCAGCTTCTCGTAGATGTTGGGGAAGTGCGCCTTCACGAACTCGGGCTCGCGGTGCGAGATGTCGAGCCAGACATAGTCGAGCCCGTCGCGCTTGATCTCGCTGTCGATCGCGCGCGCGACGATGTCGCGCGGCGCCAGCTCGGCCCGCTCGTCGTAGGCGGGCATGAACCGCTCGCCGGTCTTGGGGTTCTTGAGGATCCCGCCCTCGCCGCGCACCGCCTCGGTAATCAGGAAGTTCTTGACCTCGAGATTGTAGAGGCAGGTCGGGTGGAACTGCATGAATTCCATGTTCGAAATCCGGCACCCCGCGCGCCACGCCATCGCGATCCCGTCCCCGGTCGCCCCCCGCGGCGCGGTCGAATAAAGGTAGGTCCGCCCCGCGCCCCCGGTCGCGAGCACGGTCGCGCGCGCGGTCAGCACGTCGACCTTTTTCGTCCCCCGGTTGAGCGCATAGACTCCGTGCACCGCGCCGCTGGTGCTGAATTCCCTCGCGTGCCGACCGGTGACGAGGTCGATCGCCACCCGATCGGGGATGATGGTGATGTTGGGGTGCGCCACCGCCGCCTTTTCGAGCGCCTGCTGGATCGCCCAGCCGGTCGCGTCGGCGACATGGACGATGCGGCGGTGCGAATGGCCGCCCTCGCGGGTGAGATGTAGGTCGCCGCCCTCGGTCGCGAACGGGACGCCGAGCTCGGTCAGCCGCGCGATCGCCGCGGGTGCCTCGCTCACCACATGCTCGACCACCGCGAGGTTGTTGAGCCCCGCCCCGGCGATCATCGTGTCGCGCACGTGCGATTCGAAGCTGTCGCCTTCCTCGAGCACCGCGGCGATCCCGCCCTGCGCCCACTCGGTCGCGCCGCCGCCAAGCTCGCCCTTGCTCAGCACCGCGACCTTGCGGGTGGCGGCGAGGTTGAGCGCGGCGGTCAGCCCGGCCGCGCCCGAGCCGACGATCAGGACGTCGAACGATTCGCGGCTCAAGCCGCGCTCTCGCGAGTCAGCGCGAGGAAAACGTCCTCGAGATCGGGGTCGCGGGTCGAGACGTCGACCACGTCGAACCCCGCCTGCTGGAGCGCGCCGAGCACCTCGCCCGCGTTGGCGCGGTCCTTGCGATACTGGACCTCGATCGTGCGCGGCTCGACCTGTTCGATCCGGTCGAACAGCGCGTTATCGGGAAGCGCCGCGATGTCGCCCGCGACCTCGACCCTCACGACCTTGTCCTGCGCCTTGGCGACCAGCTGGCGGGTGGGCTCGTTGGCGATCAGCCGGCCGTGGTTGATGATCGCGATGCGGTCGCACAGCTGCTCGGCTTCCTCGAGGTAATGGGTGGTCAGCACCACGCTCACCCCCTGCCGGTTGAGCTGGCGGACATAGTCCCACAATTGCTGGCGAAGCTCGATGTCGACCCCGGCGGTCGGCTCGTCGAGGACGAGGATCGGGGGCGAATGGACCATCGCCTTGGCCACCAGCAGCCGCCGCTTCATCCCCCCCGACAGGGTACGCGCATAGGCGTCGGCCTTGTCGGTCAGGTGCACCGCGGCGAGCAGCCGGTCGGTGATCCGCTCTCCCTTCGGCACCCCGTACAGCCCGGCCTGAATCTCGAGCGCCTCGCGCGGGGTGAAGAAGGGATCGAACAGGATCTCCTGCGGCACGATCCCGATCGAGCGCTTGGCGTTGCGCGGGTGCGCCTCGATGTCGAAGCCCCAGATGCGCGCGGTCCCGCTGGTCTTGGTCACCATCCCGGCAAGGATGTTGATCAACGTCGACTTGCCCGCGCCGTTGGGGCCGAGCAGCCCGAAGATCTGGCCGCGCGGCACGTCGAAGGTCACCCCGTCGAGCGCCCGCTTGCCCCCCTTGTAGGTCTTGGCGAGCTGGTCGATCTGGATCGCGGCCTCGGTCATTCGCCAAGCGCATAGCGCGTGACGCCGGGCTGGCAAGCGGCGCGTGGTTATCGGCGGCTTAACCCTATCGAAGGGTTTGCCCGGTAAGCGGTGCAGCGATGGTTTCGCGTCTTGCCTCCCGTTCGCTCGCCCTGCTCGTGCCCGCGCTTCTCGCGGGGACGCCGGCGCTTGCCGGCACGGCGAGCGCAACTTCGACGGTGAGCATCGTCAAGCCGACCTCGCTGACCCGTGTCGCCGACCTCAATTTCGGGACGATGCTGACCCCGGCGACGGGCACCGGCACGATCGCGGTCAACCCCAACACCGGGACGCCGACCTATGGCGGCGGGCTGACCGCGCTCGCCGGGACGGTCGGGCAGGCGCAGTTCAGCGGGCGCGCCTCGCGGCTGTCGCTGGTATGGATCACGCTGCCCGCCGCGCCGGTGACGCTGACCCGCAGCGGCGGGACCGAAACGCTGGTAGCGAACAATTTCACGATCGATTCGGCCGGACAGTTGCGACTCGTCGGCACGACCCCCTTCCCGATCGGGATCGGCGCCACCCTGACCGTCCCCGCGACCGCGGTCGGCGGGGTGTACAGCGGCAGTTTCGCGCTGACCGTCGACTATTATTAACCGCACCGTTGATCCCGATCGCTGAGGGTCGCGGTTGACCGGGCGTTAAGCAAACATCCGTTTTCGGCGGAAATCGGTCGGAAATCGACCGGTTGGCGGTGCGCGAATCTCACCGCGCGCGGTTAACGCCGCGGCTACGCCCTATCTTGAGCAAATCCGGCATAACTGCCGCCTAGCTTCCGGGTCGTTCCAATTTGGAGACCAGACCCGTGTTCATCACCCGTATGCTTTCCGCCGCGATCGCGGCGCTCGTCATCGCCTCGCCCGCCGTGGCGCAGAGCTTTCCCACCCCGACCAACGGCCCGTCGGGCCCGACCGCGAACCGCGTGGCGGCGATCGGCAACGGCAAGGCGGTCATCCTGACCCCGTTCCAGCTGCTCCAGGAGCAGGCGCTCAATTTCGGCAGCTACGTGCTCCCCACCGGCCAGTCGGGCAGCGTGTCGCTCGACCCGGTGACCGGCGCAGTGACGCCGACGACCGTCGTCCCGATCCCGTCGAACGCCCCGCTGCGCGGCAAGATGGACTTCGCCGGGACCGCCAACCAGCCGGTGACCGTGCAGGTGACCTCGTTCAGCGGCTTCCTTTGCGCCGCCCAGTCGAGCTGCTCGTCGGGGCTTCCGACGACGCTGACGCTCGACGGGGTCCAGCAGGGCACGACCGGCATCTACAACTATACCGTCCCGGCGAGCGGGGTGCTGTCCTTCTACATCGGTGGCACCGTCGGCATCCCGGCGGCGACCGCGTCGGGCACCTATGGCGAAAGCTTCCAGGTCACGCTTAGCTATAACTGATTGAAGCGGGGGGACGCCGCTGGTAGGCGTTCCCCCATGCTTCCCCCGCCCGAAACCATCCGCGTCAAGACCGTCCGCGTCGCCTGCGACGGCGGCGGCGAGATCGAGCCCGCGCTCGGCCATCCGCGCGTCTACCTGCACATCGACGACAACGGCTATGTCGACTGCGGCTATTGCGACCGCCGCTTCGTCCTCGAAGGCGGCCCCGCCGACAGCGACGCGGCTGGCGCCGCGCATTGAGCGCGCCAGACCCGCGCGGTTTCCTCTACCGCACGCTCGATCCAAACGAGGCCAAGGCGCTCGCCGCGCGGCACCTTTCGCGGCACGACGACGGCGAGCTTTATCTCCAGCACCGCGTGTCCGAGGCGTTCGGGTTCGACGACGGACGGTTGAAGACCGCCGACTATCATAGCGGCGGCGGTTTCGGCCTGCGCGGGGTCAGCGGCGAGACCACCGCCTTCGCCCACGCCAACGAGATCAGCGCCGCGGCGATCGAGCGCGCCGCCGATACGCTGAAATTGCTCGACCCGGCCAAGGGGCTGCCCGCCCCGCCGCCGCCCCGCACCAATCGCGCGATGTACGGCGCCGACGACCCGCTCGGCGCGATCCCCTTCGCCGACAAGGTCGCGCTGTGCCAGCAGATCGACGCGGCGGCGCGCGCGCGCGATCCGCGCGTCGCGCAGGTCAGCGTGACGCTGTCGGGCAGCTGGAGCGTGGTCGAGATCGTCCGCGCCGACGGCTTCGTCGCGACCGACGTGCGCCCGCTGGTGCGGCTGAGCATCTCGATCGTCGCCAAGTCGGGGGAACGCCGCGAAACCGGCAGCTTCGGGTTCGGCGGGCGCTATCTCTACGACCGGCTGTTCGATCCCGCCGGGTGGAACCGCGCGATCGACGAGGCGCTGGCGCAGGCGCTGACCAACCTCGAATCGGTCGCCGCCCCGGCCGGCGAAATGCCGGTGGTGCTCGGCTCGGGCTGGTGCGGGGTGCTGCTCCACGAAGCGGTCGGCCACGGGCTCGAAGGCGACTTCAACCGCAAGGGCACTTCGGCCTTTTCGGGGCGGATCGGCGAGCGCGTCGCCGCGCCGGGGGTGACGGTGATCGACGAGGGCGACATTCCCGGTCGCCGCGGCAGCCTGACGATCGACGACGAAGGGACGCCGACGCAGCGCAACGTGCTGATCGAGGACGGCATCCTCAAGGGCTACCTCCAGGACCGGCTCAATGCGCGGCTTATGGGGATGCAGCCGACCGGCAGCGGGCGGCGCGAGAGCTTCGCCCACGCGCCGATGCCGCGGATGACCAACACCTTCATGCTCGGCGGGACCGAGGAGCCCGGCGCGCTGATCGAGCGGGTCAAGGACGGCATCTACGCCAAGAGCTTCGGCGGCGGGCAGGTCGACATCACCAGCGGCAAGTTCGTCTTTTCCTGCACCGAGGCCTACCGCATCGAAGGCGGCAGGATCGGCGCCCCGATCAAGGGCGCGACGCTGATCGGCGACGGGCCGAGCGTGCTGACCCGGGTCGAAGGGATCGGCAACGACATGGCGCTCGACGAAGGCGTCGGCATCTGCGGCAAGGGCGGCCAGTCGGTCCCCGCCGGGGTCGGCCAGCCCTCGCTGCTGGTCGGCGCGCTGACGGTCGGCGGCACCGCCGCGTGAGCCTCGTCGAGCTGGCGCGCTACGCCAGTCCGATCGACGCCGAGCTCGACCGCCAGCGGCTCGACGGCGCGATGATCGACGCGGTGCTGTTCGATGCCGGGATGAGCAGCGTCTACCCGGCGGCGGGGCTGGTCGAGATCCGGCTGATGGTGCTCGACGACGACCTCGAACTGGCGCGCGAGACGCTCGGGCTCAGCTCCGCAGCAGGTGCGCCACCGGGCCGAGGTTGAACCCAGCGCCCTCGACCGCGTGGCGCAATTGCTCTTCCGACGCGCCATGCTCGCTGCGCGCGACTGCCCAGCACAGCGCCGAGCGATTGCCGCTGCGGCAAAAGGCGTGGACCTTGCCGTCGCCCGCCGCGTCCATTGCCTCGTGCATCGCCTCGACGTCGGCCGGGCCCATCCGCAGGATCGGGACGTGGCGATAGGCGATCCCCGCCGCCTTCGCCGCGGCCTCGATCTCGGCGCTGGTCGGCTGGCCCTCGTCCTCATGGTCGGGGCGGTTGTTGATGATCATGGTGACGCCCTCGGCCTTCAGGCGGGCGACCTCCTCGGGCCGGATCTGGCCCGACACCGAGGTCTTCTCGTCAAGCTGCGGTGCCATCGATGCTCTCCCTCGCCTCGGCCAGCGCCGCCAGCAGCGACTCGCCGTACCGGTCGCGCTTAGTGTCGCCGATCCCGTCGATCCGCGAAAGCCCCGCCAGGCTGGTCGGCCGCTCGGCGGCGACCGCGCGGAGCGTCGAATCGTGGAACACCACGTAGGGCGGCACGCCCTGCTCCTTCGCCGTCCGCCGCCGCCAGTCGCGCAGCGCGTCGAACAGCGGGTCCGGCGGGAAATCTCCCGCCGCCCCGCCCCGCGCGCGAGGCTTGCGCGGCGGGGGCACGGCGATGACGACGCGCTCCTCGCCCTTCAGGATCGGCTTCGCGCCCGGGCCGAAGCTGAGCCCGCCATAATCGTCGCTGCGCAGCGCGTCGCGCGCCAGCAGCGTGCGCGCCACCGGCTTGACCAGCGCCAGCTCGTCGACGCCCATGATCCCGAACACGCTCAGCTGGTGATGCCCGAACTGGCGCACCTTTTCATTGTCGTCGCCGCCGAGCACGGCGGCGAGGTGCGCGACCCCGAACCGCATCTCGGTGCGAAACGCGGCGCTCAGGAGCTTCCTCGCCACCTCGGTCACGTCGAGTGTCTTGGGCGGGTCGAGGCAATTGTCGCAATTGCCGCATCGCTCGCCCGGATCCTCGCCGAAATGGCGGAGCAGGATCGCGCGGCGGCAGGTCGCCGCCTCGACGAAGGCGGCGAGCGCGTTAAGCCGCTCGCGCTCGCCCGCGCGCCGCTCGGCCTCGACCTCGGTCTCGATCCGTCGCCGGGCGCGCGCGAAGTCGTCGGCGCCCCAGAACAGCCACGCCTCGGCCGGGTCGCCGTCGCGCCCGGCGCGTCCGGTCTCCTGGTAATAGGCCTCGATCGACTTGGGGATGCCGGCGTGCGCGACCAGCCGCACGTCGGGCTTGTCGATCCCCATGCCGAAGGCAACGGTGGCGGTCATCACCATCTCTTCCGAGGCGACGAAATCGGCCTGGTTGCGCCGCCGCACCGCGGGGTCGAGCCCGGCGTGATAGGGGCGCACCGGGCGCGCGCCGCCGAGCTGCTCGGCCAGCTTCTCGGTCGCCGCGCGGCTCGGCGCATAGACGATCCCCGGCCCCGCCTCGGCGGCGAGCAGCCGCTTGAGCTGCGCGGGCAGCCCGTCGCGCGGGCGGACGTGGTAGCGGATGTTCGGCCGGTCGAACCCGGCGACCACCAGCCCGTCGTCGGGGATGCCGAGCTGGACGAGGATGTCGGCGCGGGTCCGCCGGTCGGCGGTCGCGGTCAGTGCGAGCCGCGGCACCTCGCGATGCCGGTCGAGCAGCCCGCGCAGCATCCGGTAGTCGGGGCGGAAGTCGTGCCCCCATTCGGACACGCAATGCGCCTCGTCGATCGCGAACAGCGCGATCGGCGCTTCCTCGAGCAAGCGGGCGAACCCTTCGGTCGTCGCGCGCTCGGGGGCGACGTAGAGCAGGTCGAGCGCATGGTCGCGGAACGCGTCGCGGATGCCGCGCGGGTCGTCGCTCGCGCTGGTCAGCGCGGCGGCCCGAATGCCGAGGCTCGTCGCGCTGCGCACCTGGTCGTCCATCAGCGCGATCAGCGGCGAGACGATAATCCCCGTCCCCCCGCGCGCCAGCGCCGACAGCTGGTAGGTCAGCGACTTGCCCGCCCCGGTCGGCATCACCGCGAGCGTGCTTTTTCCCGCCACCGTCCGCTCGACCACCGCCTCCTGCACGCCGCGAAAGGCGGCGTGGCCGAAGACGTGGGCGAGCAGCTCGGTCGGCGAACGAGGGCCTGTCTGGCGCGGGCTCACTTGTCCCCGGCGGCCCCGTCGAAGCCGTAGAAGGCGAGGTAGGGCTGGATCGACGGGTCGTGGCCGGCAAAGCCGCGGAACATCGCGCCATAATCCTCGGTATTGCCGCGGCTCAGCACCAGAGCGCGGAAGCGGTCGCCATTGGCGAGGGTCAGCCCGCCATGGCTTTCGAACCAGGCGAAGGCGTCCTGCGCCAGCATCCGGGTCCACGGATAGGCGTAATAGCCCGCCGCATAGCCGCCCGACCAGATGTGGCGGAAATAGCTGGTGCGATAACGGCTCGGCACGTCGGCGACATCGAACCCGCCCTTGGCCAGCGCCGCCGCCTCGAACCCGTCGACGTCCTGACGCCCGGCGGTCGCGGGCAGCGAATGCCAGTCGAGGTCGAGCCGCGCGGCGGTCAGCGTCTCGCCGACGTCATGGCCCTGGTTGAAGGTGCGCGCCGCCTTGACCTTGGCGACCAGCTCGGCCGGGATCGGCGCGCCGGTGCGATAGTCCTTGGCGTAATTCGCCAGCACCTTCGGGTCGAGCGCCCAGTTCTCGTTGAACTGCGAGGGGAACTCGACGAAGTCGCGCGCGGTGTTGGCGCCCGACAGCGACGGATATTGCTGGTCGGCGAACAGGCCGTGGAGCCCGTGGCCGAACTCGTGGAACATCGTCGTCACGTCGTCGAAGCTGACCAGCGGGGGCTTGCCCGCGGCGGGCCTGGTGAAGTTGCAGACGTTGTAGATCACCGGCAGCGCGCCGCGCGACTTGGCCTGGACGACGAGGTTGTCCATCCACGCCCCGCCTTGCTTGTTGTCGCGCTTGTAATAGTCGAAATAGGCGAGCCCGACCGGCTTGCCGTTCGCGTCGGACACTTCGTAGACGCGCATGTCGGCGTCCCACGTCGGCAGGTCGGTGCGGCGCTTGAAGGTCAGCCCGTAGAGCTGGTTGGCGGCGTAGAAGACCCCGTTCTCGAGCACGTTCCACATCGAGAAATAGGGCTTGAGCGCGCCCTCGTCATAGTCGTAGCGCGCCTTGCGGACCTGCTCGCTGTAATAGTCCCAGTCGGCCGGGGTCGCCTTGAACCCGCCGTTCTGCTGGTCGATCACCGCCTGGATCGCGGCGGCCTCGGCGCGTTCCTTGGCCGATACCGCGGGGGCGAGCCGCGCGAGAAAGCCGATCGCCGCGTCGGGGGTCTTGGCCATCTGGTCGTACAGCGCATAGGCCGCCCAGCTCGGATAACCGAGCAGCGCCGCCTTTTTCGCGCGGAGCGCGGCGAGTTCCGAGATCAGCGCGCGAGTGTCGTTGGCGTCGCCCTTCTCGGCGCGGGTCCAGCCGGCGCCGAACAGCTTGAGCCGGGTGGCGCGGTCGCTCATCGAGCCGAGCGCGGGCTGGCCGGTGGTGTTCTGGAGCGCGATCAGCCAGCCGTCCATCTTCTTGGCCTTCGCCGCCTCGGCCGCCGCGGCGATCGCGTCGTCGCTAAGCCCGGCGAGCGCGGCGCGGTCGGTGACGTGGAGCGCGCCGGCGGCGGTCGCCGCGGTCAGCTTCTGCGAAAAGCTGCTTTCGAGCGAGGAGATGCGGCCGTTGAGCGTCTTGAGCTCGGCCTGCCTAGCGGCGGGAAGCTCGGCCCCGGCATGGACCATCCGCTTGTAATAGACGTCGAGCAGCCTGGCCTGCTCGGGCGTCAGGTTGAGCGAGGCGGCGCGGTCGTGGAGCGACTTGACCCGGGCGAACAGCGCCTTGTTGAGGTTCATGTAATCGTTGGTCGCGGTCAGCAGCGGCGCGGTGGTCGCGTCGGTCTTGTCGAGCGTGTCGTCGGTGTCGGCGCTCAGCACCGCGTTGAACGCGAGCTGGGTGCGTTCGAGCAGCGGGCCCGCCTGTTCGAGCCGGCCGATCGTGTTGTCGAAGGTCGGCGCCGCCTTCTGCTTGGCGATCGCGTCGATGTCGCGCTTGCGCTGCGCCATCCCGGCCATCAGCGCGGGCAGATAGTCGCCCGACTTGATGTGCGCGAAATCGGGCGCGCCATAGGGCAGCGACGAGGGCCTGGCGAACGGGCTCGACGCGGGCAGCGCCGCCGACGGCACGGTTTTGGCGAGCGCGGGGGCGGTCAGCGCCAGCGCGGCGCCGGCGAACAAAAGGGTACGAACCATCGGCTATATTCTCCTGATCCTGTGTCGCCGCTTTGAAAGCCTGCCCGCGCTGACGCAAGGCTGAACCGCCGCGAGCATTCGGCTGCCATCAAACTGCAACACGCCCGTCGTAGCCGCGCCACGAACGAGAAAAGGATTCGCCCGTGGCTTCGGTGTTCTACGTCATGACCCTGCTCGGCTGCGCCCAGGGCGGCGCCAACTGCACCCCGGTGATGACGCTGCCGATGGCCTATGCCAGCGAGGCGCGCTGCCTCGCCGATCGCTCGACCATGTCGGCGGCGGTGACCGGCTATGCCGCGGTCGAGGCGCGCTGCGCGGCGAAGACCAATCCCCCGGCCAGCGCGCAGACCCGCGCCGACCACAGCGCCTAGATCGCGCTACTCGGCCGCCTCGGCGGCTTCCTCGCTTTCGCGTTCGGCCGCCTGCCGCGCCCATAGCTCGGAATAAAGCCCGCCCTTCGCCAGCAATTGCGCGTGGGTGCCGCGCTCGGCCACCCGCCCGGCGTCGAGCACGACGATCTGGTCGGCCCCGGCGATGGTCGACAGCCGGTGGGCGATGATGATCGAGGTGCGCCCGCGCTGCGCGGCGTGAAGCGTCGACTGGATCGCCTCCTCGGTGCGCGAATCGAGCGCCGACGTCGCCTCGTCGAGGATCAGGATCGGCGGGTCCTTGAGCAGGGTGCGCGCGATCGCCACGCGCTGCTTCTCGCCGCCGCTGAGCTTGAGCCCGCGTTCGCCGACCATCGAATCGTATCCCCTGGGCAGCGCGGCGATGAAGCCGTCGATCGACGCGCCCTTCGCCGCCCCCTCGATCGCCGCCTGGTCGGCGCCCTCGCGGCCATAGCCGATGTTGTAGCCGATCGTTTCGTTGAACAGCACCGTGTCCTGCGGGACGATGCCGATCGCCGCGCGCAGGCTGTCCTGCCGGACCGCGGCGATGTCCTGCCCGTCGATGCTGATCCGCCCGCCCTGCGGATCGTAGAAGCGGTAGAGCAGCCGCGCGAGGGTCGACTTGCCCGCCCCCGACGGCCCGACCACAGCGAGGCTGGTCCCCGCCGGCACGTCGAGGTCGATGCCCTTGAGAATCACCCGCTCGGGCTCGTAGCCGAACACGACATCCTCGAACCGGACATGGCCCGCGCCGACCGCGAGCGGCGGCGCGCCGGGCGCATCGACGATCTCGGCGGGCGTATCGACCAGCGCGAACATCTGCTCCATGTCGATCAGCCCCTGCTTGATCGAGCGATAGACCCAGCCGAGCATGTCGAGCGGGCGGAACAGCTGCATCAGCAGGCTGTTGACCAGCACCACGTCGCCGGGCGTGAACCGCCCCTTCGACCAGCCCCACACGGTGAACGCCATCGCGCCCGCCATCATCGCGTTGGTGATCAGCGCCTGGCCGATATTGAGCCACGCCAGGCTCACCTCGTTCTTGACGCTCGCTCGCGCGAAGGCGCCGATGGCATGGTCGTAGCGCTGGGTCTCGCGCTCCTCGGCGCCGAAATATTTGACCGTCTCGTAGTTCAGCAGGCTGTCGACCGCGCGCCCGATCGCCTGGTTGTCATGCTCGTTGAGCTCGCGGCGAAGCGCGTTGCGCCAGTCGGTCACCTTGCGGGTGAAGACGATGTAGACGACCACCATCGCCAGCGTCGCCGCGACCAGCCCGGGCCCGAACTTGGTGTAGAAGATGACGCAGATCGCGGTCAGCTCGATCACCGTCGGGGCGATGTTGAACAGGATGAAATAGAGCATCGTGTCGATGCTCTTCGTCCCGCGCTCGACGATCTTGGTGAGGCTGCCGGTCCGCCGTTCGAGATGGAAGCGAAGCGACAGCGCGTGGACGTGGCGGAACACCCGCGCCGCCAGCCGCCGCGCCGCGTCCTGCCCGACCTTTTCGAAGATCGCGTTGCGCAGGTTGTCGGCCAGCGTCCCGCCGAAGCGCGTGACCGCATAGGCGACCACCAGCATCAGCGCGACGCCGATCGGCTGGTTCTTCGCGCTCATCGCGTCGACCAGCCCCTTGTAGGCGAACGGCATGGTCAGCCCGATCGCCTTGCCCGCGAGGACCAGCAGCATCGCGACCACCACGCGCAACCGGAGCCCCGGCGCGTCCTTCGGCCACAGCATCGGCAGAAAACGCCACAGGACGGCGAAACTGCCGCGGCTCGCTTCGGATGTCGGGGGGGCGTCGCGCATCGGCCTTAAAGGTAGGGCGCGCCCCCGCAATCGACAACGGATGCGACGAACCGTTTGGAACAACAGACAATTTCCTGTCGTTTAACCGGCAAGTGCTCTTGACGAGCGGGAGAGTTTCGATGGGCGTCGGTTTTTTCGTCATTGCGATCATGGGCTGCACCGACGGGTCGGCCGCCTGCACCAATGTCGCCACGCTTCCCACCCGCTACAGCAGCAAGAGCGAGTGCGTCGCCGCCACCGTCGACGCGCTCAGCAACAACAACAATTTCGACTATCCCTCGCTGCTCGCCCAGTGCCGTCCGACCGGGTCGGCGTCGAACGATCCCGAGCCGAGCGTCCCCGCGACCGCGCGCCGCGGTTAGCGTAATTTCCCAACTTCACGCGGGATTTTCTGCGTGATGGGAGCGGCGCTTGTCCCGCGCCATTGAAAACAAACGGCTTTTTCCGTTTGGCACGGCCTCTGCATTTCTCTCGTCAACCCCGCTTCGGGGCCAAAAGGGAGAATGACCATGATCGCCATCTATACCGACAGCCGCCGCACCGCGGTGACCTTCGCCGCCGCTTTCCTCACCGCCATGCTGTTCGTCACCGCCGCGGTCGGCCCGCTGCCGATCGCCTGACGCCCGGCTGAGCCTCATCCAACCGCATCTCGAAAGACCAGGACAATGAACGGACGTTTTCTCCTCAACCGCACCCAGGGCAAGGTCATGGGCGTCGCCGCCGGGCTCGCCGACTGGACCGGGGTCGACGTGCTGTGGATCCGCCTCGGCATCGTCGCGGCGACGCTGCTGCTCAGCCCGGTGGTGATCCCGCTCTATATCGTCACCGGCTGGCTCGCCGCGGACCGTTGAGAAAGCGCGCCGATGGGCCGCGTTGACGCCGCGGCGCGCGCGCTTATGGTCGGCAACCCGACACGGGTGGAAGAGAGGCCACGATGGAACGCGACGGCGACGAAATTCACCTCAACGAGGTCGAGGCGAGCGGGGCGGAGAAGCCGCACATCGTCCGTTACGTCCTCGGCATCTCGCTCCTCCTGGCGGTGATCGCGATGTCGGCGGTGTGGATCCTGGCGGCCGTCCTCAAATAGCCCGCCCTCAAATCGCATCCCGCCCTCCCCATCCGCTGAGCCTTGCCGCGAGGCTCGTCCGCCGCGCGATGATCGGCTGGTTTCGCGGCGCCGGCTGGAAGGTCGAGGGGCGACTGCCCTCGCTCCCCAAATTTGTGCTGGTCGGCGCACCGCATACCTCGAACTGGGATTTCCTCGTCTTCGTCGGCGCGGTCGACAGCTTCGGGCGCGACGTCCATTTCATCGGCAAGCACAGCCTGTTCCGCTGGCCGATGGCGCGCTTCATGCGCGGGCTCGGCGGCGTGCCCGTCGACCGGCGCGCCAGCAACGACCTCGTCCGGCAGATGGCGGCCGAATTCGCCGCGCATGACGATTTCATCCTCGTCGTCGCCCCCGAAGGCACGCGCAGCCCCGGCACCCGCTGGCGCAGCGGCTTCTATCGCATCGCGCAGGCGGCGGGCGTGCCGATGGTCTGCGTCGGCCCCGACTATCCGCGGCGGCGCGCGGTGATCGGCCCGACGATCGTCCCGACCGGCGATTACGACGCCGACATGGCCCCGGGGTTCGCCTTTTTCCGGACGCTTCGCGGGCTCCATCCCGCGCGCGGCTTTATCCCCGACTGACGCCGCGCTAGGCTGGGATTACTTTTTCAAGGAGTCGCCCGATGCGCCGTGCCCTGACCCCGCTGCTCGCCACCTTGTTCGCGCTCGCCGCCGTCCCCGCCGATGCCGCGCTGCCGGTGGGAACGAGGGCCCCGGATTTCCGCACGGTCGGCGCGCTCGGCGGCAAGCCGTTCGGCATCCACCTCGCCGAGCGGCTGAAGAAGGGGCCGGTCGTCCTCTATTTCTATCCCAAGGCGTTCACCTCGGGCTGCACGATGGAGGCGCACGCGTTCAGCGAGGCAATGCCCGAGTTCAAGCGGCTCGGCGCGACCGTCATCGGCATGAGCGCCGACGACCTCGGCACGCTCAAGCAATTCTCGGTCAAGGAATGCCGCAGCGCCTTCCCGGTCGCGGTCGCGACGCCGAACACGATCAAGGCTTACGACGTGTCGATGCCGATGGTCGGCATGGTTCGCCCGATGACCAACCGCACCAGCTACGTCATCGCGCCCGACGGGCGGATCGTAATGGTTTACAGCGACCTCGACTGGAAGGACCATGTCGCCAAGTCGCTGGCGGCGGTCCGGGCGTTGAAGGGCAAATAACACCGGCCGACGGTGGCGATTGCCGACGGCAAGTCGTTGCGCCGAAGTCACGGTTGCGAATTTACCTTTAATTAAATCACGTTAACCGATTCCTTTAACCGGAACTCGTGCGCAGCTTGGGCGTCGGGGGTCCGCGATGACGTTCAGATGTGCCGCCATCTTCTTGCCTGCACTGGCCCTGTTCGCGGGGACTGCGCCGGCCGATGCGGAAACGGCTGCCTCGATTCCCGATCCGATCGTCGTTACCGGCCGCCATGGACCCGACGTGCTGGGCACCGCGACGCTCAGCGCGGGGGTCACCGTCTATAACGCGCGGATCGGCCGGCTCGGCCGCGAGCCGCTCGGCAACCCGGCGATCGAGGCGCTGGCGATGCCGCTTCGTGGGCTGTCCCCGGACGCGATGGTCGCCGGGGCGATGCGCGAAGTCCGCGCCCGGGTGCGGTTCACGACCAACATCGATTCCGCCGCCGTCAGCAGCTACTGGAACGAGGCGTCGGATACGCTTCGTCGCGGGATTGGCGATTCCGACGACATCGCGATCGTCGAGATGCAGGTGCTTCGCGCCGCGGGATTCGACCAGGACCAGCTTTGGCTTAGCGTCGGACGCCATCGGCTGCTCGGCGCGCACACCGTGCTGTTCGTCCATACGCCGTCGGGCTACCGGATGCTCGACGCGAGCGAAACCGCGCCGATCGACGTGACGGGGACGGCGCCGACACGGTTCCGACCGATCGTCTCGATCGGGTTCGGCGGGGCGTTCGTTCACGGCATCCGCTACACCGCGCGCTGAGGCGATTTCGCCTCTTTTCCGCCAATTTAACGTCTCTCTTTGCGTCTTCGGCTCGTCCCCGAGGCGGCTCGGCTCGCCGGAAACAGCGGATCCGGGGGCGGGGGGCCGAACGTTCCTAGGGTATGACGAACCATCGTTATATGCTCACCTCGGGCCGGGGCGCGCTTCTTGCCGCCCTCGCCTTTGCTTCCACGCCGGCGCTTGCCCAGCAGGTCACGCCGGACACCGCGCAGCCGGTCACGGCGACGCCGGACACGACGCAGACGACGCCGGCACCGGTCGCGGACACGCCCGCCCCGGTGGCCGACACGACGACCGCCGACCCGCTCGCGGCAATGACCGCGACGACCGCCAAGGCGGCGCCGAAGGCCACCTCGCCGTCGCGCGTCGCGACGAAGAGCGTCGCCAGGCCGGAACCCGCGCGTGCTACGCCGGCGGCGACGACCAAGCCTGCCGCGGCTTCGGTTCCGGCAGCTCCCGCCGCGCCGGTGGCGCCGATGACGCCGCCCCCGGTCGAGGCGACGCCCGCGCCGGCCCCGGTCGCGCAGGCGCCGGCTTCGACGAGCGACGAGACGCCGCTGATCGCCGGTGCGGCGGGGGCGGGGCTGCTCGTGCTTGGCGGCGCGGCGTATGCGCTGAGCCGTCGTCGTCGCCGGGACGAGGAGATCGTCGAGCCCGCCTACACCGACGAGCCGCATGTCGCGCCGGCGGTGGCGCGGGAGCCGGTGACCGCGCCGATTGCGGCGAAGGAGCCGGTGGTGGCCGAGCGATCGGCGTTCAGCTGGGCGCAGCCGGTGGCGGCGAAAGCCGAGGCCGACCGGATCGAGCAGGCTTATGCCGGGCCGACGCCGGACAATCCGTTCCTGTCGCTCAAGAGGCGGCTGAAGCGGGCGACCTTCTTCGAGCAGCGCGACCGGCTGGTGAAGGCGGGCGAGGCGCGCCCGGTGCCGCCGACCGCGGGCCTGCCGGCGCGGATGGTCGAAAGCATCAAGGCGACCGCCGCCAAGGTGGCCGGCCCGAAGCCGGCGATGAACTACGGCTTCCGCTACGCCCCGGCCTAAGCGATCCGCGTAGCGTAACCGGACATGCCGCCGTCCCCGCGTGTGTGGGGGCGGCGGTCCGTCGTTAAGGTCACAAAAGCCAGCGTCACCCCGGACATTTTCGTGACCTTAAGCGAGGGGCGGCGGTTGAATCGTCCCCGGAGGCCGGCCGCGCGCGCGTACGAATCGCCGCGAAGGGGGAATGGCCCGGCGCGAGTGTCTCACACGGGCGGGGCTGTAGGACAGCGAAAAATCAGGCGAGGCGCTTGCGGTTGGCGCGGACGCGTTTGCCGGCGGCGGTGAGCGCGGCGCGGGCGGCGGCCTCGGGCGTGCGAACCCGGCCGCTGACGAGCCTGCCCGCCAGTTCGAACCCGGCCTCGACCTTCTCGGCGACCATCCGCTCGCCCTCGCGCGTCGCGGCGCGGCCGCCGTGCATCATGGTCAGCGTGCGAAGCGTCATCACGGTGGCGGCGTCGGCCATCAGCAGGGCGCTGTCGACCCACAGGCGGGTCCACTGGTCGGTGAGCTGGCGGTTCATGGGGCAGGTCCTTCGGTCGGCTCGACGCGAACGGCCGCGCGGGGGATCAACGGCCCGAACCGCCCGATGGGCCCACGCCCCGCGAGGAAAGGCGCGGACACGAAAGCGTGCAAGGCGATGCGGCGGCGCGTGCTAGGCCCCGCCCGGGCATCCCGCCCGCTTTAGGAACACATCATGGGCAAGGGCCAGAAATCCAACCGCGAGATCCGCAAGCCCAAGAAAGAAGCCCCGAAAAAGCACAACGCCTCGAACCCCTCGACCAAGGAAGGCGTCGTCCGCGGCCTGGAGAATATGAAGAAGTAGCGAAAGCGGCCCCGAGCGCAGGGGAGCGATCGCGACAGCAATCGCGACGCTGCGTCGAAGAGAGGCCGCGCCTCGGACGGCGTGCGCGCTCCAGCGAAGCGAAGCGCGACACGACCGACGACGCGGGATTTACTCCCGAGTCGCTCTACGTGCTCCGCTCACCAGCTTAATTTTACTGGACCATCGGTCCATGCCCATATGCCCGAAAGAGGCCAAGAAGCAGTTCTGCCGAAATGCCATCTCGCTGGGCTTCACCTAGCGGATGAGTCGCATCCTGTACGACCAGCTTGGGTCGCTGGCGCTGCGCTTGTGGGAATACGTCGACGGCAAGCGGTTCGCCATCTTCGAAAAAGGTCTTTAGGTGGTTGCAGAGCCAGCCGGACCAACCGTCGTCTTCGAATATGCCCGCGTCGAAGCCTTCGACATATCGATCAAAGTTAGTCCGGCTGAGCGTGTTCCAGCAGCCAAAGCCCCACGACCGATTCAACCCGTGGATCGGAATGTAAAGAACGCTGCGGATGAAAAAATACTTCCCTTCGAGAACGCAGAAATCCTCGGAAAGGAAGTCGCCATCGCGGCGAAGCGCGGCGTTCGGTTCGTATTTTGCAGCGTGCGGCCAAGGGTCAGGCGAGGTGGCCGCCAGATCCATTAAGCCGCGATGCCGCTCATTGCATGAGCCGCAACGCCAGTCGGATCGGAGCAGTTCGACCGCCCACGGATCACCCTTTGGTGAAAGCGCGGCAGTCCGCTTGCCAAACAGGCGACGGATCAATCGTGCTCCCTTCCCCCAGCCCCAACATAAAGCTCACTCCCCCCCTCACGATACCGCTCGCTCATCTCCTGCATCCCCGCCTCCGCCGCGCCCGACGAGTTGACCAACCCCTCCTGCTGCAACCGCGCAAACTCCCGCACCTCCGCCGTAATCTTCATCGAGCAAAACTTCGGCCCGCACATCGAGCAGAAGTGCGCGGTCTTCGCGCCTTCGGCGGGCAGGGTCTGGTCGTGGTACTGCTCCGCCGTGTCGGGATCGAGCGACAGGTTGAACTGGTCGCGCCAGCGGAACTCGAACCGCGCCCGGCTCAGCGCGTCGTCGCGCAGCTTGGCCGCGGGGTGGCCCTTGGCGAGGTCGGCCGCGTGGGCCGCCAATTTATACGTCACCACGCCGACCTTGACGTCGTCGCGATCGGGGAGGCCGAGGTGCTCCTTGGGCGTCACGTAACAGAGCATCGCGGTGCCGTACCAGCCGATCATCGCGGCGCCGATGCCGCTGGTGATATGGTCGTAGCCGGGCGCGATGTCGGTGGTCAGCGGCCCGAGCGTGTAGAAGGGGGCCTCGCCGCAAGCCTCGAGCTGCTTGTCCATATTCTCCTTGATCTTGTGCATCGGCACGTGGCCGGGGCCCTCGATCATCACCTGGACGTCCTGGTCCCACGCGCGCCTGGTCAGCTCGCCGAGCGTGTAGAGCTCGGCGAACTGGGCCTCGTCGTTGGCGTCGGCGATGCTACCGGGGCGAAGGCCGTCGCCGAGGCTGTAGGCGATGTCGTAGGCCTTCATGATCTCGGTGATCTCGTCGAAGCGTTCGTAGAGGAAGCTCTCGCGATGGTGGGCGAGGCACCACTTGGCCATGATCGAGCCGCCGCGGCTGACGATTCCGGTGACGCGCCTGGCGGTGAGCGGCACGTAGGGAAGGCGGACGCCGGCGTGGATG
Organism: Sphingomonas sp. ASV193; assembly: GCF_040203355.1. Lineage (NCBI taxonomy): Bacteria > Pseudomonadati > Pseudomonadota > Alphaproteobacteria > Sphingomonadales > Sphingomonadaceae > Sphingomonas > Sphingomonas sp. ASV193. Next base: position 26,019 of record NZ_JBEHBW010000003.1, read on the forward strand.
GTGAAATAGTCGACGCCCTGTTCGGCCTGTTCGATGAGGGTGTCGCGGAAGACTTCCCACGTCAGGTCCTCGGCGATGCCGCCGACCTTTTCGAGCGCCTGGTAGATGGGGACGGTGCCGATCGGGACGGGCGAGTTGCGGATGATCCATTCGCGCGTGTCGTGGATGTTGCGCCCGGTCGAAAGGTCCATCACCGTGTCGGCGCCCCAGCGGATCGACCAGACCATCTTGTCGACTTCGGCGGCGACGTCGCTGGCGACCGCGCTGTTGCCGATGTTGGCGTTGATCTTGACGAGGAAGTTGCGGCCGATCGCCATCGGCTCGCTTTCGGGGTGGTTGATGTTGTTGGGGATGATCGCGCGGCCGCGGGCGACCTCGTCGCGGACGAATTCGGGGGTGACGTGGTCGGGGATGGCGGCGCCGAAGGATTCGCCGTCGCGCACGTGGTCCTTGAGCATCTCGCGCCCGATGTTCTCGCGGGTCGCGACATATTCCATTTCCGGCGTGATGATCCCGCGCCTCGCGTATTGCATCTGGCTGACGTTGTGGCCGGCACGCGCGCGGAGGACGCGGCGGCGGACGTTGGGGAAGACCTGCACGCCGGAGTCCTTGTGGTCGCGTGACGCTGCCGCTCCGCTCCGGCGGTCGGGGCGGAGTCCGTTGTCCTCGGGGCGGACTTCGCGGGCGGCGACTTCCTCGACGTCGCCGCGGGCGCGGATCCAGTCGCGGCGGAGCTCGGGGAGGCCGGCCATGATGTCGATGCGCGCGTCCGGGTCGGTGTAGGGGCCCGACGTGTCGTAGACGTTGAGCGGGGGCTCGCCGGACGAGGGCTCGAGGTCGATCGCGCGCATTGCGACGCGCATATCGGGAAAATTGGGCGTGCCGACGTGGATCTTGCGCGAACCACGGATCGGGCCGGTGGTGACCTTAAGTTCGGTGCGGGCGGGGATATCGGCCATCGTGTCACTCCTTGGATGGAGGGATGGCGCGAGCTGCGCTCCCTCCCTACGCCGGTTTTCAAGCCGGATCAGGTTCGACGGGTCGCAGGGCGTGACTCCTGCCTCTCAGCCACGTCTTTGCCCGCATCCGAAAAATCGGCGCGGGGGTGGCTCCCCGGGGATTGCCCTCGTCTAGGCGTATCGGCGCAGGGCGTCCAGCGGGCCTCAGTTTCCATCTGGGAAAGTTTTCGCTTTCCAATGCGGAAAGTCGAGGCTATCTGTCTTTCCGACTCGGAAAGAGAAGGAGTGAGACGATGAACAAGGACGAGGCGATCGCGGCACTGGGGTCGGTCGACGCGGCGAATGCGGCGCTGGCGCGGGCGGCGAGTTGTCCGCCGTGGCGGCACGCGGCGTTCGGGGCGCTGATGGGGTTGCTGGTGTTTTCGGCGGGGCAGCCGGTGATGGTCCAGTCGGCGCTGACCGCGGCGTGCATGGGCGGGGTCGCGGTGATCGCGGTGAGCGACCGGCGCCGGATGGGGGTGTTCGTCAACGGCTATCGCAAGGGGGCGACGCTGCCGGTGACGCTCGCGCTGCTGGGGGTGATGCTGGTGCTGATTTTCGCCGAGCTCCATGCGCGCGACAGCGGCCTGTCGCTCGCGACCAAGGCGGCGCTGGCGCTCGCCGCCGCGGCGATCGGGACCGCGGGGAGCGTTCGCTGGCAGCGGATCTACCGGCGCGAGCTGGGCGTGACGGCGTGAGCCGCGAGGATCCGGGCGGGGCGGGGCTCGACGGGTTCGCGCCGGCCTTCCACCAGCCGGTGCGGCTGCAGATCGGGGCGGTGCTGTCGAACGTCAGCGAGGCCGAGTTCGCCCGGTTGCGCGAGATCGCGGGGGTCGCCGATTCGGTGCTGTCGAAGCATCTTTCGGCGCTGGCCGATGCGGGCTTCGTCAAGCTTCGCAAGGCGCCGTTCGAAGGGCGACAGCGGACCTGGGCGACGATCACCCCGGCCGGGCGACGCGCCTTCGCCGACCATGTCGACGCGCTGCGACGACTGGCCGGCGAGGCGGTCTAGGGAAACGCCTTAGCGGCTGGCGCCGGCGCTCGCGCCCGCGTCGGCGCGCGCGGCGGCTTCCTGCTCGGCGACGCTGGCGACACCGTCATGGTTGGTGTCGACCTTGTCGAAGTTGGCGAGCGTCGGCGCGCGGAACTCGGCCTGGGTGATCGTGCCGTCCTTGTTGGCGTCGAACCGGTTCATGATCGTGGTGACGTCGGCGTCGGTGATCGGCTTGGGGCTGGCCTGGCGCGCGGCGGCCCACTCGGCCTTGCTGATCTTGCCGTCCTTGTTGGTGTCCATCGCGGTGAACATCGCCTCGGTCTCGGCATTGATCGCGGCGACCCGCTGCGCCTGGCCGGCCTTGAGGTCGGCGAGGACCTCGGCCTTGCTGATCTTGCCGTCCTTGTTGGTGTCGGCGCGGTTGAACGCCTCGGTCAGCTTCTCGGTGGTCGCGCCTTCGGCGCCGCTGAGCTTGGCGATATATTCGGCCTTGGTGACGAAGCCGTTCTTGTCGGTGTCGAACGCGGCCAGCGCCTCGGCGGCCTGCGCCTCGGTGATCGGCTTCGGGCTGACTTTACGCACCGCCTGCCATTCGAGCTTGGTGATGAAGCCGTCCTTGTTGGTGTCGACCTGCGCGAAAGCGGCGTCGCGCTGACGGTTGAACTCGGCGATCTGGTCGGCCTGGTCGTTCTTCATCCCCGCGAGCACTTCGGCGCGGTCGACCTTGCCGTCATGGTTGGTGTCGAGACGCGCGAAATCGGCGTCGAGCTTGGCGGTGATCTGGGCGCGGGTGATCGGCTGGGGGCCGGTGGCGGCCTGACCGCCGGCCATCGCCGGGGCGGCGAACGCCAGCAGCGCGAGGACGGGAAGGGTCGAACGGGGCATCATGATCTCCTGAGGGACGCGGCCCCCCGGGCCGCCGTGACGGCGCCCCTACTCAATGATTCGGGCTTGCGCCAGCGTGAACGGCCTTTTGGCGGTTTTCCGAACCCGCGCCCACCTTCCCTTTTCCTTGACCGCGCGGGGGGTCCGGGCGAAGCGAGGAGCAATGAGCCTGGCCCATCTCGACGCGCTCGAAGCCGAGAGCATCCACATCATCCGCGAGACGGTGGCCGAGGCCGCGCGCCCGGTGATGCTCTATTCGATGGGCAAGGATTCGGCGGTGATGCTGCACCTGGCGAAAAAGGCGTTCGCGCCGGCGCGGCTGCCGTTCCCGCTGCTGCATGTCGACACGACGTGGAAGTTCAGGGCGATGTACGCGATGCGCGACCGCATCGCCGCCGATCCCGGCCTCGACCTGATCGTCCATCGCAATCGCGAGGCCGAGGCGGCGGGGATCAACCCGTTCGACCACGGACCGCGCCACACCGACGCGTGGAAGACGCAAGGGCTGCGCCAGGCGCTCGACGCGGGCGGTTACGACGCCGCGTTCGGCGGGGCGCGGCGCGACGAGGAGAAGAGCCGGGCCAAGGAACGGGTCTTCTCGTTCCGCGCCCCCGGGCATCGCTGGGACCCGCGGCGGCAGCGGCCCGAGCTGTGGTCGCTCTACAACGCGCGGGTCGGGCCGGGGGAGACGATGCGGGTGTTCCCGCTGTCGAATTGGACCGAGGCCGACGTGTGGGCCTACGTGCTTCGCGAGGGGATCGAACTGGTCGACCTCTATCGCGCCGCCGAGCGGCTGGTAGTGAGGCGCGGCGGGCAGTGGATCATGGTCGACGACGAGCGGATGCGGCTCGAACCCGGCGAGGTGCCCGAGCGGCGCTGGGTGCGGTTCCGGACGCTCGGCTGCTACCCGTTGTCGACGGCGGTCGAGAGCCGCGCGACGAGCATCGAGGAGGTCGCCGCCGAGACGCTGGCGAGCCGCAACAGCGAGCGCGAGGGGCGGATCATCGACCGCGACGGGGGCGAGGCGTCGATGGAGAAGAAGAAGCGCGAGGGCTATTTCTGATGGCCGCCGCCCCCGACACCGACACCGAGACCGGCACGACGCTGCGATTCCTGACCTGCGGGAGCGTCGACGACGGCAAATCGACGCTGCTCGGGCGGCTGCTGTTCGACCTGGGGCAGGTGCCCGACGACCAGCTCGCCGCGCTCGAGCGCGACAGCGCGCGGCACGGGACGCGGGGCAGCGCGACCGACTATGCGCTGCTGGTCGACGGTCTGAGCGCCGAGCGCGAGCAGGGCATCACGATCGACGTCGCCTATCGCTATTTCGCGAGCGCAAAGCGGCACTTCATCGCCGCCGATTGCCCGGGGCACGAGCAATATACGCGCAACATGGTGACCGGGGCGTCGACCGCGGACGCGGCGGTGGTGCTGGTCGATGCGCGCAAGGGCGTGCTCGAACAGACTCGGCGGCACAGCTTCGTCTGCGCGCTGATGGGCATCCGCCATGTCGCGGTGGCGGTGACCAAGATGGACCTCGCCGATTGGGACGAGGCGGCGTTTCGCGCGATCGAGGCCGACTATGCCGAGCTGGCGGGCAAGCTGGGGATCGAGCGGTGGACCGCGATCCCGCTGTCGGGCGTAAGCGGCGACAATGTCGTGGCGCGGGGCGGGACGGCGGGCTGGTACGAGGGGCCGACGCTGCTCGACTGGCTCGAGGCGGTGAGGATCGAGGACGGGCTCGCGGCGCTGCCGCTGCGCTTCCCGGTGCAGCTGGTGCAGCGGCCGGACGTCGACTTCCGTGGCTATGCCGGGACGATCGCGCAGGGTTCGGTCGCGCCGGGCGATCCGGTGCGGCTGCTTCCGTCGGGGCGGACGACGAGCATCGCGCGGGTGATCGGCGCCGATGGCGAGCGCGGCCACGCCGAGGCGGGGGAGGCGGTGACGCTTACGCTCGCCGACGAGGTCGATTGCGCGCGCGGTGACGTCGTGGCGTCGGCGAAGGACGCGCCCGAGGTCGCCGACCAGCACGAGGCGATGCTGGTGTGGCTGGCCGAGGAGCCGATGCTGCCCGGGCGGCAATATGCGCTGAAGCTGGCGACCCAGAACGCGGTGGCGACGCTCGCCGAGCCCAAGCACAAGGTGGCGATCGCGACCTTCGAGGAACTGGCGGCGCGGACGCTCGAGATGAACGAGATCGGCCCGGTGGTGGTGACCACCGACCGCGAGATCGTCGCCGAGCCTTATGCGGCGGCCGGCGGGCCGGTGCGCAAGACGATGGGCGGGTTCATCCTGATCGACCGCGACAGCGGGGCGACCGTCGCGGCGGGGATGATCCGCTTCGCGCTTCGGCGGGCGCTCAACATCCACCGGCAGCCGCTCGACGTGTCGCGCGAGACCCACGCGGCGCTGAAGGGGCAGCGGCCCGCGGTGCTGTGGTTCACCGGCCTGTCGGGAGCGGGCAAGTCGACCATCGCCAATTTGGTCGAGAAGCGGCTGGCGGCGAAGGGACGGCACAGCTTCCTGCTCGACGGCGACAATGTGCGGCACGGGCTGAACAAGGACCTGGGCTTCACCGACGCCGACAGGGTCGAGAATATCCGGCGGGTGGGCGAGGTCGCGCGGCTGATGGCCGATGCCGGGCTGATCGTGCTGACCGCGTTCATCTCGCCGTTCCGCGCCGAGCGCGAGATGGTCCGCGCGATGCTGCCCGAAGGCGAGTTCGTCGAGATTTTCGTCGATACGCCGCTGGCCGAGGCCGAGGCGCGCGACGTCAAGGGACTCTATGCCAAGGCGCGCGCGGGCGAGCTGCCCAATTTCACCGGGATCGACAGCCCCTACGAGCCGCCCGAGGCGCCCGACCTTCGCATCGACACCGGCGCGATGAGCCCCGAGGAGGCCGCCGAGGCGGTCATCCGGCTGCTCGAAAGCCGCTCGGCCTAAAAGGTGTAGCCGAGCCCGATCGCGGTCTGCCACTGCTCGCGGCTGCCGCGCTGGGCGACGATCGGCGAACGGGCGAAGTCGCCGTAGAGGCGGGTGTGGTTGACCAGGGCGAACAGCGACCAGCCGTGAAGCAGGTTGCCGGTCAGCGACTGGGCGGCGGTGAAGCCGACCTTCCATGCCTTGTAGCCGCCGCCGGCATTGTAGGCGGGCAGCGTGCTGGCGAGCGATTCGGCTGGGGTGATCGAGTAATAATAGTCGGCGTAGCGGTTGCTGGCGAAGTCGAATCCGGTGTCGAGGCTGACGTAGGTGCGGCGCGACAGCGGGGTCGAGAAGCTGGCCCGCGGGCCCCAGGTCCAGCCCTTGTAGGCGTTGAGCGCGCGGGTCGCCTCGACCTTGAAGCTGAGCGAGTCGTAGGGGTTGGTGAGGCCGTGGAGGCTGAAGCCGGTGAAGCCGCCGACTTCGAACGCGGCCTTGCGGCGGGGGAGCAGGTTGACCAGCGGGTCGTGGACCTTGCCGGTGCGGTTGAGCCGGACCCCGACGATCGGGCCGGCGTCGAGATCGAACTTGCCGTGTCGCGGGAACAGGTCGGCCGACAGGCGGGTGCCGCTGGTCGAGAAGCCGATCCCGCTGACCTGTCCGCGGATCGCGGCGGCGGGGATGACGCGATAGTCGTTCGAGCCCTCGTAATCGGGAATGTAGGCCGCGCCGACGCCGATGGTCAGCGTGTCGTGGCTCTTGTTCGGGTCGGGCAGCGCCTCGGCGCTCTGGGCGAGCGCGGGGCTGGCGGCGAGAAGGGCGAGGGCGGGTGCGGCGGCGACGAGGTGGCGGTGCATGACGATATCCCTTGATGGCGGGCCGGCTAGCGGACCCAGGTGCGGCGCGCGCCGCCCGGTGCGATGGTGACGAGCTGCCCGCTGCCGTCGGCGGGCATGAACAGGTAGGCGATGCCCGCGGGGTCGGAGAAGGTGCCGTAGCCGACGAAGGCGAGCGGCTGGGTGCGGCCCCCGCGACTGACGGTCATCGCGGTGCGGGTGCCGGCGATGGTGAGCGTCTCGCCGTTGGAACGAAAGCTGCCCTGCCAGCGCGCCAGCGTCGCCGGGGTGGCGGCGGCGGCGAGCGAGGCGTCGGCGGTGCCCGCGGCGACCTGCGGCGGGGGCGGGGGCGCGGGAGGTTCGTCGATGCAGCCGGTCAGCGCGAGCGCGGCGCCGACGATCCACCCGTTACGCATAAAGCTACTCCCCTGTTCGCGCTTCTACGCGCAGGGGAGCGTTTCGGTTGCGTAAGGCCGGTGTGGCCGTGGGGCCGGGTGTTGCCGATCGGTCGCGCTAACCCGCGCGGGGCCAAAACGGGATCAGTCGCCCTGGCCGGGTGGGTCTAAGGACGGAATCAGTCGCCCTGGCCGGGCTCGTTTAAGGAGGGCATTAGTCGCCCTGGCCGGGCTCGGGGCTGAAATATTTGTCGTACTTGCCCTCTTCGCCCTTGTGCTCGTCGGCATCGGCGGGGGTCTGGCCATTGTTGCGGGTGACGTTGGGCCATTGCGCCGAGAAGGTCGAATTCAGCTCGAGCCATTTCTCGAGCCCGTTCTCGGTATCGGGGAGGATCGCCTCGGCCGGGCACTCGGGCTCGCACACGCCGCAGTCGATGCACTCGTTGGGGTTGATGGCGAGCATGTTCTCGCCCTCGTAGAAGCAGTCGACCGGGCACACCTCGACGCAGTCCATATATTTGCAGCGGATGCAGGCGTCGGTGACGACGTAGGTCATGGGCGATAAGCTCCTGTTGGTCGGGCCAAGCGCTATTGCGTGGGCGCGGCCTCGTCAATCTCCCGGTAGGCGAGGCGCGCCTCGGCGGGCGGCCCGCGCCGGCTCGGCAGCGCGAGCACCTCGATAATCCGCACCCGGCCGTGGAGCGGGAGCGCGACGATGCTCCCGGCGCGGACCGCGTCGCTCGCCTTCAGCGCGCGGCGGCCGTCGATGCGGACATGGCCCTGGCCGACGAGGCCGTGCGCCTGGGTGCGGCTTTTGATCAGGCGGATGAAGAAGAGGTAGCGGTCGATCCGCACGGGTCAGGGCTTGGGGCGCGACGGGCGGCGAAGCTCGGCGAGCGCGGCGAAGGCGTTGGCGGCGGCGGGCGCGGCGGCCTTGCGCGGGCGCTCGCGGTGGCGGGTGCCGCGCCATTTCCACGCCTCGCCGGCCGGGCCAAAAGCAGGGACGAAGCCGACCTCGGCCATCAGCTGGCGGATCGCGACCGCGTCGAGCCCGAGGCTGGTGGCGAGCGCGGCATCGACGATGTCGGTGCGCCCCGCCTGTTTCGCGGCATGGGCGTGGGCGGCGAGCCGGTCGGCGAGGTCGAGCCTAAGCCAGCGCGGGCCGATCCGGCGGAAGGCGAGCGCGGCGCCGCGCGGGTCGGCCTCGCCGTCCAGCGTCGCCGCCGAAGGATCGGGGAGGCGCGGCAGCGGCTGGCCCGCGCGGACCGCCTGGAGCGCGGCGCGCCAGCGCTGGGCGGCGGGCTTGAGCAAGGGGGGGAGGAATAGGTCGAGCGCGCCGAGCCGGACCTTGAGCCGGTGGAGCGCGTGGCGGTCGGCCTTGTCGAGCTGGGCAAGCTGCTGGGTCAGCGCGCGGCGCGGGAGCACTCCGCCGGCATCGACCAGCATCGCCGCGAGCGCGCGCACGCCGGGGGTCGCGGCCTTGTCGGTAGCGGTCGCGGCGAGGCGGCGCAGGGGCGCGAGGTGGCGGTCGAGCTGGCGATCGAGCCAGCCTTCGAGCCGGGCGCGAAGTTCGGCACGGCGCGGGGCGCTCAGCCGGTCGAGCGGGCGGACGGTGCGCACCGCGGGTTCGAGCAGCGAGCGGCCGGGGGCGAGGCGCGCGAGGAGGTGGCCGCCGTCGCTCGCGGCGATGGCGAGCGCGGGGCCGTCCTCGACCAGCGCGAAGGCCTCGTCGGGGGCGTCGAGCAGCGCCTTCGCGCGCCGGTCGAGCTCGTCGCCCAACCGGCGTTCGGCGGCGGCGAGGAGGAGGCGCTTGTCGGCGTGGCGCGCGGCCGGGTCGACGCGGAACTCGAACCCCGCGAGGTGGCCGATCGGCTCGGGCCCGACGCTGACCTCGCCGTCGGCGGCGACGGTGACCGGAAGCGCGTCGGCGCCGCGCGCGCCGATGTCGCGGACGAGGACGGCGGTGCGGCGGTCGACAAACCGCTGGGTGAGCGCGCCGTGGAGCGCGTCGGAGAGGCGCGCTTCGACGGCGCGCGTGCGTTCGGCCCACTTGGTCGGCTCGGCCAGCCAGTCGGCGCGCTGGGCGATATAGGCCCAGCTGCGAACCCCGGCGAGCCGGTCGGCGAGCGCCTCGATGTCGCCCGCGACATTGTCGAGCCGGGCGACCTCGGCGGCGAACCATTCGTGCGGGACATGGTCGCCGTCACACAGGTAATTGTAGAGGCGGCGGACCATGCGCGCATGGTGCATGGGCCCCACTTTCCGGAAATCGGGCAGCCCGCACGCCGCCCACAGCCGGCGGGCGCGCTTGTCGGTCGCGGCGGCGATCGCGGGATCCTCGGCGATCAGCTTGAGCACCGCGAGGTCGATCGCGGTCGGGGCGGGGCGGAGCAGCGGGTCGTCGCTCTTCGCCTCGAGGCTGCGGATGAGGTCGGCGACGCTGGTGAAGTCGAGGTCGCTGCTGCGCCAGTAGAGATGGTCGAGCGGGCGGAAGCGATGCTCCTCGATCGCGGCGATTTCTTCCTCGCTGAACTCGGGCGCGGCTTCGCCGCCGAGCGACAGCGTGCCGAAGCTGCCGTCCTTCTGGTGGCGCCCGGCGCGGCCCGCGATCTGCGCCATTTCGGGGATGGTGAGGCGGCGGTCGCGACGGCCGTCGAACTTGTCGAGCCCGGCGAAGGCGACATGGGCGACGTCCATGTTGAGCCCCATGCCGATCGCGTCGGTGGCGACGAGATAGTCGACCTCGCCGCGCTGGAACATCGCCACCTGCGCGTTGCGGGTGGCGGGGGAGAGTGCGCCCATCACCACCGCCGCGCCGCCCTTGAACCGGCGCAGCATCTCGGCCAGGGCATAGACCTGCTCGGCGGAGAAGGCGACGATCGCGGCGCGCGGGGGCAGGCGCGACAGCTTGGCGCTGCCCGCGTAGCGCAGCGTCGAGAAGCGCGGGCGGGTGACGATCTCGGCCTCGGGCAGCAGCTGGCGGATCAGCGGCTTCAACGTTTCCGAACCGAGGATCAGCGTCTCCTCGCGGCCGCGCGCGCGCAGCAGCCGGTCGGTGAAGACGTGGCCGCGTTCGGGGTCGGCGCCGAGCTGCGCCTCGTCGATCGCGGCAAAGGCGAACTGGTCGGGGAAGGGGCCTTCGTGACGACGGTCCGCGCGGCCGGTGCGGACCGGCATCGATTCGGCGGTGGCGAGGACGTAGCGCGCCTGCGGGGGGACGATCCGCTCCTCGCCGGTCAGCAGCGCGACCGATTTCTCGCCCTTGATCGCGACGACGCGGTCGTAGACCTCGCGCGCCAGCAGGCGCAGCGGGAAGCCGATCACTCCCGACGAATGGGCGCACATCCGCTCGATCGCCAAGTGGGTCTTGCCGGTGTTGGTGGGCCCGAGGATGGCCCGCAGGATGCCGTCGTTGGGGGCGGCCATGCCGACAATGTGGCGCGCTTTCCGGGCCATGCAAGCGGGTTGCGACGAGGCGAACCCTATACGCCTTCTTAACCATGATGGCCGAAAGAGGGGGCCATGTACCAGTGGCGCGATTTCCGGGCGGACGGGGGCGGGGCGGTGTTCGTCTCGCCGCGAAGCTTCGCGCCCCGCGCGGCGGGTTTCGGACGCGCCGACCTCGACCGGCGCCACTGGCTGGCGGTCGACCTGTCGCGCGACCTGTTCACGAAGCGGTGGTGGCAGGGGGCGGGAACGCTTGCGCTGCTGGTCGCGATCGCGATCGCGGTGACGCCCGCGCCCGAGCCGCTGCCGGGGCTGGGCGAAGGGATCGACCCGGCGCAGGCGCGCTACCTGTCCGACCTCGGCGTCGCGCCGGCGCGGCTGGGCGGGCGGAGCGGCGGGGCGATGGCGGCGGGGCCGGCGGTCGCGCCGCTCGCCGAGGCGCCGGTCGCCAACGGGGTGACGGTCAACGCGATGCTGGGCGCGGGCGACCGGATCGGCGCGCTGCTGATGCGGCTGGGGGCCGACAGCGGCGACGCGGTCAGGGTCGACGCGCTGGTCCGCGCGGCGGCGCCGTCGGGAGTCGACGACATGGTGCCGGTGGCGATCCGGCTCGGCCCGGCGGGGGCGGGGGGCAAGCGCCGCGTCGAGCGGGTCTCGCTGCGCCCGACGATGGCGCTCGACCTAGGCATCGTCGCCGAGGACGGCGGCTTTGTCGCGCGGCGAACCGCGCTGCCGGTCGACGCGACCCCGCGCCGGGTGCGCGGGCGGGTCGGCAATTCGCTCTATTTCTCGCTGCGCAGCGCGGGGGTGCCGGCCGACACCGCGGCGGAGTATCTCAAGGCGCTGGCGACCAAGATCGACGTCGGCAGCGACCCGGCGGCGGACGACCAGTTCGACCTGGTGATCGCCAACAAGCGGTCGTCGAGCGGGGTCAGCAAGTCGGGGCCGCTGCTTTACGCCGGGCTCGAGCGGACGCTGGGGCCGTCGGTGCAGCTGATGAAATGGGCCAGCGGCGGAAAGGCCGGGTGGACCGACGCCGACAGTTTGGAGACGCCGGGCTTCGGTGGGTTTGGAGGGGGTTTTGGGGGCGCTTCGGGCGGGCTGATCTGGCCGGTCAACGCGCCGATCACCTCGACCTTCGGGATGCGCTATCACCCGATCCTGCACATCACGCGGATGCACAAGGGGATCGATTTCGGCGCCCACTGGGGCCAGCCGATCGTCGCCGCCGCCGACGGGCAGGTGGTGCGCGCGGGCTGGGCCGGGGGCTATGGCCAGCAGGTCCGGCTGGCGCACGGCGGCGGGCTCGACACCAGCTACAACCACATGAGCCGGATGGTCGTCGCGCCGGGGCAGGTGGTTCGGCAGGGGCAGCTGATCGGCTATGTCGGCAGCACGGGGCTTTCGACCGGGCCGCACCTGCACTTCGAGGTGACTCGCGGCGGCGTGGCGGTGAACCCGATGGGGGTGCGCATGGAGACGGCCGCCGTCGCCCGCGCCCCGACCCCCGACACCGGCATGGTGGCCAAGTTCAGGGCACGGATGAAGGCGTTGCTCGGCAGCGCCCGGGGCTAGCCGCGCTAACCGAGGATTTGGAGGACGGCGGCGAACGCGAGCGGGTCGCGCGGCCGACGGGGGGTGGAAACCGCGCGGTCGCGAAGGGCGAGCGGGCGCGGCATGACCGGCAATCGCCGGAACGTCGATACGATCGTCATATAATTACTTCGACTGCTGGGCAGCCTTATGTCTTTCCTGTTGTTCGCGGCCGTGTTCGGCCCGTTCGACCTGGTCGGCGAGTTGCGTCCAGGCCGCCTGGGACCGGCGGCAACGCTCCTTCACATGAGAGAGCGTCGCCGCGTCGCCTTGCCGCCGCGCCTCGTCGGCGCGATCGAGATAGAATTGGAGGGTCTTGCTGTTCACCGACGGCCTTAGTCGGCCGCGGGGGCAGCGGCGTCGGCTTCCTTGAGGTTGACGGCACTGGTCTTGCCGTTGCGGCCTTCCTCGAGATCGTAGGACAGGCGCTGATTCTGGGTCAGCGTGCGCAGCCCCGCGCGTTCGACCGCCGAGATGTGGACGAAGGCGTCGCCCTCGCCGGTATCCGGCTGGATGAAGCCGAAACCCTTGGCGTCATTGAAAAATTTTACGGTGCCGATCGGCATGATGAAATGTCCTTCTTCGAGATCGCGAGCCGAACGCCGGTTCGCGGTTGCTAAGAGCAGCGATAAAAGAAGGAAATAGCAGCCGCAAAGCGCCGAAAACCGTCATTTGCGACTGGTAGCGATTCGGCATGTACCCCTATTCTTCCAGAAAAGATAGGGCTCATCAAAATATTAAGCCAAATTAGGCGAAGGTCGCGATGTCTGCTATGGAAGGAAAATCGCGTTGACCGATTTTTCCGGCATGGTCGCGACTGAGAGACTAAATGCGCTCTTGCTGTTGTCAGGAGCCGTCCCTTGGATCTCAATTATCTTCATCAACGCCTTGCGGTCAGCCTGGTCCAGGCCGAGCGCGCCACCTGCGAAGCCTCGCAGCTCGCGCATGGCGAACTCGCCCGGCGCTATGCCGCGCAGATCGCCGAGGCGCGCCGGGTCGTCTGCTGCGAGGAGGGGGCGCGGTGAGCGTACACACCCCGGGCATCATCGAGCGGGCGTTCCAGCTCGCGCAGGATTCGACCACCGTCGACCAGATCCGCGGACAGCTTCGACGCGAAGGATACAGCAGCGTCGATGCCCACCTGATGGGCCGCAAGATCCGCGGCGACCTGGTCCGCATCATGCGGCTGGCGGTGGCGGCATCAGTGCCGGTCTGAGCCGGCAGCGTTGCCCTAAGCGCTAGGCCGCGCTTTTCGCCCGATGCCGCCGGCAGCTGTGCGGGTTGACCTCGAGCGCGACGCCCTTGAGCGTGCCGTCGATGTCGTCGCCGATACGGCAGGTCGCCGGATCGCCGAGCCGGAGCATGCCCCGACCGTCGATGGCGTGGGGCGCGTGGGCGATGACCAGCGTGTAGGGTCGGCGGGTGCCCTCGGCATAGAGGCCGGTGACCCGGGCGACGACCGGGTGCGCGGGAAGCGCGGAGCCGTGGCCAGCAATGACGAAGATCGCGGCCATCGCGGCGGCGCCGACCGCGGCGAGGCCGATGCCGATCCGGTCGCGCAGGCGCATCGCGTCAGGCCCGTGCCTCAGCGGCCGTGACCGCGCCACCTCTTGATGGTGCGGTCGATGATCCCCGCCTCGTCGCCGGTCTCGCGCCACAGGGCGGCGAAGCTGGGGTCGCTCGACGCCGGGCGCTTTTCGGGTTCGAGGTCGTCGAAGCGAACGCGGATCGGGATGGCGACGCCTTCGCCGCAGACGATGCATTCGCGGTTGCGAAGCGCCGGGATGGCGTCGAGGAAGCCGCGCGCGCCTTCGGGCATCGCCGCGCGGACGCAGGCCTGGTCGCGGTCGTTGTTGAGGCGCATCGAGACCAGCGTGCCGCACTGCGACAGCACGCCCTCGGCAAGGTCGGACGGACGCTGAGTGATGAGGCCGAGCGAGACGCCGTACTTACGGCCTTCCTTGGCGATCCGCTCGAGGATCTTGCGCACGGCCTGGCCGCGCGCATTCTCGTCCTTGGGGACGTAGCGGTGGGCTTCCTCGCAAACGAGGAGGATCGGGCGCTGCGCCTCGGTGCGCGACCAGATCGCATAGTCGAACACCATCCGCGCGAGCACCGAGACGACGACGCTGGTGACTTCGGACGGAACGCCCGAGACGTCGACGATGCTGATCGGCTTGCCGTTGGCGGGGAGGCGGAACAGTTTCGAGAGCAGGCTGCCGAGCGTATCGCTGACCAGCATGCCCGAGAACATGAAGGTGTAGCGCGGGTCGGCCTTCAGCTCGTCGAGCTTCGACTTCAGCCGCTGGTAGGGGGTCGCCTCGCCCGCGCGGTCGAGCTTGCCCATTTCGTTGACGATGATCGCGTTGAGGTCGGACAGCAGATAGGGGATCGGGCTGTCGACGGTGACCTTGCCGTACTTGTCGGCTTCCTTGCCCTTGGTGCGCGCGGCGAGCAGGCACTTGGCGATGATATCGGCGTCGCGTTGCCGCTCGGCCCCGTCGCTGGTCAGCAGCACCTCGCAATGCTCCTCGAAATTGAGCAGCCAGTAGGGGAGCTGGAGATTGTCGACGTTGAACAGCTCGCCGCACGACTTGAACGCGGCCGAATATTCGCCGTGCGGGTCGATCATCACGATGTGCCCTTCGGGCGACAGCTGCGAGATGCGGTGGAGGACGAGCGCGACCGAGGTCGACTTGCCGGTGCCGGTACTGCCCAGGATCGCGAAATGCTTCGAGAGCATCGGGTCGACGTAGAGCGCGCCGCGGATGTCGTCGGTCGGGTAGACGGTGCCGATCTCGACGTGCGGCTCGTCCGAGGCGGCGAAGATCGCGCGCATGTCCTCGGTCGAGACGGGGACGATGTCGTTGCCCGGGATCGGGTAGCGGGTGACGCCGCGGCGGAAATTGGACAGGCGACCGCGCGAATCCTCGGTGCCTTCGCCGAGGAAGTCGATGTTGGCGATCACGCCCGCGTCGAGGTCGGCCTTCAGCGTGCGGACGTTGGCGATCAGCCAGCTGTTGCCGACCTTCATCTTGACCTGGCTGCCGACCTGTCCCGACTGGGCGATCGACGGGTCGGGATCGGCCATGTTCTCGGCCAGCTTGTCGGGGTGCATCATCACCTTGCTCCCCGAGCCGGCGATTTCGAGCACCTTGCCGATCGGCGGGAGCTTGGCCGACGGCGACGGCGGGGCGCTGGCGCCCGAGGTGGCGGCGGCATCGTCGTCCGAAAAGCTGCTCATCTGGTCGAGGAAGCTGCGCAGGTTGTTTTCGTCGGACATGATGCTGGGTGGCCCCCGATGGCTGGTTACGGAAGCGCCGTTTACCACACATCGGTTAACTTTGTCCTGCCCTACGCACCGCGGCGGCGGAAGGCGGCGGCGGCGGCCCAGCCGAGCCCGAGCGAGAGCAGCACCGAGGCGATCCCGTAATAGACCCCGTGGCGGCGCGCGGCGACCGCGATCCAGCGTTCGGTCCCGGCCTTGTCGATCTGGACGTCGCGGGTCGCGGCGGCGATCACCTTGCCGCGGTCGATCAGGAAGGTCTCGGCCTGGTAGGTGCCGACCGGGACCTGGCTTGGGATCGAGATGCGCGCGCGGTAGAGGACGCCGTCGCTGATTTCGACCCCGCCGGGGCTTTCGGCGTAGAGTCCCTGGCGACGGCGCAGGTCGAGGAGGCCGGCCTCGAACCGCCGTTCCTTGTCGGGCAGCGCGCCGCCGCCGGGCGAGAGCTGGAGATCGTGGAGGTCGATCTCGTAGATCGCGGCGGTGCGCTCGTCGACCAGCTGGCGTACCGGGCGCGAGGAAGCGACCGCGTAGAAGGAGGGGGCCGAGCGGAAGCGGTTCGAATCGGCGTTCATCCACATCCCCGCGATCTTCTGCTTTTCGCGCACGACGATCGGCTCGACCGGGCCGCGCAGCACGACGACGATGTCGGCCGGGGTGGCGGGGGCCTTGCCGCCGGGATAGACGATCGCGCCGAACAGCAGCAGCTGCGCGCCCGAGAAGCTGTAGCGGATCTCGACCTGGCGCGCCGAGACGTCGGGGACCAGCACCGGCTTGGCCTGCCCCATCAGCAGCGGCGCGGCGAGCGCGAGGAGGGCGGCGGCGCGTCTCACAGATATTCGATCGAGTAGATTTCGCCCGGGCGCCAGGCGAGGCCGAGCGCCATCCGCCCGGCGACGAGCAGGATCATCACCGCGAGCGCGAGGCGCAGCTTGTCGGGCTTGAGCCGGGTGGCGAGGATGGTGCCGTACTGCGCGCCGATCACCCCGCCGACGAGCAGCAGCGCGGCGAGCACGATGTCGACCGAATGGGTGGTGACCGAATGGATCATCACCGACACCGCGCTGGTCGCGAGGACCATCAGCAGGCTGGTGCCGACAACGAAGCGCGAGCTCATGCCGAGCAGGTAGATCATCGCCGGGATGAGGATGAAGCCGCCGCCGACCCCGAGCAGCACGGTGAGCATGCCAGTGACCAGCCCGATCACCCCCGGCGCGACCGGCGAGACGTAGAGCCCCGAGGTGGTGAACCGCCAGCGCAGCGGCAGCGAGGCGATCCAGCGCTTGTGGCGAGCGGGGGGGCGGGCGGCGTCGGGCGCGGCGAGCCAGCCCTGCGCGACCATCGCGTCGCGAAGCATCAGCGCGCCGATCGAGCCGAGCAGCAGGACGTAGAGCAGGCTGATCATCAGGTCGACCTGCCCCGACTTCTGGAGCAGTCGGAAGACGAGCGAGCCGGCGAGGCTGCCGACCGTGCCGCCGGCGATCATCACCAGCCCCATCTTCACGTCGACCGCGCCGCGCCGCCAGTGGGTGAGGAAGCCCGACACGCTCGCCCCGGCGATCTGGGTGGTCGAACTGGCGACCGCGATGCTCGGCGGGATTCCGTAGAAAATCAGCAGCGGGGTGGTGAGGAAGCCGCCGCCGACCCCGAACATCCCCGACAGCACGCCGACCGCGCCGCCCAGCATGATCATCAGCAGCGCGTTGACCGACTGGCCGGCGATGGGGAGGTAGATATCCATGAACCGCGGCCCACGCTGCCCCAAGCGGATGGCGGAATAAAGGCCCGCGGCGTCAGAAATCCCCGGCGAGGGTGATCACCGGGCCCGATCCCGGCCGCGCATTGCCCGCCGCCTTGTAACGATAGTCGAGGTGGACCCTGAGGTTCTTGCGCGGGCGGACCGAGAGGCGCGGGCCGATGTCGAGCCGGCTGACCCCGGGCTGGATCCCGCCCCACACCCCGATCCCGGCCCAGAAGCGGTGGAGGAACTTGCGGGTCGCGGTGGCCGAACCCTCGGCGAACAGGTCGCGGTGTTTGAGCCCGACGACCCCGCCCTGCGCATAGGCGTCGAGGATCATGCCGGCGGGCAGCGGCTGGTCCCACAGCCCGGTCTCGGCGAACAGGGCGAAGGCCGAGCGGCCGCCGCTTCGCCCGAGGAGCTGGCGGCGCTCGGCGGTGAAGGCGAGGGGAATCCGCGCGAACGGCTGGACGCGAAGCCCGAGCGCGGCCTCGCCCCCCATCGTGCGGTTGCCGATCGGCGCGGTGAGCCGGAGGCTGGCGGCGAAGCGACGGTCGAACCGGTAGAGCAGCCGCATCCCGCCCTCGCTTCCGCCCAGCGTCCCGCCGGGGGCGAGCGCGCGGGTCGACTGGGCGAGCCGGTCGTTGCGGACCAGCGCCCAGCTGGTCAGCTGGAGCCGGTCGAACTTCGCCGCGACCATCGGCGGCGGGCTGCCAAGCGGGGCGGGGGCGCCCGCCGAGCCGCCGTCGACCTGTTGCAGCGGCCAGTCGCGCAGCGGGCGCGGCGATCGGCCATAGGCAGGCGGGGCGTCAGCGAGGTCCCAGCCGGGGGCGGGATCGGCGAGCGCGTAGCGCGCGCGGACCCGCGGGGCCGACACCGGGGCGTAGCTCGGCGCGTAGCCCGCGGGGAGATAGTAGACGATGTTCGGCGGCGCCGCCGGGAGCGGCGTCATGGCGTCGGTCGGCACGGGCGCGGCGCCGGGCGGCGGCAGGGTCAGCGGGTCGAGCCCGGCGAGCGCGGGGGTCGATCGCTCGGGCAGCGCCGGGGCGGGCTCGGGCAGGCGGGTGTCGGGAGTCATCGCCAGCAGCGCGCTTCGCGCGACCACCCAGCCGCCGAGGACGAGGACGAGGAAGCGGGTCGGGGCGCTCATGACCGGCCCATCGCGGGAAGCTCGCGCGGAAAAGTGTGCGCGGTCTTGTCCCACTGGCGCGGGCCGCCGCCGAAATGGAGCCGCGCCGCGCGCCACGAGGCGGCGATGGCGATGACGTTGCCGACCAGCAGCCGGGGCAGCGCGCGAAGCCCCTCGCCGAGCCCGTAGGCGTAGGCGGTGAAGATCATCCGCATCGCGACGTGCCACGCCAGCAGCACCGCGTTGGCGAGGAGCAGCAGGCGAAGCCCGGGCGAGGGGGTGAAGCCGACCGGCGCGCCGAGCGCGCGGGCGAGCGCGAGCTGCCCCCAGAGCAGCGCGGCGAGATAGCCGACCGCGAGCAGCACCGCCGCCATCGGCCCGCGCCGGTCGCGCATCCGGAACCAGCGCTCGCCGAGCCCGCCGGTCCAGCCGAGCCGGTCCCAGCCGCTCATCGCGATCCCGCCGATCCAGCGCGCCTTCTGCCGCACCGCCGCGCCCATCGTCGTCGGGAAATGGCCGCGGCTGGCGACCACCGCGCCGCCGCCGGTGCCCGCCGCCATCCGCACGAACATCGTCTTGAGCCCGAGCGCGCCGAGGCGCAGCCCCATCTCGTAATCCTCGGTCATGCTGGCATCGGCGAACGGGCGGCCGTCGTGGCGCGCGGCGAGCCGGTCGAGCGCGCCGCGTTCGAGCCCGCAGCCGACCCCGGCGAGCGGGATCGCCGCGCCGACCGCCTCGCGCACCACCAGTTCCTTGACGTGCGCCTCGGCGAACTCGTCGGCATAATGGCCCGCGACCCAGCGCGAGCCGGGGTCGAGCAGCGGGACGACCGGGAGCTGGACCACCGCGGCGCGCTCGACCAGCCGGTCGAACAGGCGAAGCTCGAGCGGGTCGACCACGTCCTCGGCGTCGTGGAGCACGACTGCCTTGAAGCGGTGCGCGTCGGCGACCTCGTCGGCGGTCATCGCGGCGTAGAGCCGGTTGAGGCAGTCGGCCTTGGTGGTCGGGCCGTCGACCCCGATGTCGATCGCGCGGACGCGCGGGTCGGCGACGCTGGCGATCGCCGCGGCGGTCGCCGGGTCGTTGCGGTAATGGCCGACGTAAAGCCGGTAGTCGGGATGGTCGAAGCGGGCGAGCGCGGCGCGGAGCATCGGCGCGATCACCGCCGATTCGTCCCAGGCGGGAACCAGCACCGCGATCCGCCCGGTCGGCGGGGGCAGGCGATCGGCGAAGGCGCGCGGGAAATGGCGATAGACGGTCGCCGAGCGCCAGAAGGTGCGCGTGAAATAGATCAGGTCGACCGCGAGGTCGTCGATCGCGAACAGGAAGAAGCCGACCCCCGCGAACAGCGCGAGCTCGCCGGTCGCCGCCGACAGGAGTTGCGGCAGGCTCACGCGCCGCGTCTCGAATTACTGGATACGCCCACGACGATCGCGACCCCCCGCGAAATCCGTCCGAGCGGGGGAATTGATTCCATAATGGATCGGACTTGGCAAGCGCCGCCGCCGATTGAGCCGCGCGCGATCCGCGCCTAGCGTGGCGCGATGTTGCTCGCCCTCCTGTTCGCCGCGCAGACGCCGCCGGCAACTATCGTCGCCGCCGACGGACACTGGGCCGCGCTTCGGCGGGGGGCGACGTGCGAGGCGGCGAGCCTGTCGCTGCGCGGCACCGCGGGGCAGCGGCCGCCGGCGCGCGCGAGCCTGGCGTTCGACGCGCCGGGCGGGGTCCGTCGCGGGCAGTTCGCGGTGCGGCTCAACCGCCCCGCGCGCGACGGGGCGAGCGTGCTGGCGACGATCGGCAAGCAGCCGTTCCTGCTGGTCGGGCGCGGCGAGTGGGCGTGGAGCAACGGGGCGGCGCAGGACGCGGCGATCATCGCCGCGCTTCGCGCCGGGGGCTGGATGTCGGTGCAGAGCCGCGCGGCCAACGGCGGGGCGATCGTCGACCAGTATGACCTCAGCGGTGCGCCGACCGCGATCGACGCCGCCGCGGCGTGCGCGGCGGGACTGGCAAAACGCTGAGGCTTCAACTACATGGCCCGCCTGCCATGAGTGCCGACACCGCCCTGATGCCGATCCCCGGCACCGTCGATCCCGTGCCCGTGCACCGCGCCGGCGCACCGCCGCGCGCCGACGGGCGGGTCGAGCTGGTCGGCAAGTCGAAGGAGGCGATCCGCGCCGCGCTCGCGGACGCCGGGCTCGAGCCGAAGCAGGCCAAGCTTCGCGCCAAGCAGATCTGGCACTGGATCTACAATCGCGGGGTGTCGGACTTCGCGGCGATGACCGACATCGCCAAGGCGCAGCACGGCTGGCTGGCCGAGCGGTTCGCGATCACCCGGCCCGACGTCGTCGAGGCGCAGGTGTCGAACGACGGCACGCGCAAGTGGCTGCTGAAGACCCACGACGGCCACGAGTTCGAAATGGTGTTCATCCCCGACGCCGACCGGGGAACGCTGTGCGTGTCGAGCCAGGTCGGCTGCACGCTCAACTGCCGCTTCTGTCATACCGGGACGATGGCGCTGGTCCGCAACCTCGAGCCGGCGGAGATCGTCGGGCAGGTGATGCTGGCGCGCGACGCGCTCGGCGAATGGCCCAAGCCGGGCGAAGAGAACCACGGCGCCGAGGGGCGGATGCTGACCAACATCGTGATGATGGGGATGGGCGAGCCGCTGTATAATTTCGACAATGTCCGCGACGCGCTGAAGATCGTGATGGACGGCGACGGGCTGGGGCTCAGCAAGCGGCGGATCACGCTGTCGACCTCGGGCGTGGTGCCGATGATGGAAAAGGCGGGCGAGGAGATCGGGGTCAACCTCGCCGTCTCGCTCCACGCGGTGACCAAGGAGGTGCGCGACGAGATCGTGCCCCTCAATCGCAAATATGGCATCGAGGAATTGCTCTCCGCCTGCGCCGCCTATCCGGGCGCGAACAATGCGCGGCGGATCACCTTCGAATATGTGATGTTGAAGGACAAGAACGACAGCGACGCCGACGCGCGCGAGCTGGTGCGGCTGATCAAGGCGTACAAGCTGCCGGCGAAGGTGAACCTGATCCCGTTCAACCCGTGGCCGGGCGCGGCCTACGAATGTTCGACGCCCGAGCGGATCAGGGCGTTCAGCGGCATCGTGTTCGACGCGGGCATCTCGGCCCCCGTCCGCACCCCGCGCGGGCGCGACATCGACGCGGCGTGCGGCCAGCTCAAGACTGCCGCCGAGAAAAAGCGGCGGTCCGAGGTCTTGAACGCGGGCGAATGAGCCGCCACGGTCGGCGCCAGAGGGAGTGACCATGGCGTTGATCGGCCGACTGCTTGGAACGTTGATGACCCGCGGGCGGCTGACGCTCGTCA
The DNA here is from genome assembly GCF_040203355.1 of Sphingomonas sp. ASV193. Classification (NCBI taxonomy): domain Bacteria; kingdom Pseudomonadati; phylum Pseudomonadota; class Alphaproteobacteria; order Sphingomonadales; family Sphingomonadaceae; genus Sphingomonas; species Sphingomonas sp. ASV193. Next base: position 47,581 of record NZ_JBEHBW010000003.1, read on the forward strand.
TGCCCGACGGCAGCCGCGACACCTATGGCCCCGGCGGCGATGGCGGGCACCTGACCGTCCGCTTCACCGACAAGCGCGTCGCCTTCGACATCGTCCGCAATCCGCGGCTCGGCTTCGGCGAGGCCTATATGGACGGGCGGATCGTGATCGAGGACGGGACGATCCTGCAGCTGATGGAAATGCTGCTCGGCGCCAATCGCTGGGAGGACGGCGGGGCGGGGCGCAAGGCGATCGCCACCGGGCGGGTCGCGGCGCTGAAGTCGCTGTTCCGGCGCAACCCGGCCAAGCGGTCGCGCAAGAACGTCGCGCATCATTACGACCTGTCGGACGAGCTGTACGAACTCTTCCTCGACGGCGACCGGCAATACAGCTGCGCCTATTTCACCGATCCGGGCAACGGGCTCGACCAGGCGCAGGCCGACAAGAAGGCGCATATCGCCGCCAAGCTCTACCTGAAGCCGGGGCAGCGGGTGCTCGACATCGGCTGCGGCTGGGGCGGGACCGCGCTCTACCTAAACCGCGTCGCCGACGTCGACGTGCTCGGCATCACGCTGTCGGAGGAGCAGTTGAAGGTCGCGCGGCGGCGCGCCGAGGAGGCGGGGGTCGCCGACCGGGTCAAGTTCGAGCTGATCGACTATCGGGCGCTCGACGGGCGGTTCGACCGGATCGTGTCGATCGGCATGTTCGAGCATGTCGGCGCGGCGCACTACACCGAATTCTTCGCCAAGTGCCGCGAGCTGCTGGCCGACGACGGGGTGATGCTGCTCCACACCATCGGCAAGCTCGGCAGCGAGGGGACGCCCGACCCGTTTACCGACAAGTGGATCTTCCCCGGATACCACCTCCCCTCGATCAGCGGGATCTGCGCGGCGACCGAGCCGCTGCGGCTGATCGTCAGCGACATCGAGGTGCTGCGGCTGCATTACGCCTACACGCTGCGCCATTGGCTGGCGCGCACCGAGGCGGCGAAGGCCGAGATCGTGAAGCTCTACGACGAGCGCTTCTTCCGGCTTTGGGAATTCTACCTGGCGGGCGGAATCGTGATGTTCGAGACCGGGGCGGCGTGCAATTTCCAGGTGCAGTACATCCGCGACCGCCGCGCGGTGCCGATCACTCGCGACTACATGGCCGAGGCCGAGGCGCGCTACCGGGCGATCGGCGACGGGCTCGGCGCGCCCAAGAAAAAGGCGCGCGCCAGGCGGGTACGCGAACCCGCCTGACGCTGCCCCAATAGCAGCGCCACCAGCGGGCGCTTAATTGCCGCGCTTCATGTCCATTGGCATCATGTGGCCGCGGTTGGCCTTGCGCTCGTCGGGGGTGAGGACGCCGTCGTGGTTGGTGTCCATCATGTCGAAATGCTGCGCGGCGACCGCCTGCACTTCCTGAAGCGTGATCCGCCCGTCGTGGTTGAGGTCGGCCATGCGCAGCATCCCCGCGCCGCCGCCCATCCCGCCCCGGCCGCCATGATGCATGCCGTGCATCGCCTGCATGTCGCCGGCCATCGGCTGGGCGCCGGGCTGGGTTGGGTCGTTCTGCATCACGATGCGGCGCTGCTCGATCCGGACTTGGCGGCCGGCGGCGAATTCCTGGCGGCTGAGAACGCCGTCATGGTTGGTGTCGAGCCGGTCGAAGGCGGCGTTGGGGTTGGCCATCGCCCCTTCGCTGCGCTTCCACTGGCCGCCACCGGGCGCCCGCTTCCAGCCGCCGCCCTGCGCCTGGAGCGCGTTGAGTTCGTCGGCGGTCACGATCCCGTCGTGGTTGGTGTCGGCGCGCTGGAAGGCGGCGACCGCGCGCTGGATGAACTCGGCGCGGGTGATCGACTTGCCGCCGCCCTGCTGGGCCATCGGCGCCATCGGCGCGGGCGCGGCGGTTTGGGCCGGGAGCGGGGCCGCGATCGCCAAGACCGCGCCGGCGAGAAGCAGTTTGCTCATGCTTGTTCACTCCTGATCGAAAGAGGCGCGAAGTCTATCGCCGGCACCTGTATGGCGCTTGAATAGGCGGGGCATGGGTGGCAAGGGCGCGCGGGGCGTATTTCCGACGCGATTACAGGAGCTTTCCTTGGCCGATTCCATTCGCCGCGTGGTGCTCGCCTTTTCGGGCGGGCTCGACACCAGCGTGATCCTGAAATGGCTCCAGCAGACCTACAACTGCGAGGTGGTGACCTTTACCGCCGACCTGGGGCAGGGCGAGGAGCTGGGTCCGGCGAAGGCCAAGGCCGAGCTGATGGGGGTGAAGCCCGAGCATATCTTCATCGACGACCTGCGCGAGGAGTTCGTCGCCGACTACGTGTTCCCGATGATGCGCGCCAACGCGCTCTACGAGGGGCTGTACCTGCTCGGCACCTCGATCGCGCGGCCGCTGATCGCCAAGCGCCAGATCGAGATCGCGCATGCCGTCGGCGCCGACGCGGTCAGCCATGGCGCGACCGGCAAGGGCAACGACCAGGTTCGTTTCGAGCTCGGCTACTACGCGCTCGACCCCGACATCAAGGTCATCGCCCCGTGGCGCGAATGGGACCTGACCAGCCGCACCGCGCTGATCGACTTCGCCGAGAAGAACCAGATCCCGGTGCCCAAGGACAAGCGCGGCGAAAGCCCGTTTTCGACCGACGCGAACCTGCTCCATACCTCGAGCGAGGGGAAAGTGCTCGAAGACCCGTGGGAGGAAGTGCCCGACTATGTCTATTCGCGCACCGACGACCTCGTCGCCGCGCCCGACACGCCCGAGGAGATCACGATCGACTTCAAGGCCGGCGACGGGGTCGCGGTCAACGGCGAGGCGCTGTCGCCCGCGGCGCTGCTGACCAGGCTCAACGCGCTCGGCAAGCGGCACGGGATCGGGCGGCTCGACCTGGTCGAGAACCGCTTTGTCGGGATGAAGAGCCGCGGCATGTACGAGACCCCGGGCGGGACCATCTACGCGGTCGCGCACCGCGCGATCGAGCAGCTGACGCTCGACCGCGGGGCGGCGCATCTCAAGGACGAGCTGATGCCGCGCTATGCCGAGCTGATCTACAACGGCTTCTGGTTCGCGCCCGAGCGCGAGATGCTGCAGGCGGCGATCGACCATAGCCAGGCCAAGGTCGAGGGGACGGTGCGGATGAAGCTCTACAAGGGCGGGGTCCATGTCACGGGCAGGAAGTCGCCGCACTCGCTGTACAGCGAAAAGGTGGTGACCTTCGAGGACGACGCCGGCGCCTACGACCAGCGCGACGCCGAGGGGTTCATCAAGCTCAACGCGCTCCGGCTTCGTTTGCTGGGACGGCGCGATCGATGATCACGCCTTTGGGCCTGCTGGGTCGCCGCGGGAGCTGATGCAGGCGCCCGAGATCCTGGCCCACGAGGCCGCCCCGGCGCCGAGCCCGAAGGGCGCGCCGCGGCCGTGGTGGGAGGGGCGGCCCTACGTGGTGGCGATGATCCTCGTCGCCTTCATCCCGCTCCTCTACCCGAGCTTTCCGCCGCTGGTCGACCTGCCCGGGCACATGGGGCGGTTCCAGGTCGCGGCGACGATCGACACCAGCCCCTACCTCCACCAGTGGTACAGTTTCCGCTGGCGGCCGATCGGCAACATGGGGGTCGACCTACTGGTCGTGCCGCTGGTCAAATATCTGGGCGTCGAGCTGGCGACCAAGCTGGTGGTGATGTCGATCCCGCCGCTCACCGTCGCCGGGATGCTGTGGGTCGCGCGCGAGGTGCACAACCGGCTGCCGCCGACGGTCGCCTTCGCGCTGCCGCTGGCGTTCGGCTATCCGTTCCTGTTCGGCTTCGTCAATTTCGCGCTGTCGATGGCGCTCGCCTTCCTCGGCATGGGGCTGTGGCTGCGGCTGGGGCGGCTGGGCAGGACGCGGCTGCGCACCGCGATCTTCATCCCCTACAGCTTCGTCGTCTATTTCTGCCACACCGTCGGCTGGGGGATGATGGGGCTGATGTGCTTTTCGGCCGAGGCGGTGCGCCAGCACGACCGGGGCCTGAGCTGGTGGAAAGCGATCCTGACCGCGGGATTCCACGCCGCGGCGATGGCCGGGCCGGTGGTGATGATGGCGCTGTGGCGAAGCGACGCGGGCGGCGGGGCGACGACCGGCTTCTGGGACTGGGCGCGCAAGGGCGACTATCTGCTGAAGGTGGTCCGCGACCGCTGGAAATGGTGGGACATCGGCGCGGCGATCCTGTTCCTGCTGCTGCCGATCGCGGCGATCGTCCACCCGAGGCTGACGCTGTCGCGCAACCTGTTCTTCTCGTTCCTGGTGGTCGCCGCCGCCTTTGCGCTGCTGCCGTGGAAAGTGTTCGGCTCGGCCTATGCCGACATGCGGCTGGTGCCCTACGGGGTCGCGCTGATCGTGCTTGCGATCCGCTTCAAGCGGTCGACCGACTTCAAGCTCGCCGGGCGGATCGCGCTGACCGGGGCGGGCTTCTACCTGCTGCGGATCGCGGGCAACATGCTCAGCCTCGGGCTTGCCGCCGATCACCAGGCGCAGATCATCGCCGCGCTCGAGAGGATGCCGCCGGGCTCGCGGGTCGCCTCGATGGTGTGGGCGCCCTGTTCGGGCTGGCCGATGGAGCGCGAATCGCACCTGCCCGCCTTCACCATCATCAAGCGCGATTCGTTCAGCAACGACCAGTGGCGGCTTGCCGGGGCGGCGCTGCTGACGGTGCACAAGCCCGATTCGGGGGCGTTCGAGGCCGATGCGTCGGAAATCGTGCGCAGCCCGCCGTGCCGCCACCAGGGCTGGTACATCGACACCGCGTTCAGCTACCTGAAGCCCGAGGCGTTCGATTATCTGTGGATCATCGACGCGCCGCCGATCCCCTACCAGCTGGTGCGCGACTGGAAGACCGTCTACTCGGTCCCCGGCTCGCTGCTCATGCGCAAGCGGGGCGCCTCAGAACAGCTACCAGCGACACCCCCGCCGGAAACGGAACCCTACCCGCAAGCCATCGCTCGCTAGCGAATATGCCCTCGAGAAGCTTGTTGAGCGGCGCGGGCGGGAGCGCGTCGTCGCCGCCTTCCTTGCCGGTCAGCTTGCCGATCGCGCGCGCCCCGGCGATCGCCGGGAACAGCAGCGTGTTGAACGGGGTCAAGAGGTCGACCGCGAACCCCGCCTCGCGCGCGAGCGCGTCGATCTCGCGCTTGCGATAGCGGCGGTGGTGATGGTGCGCGACGTCGTGCGCGCTGAACATCCACGGGTTGGCGGGGACGGTGAGCAGCAGCGCGCCGCCGGGCCTCAGCAGGTCGAAGATGGCGGCGAGCGAGGCCCTGTCGTCGGGGACATGTTCGAGCACGTCGAGCAGCGCGACGAGGTCGTAGGCGCCGCGCGCGATGCCATCGAGCTCGGGCAGCCTGCCGACCGCGACCGGGGCGCCGACGCGGCCCGAGGCGATCTTCCCCGCGGCTTCGTCCATCTCGACGCCCTCGACCCGCCCGAAGCTCTTGAGCATCGCCAGGTTGTGACCCGGGCCGCACCCGACCTCGAGGATCCGCGCGTCCTTCGGCGGTTTCGCCACGCGGCGGACGATCTCGTCGAGCACGCGGCGGCGGGCGCGGAACCACCAGTGGGTGTCGCCGAGCTCGGCCATCCGGTCGTAGATATGGCGTTCCACTATTCGCCCCCGATCCGTTCGCGCACGATGTACAAGGGGCGGCCCTTCACCTCGGTCAGGATGCGCCCGACATATTCGCCGAGCACCCCGAGCGAAAGCAGGTTCAGTCCGCCGAGGAACAGGATCGCGACCATCATCGAGGCATAGCCCGGCACCTCGATCCCGAAGGCGAGGGTGCGAACGACGATGAACAGCGCGTAGACAATAGCACCGAGCGCGACGAAACCGCCGAGATAGCTCCATACCCGGAGCGGCAGCGTCGAGGCCGAGGTGATGCCGTCGATCGCCAGCGTCCACAGCTTGACGTAGTTGAACTTGGTCCGCCCGACCTTGCGCTCCTCGCGGTGGTAGCTGACCGCGGTCTGCTTGAACCCCGCCCAGGCGAACAGCCCCTTCATGAAGCGGTTGCGCTCGGGCATCGAGCGGATCACCTCGACCACCCGCCGGTCGAGCAGGCGGAAGTCGCCGGCATGTTCGGGGATCTTGTCGCGGCTGATCCAGTTGTGCGCGCGGTAGTAGAGGTCGGCGGTGAGCCGCTTGGGCAGGCTGTCGGTCTCGCGATTGTCGCGCACGCCGTAGACGACGTCGTAACCTTCGCGCCACTTGGCGACCATCTCGCCGATCACCTCGGGCGGGTCCTGCAGGTCGACGTCGAGCGGGATCACCGCCGCGCCCTTCGCCTCGTCGAGCCCGGCCGACAGCGCGGCCTCCTTGCCGAAATTGCGCGAGAAGCTGATCGCGCGGATCCGCGGGTCGGTGGCGTTGAGCGCCTTCAATTGCGCCAGCGTCGCGTCGCTCGACCCGTCGTCGACGAACAGGATCTCGAACGCGGTCGCGGCGGGATCGGCGAGGCCTTCGAGGATCGGCACCACCCGCTCGGCGAACGGGCCGACCGCGGCTTCCTCGTTCATCACGGGCACGATCAGGCTGAGCTGCATCGCGCTCATGCGTAGACGAACTTGCGGTGAAGCGCGAAGGTCACCAGCGGGGTGAAGAAGACCATCGGGATCGTCGGCCACCAGTTGGGGCCGTGGAGATGCTTGACCAGGTACCAGACGAAGCCCTGGTTGATCGCGTAGCCGAGCAGGTTGACGAGCAGGAAGCGAAAGCCGCGGACATGGTGATTGTCGCGCGCGCCATGGTCCTTGAAGCTGTAGGCGCCGTGGACCGCGTAGCTGATGCCCGAAAAGACGAGGAAGACGATGGTGAAGGCGGTCATCGGCCCCACCCAGCCGGTCTCGGCGAGCAGGTAGAAGCTCGCCGCGACGCCGATGGTGATGATCCCCCCGGCCAGCCCGTAGCGGGCGAGCTGGACCAGCGTCGCGCGATGCTCGGGCTCGAGCCGGTTGATGACGGACTGGACCATGGCTGGAAAAGGCCGTTAGTTTCCAGACCGACAAACCGCAATGGCCGAGAGCGGCGCGGCCCCGTCAGCGCCGTTGCGGGCGGTCACCATGGGCTCTAGAGCGAGCGCGAGTTTTCCAAGGGCCGGGGTGGGACGTGATCGACAGGCTTGAGCGTGACATCGAGCGCCACTGGCGGCTGATCGTGGTCGTCGCGTGGCTCGGCTTCTGCGTCTATTTCCTGTGGCAGAAGCAGGCGGCGATCCACTGGTTCGCGCTCGGCGATACCGACGACAATACCCGCATGGCGCAGGTCCGCGCGTGGCTTACCGGGCAGGGCTGGTACGACCTTCGCCAGCACCGGCTCGACCCCGTCCACGGCGGGGCCAACATCCACTGGTCGCGGCTGGTCGACCTGCCGATCGCCGGGCTGATCCTGCTGTTCCGCCTGTTCGTCGCGCCGATCACGGCCGAGAAATATGCCGCCGCGATCGCGCCGATGATCCCGCTGCTGCCGATGATCTGGGCGCTGGCGCTGACCGCGCGGCGGCTGGTCGGCGCGCTGGCGGTGCCGCTGACGATCGTCGCGCTGTTCATGGCCGGGGCGACGCTCGGCATGGTGCAGCCGCTGCGGATCGACCACCATGGCTGGCAGCTCGCCTTCCTCGCGCTCTCGCTCGCCGGGCTGGCCGATCCCGACCGGCGGCGCGGTGGACTGACCACCGGGATCGCCACCGCGCTCGGCCTGTCGATCGGGCTCGAGATGATCATCTACATGGCGATGATGGGCGTCGCGCAGGTCCTGTTCTGGGTGCAGGACGAGGGCGAGCGCGAGCGGCTGGCGGCCTATGCGCTGAGCCTGTCGGTCGGGACGACGCTGGCGTTCCTGATCTTCGGGTCGAACGACAATTGGCACGCGGTGTGCGACGCGCTGTCGCCGGTGTGGCTGAGCGACGCGCTTGCCGGGAGCGCGCTGCTGGCGGGGCTGGTATTCGTTCGCGGGCTGAGCTGGCAGCGGCGGCTGCTGGTCGCGCTCGGCGCTGGGATCGTGATCGCCGCCTTCCACGCGCTGGCGTGGCCGAAATGCCTGTCGCGGCTCGAGGGAATCAGCCCCGAGGCCGACCAGCTGTGGATGAGCCACGTCCAGGAGGCGCGGCCGATCTGGAAGCATGGCGCCGAAACGACGATGCTGATCCTCGGCCTGCCGGTCGCGGGGCTGATTGGTTACGCTATGATGGCATGGCGCGCGCGGGGGAACGGCGACCTCCAGCGGCGGATCCTCGCGGTGGCGGCGCCGCTGCTGGCGGCGATGCTGCTGCTGGCGTGGCAGACGCGTACCGGGCCGGCGGCGCAGATGATGTCGCTGGTCGGTGCGGCGGGGCTGATCGCGGTGCTGGTGCCGATCGCGCAGGGCTCGCGCTTTTCGGGGGTGCGGGTGGTGGCGACGGTGGTCGCGGTGCTCGCCGGGCTGGGCGCGCTGACCCCGCTGATCGCGACCCAGTTCCCCGAGGAGAAGAAGACCGCCTATTCGAACCGGGTCGACGCCGCCAACCGGCGCTGCCCGACGCTCCCCGCGCTTCGCCCGATCGCGCTACAGCCGAAGGGGATCATCTTCACCTTCGTCGATTTCGGGCCGCGGATCATCGCGATGACTCATCACGACGCGATCACCGGCCCCTACCATCGCAACTACCAGGCGATCGTCGACGTGATGAAGGCGTTCCGCGGCGACGCGGCGCAGGCGCACGCGATCATCGTCGACAAGTATCGCAGCAACTACGTGCTGATCTGCCCCGACCAGTCGAGCGCGACGATCTTCCGGTCCGAAGCGCCGAAGGGCTTCTACGTCCAGCTGGCGGGCGGAAAGGTGCCGAGCTGGCTGCAGCCGGTCGACCTCGGCAAGACCAGCCCGTGGACGATGTGGAAGGTGGTCGGCTGAAGCCGCGCTAGCCCGCGAGCGCGGGGAGCGACTGTTTCAGCCCGTCGATCACGAACTGGGCGGCGAGCGCGGCGAGGATCACGCCGAGGATACGGGTGATCATCGCCTCGAGCTTGGCGCCGATCGCCTTCATCAGCGGCCCGGCGGCGAGCATGGCGAGCAGCGTCAGGACGATCACCGCGGTCATCGCGCCGAGCACGACGCCGCGCTCCTCCCAATTCTCGGCGCGGCTGGCGAGCAGCATGGTCGAGGCGATCGAGCCCGGCCCGGCGATCATCGGGATCGCCATCGGAAAGACGCTGATGTCGGTCGCGGCGTCGCGCTTGACCCCCTCGGCGCGCTCCTCGCGGCGCTCGGTGCGCTTTTCGAACACCATGTCGAGCGCGATCATGAACAGCATGATCCCGCCCGCGAGGCGAAACGCGGGCAGGGTGATGCCGAGCGTATGGAGCAGCGGCTTTCCGAGCAGCGCGAAGAACAGCAGGATCGCCCAGGCAATGGTCGCGCTGCGGATCGCCATCTTGCGGCGGTGGTCGGCGCCGGTCCCCGCGGTCAGCGACGCGAAGATCGGCGCGTTGCCCGGCGGGTCGATGATCACCAGCAGGGTGACGAAGGCGGTGGTGAACAGCTCGATCAAAGCGCGGGGTCGATTTCGAAGCGTTCACGGCGGGCGGCGGAGACCATCGTGTTGCGGATCAGGCAGGCGATGGTCATCGGGCCGACCCCGCCCGGCACCGGGGTGATCGCGCCCGCGACCTCGCTGGCGCCGGCGAAATCGACGTCGCCGACCAGTTTCGAATTTCCCGGGCCCGCCTCGATGCGGTTGATGCCGACGTCGATGACGGTCGCGCCGGGCTTGAGCCAGTCGGCCTTGACCATTTCGGGCCGGCCGACCGCGGCGACGACGATGTCCGCGCCGCGCACGACCTCGGGCAGGTCGCGGGTGCGCGAATGGGCGATGGTGACGGTGCAGCTGGCCGACAGCAGCAGCAGCGCCATCGGCTTGCCGACGATGTTCGAGCGGCCGATGACCACCGCGTTCTTGCCGCTGAGGTCGCCGAGCTCGGCCTCGAGCAGCTTGAGGCAGCCGAGCGGGGTGCAGGCGACGAAGCCGGGGAGCCCGATCGCCAGCCGCCCGGCGTTGACCGGGGAGAAGCCGTCGACGTCCTTGTCGGGGTCGATCCGGGTGATGACGATATTCTCGTCGATCTGCGGCGGCAGCGGGAGCTGGACGAGGATGCCGTCGACCGTCGGGTCGGCGTTGAGCCGGTCGACGAGCGCGAGCAGCGTCTCCTGGCTCGTGTCGGCGGGCAGCTTGTGTTCGAAGCTTTCCATCCCCGCCTCGCGGGTCGCCTTGCCCTTCGAGCGGACGTAGACGCTGCTCGCCGGGTCCTCGCCGACCAGCACCACCGCGAGCCCGGGGGCGCGGCCCGTGGCGGCGCGGAAGCGCGCGACCTCGGCCCCGACCTGCTGGCGAAGCGCGAGCGCGGCGGCCTTGCCGTCGATCCGGCGCGCGGTCACATCGCCCCGTAGAGCAGGCTCGCCTCGGCCCCGGCGAGCAGGCGGCGGAGCATGGCGATCAGCAGCAACACGACCAGCGGCGAAAAGTCGATCCCGCCGAAATCGGGCAGGATGCGGCGTACCGGGCGGTAGAGCGGGTCGAGCAGCCGGTCGAGCCCGACCACCAGCGAGCGGACGAACGGCTGGCTGGTGTTGAGCACGCGAAACGCGACCAGCCAGCTGACGATGACCGAGGCGAAGATGAGGTACGTCAGAAACTGGAGCAGCATCTGGACGATGTCGAAGAGCGCGGAGACCATGGCCGCCCATGTAGCGACGCTTGCCGCGCCGCACAATTAGGGCGCGAAGCGCTCGCGTTCGGCCTGGGCGAGGATCAGCGCGAAGTCGTCGTCGGGGGCGAGCCATTCGCGCACCGGGGTCCAGCCGCCCGCGAGCAGCAGCAGCCGTGCGCCGCGCGGACCATATTTGTGGCTGTTCTCGGTGTGGATGCTCTCGCCCGCCTGCATCTCGAAGCGGTGGCCCTCGACGCTGAAGCCGAGGTCGCGGCGCGCGACGAGGTGCATCTCGATCCGCGAATGGATGTCGTTCCACCGCGCCTCGTGGCGGAAGGCGTCGAGGGGGATGTCGCCGCCGAGCTCGCGGTTGATCCGCTCGAGCAGGTTGAGGTTGAACGCGGCGGTGACCCCCTCTGGATCGTCATAAGCGGCGATCAGCCGCTCGACCGGCTTGACCCGGTCCATTCCGATCAGGAGCCGTGCCCCGGTGCCGAGCACGTCGCGGAAGTGGCGCAGCAGGTCGGTCGCGCTCTGCGGCACGAAATTGCCGATGGTCGAGCCGGGGAAGAAGCCGATCCGGGACAGCCCGTCGATCTCGGGCGGAAGGGTGAAGGGTTTTGTGAAATCGGCCTCGACCGGGTGGACCGCGACGTCGGGGAAGCGCGCGTCGACCGCGGCGGCGGCTTCCCGCAGGTAGTCGCCGCTGATGTCGATCGGGACGTAGGCGGCAGGCTTGAGTGCTTCCAACAGGATCGGGGTCTTGGTCGAACTGCCCGAGCCGAACTCGACGAGTGCGCAGCCCTCTCCGGCGAGAGCCGCGAGTTCGCCCGCCATGCCCTCGATCAGCGCGGTCTCGGTACGGGTCGGATAATAGCTGGGGAGCCGGGTGATGTCGTCGAACAGCTCGCTCCCGCGCCGGTCGTAGAACCAGCGCGCGGGGATGGCGGGGACCGGCTCGGCCAGCCCGTTCAGCACGTCGGCGCGGAACGCCGGATCGATCGTCTCAACGGTCTTGAGCAAGACGCACTCCCGTGAACTGCCAGCGCGCGGCCGGGGGAAAGAAATTGCGGTAGGTGGCGCGCGAATGGCCGCGCGGGGTGGCGCAGCTCGCGCCCTTCAGCACGAACTGGCCGCACATGAACTTGCCGTTATATTCGCCGACCGTGCCTGCCGCGGGCGCGAAGCCGGGGTAGGGGAGGTAAGCCGACTGGGTCCATTGCCAGACGTTGCCGAACGGGTCGTTTCCGGGTGTCGGCGCGACCGGGCCGGCACGGTCGAGCTGGTGGCCGGCGCGCGGGTCGGCGTCGGCGAAGGCGGCTTCCCACTCGGTCTCGGTCGGCAGCCGTGCGCCGGCCCAGCGGGCGAAGGCGTCGGCCTCGTAATAGCTCAGATGCGCGACCGGGGCGGCGCGGTCGATGGCGCGCGCGCCGCCGAGCGTGAAGGCGCTGGCGATGTCCTCGTGCCAGTAGAGCGGGCGGTCGACGCGGTTGGCCTCGACCCAGTCCCACCCCTCGCTGAGCCACAGCGACGCGGTGCGATAGCCGCCGTCGGCGATGAACTGGATCCACTCGCCGTTGGTGACGCATCGGTCGGCGATGGCGTGGGGATGAACCAGCGCGCGGTGACGCGGGTTTTCGCAGTCGAAGGCAAAGCGGCCGGCGTCGCTGCCGATCTCGAAGAGGCCCTCGCGCCCCTCGATCCAGCCGGGCGGGGACGCGTCCTCGCCCGACGGCGGGGGAAGCGCGCCATAGGCGGGCTCGAGCGGGTTGGCGGCGAAGGTCGCGAGCAGGTCGGTGAGGAAAAGCTCCTGGTGCTGCTGCTCGTGGTGGATGCCGAGTTCGACCAGCGCCAGCGGTTGCGGCGGAAGGTGTGGCAGCGCGTCGGCGAGCGCGGCGTCGACCGCGCACCGCCAGTCGCGCACCTCGTCGAGCGTGGGGCGGCTGATCATCCCGCGCCGCGCGCGTTCGTGGCGCGCGCCCTCGCCGTTGTAATAGCTGTTGAACAGGAACGGCCAGCGCTCGTCGTGGAGCCGGTAGCCACGGACATGGTCGCGAAGAACGAAGGTTTCGAAGAACCATGTCGTATGCGCGAGGTGCCACTTGGCGGGGCTGGCGTCGGGGTGCGGCTGGATCGTCGCGTCGGCATCGCTGAGCGGGTCGGCGAGCGCGAGCGTCAGCGCCCGCGTGGCGGCCAAGCGGCTCGCCAGCGTCTCGCGCTGCAGTTCGTCGGCACGGGCCATGATGGCGTCCCCTCCCGGCTTAAACCGCCGAGCGGGCGATAAGGTTTCAACCGGCGACCCGCGTCGCCCCCGGCTGCCACTTGACCTCGTCGGCCCCGGCCACCGCGCGGGCGGTGACGAACAGATGGTCGCTCAGCCGGTTGAGATAGGCGCGCGCGTCGGGGTTGACCGGCTCCTCGGCGGACAGCGCGATGACCGCGCGCTCGGCCCGGCGAACGATCGCGCGGGCGAGGTGGGTCGCGGCGGCGGCGGGCGATCCGCCGGGGAGGATGAAGCTGTCGAGCGGGGCGAGGCCGGCGTTGATCGCGTCGATCTCGGCTTCGAGCCGGGCGACCTGCGCGGGCAGGATGCGGAGCGCGCCCTCGACCTCGACCGGGGTGGCGAGGTCGGCACCGAGGTCGAACAGCTCGTTCTGGACGCGGCGCAGCCGGGCGGCGTGGGGGTCGGACGGCGCGAGCGCCTCGATCGCGAGGCCGAGCGCGCTGTTCGCCTCGTCGACCTCGCCGATCGCGGTCATCCGTGTGCCGGCCTTCGACACGCGGCTGCCGTCGACGAGCCCCGCGCTGCCGTCGTCGCCGGTGCGGGTGTAGATCTTGGTGAGCTTGACCAGGGCCTAGCTGCCGTTCGACTTGGCGACGACCAGCAGCAGGACGACGATGACGATCGCGATGCCTTGGTAGAGCACGCGTTTCTGCATGTAGCCCTGCTGGACTTCGCCGCTGACGTCCTTGCCGTTGGCCATGGCGATAACACCGCGGACGAGGGCGTACAGGACCGCGCCCATGGCGACGACGAGCGCGAGGATGAGGAGGATGCTCATGGACGCCTATCTAGGCGTCGGCGAGGCGGAATCCTAGGGGCAGCGAACCCGCGCGGATCCGGTCCGCGAGTGCGCGCCCGTCGACCCCCGCATCGCGCATCGCCGCCAGCGTCGGGGCCCGGTCGCGCTTGGCGAGGCGGCGGCCGTCGTCGTGGAGCACCAGCGGGTGGTGGAGGTAGGTGGGCTCGGGCAGGCCGAGCAGCGCCTGGAGCAGCCGCTGGGTCGGGGTCGAGGGGCGCAGGTCGGCGCCGCGCACCACCAGCGTCACCCCGCTGTCGGCGTCGTCGACCACGCAGGCGAGGTGATAGGAGGAGGGCGCGTCCTTGCGCGCGAGGATCGCGTCGCCGATGTCGCCGGCACGCGCGGTGAAGCGCGCGCCGTCGGCCTCGCTCCACGACGGCTGCCCCGCCCGGTCCAGCGCCTTGCCGCTGTCGAGCCGCCAGCAGTGCGGGGTGGTCGCGCGTCGGTCGGGGTCGTCGGGCAATGCGCGGCACGTGCCGGGATAGCTCCCCCCCGCATCGCCGTGCGGGGCAGTGAGCGAGGCGGCGATGTCGGCGCGGGTGCAGAAGCAGGCGTAGACCAGCCCCTCGGCGCGCAGCCGGTCGAGCGCGTCGGCGTAAAGCGCGGTCCGCGCCGACTGGACCAGCGGCGGCCCGTCCCAGTCGAGCCCGAGCCACGCCAGGTCCTCGGTGATGCCGTCGACGAACTCGGGGCGGCAGCGGCCGGGGTCGAGGTCCTCGATCCGCAGCTTCCACGCGGCGCCGGCATCGCGTCCGGTGACCGCCGACCAGGCGTGGCCGAGGTGGAGCCGCCCCGAGGGCGACGGCGCGAAACGGGTGATGACGCTCGGGTGTGGCAAAAGGGACTCTTGACGCTGATTCGCCGGTCATGCTGTCATGCCATTGTCGCAGCGGCTTGGCATCCGTCGCGACGACAAGACGGAAGGACGGGCCCGACGGCCGCCGGTCTCCGCCATGTGGGTGCGATCCGCCGGGGTGGGACGGCGTTCGGGGGGCTGGTCCAGTCCACGAACGCTGGAGACCCTTGCGCCGTGTACCACCCAGAGCTTCTTCGCCACCCCGACGGTTGTCCCGCCCTCGTCCTCAACGCCGACTATACCCCGCTGAGCTATTACCCGCTGTCGCTATGGCCGTGGCAGGCGGCGGTGAAGGCGATGTTCCTCGAGCGGGTCGACGTCGTCGCGCTCTACGACCGCGAGGTGCACAGCCCAACCCACACGCTCAAGCTGCCGAGCGTGATCGCGCTTCGGCAGTTCGTGAAGCCGAGCGAATATCCGGCGTTCACCCGGTTCAACCTGTTCCTTCGCGACCGTTTCCGCTGCGTCTATTGCGGCAGCCTCAAGGAACTGACCTTCGACCATGTCGTGCCGCGCGCACAGGGCGGACGGACGAGCTGGGAGAATGTCGCCACCGCCTGCGCGCCGTGCAACCTGCGCAAGGGCGGGCGCACCCCGCGGCAGGCCGAGATGCACATCGAGTGCGAGCCCTATCGCCCGACCCACTGGCAATTGCAGGACCATGGCAAGCGGTTCCCGCCCAACTATCTCCACCAGAGCTGGCGCGACTATCTTTACTGGGACATCGAGCTCGACCCCTGATGTCCTAACACTTCGTTAACCATTTTGGGCGACGGGTAGGGGATGACCCCGGCCCCCGCCTCGCCGTCCCGAATCCTGCTGATCCAGCCGTCGAGCGGCGCGCTCGCGGTGATCGCGCGGCGGCTGGCCGAGGCGGGGCACCGGGTGGTGTCGTGCGACGCGCCCGCGCAGGCGGTCGCAGAGCTTCACCGCGCATCGGTCGACCTGGTGCTCGCCGAGATCCGCATGGTGCCGGTCAGCGGGGTCGAGCTGACCCGGCTGGTGCGCGACGACAGCGCGCTTCGCGACACGCCGGTGATCCTGATCGGCGGACGAAGCGATGCCGGGGGCGCGATCGCGGGCTTCGCCGCGGGGGCCGACGACGTGGTCGCCAAGCCGTTCGATTTCGACCTGCTGCTCGCGCGGATCGACCGCGCGCTCCGCCGGGCGAAGGCGGTACGGCAGCTCAAGGCCGACAATGCGACGCTCGACGCGCGGGTGATCGAACGCGCGGTGCAGCTCGGCGAGACGCGGATGGCGCTGGCCGAGAGCGAAGCCGAGCGGCGGCGGCTCGAACGGATGGTCATGCGCGCCTAGCGCGTCGCGAGATAATCCTCGATCACCGGGCGAAGATCGTCGCGACCGAGCGCGATCGCCAGGTTGGCGAGCACGAATCCCGCCCTGTCGCCGCAGTCGTGGCGCACCGCCTCGGCGGTGAGCGCGTGGAACGGCTGCCGGCCGATCAGCTTGGCCATCGCGTCGGTCAGCTGGATCTCGCCCCCCGCGCCGCGTTCCTTCGAACTCAGGATCGCCATCACCTCGGGCTGGAGGATGTAGCGGCCGACCACCGCGAGGTTCGACGGCGCCTCGGCGGGAGCGGGCTTCTCGACCAGCCCGGTGACCTCGGTCACCGCCCCGTCGCGCGCGCCGGGGGTGATGATCCCGTAGCTCGAGGTGCGGTCGGCGGGCACTTCCATCGCGCCGACGATGTTGCCGCCGAGCCGGGCGTAGGCGTCGACCATCTGCCGGAGCGCGCCGGGCTTGCCGACCATCAGGTCGTCGGGGAGCAGGATCGCGAACGGTTCGTCGCCGACGATGTGCCGCGCGCACCAGACGGCGTGGCCGAGCCCGAGCGGCTGCTGCTGGCGGACCGACACGATCTCGCCGAAATCGGCGCGCGAGGCCGACAGCGGGTCGAGGCTCTTGCCCGCCTTTTCCATCGTCGCCTCGAGCTCGAAGCTCATGTCGAAATAGTCGACCAGCGACGACTTGCCGCGCCCGGTGACGAAGATCAGCTGCTCGATCCCCGCCTCGCGCGCCTCGTCGACCGCGTACTGGATGAGCGGGCGGTCGACGACCGTCAGCATCTCCTTGGGCATCGTCTTGGTCGCGGGGAGCAGGCGGGTGCCGAGCCCGGCGACGGGGAAGACGGCTTTGCGGATCGGTTTCATCGGCGGCTCAGTTCGGCTGGTCGGCGGTGTCGGGACCGGTTGTCACCGGGGCGGGCTTCGTCGCCACGGCAGGCGCCGCGGGGGTGAAGCCCGCGGCGGGGGGCGGCAGGTCGAAGCGGTCGGACTCGCGCGGCTTGTTGCGGGTCAGCAGCTCGTCGACCCGCTGCGGGCGTGCCTGGGTGGTATAGGCGAGCAGCTGGTCGACCGTCGGGGTGGTCAGCGCCATGCGCGGCTTGACCGGCATCGACCGGCCCGGCGCGGGCTCGAGCGGGCCGACCCGCGCGCAGGCGCCGAGCAGCGACAGCAGCGTGGCAAGCGCGAGCGTCCGCTTCATCGTCCCTCCCGTCCCGCCTGCTGCGCGCGTGCGGCGGCGATCGCCTGCCTTACCCGCTCGGGCGCAGTCCCGCCAGCCGAGCGGCGCGCGGCGACCGAGGATTCGACGCTTAGCCGCGCCAGCGCGCGCTGGTCGATCCGCGGGTCGACGGCGCGAAGCTCGTCGAGCGTCAGCTCGTCGAGCGCCTTGCCCTTCGCCTCGGCGGCGGCGACCGCGCTGCCCGCGACATGGTGCGCCTCGCGGAACGGGACGTCGGCCTCGCTCACCAGCCAGTCGGCGAGATCGGTCGCGGTGGCATGGCCCGCGGCGGCGGCGGCGCGCATCCGTTCGGGAACGAACGCGAGGTCGGCGATCATCCCGGCCATCGCCGCGAGGCTGAGGCCGAGCAGGTCGTGCGCGTCGAACAGCGGCGGCTTGTCGTCCTGGAGGTCCTTGGCATAGGCCAGCGGCAGGCCCTTCAGCAGGACCAGCAGCGCAACGAGGTCGCCGATCACCCGCGCGCTGTGGCCGCGCACCAGCTCGGCGGCGTCGGGGTTGCGCTTGTTGGGCATGATCGAGCTTCCGGTCGACCAGGCGTCTGGCAGCTTGACGAAGCCGAACGGCTGCGAGGCCCACAGCACGATTTCCTCGGCCAGCCGCGACAGGTGGACCGAGCAGAGCGCGGCGGCGTGGAGATAGTCGACCGCGAAGTCGCGGTCGCTGACCGCGTCGAGGCTGTTGGCGGTCGGCCGGTCGAAGCCGAGCGCGGCGGCGGTGGCCTCGCGGTCGAGGTCGAAGCCGGTGCCGGCGAGCGCGGCGCTGCCGAGCGGGCTCTCGTTCATGCGGCGCCGCGCGTCGGCGAAGCGCGAGCGGTCGCGCACCAGCATCTCGCGATAGGCCATGAGGTGATGGCCGAGCGTCACCGGCTGGCCCGACTGGAGGTGGGTGAAACCGGGCATCACCGCGTCGGCGTGCTGTTCGGCGCGCGCGAGCAGCGCGTCCTCGAGCGCGTAGATCCCGGCGATCGCCTGGTCGCAGCAGTCGCGGACGAACAGCTTGAAGTCGGTCGCGACCTGGTCGTTGCGCGAGCGCGCGGTGTGGAGCCGCCCCGCCGCCGCGCCGATCTTCTGCGACAGGCGATGCTCGACGTGCATGTGGATGTCCTCGAGCGCGGGGTCCTCGACCAGCTCGCCGCGCTCGATCTCGAGCCCGACCTCGGCCAGCGCCAAGTCGATCGCGCGCGCGTCCTCGGGCGAGAGGATGTTCTGCATCGACAGCATCGCGGCGTGGGCACGGCTGGCGGCGATGTCCTGTTTCCACAACCGCTTGTCGACTGCGATCGAGGCATTTATCTCGCGCATCACCGCGGCCGGTCCACCCTGGAAGCGCCCGCCCCACATTTGATTGGAGTCGCTCTTGCGGTCGATCGTCGCTCTCCTCGCCCTGGCGTTGCTCGCCAGCGGCTGCGATAGGCAAAAGGCCCCCGCCCCTCAAGCGGCGAGTGGCGGCGCGCCCGCGCCCGCCGCCCAGCCCGGGGTAGGGCTCGACCGCACGCACAAGGGCGAGCCCTTTCCCGACGCGGTGATCAAGGATCCCGACGGCGAGGACATCGACATGAGCGAGTTCGAGGGCGCGCCGGTGCTGGTCAACCTGTGGGCGACGTGGTGCGGGCCGTGCGTCAAGGAACTGCCGACGCTCGACCGGCTTGCCGCCGCTCACCGCGCCGACGGCGGGCTGAAGGTGATCACGGTCAGCCAGGATTCGGGACCGCAGGACTCGGTCCGCGCCTTTCTCGACAAGCTCAAGGTCGGCGAGATCGAGGCCTACCAGGACCCCGACATGAAATTGTCGAGCGCGTTCAAGGTGCAGGTGATGCCGACCAGCATCCTGTTCGACCGCACCGGGCACGAGCTGTGGCGCTACACCGGCGACCGCGACTGGAGCGATGGCGACAGCGCCCGGCTGCTGGCCGAGGCCCGATAGACCCCGGTCGGTCCGCTATGGCGGTTGATCGAAAGTGCGCTTGCGCGCGACCACCCTACCCCCAACACCGGCCATCTGAACAACGAGGAGGCCGGACATGCTGATCGCGATGTTGATGGCGGGTACGACGGAATTGGCGGCCGCCCCGCTCGACGGACGACGGATTCCGACCGGATCGACCTGCTTCGCGATCGAACGGTCGGGGGCCTCGATCGGCCAGACCTTTCAGCGAGTCCGCCGGCTCCGCTTCGCGGGGCAGGACGCACTCGACATCGTCGTCCATCAGCGGGTCGGCCGATCGTTCGACATGCGCGATCACTTCATCGTCGCGCGGCGAACGCTGGCGCCGATCCTATTCGACAGCCGGCGCGGGGCAACGGTCGACGCGCCGGGCTGGCATAGGCTGTCGCTGCGCTACTCGCCGGGCCGGATCACTGGCAGCCGGCTCGATGCATCGGGCCGTCGGCCGATCGACGTGGCGCTCGACCACGCGGTGGTCGACGGCAACCTCTGGGGCATCACCTTTGCCGCGCTCCCGCTTCGCGACGGCGCCGCGTTCACGGTGCCGACGTGGCAGTACGACAAGGGCTTCGGCACCTTTTCGGTCCGTGTCGTCGGCGTCGAGAAGGTCACTGTCGGCACGCGTGCCGAGCCGGCCTGGGCGGTCGAGGTGAGAACCGGCGACGGCGAGGTCGCACGCTACCTGATCGGCCAGCGACCCGCCGAACTCGGCTATCGCGCCGGTCCAATGGCCCAGCGCATCGGCGGGGACTGCAGCGACCTCGACTAGTCGCGCAGCAGCTCGTTGATCGAGGTCTTGCTGCGGGTGCGTTCGTCGACCCGCTTGACGATGATCGCGGCGGCGAGGCCGGGGCCGCCGTCCTTACCGGGCAGCGTTCCGGGCACGACCACCGAATAGGCCGGGACGCGGCCGTAGACGACCTCGCCGGTGGCGCGGTCGACGATCTTGGTCGAGGCGCCGATGAACACGCCCATGCTGATCACCGCGCCCCGTTCGACCACCACGCCTTCGGCGACCTCGCTGCGGGCGCCGATGAAGCAGTCGTCCTCGACGATCACCGGGCCGGCCTGGAGCGGTTCGAGCACCCCGCCGATCCCGGTCCCGCCCGAAATATGGACGTTGCGCCCGATCTGCGCGCAGCTGCCGACCGTCGCCCAAGTGTCGATCATCGTCCCTTCGCCGACGTGCGCGCCGATGTTGACGAAGCTGGGCATCAGCACCGCGTTCGGGGCGATGTAGGCGCCCTTGCGGACGATCGCGCCCGGCACCGCGCGGAACGCCGCCGCCTTGAATGCCGCCTCGTCCCAGCCGAGGAACTTGCTGTCGACCTTGTCGAACCACGGCGCGCCGCCGGGACCGCCCGCGATCGGCTGCATCGGGTTGAGCCGGAAGCTCAGCAGCACCGCCTTCTTGAGCCACTGGTTGACGCGCCACTGGCCTTCGACCGGTTCGGCGACGCGCGCCTCGCCGCGGTCGAGCAGGCCGATCGCCTCGGCGACCGCGGATTTGAGCGACGGGTCGGTCGGATCGAGCGACTCGCGCCGGTCCCATGCGCCGTCGATGATCGTCTGAAGCTCGCTCATGCCGCCTGTTCCTCGAGGATTTGCGTCAGCCACTCGCCGACGTCGCCGATGACGACGTCGACCACGGCCGGGTCGAAATCGTGACTACCGCGTTCGCTGCCGTTGTCGACCCATACCGTGGTCATGCCGAGCGATTTGGCGGGCACGAGGTTGCGCGCCATGTCCTCGACCATCACCGCGCGCGCCGGATCGATCGCGAACTGGTCGAGCAGCTTCTTGTAGCCGTGGAGTTCGGGCTTGGGGACGAGGTCGGCGGCGAAGACGTCGTGGAGATGATCGACTTGCGCCGCGATCCCGAGCCGGTCGAGCACCTTCCATGCATAATCGGCGTTGCCGTTGGTATGGATGAACTTGCGCCCCGGCAGCCGCGCGATGGCGGTGGCAAGGCGGTCGTCGGGGAGGACGCGGTCGAGCGGAATGTCGTGCACATCGGCCATGAAATGGTGCGGGTCGACGTCGTGGTGCTTCATCAGGCCCGCGAGCGTGGTGCCCGAGCCGTGGAAATGCATCTTCTGGATCCGCCGCGCCTCGGCCCAGTCGACCCCGAGCAGCCGCTCGATATAGGCGGTCATGCGCTGGTCGATCAGTTCGAACAGCCGGCTGGCGGACGGGTAGAGGCAATTGTCGAGATCGAAGATCCAGTCGCCGATGTCGGAAAGCCGCAGGTCCATCGGAAACGGCGGATAGTCGACATTTTCCCTTCATCAAACGGAAAGCTTTGATTAGGCATATCGTTGCTCAATAGTGTAGCTATTTCAGTTACTTGGGCGGGGTATGGCGAAAATGAACCGATATATGGCAACGACGGCCTGCGCGCTGATGCTCGCCTTGTCGGCTTGTGGCGGCGATTCGGGCGGGGGTGGGCCGATCTCGACGCCGACCCCTACGCCCACTCCGACGCCGACCCCTACGCCCACACCGACGCCGACCCCTACCCCTACCCCTACGCCTACGCCCACTCCGACGCCTACCGCGACCAACTTCAACACGGTGGAGTATCGCGATTCGAACGCGGCGGTGTCGTCGAACGCGATCAGCGCGTGGCAGGCCGGGGCGACCGGGGCCGGGATCAAGATCGGCATCGTCGATTCGGGGATCAACACCTCGCTCGCCGAGTTCGCGGGGCGGATCGACCCGGCGAGCGGCGACGTGGCGGGGACTCGGGCGCTGGCCGACGAAGCGGGCCACGGGACCGGGGTCGCATCGACCGCCGCCGCGGCGCGCAACGGCGCGCACGAAGTCGGCGTGGCGTTCAATGCCACCATCGTCATGGAGCGTGCCGATGCGCCCGGCACCTGCGCCGACACCACCGGCACCGACCCGGGGTGCCAGTTCTACGATAACGCCATCGCGAAGGGGATCACCGCCGCGGCCAATGCCGGGGCGCGGGTGATCAACCTGTCGCTGGGCGGCGACGCGCCGGGCCAGGTGGTGATCAGCGCGATCAACGCGGCGGTCGCCAAGGGCATCGTCATCGTCGTCTCGGCGGGCAACGACGGGCCGACCGCGAACAGCGGCAATCCCGACGCGTTCGGCGCTGGGCTGGCGGCGGCGGCGCCCAATTCGGTCATCATCGCCGGGGCGCTCGACCAGAGCCTGACCCAGATGGCGAGCTTTTCGAACCTCGCCGGGACCAGCAGCGCTTCCTACCTCACCGCACTCGGCGACTCGGTCGTCGCCATCTCGAACGACGGCAAGGACTACTATTGGTCGGGCACCAGCTTTTCGGCGCCGATCATCACCGGGGCGGTCGCGCTGCTTGCGCAGGCCTTTCCCAACCTGACCGGGCAGCAGATCGTCAGTATTCTCTATCAGTCCGCCGACGATCTCGGCGCGGCGGGGGTCGACAGCACCTTCGGCCACGGCCGGCTCAACATCACCAAGGCGTTCCAGCCGATCGGCGCGACCTCGCTCGCCGGGTCGCAGACCCCGGTCAGCCTGACGCAGAGCACGGGCACGCTGCCGTCGGCGGCGGGCGACGCGGCGAGCGCGGCGGGGCGCCAGATGGGAGCGATCATCCTCGACGGCTATTCGCGCGCCTTCACCATGGACTTCGCCAAGCGGCTGACCGCCGCGCGCGCGGCCAAGCCGCTAAGCGCGGCGCTGGGCGGCAACATCCGCACCAACGCGGTCGCGGCGGGCCCGGTCGCGGTAAGCGTCTCGGTCACCGACAATCGCGCCGACCTGGCGCCGCTCCACATCGGCGAGCAGGACGCCTATCGCTCGCGGCTCGTCGCGGCGCAGGCGGTGACCCGGCTCGATCCGAAGACGCAGGTCGCGTTCGGTTTCGGCAGCAGCGCCAAGGCGATCGAGCGCAAGCTCACCGGGGCCGAGGGCGGCGCCTTCCTCGTCGCGCGCGACAGCAATGCGACCAACGGCTTCGCCGCGCGCCCGACGCAGGCGGTGGCGGCGCGGCGCGAGCTTGGGCAGGGCTTCGCCATGTCGTTCAGCGCCGAACAGGGCCGCGCGATCGACCAGCAATATGCCGACGGGCTGTCGCATCGCTATTCGCTGACCGGCGCGACGATCGACAAGAGCTTCGGCCGTTCGAGCTGGGGCTCGCTCGGCATCCAGCGGCTGCAGGAACATGACACGCTGCTCGGCGGCAAGCTCGGCGGGCTGCTCGGCGGCGGGGGCGGGGCGTCGACCTTGTTCGTCGACGGCGAGCTCCGCCACGACTTCGGCAGCGGGGTCAGCGCGGCGGTGCAGGCGCGGCGCGGCTGGACGCGGTTCAACGGCGGCGCGTTCCAGACCGACGCCTATGCCTTCGATCTCGCCAAGGTCGGCATCCGCAATGACAGCGACCGGATCGGGCTGCGCATCTCGCAGCCGCTGCGGGTCGCGAGCGGCGGGCTGGCGCTGACGCTGCCGACCGGGTGGAGCTACGACACGATGACCCCGACCTACTCGCTCGACACCATGTCGCTGACCCCGAGCGGGCGCGAGGTCGATGCCGAGCTTAGCTATGCCACCGCGTTCGGGCGCGGCTGGCTGAGCGGAAACCTGTTCGCGCGGCGCGATCCGGGCCATGTCGCGGGGCTGGCCCCCGACCTCGGCGCCGCGATCCGCTACTCGTTCGGCTTCTGATCGAGCGACTTGCCGTAGACGACCAGCCGTTCGAGCTCGCTAAAGCCGTGGGCGAGGTGCCATCGCTGGCTGGCCGTGTTTTCGGGGACCGTGTCCGACCCCAGCCACGCGAGGCCGAGGTCGCACGCCCATCGCTCGACCGCGTCCAGCAGCGCGGCGGCGATGCCGGAGCGGCGGTGCGCCTCGTCGACCCACAGATCCTCGACGAACGCCGCGCGGCCGCCGGGCGCGCCCTCGACATAGCCGCGAACGCGGGCGTCGATGAAGCCGACGATCGCCTCCTCGGCCTCGGCGAAGAAGCAGGCGAACGGGTCGCCGCTGGCCTTCCACCAGGCGATGTCGGCGGTGAATTCGGACGCCGGGATGGCGGGGTGAAGCCGGGTCAGCAAGTCCGCCCAGGCCGGAAAATCCGCCTCGCTTGCGCGACGGATGGTCAGACGGTCTCCAATTTTCAGACGGTGAAACTCTCGCCGCACCCGCACGCGCCCTTGGCGTTGGGGTTGTCGAATACGAAGCCGGCGGTGAAGTCGTCCTCGCGCCAGTCCATGGTCGAGCCGATCAGGTAGAGCAGGCTCGGCCCGTCGACGAAAAAGGTGCCGCCGGGGGTGTCGATCCGCTCGTCGAACGGGTTGGCCTCGGACACATAATCGACCGAATAGGCGAGCCCCGAACAGCCGCGGCGCGGGGTCGAGAGCTTGACCCCGATCGCCCCGTCGGGCGCGCGGCTCATGAGGTCGGCGACGCGCTCCTCGGCCGAAGGGGTGAGGGTGATTGCGGCAGGACGAACTCGTGTAGCCATGTCTTCCTTCTTCCTCGCCCAAAGTACCACCTTGGGCGACGGTTAGAGCATTCCCAGTTCGAGGCGGGCTTCGTCGCTCATCTTGCTCGGGTCCCACGCGGGTTCCCACACCAGCTTGACCTCGGCGTCGCGGATGCCGGGGACCGACAGGACGCGAAGCTCGACTTCGCCTGGCATCGTTTCGGCCACCGGGCAGTGCGGGGTGGTCAGCGTCATCGTCACCGTCGCGTCGCCGTCCTCGGTGATCGCGACGTCGTAGATCAGCCCGAGCTCGTAGATGTTCACCGGGATCTCGGGGTCGTAGATCGATCGCAGCGCCTCGATCACCGCCTCCTGCAACTCGCCGCCCGGGGCGTTGGCCTCGAGCGCGGGTTTCTCGGCGGCGAGGAAGCCCTCGAGATAGTCGCGCTTGCGCTCGAAGTCCGGGGTCACGCGGGCGCGCGGCGGGGTGTCGACCGCGTCGACCTGTTCGATCTCGATCTTGCGTTCCTCGTTCATCGAAATATCCGTTTCACGCGCTTGAGGCCGTCGACCAGCGCCTCGACATCGTCCGGGCCGCCATGCGCGGCGAAGCTGGCGCGGGCGGTGGCCGCGACTCCTAGATGGTCCATCAGCGGCTGGGCGCAATGGTGGCCGGCGCGGACCGCGACGCCCGCATCGTCGAGGATCGTGCCGACGTCGTGCGCGTGGACGCCATCGACGTTGAAGCTGACGATCCCCGCGCTGTCGTCGGGTCCGTAGAGCGTGACGTCGTTCATCGCCCGAAGCGCCTCGCGTGCGGCGGCGGCGAGCGCGGCCTCGTGCGCGTGGAGCCGGTCGCGGCCGATGCCTTCGACCCAGTCGATCGCGGCGTGGAGGCCGACCGCGCCGACGATATGCGGGGTGCCCGCCTCGAACCGCGCGGGGGCGTCGAGATAGGTTGTTTCGGCAAAGGTGACGCGGTCGATCATCGCCCCGCCGCCCTGCCACGGCGCCATGTCGGCGAGCCGGTCGGCCTTGCCCCACAGCGCGCCGATCCCGGTCGGGCCGTAGAGCTTGTGGCCGGAAAAGGCGTAGAAGTCGCAGTCGAGCGCGGCGACGTCGACCGGAAGGCGCGGGGCGGCCTGGCAGCCGTCGAGCAGCAGCGCCGCGCCGGCCTTTCGCGCGATTTGCGCCGCGCGGGGCGCATCGAGCACCGAACCGAGCACGTTCGAGACATGCGCGAGCGCGATCACCGCATGGTCTTCGCTCGCCATCCGCTCGGCGGCGTCGAGGTCGATGCGCCCGTCGGCGCTGAGCGGCACGACATCGAGCGCGTAGCCGGCGAGCTGCCACGGGACGATATTGCTGTGATGCTCGAGCTGGCTGACGAGGACGCGCTTGCGGGTGCCGTTCTGGAAGCGCTGGGCGACGAGGTTGATCGCCTCGGTCGCGCCGCGGGTGAAGACCAGCTCGTCGGGTTGCCCGCCGATGAAGCGCGCGGTGGCGGCGCGGGCGGCCTCGAACCGGCCGGTCATCTCGGCAGAGCGCTGGTACACGCCGCGATGCACCGTGGCATAGTCGCGGGCGTAGGCGGTGGTGATCGCGTCGATCACGGCCTGCGGCTTCTGCGCGGTCGCGGCGCTATCGAGGTAATGCCAGCCCGGCCCGATCGCGGGGAACTGGCCCCGAAGGTCGAGCGGCGCGGCGATCGGCGCGTGCGCGGTCATCGCGTCACCTCGCGCAGCGCGGCGCGCGCGGCGGCGGCGATCGCGCTATCCTCGTCGAGCGAATCCCAGAGCCCGCCGACGAAACCGTCGAGCAGCACCGCCTTTGCGGTCGCCGGGTCCATTCCGCGCGCCATCGCGTAGAAAAGCTGGTTCGGGTCGAGCTCGCCGACCGTCGCGCCGTGCGCGCACTTGACGTCGTCGGCGTAGATTTCGAGCTCGGGCTTGGCGTTGGCGGTCGCGCCGCGGTTCAGCAGCATCGCCTTGACCGACTGTTCGCCATCGGTCCCGTCGGCGCCGCGCGCGACCGCGACCTTGCCGAGATAGCTGCCGGTGGCGGTGTCGCCGAGCACGCTGCGGACCGTCTGGCGCGACGAGGCATCGCGCTCGACATGGCGGACGGTGGTGACGATTTCGAGCGTCGCCGACCCGCCACCGATCATCGCCGCGTCGAGCGCGAAAGCGGCCCCTTCACGCAGCGTCACGTCGATCTCGAACCGGCCGTAGCGCGACGCGGTGGCGAGCAGGAACAGGTCGAGAGTCGCGCCGGCGGCGACGTCGAAATTCGCGCGGCGGACGTCGATGTCGTTTCCGCTCGGCAGCCAGATTTGCTGCAGGCTTTGCTGCGCAGCAATTTGCGTCGTCTCGACTGGCGCGAGCGCATCCCACGCCTCACCGAGCGCGGCGATGTCGGCGTAGCGAAACGCTTCGTCCCGGCGCGTCGGCAGCGCGGTCATGCGGCGACCTCGGCGTAACCTTCGCGTTCGAGCTCCCGCGCGAGTTCGGGTCCGCCCGAACGGACGATCTTCCCGGCGCTCAGCACATGGACGCGGTCGGGTTTCACATAGTCGAGCAGCCGCTGGTAATGGGTGATCAGCAGCACCGCCTTGTTGGCTCCACGCATGATCGCGTTGATGCCGTGGCCGACCGCCTTCAGCGCGTCGATGTCGAGCCCGCTGTCGGTCTCGTCGAGGATCGCGAGCTTCGGGCTCATGATCCCCATCTGCACCATCTCGGCGCGCTTCTTCTCGCCGCCCGAAAAGCCGACGTTGACCGGGCGCTTGAGCATCTCGGCGTCCATGCCCAACGTCTCGGCTTGCACACGTGCAAGCCGGATGAATTCCCCGCCCGAAAGTTCAGCCTCTCCGCGAGCGCGCTTCTGGGCATTGAGTGATTCTCTGAGGAATTGCATGTAAGACACGCCGGGGATCTCGACCGGGTACTGGAAGCCCAGGAAAAGCCCGGCGGCGGCGCGCTCGTGCGGATCGAGGCCGAGCAGGTCGGCACCGTCGAAGGTCGCGCTGCCGCCGGTCACCTCGTAACCGGGGCGGCCGCCGAGCGTGTAGGCGAGCGTCGACTTGCCCGCGCCATTGGGACCCATGATCGCGTGCACCTCGCCCGCCGGGACGGTGAGCGAAAGGCCGTTCAGGATCGGCTTGCCGGCGACGGTCGCGTGAAGGTCGGTAATGGTCAGCATCAGTCTTTCCCGCTCGCGCACTTGGCGAGGTAATAGCGGCGCTTGACGTCGATCGCCTCGACGCGGAGCGCCTCGAGCGTGCGCTGGTCGTCGAGGCTTTTCTGCCGATCGTCGAGCGCGGCGGAGGCGTTGGCGAGCGCGCGGTCGTTGTCCCCCGCCATCGGCTTGCCCGCGCGGAGCAGCGCCTGGCGCGCGCGAAGGTCGGCGCGGGCGCCGACGATCGCGGCTTCCTCGGCATAGGCGGCGGTCATGAACGCGCTGCGCCGCGACTGGTCCGACGCGAAGGTCGGGGTCACCGCGCCGCGATCGCACTTGTCGATCGCCTGGTCGAGCGCGCCGAAGTCCTCGACCGAAAGGGCGGATGCGAAGAGGAGGAGGGGGATCATTGGGTCGGAAGGCTCTCTATTCTTGGATTCGACGGTGTCGGCGAAGGCAGAGGGTCGCGGCCATCGTCGACGACCTTGTAGATCGAGGGATCGCGCCCTTCCTTTCGCGCCTTCATCCGCCGCAGGACATCGCGAATGGCCAGCCCGAAAAACACGAGCGCACTGATGCTTTGCGCAAGCGACCAAAGGTCCTTCGGCGGCCACGAGGACTTGAGAAGGAAAGTCGTGCCCAGGAACGTCCACGCAACCGGTCGAAGGGCGTACCTGTCGGTGTACAAGGTCTTCACCCCACGCTCCCCTCGAGGCTGATCCCGAGCAGCTTCTGCGCCTCGACGGCGAACTCCATCGGCAGTTGCTTGAGCACTTCGCGGGCGAAGCCGTTGACGATGAGGGCGACCGCGCTTTCGGTGTCGAGGCCGCGCGCCTGGGCGTAGAACAGCTGGTCCTCGCTGATCTTGCTGGTGGTCGCCTCGTGCTCGATCGTCGCGGTCGGGTTGCGGACCTCGATGTAGGGGACGGTGTGCGCGCCGCAGTCGGCGCCGAGCAGCAGGCTGTCGCACTGGGTGAAGTTGCGGACGTTGTCGGCGCCCGGCATCACCCGCACCAGCCCGCGATAGGTGTTGTCGCTGCGCCCCGCCGAGATGCCCTTGCTGACGATGGTCGATCGGCTGCCGGCGCCGATGTGGACCATTTTGGTGCCGGTGTCGGCCTGCTGGCGGTTGTTGGTCAGCGCGACCGAGTAGAATTCGCCGACCGAGTCCGCGCCCTTCAAAATGCAGCTCGGATATTTCCAGGTGATCGCGCTGCCGGTCTCGACCTGGGTCCAGCTGACCTTGCTGCGGTCGCCCGCGCACAGCGCGCGCTTGGTGACGAAGTTGAAGATGCCGCCCTTGCCCTCGGCGTCGCCCGGATACCAGTTCTGGACGGTCGAATATTTTACCTCGGCATCCTCGTGCGCGTAGATCTCGACCACCGCGGCGTGGAGCTGGTTCTCGTCGCGCATCGGCGCGGTGCAGCCCTCGAGATAGCTGACGTAGCTGCCCTTGTCGGCGACGATCAGAGTCCGCTCGAACTGGCCGGTATTCTCGGCGTTGATGCGGAAATAGGTGGAAAGCTCCATCGGGCACTTCACGCCCTCGGGGACGTAGACGAAAGTGCCGTCGGAAAAGACCGCGCTGTTGAGGCAGGCGAAGTAGTTGTCGCGCTGCGGCACGACGCTGCCGAGATATTTGCGGACGAGGTCGGGATATTCCTTCACCGCTTCGGAGATCGACAGGAAGATCACCCCGGCGCGGAGCAGCTCCTCGCGGAAGGTGGTGGCGACCGAGACGCTGTCGAACACCGCGTCGACGGCGACCTTGCGCGCGCCTTCGACCCCGGCGAGCACCTTCTGCTCCTCGATCGGGATGCCGAGCTTTTCGTAGGTGCGGCGGATCTCGGGGTCGAGCTCGTCGAGGCTGGCGAGCGACGGCTTCTTCTTCGGCTCGGCGTAATAGTACGCGTCTTGGTAGTCGATCTTCGGGATGTCGAGCTTGGCCCAGTCGACCTCCTCCATCTCCAGCCACGCGCGATAGGCCTTCAGCCGCCAGTCGAGCATCCATTCGGGCTCGCCCTTCTTGGCCGAGATGAAGCGGACCGTGTCTTCGCTGAGCCCCTTGGGCGCGAAGTCCTGCTCGACCTCGGAAACGAAGCCCCACTCATAATCCTTGGCGAGCGCTTCGCGCGCCTGCTGGTTGGTCACGACTTCCTCGTTCATCGCGCGAGCTCCGTCAGGCTGACCGCGTCGAGCGCGCCGCGCACCTTCGCGCCGACCACGCCCATGTGCGGCTTCACCCGGCACATCGAATCGAGCGCGCAGTCGCTGACGCCTTCGCTGGTCCCGCATTGAGTCAGCGCGATCGGCCCCTCGACCGCCTCGACGATGTCGGCGAGGCTGATCGCGCCGATGTCGCGGGCGAGGACGTAGCCGCCCCCCGCGCCGCGCTGCCCGGTCAGCAGCCCGTGACGCGACAACTGCTGCATCAGCTTCTGCGCGGTGGGCAGCGGCACCCCGGTCTCGTCGGCGAGTGCCGTCGCGCTGAGGCGAGCGCCGTCGCCACGGCGGGCGGCGGCGGTCATCATCACGACCGCATAGTCGGCAAGGTGGGTCAGGCGCATCGAATAGGAGCTTTCCGGTCGCAATTAGGCGCTTGGCGCGGGATTCGCAACCGGCTAGCGACGGCGGCATGCTCTATCCGCTGCTCCGTCCGCTGGTCTTCCGCCTCGATCCCGAGCGCGCGCACCGGCTAACCATCGGCGCGCTCAAGCTGCGGACCGGCACCGGCGCGCCGCCGGCGACGCCCGCGACGCCAACGCTCGAGACCGGGGTCGCCGGGCTTCGCTTCCCCAACCCGGTCGGATTGGCGGCGGGCTTCGACAAGGATGCCGAGGTGCCCGAGGCGATGCTCGGGCTCGGCTTCGGCTTCGTCGAGGTGGGGACGCTGACCCCGCGTCCGCAGGCGGGCAACCCGACTCCGCGGCTGTTCCGGCTGGCCGAGGACCGTGCGGTGATCAACCGCATGGGGTTCAACAACCTGGGTCAGGAGGCGGCGCTGGCGCGGCTCTCGCCGCGGCGGCGCGGGATCGTCGGGGTCAACATCGGCGCGAACAAGGACAGCGCCGACCGCATCGCCGACTATGCCGAGGGGGTGGCGCGGATGGCGCCGGTCGCCGATTACCTCACGGTCAACATTAGCTCGCCCAACACGCCGGGCCTGCGCGACCTCCAGGCGGGGGGCGAGCTTGCCGAGCTGCTCGCGGCGGTACGCGAGGCGCGGGCACCGGGCGGGCCGCCCGTGTTTTTGAAAGTCGCCCCTGACCTTTCGGCGGGCGATCCCGAGCGGATCGTGCGCGCGGCGGTCGATCATGGCATCGACGCGCTGATCGTCGCCAACACCACTTTGTCGCGCCCGCCGCTCCGCTCGCGCCACGCGGGCGAGCAGGGCGGGCTGTCGGGCGCGCCGCTAAGGGCGCTTGCGCTCGCCCAGCTCAAGGCGTTCCGGGTCGCGACCGGCAGGGAGCTGCCGCTGGTCGCTGCGGGGGGAATCGCCAGCGCCGACGATGCGTGGGAGCGGCTTCGTGCCGGGGCGAGCCTCGTCCAGCTTTACTCGGCTTTGGTCTACGAGGGACCGGGGCTGGCGCGGCGGATCGTCCGCGGGCTTGAGGAACGGGTAGCGCGCGAAGGCATGCGCTCGATCGTCGACCTCAATCCTCAGGGGTAGGCGACGATCCCCTCGCGGCGCGGGTCGGCGGCGCCGTCGACGCGGCCGCCCTCGCGGATCATCACCGCGGTCAGTCCGCTGTCCTCGCCCTGCCCGGGCTTGAGGTCGATTCCCCTGGCCTTGAGCGCGGCCAGGATCGCGGGCGGGAACCTGGTCACCTCGCCCTGGAAGGCGGTGCCGCGCGCGACGAGGTTGGGCTCGGCCAGCGCCTGGGTCATCGGCTCGTGCCACATCACCGAGGCGACCATCGCCTTGGCGACATAGGCGAGGATCGCGCTCCCCCCGGCCGAGCCGAACGCGCCGGCGAACCGGCCATCGCGGGTCAGCACGATCGTCGGCACCATCGACGAGCGCGGCTTCTTGCCCGGCGCGACCGCGTTGGCGGACGCGCGCCCCTGCTCGTCGGTCGGCGCGAAGTTGAAGTCGGTCAGCTGGTTGTTGAGGAAGAAGCCGTCGACCATCCGCCCGCTGCCGAAGATCGATTCGACCGTGGTGGTCATGCTGACGACATTGCCCGCACCGTCGCGGACGATGAGGTGCGAGGTGCCGGTCGGCTCGAGCGTTCGGTCGGCGGCGGCGATCGGGGCACCGGCGGGGTCTCCCGGAGCCGGCGCCTCGGGCGATGCGCTCGGGGCGATCAGCGCGGCGCGGCGTGACAGATAGGCGGGGTTGAGCAGCCCGGCCTGCGGCACCGTCACGAAGGCCGGGTCGCCGACGTAGCGGTCGCGGTCGGCGTACATCAGCCGGCTCGCCTCGGCGAACAGGTACCAGCTCTGCGGATCGCCGGGGCCGCGCCGGGCGATGTCGGTGCGCTCGAGCAGCCCGAGCAGTTCCTGCAGCCCGACCCCGCTCGCCGGGGCGGGGGGCGAACAGACGCGATAGCCCTGCCACGGCGAGCAGAGCGCCTCGCGCTTGACCGGGCGATAGGCGGCGAGGTCGGCCATGGTCATCGACGAGGGTCGCGCGTCCTGCCGGAGCCGCTCGACGATCTTCGCCGCGGTGCTTCCGGCGTAGAGCGCCGACGGGCCCTGGTCGGCGAGGCGAGTGACGAAATCGGCGTAGGCGGGATTGCGCAGCGTGTCGCCCGCTTCGAGCAGCCCCCCGCCGGGCCGCGCGAAATAGGCGCGCACGTCGGGCGCGGCATTTTCGGGGAAATCGCCGTGGATCAGCTTGCCGAGGCGCGGGCTGACGGTGAAGCCGCCCCGCGCGGTGCGGATCGCGTCGCCGAACAGGCTGCGCCACGGCAGGCGGCCATGGTCGTGCTGCGCTTCGGCCAACATCGCCACCGCCCCGGGGACGCCGGTCGATCGACCGCTGAGCACCGCGGTCGCGAACGGCAGCGGCTTGCCGTCGTCGCCGAGGAACATGGTCGCCGTCGCGCCCGCCGGGGCGACCTCGCGTCCGTCGTAGACGGTGAGCTTGCCGCTGGCGGCGTCGAAATAGGTCATGAACGCGCCGCCGCCGAGCCCCGAGCTCTGCGGTTCGACCAGCCCGAGCATCGCCTGCACCGCGACCGCGGCGTCGACCGCGCTGCCGCCGCGGCGAAGCACCTCGGCCCCGGCGCGCGCGGCGAGCGGGTTGGCGGCGATCACGAAGGGCTGGACCGTCGCGGCGACCGGCTGAGTGGGTGGCGGCGCGGGCGGTGGCGGCGCGCTCGTGGTGGTCGCGCAGGCGGCGAGGAGCAGGGCGGCGAACGGGGCGAGGAAGCGCATGGGGCGCGAACCTAGGCGGCTGGCGCGGGGGCGGCAATCCGCCTAACAGGCGTGCCGTAGCGTCCGCCAAGAGACGCGCTCAACGAGAGGATGTCCGGGTGGCGCGAACCCAGCTCGAAACATTTCCCAACCTGGTGACCATGTTCCTCACCCGTGCCCGCGAGCGCGGCGACGCACCTTTCCTGTGGGCGAAGCGCGGGGGGAGGTGGCAGGCGACCAGCTATGCCGAGGCGGCGCGGCAGGTCGCGGCGCTGGCCGACAGCCTGAAGCGGATCGGCATCCGCCCCGGCGACCGGGTGATGCTGGTCAGCGAAAACCGGCCCGAGTGGCTGATCGCCGATCTCGGCATCATGGCGGCGGGGTGCGTGACGGTGCCGACCTACACCACCAACACGACGCGCGATCACCAGCATATCCTCAACAACAGCGGCGCGGCGGCCGTGATCGTGTCGACCCAGAAGCTGGCCAAGCCGCTGCTTCCGGCGGTGCTGTTCGAATCGAGCTGCCGCCACGTCATCTCGATCGACGACATACTGACCGGCCAGTCGCCCGACGTGGCCCAGTTCCACCATTGGAACGAGATGGTCGCGGGCGATGCCGACGTCGGCGCGGTCGAGGCGCGGATGGCGGGGGCGGGGCGCGAGGACCTCGCCTGCCTGATCTATACCAGCGGCACCGGCGGCGCGCCGCGCGGGGTGCGCCAGCACCACGGCATGATCCTGCACAATTGCGCGGCGTGCATCGACGTCATCGCCAACGACTTCGGCTGGGACGAGGAGAAATTCCTCTCCTTCCTCCCCGCCAGCCACGCCTACGAACATACCGGCGGGCAGCATTTCCCGGTCGCGCTGGGGGCGGAGATCTACTACGCCGAGAGCCTCGAAAAGCTCGCCGCCAACATCGAGGAAGTGAAGCCGACGATCATGGTCGTCGTGCCCCGCCTGTTCGAGATGCTTCGCGCGCGGATCATCAAGACGATCGAGAAGGAGGGCGGGTTGCCCGCCTATCTGCTGGGCCGCGCGCTGGGGATCGAGTCGCGCCGCACCCAAGGCAAGGGCCGGCTGATCGACGCGCCGATGGACGGGCTGCTCTCGCTGACGCTGCGCAAGAAGGTGCGCGCCAAGTTCGGCGGGCGGATGAAGGCGATGGTCTCGGGCGGCGCGCCGCTCAACCCCGAGGTCGGGCTGTTCTTCCAGGCGATGGGGCTGCCGATGCTCCAGGGCTACGGCCAGACCGAGGCGGGGCCGGTGATCAGCTGCAACCGGCCCAAGGCGGGGATCAAGATGGAAACGGTCGGCCCGCCGCTGCTCGCGACCGAGGTGCGGATCGCCGAGGACGGCGAGATCATGGTGCGCGGCGAAAATGTCATGCACGGCTATTGGAACAACGAGGAAGAGAGCGCGCGCGTGCTGGTCGACGGGTGGCTGGCGACCGGCGACGTCGGCCATCTCGACGCGCGTGGCCGGATCGTCATCACCGACCGCAAGAAGGATTTGATCGTCAACGACAAGGGCGACAATGTCGCGCCGCAGCGGATCGAGGGGATGCTGACGCTCCAGCCCGAGATCGCGCAGGCGATGGTCTACGGGGATCGCAAGCCGCACCTCGTCGCGCTGCTGGTGCCCGAGGCCGAGTTCGCCGGAAAGCCCGACCTGCAGCAGCGGCTGGCAAAGGCGGTCGACCGGGT
Source organism: Sphingomonas sp. ASV193 (assembly GCF_040203355.1). Lineage (NCBI taxonomy): Bacteria > Pseudomonadati > Pseudomonadota > Alphaproteobacteria > Sphingomonadales > Sphingomonadaceae > Sphingomonas > Sphingomonas sp. ASV193. The sequence goes on from NZ_JBEHBW010000003.1 coordinate 82,357, forward strand.
CAATGCCGAGCTCAGCGTCATCGAAAAGGTGCGCCGGTTCATCATCGCCGACGAGGCCTTCTCGGTCGACAACGAGATGCTGACCCCGTCGATGAAGATCCGCCGCCACGTCATCGGCAAGGTCTATGGCGAGCGGCTGGCCGCCCTCTACAAGCGGTAGGTCAGAGCCGCTGTCCGGGGAGCGCGTAGGGGATGAAATCGCCGAGCGCGCAGCTTCCCGCGTACATCCCGCCGCCGGTCGAGACGACCTTGACGATGTCGCCGCGGCACGACTGCGAGCTGCCGAACTTCTCGAACACCAGCACGTTGCCGGGCGAGGCGGCGGCGTGGCAGCCCATGCCGACGCGGTTGACGTAGATGCGGTTGCCGTCGCGATAGACCAGCTTGTCGCCGACCGCGCTCACCTGCGCGTTGGTCACCGTCGACGACAGGCAGGTTTGCGGGCGTCCCGGGGTGCGGACCGCGAGGTCCTGCGCGAGGCGGACCTGTTCGCCGTCAACATAGGCGGCGTCCTGCGGATATTGGGCACAGGCGGCGGGGAGGGCGGCGAGGAGCAGCAGCGCTTTGTTCATGGCAAGGTCCTTTCGGAACCGTTTCTATTCCGCGCAAGCTGAACGCCGGCTTTCAGAAACGGTCTTTCCAGCTTCTCAAACGCGCGAGCTCGTCGGCGTTTCCGGCACGCACGAACGGGTTGGTGTCGCGCTCGGCGGCGACCGTCGTGGGCAGGGTCATTTCGCCCCGCGCGCGCATCGCCTCGACCGCCGCGAGACGCTCGGCGATCGCTGTGTTATCGGGCTCGGCGGCGATGGCGAAGCGCGCGTTCGACAGCGTATATTCGTGCGCGGCGTAGAGCTTCGTGTCGGGCGGGAGCGCGGCGAGCCGCGTCAGCGAGCCGTGCATCTGCTCGGCCGTCCCCTCGAACAGCCGCCCGCAGCCCATCGCGAACAGCGTGTCGCCGACGAAGGCGATGCCATCGTCTTCGAATATCAGCGCGACATGGCCGAGCGTGTGGCCGGGGACCGCCCACACCTTGCCGACATGATCGCCGAGCCGGACGGTCGATCCCTCTGCCAGCGGCTCGTCGAGCGCGGGGATTCGCTCGCGCTCGGCCTCGGGTGCGAACACTGTCGCCCCGGTCGCGTCCTTGACTCGCTGGTCGCCGCCGGTGTGGTCGGGGTGCCAGTGGGTGTTCCACACCTGCCCGATCGTCCACCCGCGGTCCGCCGCGGCCGCGAGCACCGCCTCGCCGTCGCCGGGGTCGACCACCGCCGTCTCGCCGCTCGCCTCGTCATGGACCAGCCAAAGGTAATTGTCGGCGAAGGCCGGGACCGCGACGACGGTCAGGCTCACCAGCTGCCCTCATTCTCCATCGACGCCCACGGCTCGGCCGGGGGAAGCGGGTCGCCCGCCTGGAGCAGCTCGACCGAGATCCCGTCGGGCGACTTGACGAACGCCATGTGCCCGTCGCGCGGGGGGCGGTTGATCGTCACCCCCGCCTGCTGCAGCCGGCGGCACGTGTCGTAGATGTCATCGACGCGGTAGGCGAGGTGGCCGAAGTTGCGGCCGCCGCGATATTCCTCGGGCGCGCTGCCGTCGGCAGGGGGCCAGTTGTAGGTCAGCTCGACCTCGGCGCTCGCCTTGTTGCTCCCTTCGACCATGTCGCCCGGCGCGGCGAGGAAGATCAGCGTGAAACGGCCCCGCTCATTCTCGATCCGGCGCATCTCGCGCAGTCCGAGCTGTTCAAAAAACGAAACTGTCGCGTCGGGATCGGCGACGCGGAGCATGGTGTGGAGATAGTTCATGCCCGCAAGATCAGCGCAGGGGGCGGGAAGTTCAACCCTCTAGCGGTCGGTCTTCGGCTCGGGCGGGATCTTCGCGCCGAGCGCGTCGAGCTCGCGCTTGGCCGAGGCCGCGACCGGGCCGCCCGCGTCGGCGGCGGCGGCGCGGGTCCAATAGTCGCGCGCTTCCTCGTCCTTGCCGCCGAGGTGGGCGATATAACCCGCCTCGAACAGCACGTCGGCGAGCCCCGGGCCGAGCGCGAGCGCCCGCGCGATCGCGCTTCGCGCGGTCCCGAGGTCGTTCTCTCGCACCGCGAGCGCGGCCGAGAAATACCAGTAGAACGGGTCCTTGTCGGCATTGGGCGCGGCCTCGGTCGCGAAGCGGCGCGCGGCGGCGAGGTCGCCCTGCCCCTCGGCGGCGCGCGCGCGATCGAGCAGCGCCAGCCCGCGCTGTTCGGCCTGCAGCCCGTCGCCGGCGAGCGCCTTGTCGAGATCGGCCGCCGCCTTGGCCGGCTGGCCCGCGGCGATCCACATGTTGCCCGCCGCGGCCCACATCCGCTGGGTGCGCGGGTTGCCGACCGGAGAGGCGTCGGCGGCGCGTTCGAACAGCCCCGCCGCGTCGACGAACTTCTGCGAATCCGAGGCGGCGAGCGCCTGGCACAGGAGGCCGGTCGAATCCTCGCTACAGGTCGGGGCGGCACCCGCGAGCGCGGCGGCAATCAAGAGGGCGATCATCGAATCAGTTCCACCAGATTGTACAGCTCGACGAGGATCGCGTGGATTTCATGCGGCTCGCTGAGACGATGGCCGCCACCCTTGATGAAGCGGATCTGGACGTCGGATGAATGGAGCTGGTCGATCAGCTTGAGCGGCACCCCGATCGGGACGGTGTGATCGGCGAGCCCGTGGACGAAGCGCACCGGGATCGGCAGGTCGATCGGGTTCCACAGCAGGCGGAACGCCTCGCCCGAGCGCCAGAAGCCTTCGTGGGTGGTCTGGACGTCCTGGCTGTTCGGGTCGCGAAGGTCGATCCGCCCGTCGCGGACGATCGCCGCGCGTTCCTCGTCGCTATAGCCCCAGTCGGTGAAGTCGGGCGCGGCGGCGATGCCCAGCAGCCCCTTGACCCGGTCCTTGCGGCGAAGCGCCGCGTGGACCGCGAGCCAGCCGCCCATCGACGAGCCGGCGACGATCAGGTCGCCGGTCGGCACCGCCATGTCGATCGCCGCGAGCACCTCGTCGAGCCATCGGCCCATCGTCCCGTCGGCGAAATTGCCCGCGGACGAGCCGGTGCCGCTATAGTCGAGGCGAAGGCAGCCGGCCCCGCGCGCGGCGCAATAGGCGTCGATTGCGCTCGCCTTTTCGCCTTCCATGTCCGACGCGTAGCCGGGCAGGAAGACGACGGTCGGCATCGCCTGGGTGGCGGCGCGGTGGCGGATCGCGATTCGCCGCCCGTCGCCGGGGTCGAGATAGCTGAGCGGGACGGGCGGAAGCGGATTCTGGTCGGTCATGCGCGCCCCTTAGCGGGGTCGGCGCCATCGATCGAGTAGGCGGCGGATCTTCGTTCCCGGTCCCGCATCGGGCTGCGGCGGACCGCAGATCGCGGCGAGGGCCTGCGCCTGGGCAGGCATCAGCACCGGGCGATAGGCGTGGCCGGGCACGTAGGAGCGGTAGAAGGCAATCGCGCGATCGATGCTTACCGGGTGGCTGTTGAGGAAGGCGAGGCGGTCGTCGCCGCGCTGGTCGCCGGTGAGGTGCGACAGCTTGAAGAACAGCGCGGCGGTCGGTCGCGGATCGACGTCGGCGCGGCGGAGCGCCGCGATCGCGTCGGCGTCGGCCTCGGCCTCGTTGGCGCGGGTGAAGCTGAGGCCGACGAGCTGCTCGGTATTGGCGCCGATCCCGCCGGCGAACAGCCGGATGAGCGAGCCGATCCCGAATTCGCGGATCAGCGCCTGGGTCACGTGGCGGCGATGGACGTGCGCCATCTCGTGCGCGAGCACCCCGGCGAGCGCGGTCGGGCGCGTATCGTCGAGCATGCCGCGGAACACGACGATGTTGCGCCCCGGAAGCGCGGCGGCATTGTAGATCGAGCTGTCGAGCGCGGAGAAGCGGATCGCGGCATCGGGATCGGCGGAGGTCGCCGCCGGATCGATCCGGTCGGCCAGCGCGCGCAGCGCGGCGTTGCCGTCGGGGCTGGCGCAGCGAAGCGTCCCGAAATCGCCGACCAGCGAATTGCCGAGGTCGCGCTCCCACCGCTGGGGAACCAGCGGCGCGACATAGGCCGGCGCGAGATGACCGACCAACAGCACGGCGACCGCAATCCCGGCGAACAGCGCGCTGGCCCGCCACAGGCCGAGCCGGTCGATCCAGCGGCCATAGCCCTTGGCCTGAACGGGCAGCAGCGCGGCCAGCGGCGGATCGGCAGGATCGAGCAGGCGAAGCCGCCAGCCGGGAAGATCGGTGCGCGAAAAGCGGGTCCCGCCGCTGCCTTCGACCGCGCGGAGCAGCGCGGGCTCGACCCGTTCGTCCTCCCCCCCGTCGCCGAAACCAAGTTGCAGCCGGTCCTCGACCGCCGCGAGCGTGACCGGGCGCGCCTCGGCAGTGCGACCATCGAACAGTGCGGCGCGAACCATGGCGCGGCTACATCGCGCCGAGGTCGAACGCGTCGGCGAAGCCCTCGGCTTCGCGCGGCGCATGGGTGGTCGACTGGACGAGGGCGGCGACGTCGACCTCGCCGTAAAGTTCGAGGTGGCGGACCATGAAGGTCCAGTTGCGATAGCCCCAGTAGGAAATGCCCGCGCCGAGCGTCACGACCGCGAGCGCGAGATTGCCGAGGAACAGCTTGAGCCACTGCCAGGTGGTCGCGTCGAACCCGAATTCAAGGTCGCCGAGCCGGAGCGCGGCGGCGGCGTTGCGGTAATAGGCCGCGAAGAAGTTCAAGGTCAGCAGGGGGACCAGGACATAGACCGCGATGATCAGCAACAGCAGCGTCACCGCGAGTTCGGCCTGCATGCCACGGCGAAATCCGGGCGAGAAGTTGGTGAAGCGAAAGATCAGGAAGCCGAAGGCAAAGGCAAGGATAGGAACCGCGTAAACCAGCCCCCAGCGGTCCTTCAGATCCTCGGCGGTGAGGCTGGAAGTGAAGCGCAGCTGGCCGAAGCTCATGCCGTTCCAGCGGGCATCCCATAATCGGGTTACCGTCCACGGAAACATGGTGAACAGACTGATCCAGGAGACTATCATTCGACCCAGATATTCGCCGCCATAAGCCCATCCCGGCTCGTCACTGCCGCCGCGAATTCCCCGCCACCAGCTTCGAGACAGGCGGTAGCGCAGGGCGCGGAAGCGGGCGACCCCGCCAAGGTAGAGCAGGCCAATCTCAAACAGCAGCAGCAGGCCGGTCGCCGCGCTCGTCTTGCCGCGGGCGATCAGCGCGGGAAACAGGAACTGGATGAAGCCGAAGAAGGGCAGCAGGAAGGCCATCACGATCAGGAAGCCGACGAACATCTCGCGTCCGGTGCCGGTCCATTCGAGCGTGTCGTCGATTACCTCTGTGTGCGACCACAGGTAGCGGCGCTGGCGCGCGGAGGCCCAGAAGCGGTAGACGCCGAGCGTCACGACCGTCAGCAGCACGTTGGTCGCGGCGATCGGCAGATAGTCCCGCCAGCTCCCGGTGAAACGCACGGCGCGGGCCTCGTCGGCCGGCGCGATCGATTCCAGACTGTTCACGTCGCCCCCCAACTCGGCACCCCGAGACTGACGCTCGTCGAACGCTTTCGCAAGCGCCAAATTACGCAGTTCGTCGGCGGCGGGCGAACCGAAAATTAACCGCCGCCGGTTAGGCGTCTTCGCGTTCGAAACGGGGGAAAACGGGCATTACGCGCGCGATCTTGATCGGCTTGGCCGGGTTGGCCGCGATGCTTGTCGGCGGCTGCGCGCGATCGGGCGAGGGCGATTATTTCGACCTGCCGCCGGCGCAGGTGCTGGTCCAGCTCGCGGCGATGGACGTCGGGTCGGTCGCCGCGCTGCCCGGCGACACGAGCTCTTGGCGCGACGGCGATTCGATCCACTGGGCGGTCGACGTGGCGGGGCAGCGGATCGCGGCCTACCACGCCACGGTCAGCGCCGACGGCGACGGGTCGCGGATCGTGCTGGTCGAAGATTCGGTCGAACCGGTGCGGCTGCCGTCGGGCGGGTCGGCGGCGATGGACAAGGTCAACGCCGACGTCGGCGGCATCCTCGCCAGCCGCCTCAACCGCGACATGGCGCGCGACTATCTGCGCGAAAAAATCGCTTCGACGCTCGACCATCGCCCGATGAACGGGTTTCGCGTCGCGTGGAGCACCGGGCAGCGGATCCAGCGCGACGCGTCGCTGCTCCACGACTTCGCCGACCGGGTCGATGAAATGCAGACCGATGCGCTGAAGGCGTCGTTCGAAGCGCAAAAGGCCGAGGCCGCCGCGCGCTCGGACGCCGGGGAGATCGAGCGCAGCTATCGGGACCTGCCGGGCGAGTCCGGCCTACCCAACACGAGCGTCGGGCGACCGACCCTCGACACCCGACCGACAAGCGTCGACGACAATGGAGGCATGAAATGAAGAAGTGGCTGATCCTCGCTGCCATGATGCTCGGCGGCTGTACGCAGGAACTCAATTACCAGGTTCCCGCCGACGACGCGCTGGCGACGATCGAGTCGGTCGCCGGGAGCGACGCGATGGAATTTCCGAACATGGGTTACGCGGTCGACGTGGCCTTCGAGAATGTCGCGGCCGACCGGCTGGCGGTGTGGACCTACAGCTATGGCGGCAAGGAACTTGGCAAGCTGATGGCGTCGGTCGAGCCGGCCGGCGATGCGGCCAGCAAGGTGAAGATCAACTTTGTCGACGGCAAGGAGGCGCTCGACGATCGCGGGACCGCGATCCGCCGGCTGCTCGAATCGGACCAGCTCATGCTCGCCAAGGAAGCGATCGCCGCGAAGTTCGAGAACCGTGCGGTCGACCCGGCGCTGAAGAAACAGCTGACGATGGACCTCGCCGCGCTCGAGATGGGCAAGGTGCTCCGCGAGATGCCCCAGATGCAGCACGACGCGTTCGCCGCGGCGTCGCAGATGGACAAGGAATCGCGCGACAGCCGCGAAGAGGCGCACGACCGCGAGCAGGAGCGGCTGGTCAACCCCAACGGGTTCGGCCAGGCCCGCCCCTGACTCGCCTCAGCGGGCCAGCGCGGCGTCGAGTGCCTTCGCGAAAGCTTCGGGCTGGTCCTGCATGACGAAGTGGCGCGTGTCGGCGATCGGCACGAGCGTCGCGGTCTTCCGCGGCGCGTACTGCCCGACGTAGAGCGGGTCGGCTGGCGTTCCGCCCGGGTAGATCAGCGTCAGCGGCGCGCGGATTGTCGCCAGCGCGGGGCGCGCGTCGGTGGTGAGATCGTCGATCATCGCCTCGCCGACCACGGCGGGGTCGGACACGCGCTGGCCGTAGGCGATCAGGCACTGGCCTTCGGCGCTGTTGCTCATCGCTGAAGGCGCCGCCGGCGCGGGGCCGGGCTTGCAGTCGAGGGGCGCGGCGAAATCGGGCCTGGCGGTCGCGGCGGTTATCGTCGCCTTGATCTGCGCGGCGCGCGCCTTCGCGGTCGCCACGTCGTCGATCCCGAACAGCGGGCCGATGAACGGAAGTGCGTCGACCACCACGATCCGGCCCGGCAGGTCGGGGTGTTGTTCGGCGACCATCAGCGCGGCGAGCCCGCCGAGCGAATGGCCGACGATCGCCGGGTGGCCGAATCGCGCGGCATAGGCGGCCAGCTCGTCGACGAACGGCTGGAGCACCGGGCCGCTGGCGTTGGCGCCGGCCGGCTCGCCGAAGCCGCGGAGCTGGACGAGGTGAACGCGGTGAGTCGCCTTCAGCCGGTCGGCGGTCGCGCGCCACACCGCGCGCGGGCTCGACAGGCCGGGGACGAGGATGACGTCGGGGCCGCTCCCGACCAGCTCGACGCTGAAGCGCGACGGCTGCGCGAAGGGGGCCGGGGTCGCAGCGGGCGGGACGGCGGCGAATGAGGGCGTGCCGTGGGCGAGGAGCGCGGCGAAGCCGATCGCGGCGACGAGGCGGGCCTTGTTCTGGGGAGTCATCGGGTCAGTCCTTTTTGCTGGGGGACGTGAAAATCTCTTCGATCGGCATCTCGAACAGTTCGGCGATGCGGAAGGCGAGGGGGAGCGAGGGGTCGTACTTGCCGGTCTCGATCGCGTTGACCGACTGGCGCGACACCTCGAGCCGCTCGGCGAGGTCCTGCTGGCTCCAGTAGCGAATCGCGCGGAGCACCTTGAGGTTGTTCAGCATGACGGCTCCCTCCGGACCAGGCGGGCGACGCCGAGGCCGATTGCCCACACCGGGAAGGCCGCCCATGCATCGATGCGCGGCGCGACGTCGAACGCGTTGAGGAACCCGTAGAGCGTCGCCAGCACGAGCAGGAAGCCGGTCGCGATCAGCGACTGTTCGACGTGGCGGGCGCGTAGATATTCGTCATCCTCTTCCTTGAGCAGCAACGCCATCGCGCGGATCATGCCCATCACCGGCACCGCGGCGACGAGCGCCAGCAGCACGCGCGCGATCAGCGGCGGGTCAAACGTCCGCGCGATGCTCATCGCGGCGAAGAACAGCGCGACGTAGCTGAGGCTCGCGATCAGGAAACGGCGGGTGTAGCGGACCTGCGCCGGCGAGGCTGCACCGCAGACGGCCAGCGCGCGCTGCCCTTCGCGGGTCATCGGGATGATCAGCAGGAAGCTGGCGAGGAACAGCGCGGTCGACCAGGGGCCGGTCAGCACGTGGGCGAGTTTGAGGGCCGCGGTGCCGAAGGTGGCGGCGACAAACGCCGCCGCCCACCAACGGGCGCGGTTCGGGGACGAAGTCACGGTCATGGAAAGCATCCTTCTCAATAAGACAAGTACACTTTACATGCTGACGCTGCGATATGTCAAGCGTGCTTTCCAAAAAGTCGCGCTTGCTTGAAATCCTCTTCATCTTGAAGGCGTTGCTGCGCTGCCGTAGGGCGGGCGCCATGTCCGAGATGATCAAGATTTCGCTTCCCGACGGTTCGATTCGCGAGCTTCCCGAAGGTTCGACCCCCGCCGACGTCGCGGCGGCGATCGGGCCGGGGCTGGCCAAGGCGGCGCTCGCCGCGCGCGTCGATTACGGCAATGGGGGCGAGCTTCGCGACCTCCACCGCCCGTTCGAGGGCGATGCGACGGTGGCGCTGGTCACCAGTCGCGACGAGGCCGACGCGCTCGAGCTCGCGCGGCACGACTTCGCCCACGTCCTCGCCGAGGCGGTGCAGCGGCTCTACCCGGGGACTCAGATCACCTTCGGCCCGGCGACCGACGACGGCTTCTACTACGACTTCGCCCCCGCTCCCGGGCGCGGGCCGTTCACCGAGGAGGAACTGCCGGGCATCGAGGAAGAAATGCGCCGCGTGATCGCGGCCGACAAGAAGCTGGTCCGCGAGGAGTGGTCGCGCGAGGACGTCCGCGCCTTTTTCGAGCAAAGCGGCGAGACGTTCAAGGCCGAATGGGTGATGGAGCTGCCCGAGGGCGAGGCGATCACCATGTACAGGACCGGCGAGGGCGAGGCCGACTGGATGGACCTTTGCCGCGGGCCGCACCTGCCCTCGACCGGCAAGCTCGACCCGCAGGCGTTCAAGCTGACCCGCGTGTCGGGGGCCTATTGGCGCGGCGACCCCAAGAACCCGATGCTCTCGCGCATCTACGGCACCGCCTGGCTCAACAAGAAGCAGCTCGCCGAGCATCTCCACCGGCTCGAGGAAGCGGGCAAGCGCGACCACCGCAAGCTCGGGCGCGAAATGGACCTGTTCCACCTGCAGGAAGAGGCGCACGGCAGCGTCTTCTGGCACCCGCAGGGCTATCGCATCTGGCGCGAGCTCGAGGCCTATATGCGCCGCGCGATCGACGGCGCGGGCTATCGCGAAGTCAAGACCCCGCAGCTGATCGATGCGCGCCAGTGGGAGCGCAGCGGCCACTGGGGCAAGTATCGCGAGAACATGTTCGTCGTCCCCGACGAGGTCCCGGGGGTCGACGACGAGGGCCCGGTGCTGACCGGCGAGGCCGACCTGATGGCGCTGAAGCCGATGAACTGCCCGGCGCACGTGCTGATCTTCAAGCAGGGCATCACCAGCTACCGCGACCTGCCGCTCAGGATCTACGAAAACGGCTGCTGCCATCGCAACGAGCCCCACGGCGCGCTCCACGGGCTGATGCGGGTGCGCCAGTTCACCCAGGACGACGCGCACATCTTCTGCACCGAAGAGCAGATCGTCGACGAGGTGAAGGCGTTCTGCGCGCTTGCCGACCGGGTCTACAAGGACTTCGGCTTCACCTATTCGATCAAGCTCGCGCTTCGCCCCGACCAAAGGTTCGGCAGCGACGCCGACTGGGACAAGGCCGAGTCCGAGCTCCGCAACGCGGTGGTCGAGGCGGGGATGGCGACCCCCGAATATGGCTGGGAAGAGCTGCCGGGCGAGGGCGCCTTCTACGCGCCCAAGCTCGAATGGCACCTGACCGACGCGATCGGGCGGACGTGGCAGGTCGGCACCATCCAGTCGGACCGGGTGCTCCCCGATCGGCTCGACGCGACCTATGTCGGCGAGGACGGCGAGAAGCATCGCCCGGTGATGCTCCACCGCGCGATCTTCGGCAGCTACGAACGCTTCATCGGCATCCTGATCGAACATTTCGCGGGCAAGCTGCCGCTATGGCTCGCGCCAACGCAGGCGGTGGTCGCGACGATCGTCAGCGACGCCGACGACTACGCCGACGAAGTGGCGGCGAAACTTGTCGCCGCCGGGATTCGCGCCGAGGCCGACACGCGCAACGAGAAGATCAACTACAAGGTACGCGAACATTCACTCGCCAAGGTCCCGCTGCTGCTGGTCGTCGGCAAGCGCGAGGCGGAGGAAGGCAGCGTCGCGGTCCGCCGGCTCGGCAGTGACGAGCATCAGAAAGTCATGTCGCTCGACGAGGCGATCGCGACCTTCGCGAACGAGGCGCGCGCGCCCGACCTCGTCTAGGGCGGCGGCCGCGACCGCGCCGTCATGCCCGCGCTATTCGCCGATTTCAGCAGCGAGCGGATCATCGACGCCACGCTCGGCTTCGTCGTCACCGCCAACGGCCGGTCGCTCGAGCTCGGCTTCATGCTCGGCTTCGACGCCGCAATGGCGCAGCGTTGCCTCAGGCTCGACTTCTGGCAGGCGGTGTGCGGCACCATCGCGCGGACCGGGCAGGCAATGCACCTCGTCGATGTCCAGCGTTCACTCGACCCGCTCGCCGACCTCGTCCGCTCGGCAGGGGTCACCGCTTACGCCTGTGAACCGCTGATGATTGCCGGGCAAGTGATCGGCACGCTCTCGTTCGCCTCGCGAAGCCGCCTCCGTTTGGACCTCGATGATCTCGATTTTTTCGCGGAGGTCGCGATGCACCTCGCCCAGGCGCGCCACGGGGCGCGAAGCCGCGCGGCTGACAGCTACGCAATGAGTTTTTCCTAGCAAGACAAGCCGATCCGGAGGATCCGGCCTGCACCGGACGGACCCTGATCGCCGCTAAATGACGCTATTATCCCGGTCGCTCGGCGATCGCGGGCTGCGCCCGCCTCGCCACAGGCCGGGCGCAAAATCGCCGGTCGCGGCGGTCAAGCCTTTTCAACATGGCGCCGAATGCTTAATTGCGGCGCTTACGACAGGCTTTTCGAACCAGGAGACACAGCTATACCACCGCCCTATCCGCGCCGAGGAATGGCGCCGCCGCCGCAGTTCAGCGGCCCCCGCTACAACGAGTTTATCCAGGCTCAAAAGGTGCGGGTGATCGACGAAAACGGCGAAAATCTGGGCGTGATGTATACGCGCGAGGCCTTCGAGCAGGCGCAGAGCGTCGGGCTCGACCTGGTCGAGATCAGCCCCGGTGCCGATCCGCCCGTCGCCAAGTTCCTCGATATCGGCCGCTTCAAATATGAAGCGCAGAAAAAGGCCAACGAGCAGCGCAAGCGCCAGAAGACGCAGGAGATCAAGGAGATCAAGATGCGTCCGAACATCGACGACCACGACTTCGACACGAAGATGAAGAAGGTCTTCCAGTTCCTCGAAGAGGGGGACAAGGTGAAGATGACGCTTCGCTTCCGCGGTCGCGAAATGGCGCACAACCAGCTCGGCATGGCGGTCCTCCAGCGGGTCGCCGAGCAGACCGCCGAAATGGCCAAGATCGAACAGCATCCGCGGCTCGAGGGGCGCCAGATGCTGATGGTGATCGCGCCCAAATAAGGCCCGCGCTGCGGTCTTCGCCGTCTGGCGACGCCGACCTTCCGTTACGGAATGCGCCGATAGGGACACGCCATGTTGCAGCAAAGCCGCAGCATGGCGTGATTCGTCTCGCGGGCGCCGCCCCTCGCTTTCGCCTTCCCTGCGTTGGCGATACTCATTCTCCCCATAATAAGAACGCGCTTTCGGGGGAGAAAACCATGCGCAAGTCGATGTGGCTGCTTTCGGCCGGCCTCGCCGCCCTTTCCACGCCCGCCTTTGCCCAGGATGCGACGACCACGCCGTCGCCGCAGACCGGGGGCGAGGCCACCGCCGCGACCGCCGCGGTCGACCAGCCGGTCAGCCAGGGCGAGATCGTCGTTACCGCGACCCGCCGTAACCAGGCGCTGAGCAGCGTGCCGATCGCCGTGTCGGCGGTGACCGGCGACCAGCTCAAGAATTCGGGCGCGAGCGACATTCGCCAGCTCAACCAGGTGTCGCCCTCGCTGCTGGTCTCCTCGACCTCGTCGGAATCGGGCGGCGCCGCCGCGCGCATCCGCGGCGTCGGCACGGTCGGCGACAACGCCGGCCTCGAAAGCTCGGTCGCGCTGTTCATCGACGGCGTCTATCGCTCGCGCACCGGCGTCGGCCTCAGCGAGCTCGGCCCGATCGACCGGATCGAGATCCTGCGCGGCCCGCAGGGCACGCTGTTCGGGCGCAACGCTTCGGCGGGCCTGATCTCGGTGATCACCGTCAAGCCGAAGTTCGAGAATTCGATCGAGGGCGAGGCGACGCTCGGCAACTATAACCTCCGCCGCTTCAGCCTCGGCATCAACGGGCAGGTCACCGACTCGCTCGCCGCGCGGGTCGACGGCATCTACGTCAAGCGCGACGGCTTCATCGACGACGTCCGCTCGGGCCGCGACCTCAACGACCGCAACCGCTGGATGGTGCGCGGGCAGCTGCTCTACCAACCGTCGACCGACCTGTCGGTTCGCCTGATCGCCGACTATACCAAGCGCAACGAGGAATGCTGCGCCGCGGTCTACCAGCCGGCGCGCGACTACACGATTTCGGGCCCGCAGCCCTCGACCGTCGCCGCGATCATCCGCGGGCTCGGCGGCCATGTGCTCGACAATCCGAAGGACCGCGATGTCGCGATCACCCCGGGCCGCAACTACGCCTCGCGGGTCCGCGACGCGGGGCTGTCGGGCGAGATCAATTACGACCTCGGCGGCGCCAAGCTGACCTCGATCACCGCCTATCGCTACAACGACGCGGTGCGCGGGCAGGACGCCGACTATAACGACCTCGACCTGCTCTATCGCAAGGACGACGGCGGCTACGACACGCGCTATCGCACCTTTACCCAGGAACTGCGCTTCAACGGCACCACGCTCGGCGGCAAGCTCGATTGGCTGGTCGGCGGCTTTTATTCGAACGAGAAGCTGCACCAGACCGACAACCTGGCCTATGGCGCGGACTATACCAATTACGCCAACTGCCTGACCGCCTACAAGCTCGGCTACCAGCTCTACAACGCGGGCTTCCGCGGGCAGGACGCCGCGCATCCCGACGCGCGCGGCTTCCCCAGCGTGGGCGCCAACGGCTGCGTCAACACGCTTCGCGCCGGCCAGCTGTTCGGCGCGCTCGGCGGGGCGGCGAGCTCGACCGCGCGGGCGATCGCGCTGTTCGCGGGGCTCAACCCGGCGACCGCGGGCTATTACGGCTACGGCGCGATCGCGCGGCAGCTCCAGCTCGGGCTCGGGCTTCCGGCCACCCCGACGCTGAGCGGGGTCGGCGAGAGCGACGAGTATAACCAGACCAGCAACAACTGGGCGATCTTCACCCACAACATCTTCTCGCTCACCAACCAGCTCAAGCTGACGGTCGGCGCGCGCTACACGCACGAAAAGAAGACGCTCAATGCCGACCTTCTCGACAACAACATCTACTGCAGCACGCTTTACGCGGTCGGCACCTCGGTCAACCCGCTGACCGGGCTCGACTCGTTCCAGACGCTGCCGTGCGCGATCCCGAGCGTTCCGGGCCACCACCTGACCGGCAAGGAATCGAAGAGCGAGGGCAAGCTGTCGGGGACGGTCAACCTCAGCTACAAGCCGACCGACGCGCTGCTGCTCTACGCAAGCTACTCGCGCGGCTACAAGGCGGGCGGCTTCAACCTCGACCGCTCGGCCTTCCCGCGCTACCAGTTCGTCAGCACCGACCCCAACGATCCGGCGGTCGGCGCGGTGTGCGGGCCGCAGGGGGCCACCGCGATGCGCGGGTGCGCCAATGGCGCCGCCACGCTTCGCGATCTCGAGTTCGCGCCCGAAACCAACGACGCGATCGAGCTCGGCGCGAAATATCACAGCCGGATGATCGACGTGAACGTCGCCGCCTTCCACCAGCTGTTCAAGAACTTCCAGCTGAACGCGTTCAACGGCACCAACTTCATCGTCGAGAACATCAACTCGTGCAGCGTCGACCTCAACGGCACCGACAGCGACGCGTCGGCGACCACCGGGGCGTGCACCGGCAAGACCCGCGCCGGGGTGCGCAGCCAGGGGGTCGAGGTCGAGGTGTTCACCCGGCCGTTCACCGACTTCACGCTGAACGGCGGCGTCACCTACGCCGAGACGACCTACCGCAAGAACCTGGTCGGGGCCGACGGTCGCGCGCTGTCGCCGAACTTCTTCCAGCTCCCGGGCCGGCAGATGTCGAACGCGCCGCGCTGGACCTTCACCGCTTCGGCGGGCTGGACCCCGCGGATCGGGACGAGCGGGCTCGGCGCGCTGTTCTACGTCGACTGGCGCCACTCGAGCGCGCTCAACACCGGGTCGGACCTCGACTTTGAAAAGATCCAGTCGGCGTTCGATGTGGTCAACGCCCGCATCGGCCTGACCGGGCCGAACCGGTCGTGGAGCGTCGAGCTTTGGGCGCAGAACGTCTTCAACAAGCTCTACAACCAGGTCAGCTTCGACATGCCGCTGCAGGGCTACGGCACCGGCCTCTATTCGAACACCCAGCGCGGGGTCGATACCGGCCGCTATCCGCGGGCGAACCAGCTGTTCGGCTCGTTCCTCGGCGAGCCGCGGACCTTCGGGATCACCTTCCGCGGCCGCTTCGCCGAGGCTCGGGCGGTGCCGCCGCCCCCGCCGCCGCCCCCGCCGCCTCCGCCCCCGCCGCCGCCCCCGTCGCAGACCTGCGCCGACGGCACGGTGATCGACGCGACCGCGACGTGCCCGGTGCCGCCGCCCCCGCCGCCGCCGCCGGCGCAGGGCGAGCGCGGCTAAGCCGCCGGCAAAAACGAGAAAGTGGGAAGGGGCCTCGCTTCGGCGGGGCCCTTTTTCGTCAGTGGGTGCGCGCGACCTCGAGCAGCGCCTCGCGAAGCTGCGCGGACGCGGCTTCGCCCAGCTTCCGCCCCTCGGCATCGGTCACGTAGAACACGTCGACCGCCTTTTCGCCGTAGGTGGCGATGTGCGCCGAATGGAGCGAGACCGAGCGGTCGGCGAGCGTTCGCGCGAGCCGTGCGAGCAGGCCCTGGCGGTCGCGCGCATTGACCTCGACCACCGTGGTCTTGTTCGACGCGTTCTCGGCCACCAGCACGCGCGGGGCGATCTGGAAATGCTCCTCGCGCTGCGGAACGCGGAGCGGGGGCGGGGGCTGCGGCACCTGCCCGTCGGCGAGCACGCGCTCGATCGTCTCGGCGAGCCGCGCGGTCTGGCGACCCTCGGCATAGGCCCGCCCCTGCCCGTTCAGCACGAGCAGGTTATCGAGCGCGAAGCCGTCGCGCGTGGTGTGGATCCGCGCGTCGATGATGTTCGCGCCCGCCCTGGCGAGCGCGGCGCTGATCGCCGCGAACAGCCCGGGTCGGTCGGGGGCGAACACGCTCAGCCGGGTCGCGCCGCTGTCGGGATCGGGCGCGGCCTCGACCGACGGGCGCGTCTCGCCGAGCCGCGCGCCGGCGGTCGCGACCTGCAGCGCGTTGGCGTGGTGAAGCGCGGGCTGTTCGGCGAGCCAGTAGCTGTCGGGCAGCCGTCGCGCATGGGCCTTGGCCGCCGCGCGGGTCCACCCCATGGCCTCGTCGAGCGCCGCCTGCCGCTCGGCGACGCGCTCGCGCCGGCCATGCTGGACGTGGCCGAGCCGCAGCCGCTCCTCGGCAGCTTCATAAAGCGTCTTGAGCAGCTGGCGCTTCCACTCGTTCCACGTGCCCGGACCGACCGCGCGAATGTCGACCACGGTCAGCATCACCAGCAGCCGTAGCCGCTCGGGCGACTGCACCACGTGCACGAAATCGTCGATCGTCTTGGGGTCGGTAAGGTCGCGGCGGAAGGCGATCCGGCTCATCAGCAAATGGTGCCGGACCAGCCACGCGACCGTTTCGGTCTCGCCCTCGTCGAGCCCGAGCCGCGGGCAAAGCTCGTAGGCGATCGCCTCGCCGAGCTCGCTATGGTCGCCCCCGCGCCCCTTGGCGATGTCGTGGAGCAGCACCGCGACATAGAGGGTGCGGCGCGATTCGAGCTGGCGGAACAGCGCGCTCGACAGCGGATGATCCTTCGCCATCTCGCCGCGCTCGATCGCCGCGAGCAGGCCGATCGCGCGGATCGAATGCTCGTCGACGGTGTAGTGGTGATACATGTCGAACTGCATCTGCGCGACGACCCGGCCGAAGTCGGGCATGAACCGCCCGAACACCCCCGCCTCGTTCATCCAGCGAAGCACCGTGTCGGGGGCCTTGATGTCGGTCAGCACCGACAGGAACAGCGCATTGGCCTCGGGATCGTCGCGGATCGTGTCGGCCAGCCGCGCCTGCGCGGTCGCCGCGCGCATCGCCTTGGGGTGAAGCTCGAGCCCCTCGCGCGCGGCGAGCGCGAACAGCTCGATCAGCCGGGTCGGGCGCTCGGCCAGGAAATCGTCCGACGGGATCGACAGCCGGCCGCGATCGATGGTGAAGCCGTTGAGGTGGCGCGGCTTGCGGGTGAACGTCGGCAGCGCGAAACGGCGCCCCTTCTTGCCGAGCTGCTCGTCGAGCTGGGCGAGGAGCACGCCGGTGAGGTCGCCGACCGTCTTGGCCTGCAGGAAATAGAATTGCATGAACCGCTCGACCGCCGACTTGCCCGGCCGGTCGGCGTAGCGCATCGCGGTGGCGATCCGCGGCTGATATTCGAAGCCGAGCCGTTCCTCGGCACGGCCCGCGAGCCGGTGAAGGTGGCAGCGCACCGCCCAGAAGAATCGCTCGGCGCGGTCGAAGCGGGCGAACTCGGCCTCGCTTAGCAGCCCCTTGGCGACCATGTCGCGCGGGCTCGACGCGCCGAGCGCGAACCGCGCGATCCAGTAGAGGGTGTGAAGGTCGCGAAGCCCGCCCTTGCCGTCCTTGACGTTGGGTTCGACGACGTAGCGGCTATCCCCCATCTTGCGGTGGCGCTCGTCGCGCTCGGCCATCTTGGCGGCGACGAACTCGGCGGCGTGGCCCTTGACGATTTCGCGCGCGAAGCGCTGCTCGAACGCGTCGAACAGCGGCCGCTCGCCCCACAGCCAGCGGCTTTCGAGCAGCGCGGTGCGGATCGTCATGTCGCTCTTGGCCGAGGCGATCGCCTCGTCGACGGTGCGGACCGACTGCCCGACCTTCAGCTTGAGGTCCCACAGCTGGTAGAACAGCGCCTCGGCGACCTTCTCGGTCGTGCCGCCATGGCCGCCGACGAGCAGCATCAGGTCGATGTCGCTGTAAGGGGCAAGCTCGCCGCGCCCGGTGCCCCCGACCCCGACCAGCGCGATCCGCTCGGCGGGCGCGGGGTTCGAGGTGGGATGAAGGCGAAGCGCGGCATGGTCGAACGCCAGTCGGACGACCTGGTCCGCGAGAAAGGCATAGGCCGCCGCCGCCGTCCGCCCGTTCGACGGGTGCGCGGCCAGCCGCTCCCCGATCTCCTCGCGCCCGGCGGCGAGCGCGGCGGCGAGGATCGCCCCTGCCTCCTCGGGCGCGGCGGCGGCGAGCCGGTCGGCGATCGCGCGGCGGTCGAGGATCGCGCGGCGGTTGGCGACGGCGGGGAGGCGCGGCTGGTCGGTCATCGCCAAGCGCTCATGGCTGGGCGTCCGCGAGCCGCTTGATCGCGTAGAGCGCGTCGAGCGCCTCGCGCGGGCTCATCGCGTCAGGGTCGAGCGCGGCGATCGCCTCGGCCAGCGGGTCGGCGGGCGGCGGACCCTCGGCCTGCGATGAGAACAGCGGCAGCTCGTCTAGCCCGGCGCCGATCCCGCCGGTCGCCTCGCGCCCGTCCTCGAGCCGCGCGAGCACCGCCCTGGCGCGCGCGACCACCGCGCCCGGCAGCCCCGCCAGCCGCGCGACCGCGATCCCGTAGCTGCGGTCGGCAGCGCCGTCGGCGACTTCGTGGAGGAGGACGAGGTCGCCCTTCCACTCGCGCGCGCGGACATGGTGGAGCGAGAGCGCGCCGAGACGCGCGGCGAGCCGGGTGAGCTCATGATAATGAGTCGCGAACAGGGTGCGCGCGCGGACCGTGTCGTGCATCGCCTCGACCACCGCCCAGGCGATCGCCAGCCCGTCGTAAGTCGAGGTGCCGCGCCCGATCTCGTCGAGGATGACGAGGCTCCGGTCGGTCGCCTGCGACAGGATCGCGGCGGTCTCGACCATCTCGACCATGAAGGTCGAGCGCCCGCGCGCGAGATTGTCCGAGGCGCCGACCCGGCTGAACAGCCGGTCGACGATGCCGATGGTCGCGGCGCGCGCGGGGACGTAGGCGCCCGCCTGCGCGAGCAGCACCGCGATCGCCGCCTGTCGCAGGAAGGTCGACTTGCCGCCCATGTTGGGGCCGGTGATCAGCCACAGCCGGTCGGCGGGGGACAAAGCGAGGTCGTTGGCGACGAACCGCTCGCCGGCGTCGGCCAGCGCCGCCTCGACCACCGGGTGACGCGCGGCGACGAGGTCCAGCAGCGGCTCGTCGCGAAGCATGGGCAGGCACCACTCGCCCTCGCTCGCGCGCTCGGCGTGGCTGGCGGCGACGTCGATCCGCGCGAGCGCGTCGGCGGTGCGCGCGATCCGCGGCGCGGCCGCGACCGCCTGGCCGGTGAGTTCTTCGAGATGCGCGGCCTCGGCGGCGAGCGCATGGGCGCCCGCCTCGACCACCCGGCTCGCCTCGGCATGGAGGTCGGGCGAATTGAAGCGCACCACCCCGGCGAGCGTCTGGCGGCGGGTGAAGCCGCTGTCGGCGGCCATCAGAGGGTCGGCGTGGCGGGCGGGAACCTCGATATGATAGCCGAGCACCGCGTTGTGGCGGACCTTCAAGGATCCGACCCCGGTCGCGTCGCGATACTTGGCCTCGAGCGCGGCGATCGCGCGGCGGCCGTCGTGGCTGGCGAGCCGGAGCGCATCGAGCGCGGCGTCGTAGCCCTCGGCGATATAGCCGCCCTTTGACGCGTCGAGCGGGGGCGAGGCCACCAGCGCGAGCCCGAGCCGGTCGGTCAGCGCGGCATGGCCCGACAGGTCGGGCAGCAGCGACTTGAGCAAGTCGGGACAGGTCAGGTCGCAGTCGAGCTCCGCCTTAAGCGCCGCCGCGCCGGTGAGCCCGTGGCGCAGCTGGGCGAGGTCGCGCGGCCCGCCGCGTCCCGCCACCAGCCGCCCGAGCGCGCGGGCAAGGTCGGGCAGCGCGCGCATCGCCTCGCGCAGCCGCAGCCGGCGGAGCGGCTCCTCGTGAAGCCATTGCACGAGCGCCAGACGCGCCTCGATCGCGGGCCGGTCGGTCAGCGGTGCGGCGAGGTCGGCGGCGAGCAGGCGGCGCCCCGCGGCGGTGACGCAGCGGTCGATGTTGGCGAGCAGGCTTTGGCCGCCGTTGCTTGCGCGAACGATTTCGAGGCTCTCGCGCGTCGCCGGGTCGATCCCGAGGTGCGCCGAGCGCGCGACCCGGCGCGGCGCGTCGAGGAAGCTCGCTGCCTCCTTTTGCGTCGCGGCGAGATAGGCGAGCAGCCCGCCCGCCGCCGCCAGCTCGGCGCGCCCCGGCCCGCCGAACCCGTCGAGGTCGACGACCCCGAACCGGCTTTTAAGCGCGCGTTCGCCCGACAGGCTGTCGAAGCCGCCCTTGCCCGGCGTGGTCGCGATCCCCGGCACCCTGCCCTCGGCGATCGTCTCGGCGGGGGCGATCCGCGCCAGCTCGGCGCGAAGTTCGCCCGAGCCGCAGGCGACCAGCTCGAACCGCCCGGTCGAAATGTCGGCGGCGGCGATCGCGTAATCGTCGCCCGCGCGCCCGACCGCGGCCAGCCAGTTGGCCGCGCCGCTGTCGAGCAGCACTTCCTCGGTCAGCGTCCCCGGGGTGACCAGCCGGACGATCGCGCGGTCGACCAGCGCCTTCGACCCGCGCGCCTTGCGCGCCTCGGCGGGGCTCTCGGTCTGCTCGGCGATCGCGACGCGGTGCCCGCCCTTGATCAGCCGCGCCAGGTAGGATTCGGCCGAATGGACCGGCACCCCGCACATCGGGATCGGCTCGCCGCCGTCCTCGCCGCGCTTCGTCAGCGCGATGTCGAGCGTCGCGGCGGCGGCCTTCGCATCGTCGAAGAACAGCTCGAAAAAATCGCCCATTCGGTAGAACAGCAGCGCGTCGCCCGCCTCGGCCTTGAGCCGCTTGTATTGCGCCATCATCGGCGTTTGCTTGGGTTCGGGGGAGTCGCCGCGGGCCATTATCGGGGAACCTAGCGGCAAGCGCCCGCCCGCGCGAGGGTGACTTGCGGGCGCGCTTGGCGCTAAGGCCTTCCGCCATGAACGAAAGCAACGTCAAATTCACCCGCGACGAGGCGCTCGATTTCCACGCGCGCGGGCGGCCGGGCAAGATCGAGATTCGCGCCTCGAAGCCGATGGCGACCCAGCGCGACCTCAGCCTCGCCTATTCGCCCGGCGTCGCGGTGCCGGTCGAGGCGATCGCCGCCGACCCGGCCACGGCCTACGACTACACCGCCAAGGGCAACCTCGTCGCGGTAATCTCGAACGGGACCGCGATCCTCGGGCTCGGCAACCTCGGCGCGCTCGCCTCGAAGCCGGTGATGGAAGGCAAGGCGGTGCTGTTCAAGCGCTTCGCCGACGTCGATTCGATCGACCTCGAGGTCGACACCACCGACCCGCAGCGGTTCATCGAATGCGTCGAGCTGCTCGGCCCCAGCTTCGGCGGCATCAACCTCGAGGACATCGCCGCGCCCGACTGCTTTATCATCGAGGCGGCGCTCAAGGAGCGGATGAACATCCCGGTGTTCCACGACGACCAGCACGGCACCGCGATCATCACCGCCGCCGGGCTGATCAACGCCTGCCACCTCACCGGGCGCGCGCTCAAGGACATCCGGGTGGTGGTCAACGGCGCGGGCGCGGCGGCGATCGCCTGCACCGAGCTGATCAAGGCGATGGGGGTGCCGCACGGCAACGTTATCATGTGCGATCGCACCGGCCCGCTCTACCCGGGGCGCGAAGGGATGGACCAGTTCAAGTCGGCGCACGCGGTCCCGACCGAAACCCGCTCGCTCAAGGAGGCGATGGTCGGCGCCGACGTGTTCCTCGGCCTCAGCGCGGCGGGCGCGGTGACCGGCGAGATGGTCGCCGGCATGGCGCCGCAGCCGATCATCTTCGCAATGGCCAATCCCGATCCCGAGATCACCCCGCCCGAGGCCAAGGCCGCGCGCCCCGACGCGATCGTCGCCACCGGGCGAAGCGACTACCCTAACCAGGTCAACAACGTGCTCGGCTTCCCGTTCATCTTCCGCGGCGCGCTCGACGTGCGCGCGACCGGGATCACCGAGGAGATGAAGATCGCCGCCGCCGAGGCGCTCGCCGCGCTGGCGCGCGAGCCGGTGCCCGAGGAAGTCGCCGCCGCCTATGGCGGGATCAGCCAGCATTTCGGCCCCGACTATATCATTCCCGCCCCGTTCGACCCCCGGCTGATCGAGGTGATCCCGGCGGCGGTCGCCGAGGCGGCGATGAAGAGCGGGGTCGCGCAGAAGCCGATCGACGACCTGCGCGCCTATCGCGAGAGCCTGCGCGCGCGGCTCAACCCGACCGCCTCGGTGCTCAACCTCGCGTTCGAGGCGGCGCGCACCAGCCCCAAGCGGGTGCTGTTCGCCGAGGGCGAGGAAGAGAATGTCCTGCGCGCCGCGATCGCGTTCCGCGACGGCGGCTACGGCACCCCGGTGCTGGTCGGGCGCGACGACGTCTATGACAAGCTCGCCGAGCTCGGCGTCGACGACCCGCGCAGTTTCGAGGTGCTCAACAGCCGCAACTCGCCGCTGGTCGGGCGCGCGGTCGACTATATCTACGCCAAGCACCAGCGCCACGGGATGCTGAAGCGCGAGGTCGAGCGGATGGTCAACCAGGACCGCAACACCTTCGCCGCGGCGATGCTCGCGCTCGGCGAGGGCGACGCGATGATCACCGGCACGACCCGCCCCTTCAGCCAGTCGCTGCGGCAGGTCCGCGTCGTGCTCGACGAGGAAGGCGACCAGTCGACCCCGTTCGGGATCAACATCGTCGCGACCCAGACTCGCACCGTGCTGATCGCCGACACGGCGGTGACCGAGCGGCCGACCGCCGAGCAGCTCGCCGCGATGGCGATCCGCACCGCCAGCTTCGCGCGGCGGATGGGGCACGAACCGCGCGTCGCCTTCGTCAGCTACACCACCTTCGGCAACCCGCCCGGGCGCCACATCGGCGAAATCCGCGAGGCGGTGCGGGTGCTCGACACGCTGGTCACCGACTTCGAATATGAAGGCGAGATGGGGCCAGACGTTGCGCTCAGCCACGAGGCGCAGCAGCGCTTCTACCCGTTCAGCCGGCTGAACGGCCCGGCCAACATCCTCGTCATGCCGGGGCTTCAGTCGGCCAACCTGTCGGCCAAGCTGCTCCGCGCGCTCGGCGGGGAGAGCGTGATCGGGCCGTTCCTGATGGGGATGAGCCTGCCGGTCCAGATCGCGCCGATGACCGCCAGCGTGTCCGACCTGCTGACGCTCGCGGTGCTCGCCTCGGGCGGAGCCGATTCGATCCGCAAGGCCCCGGCGCGCGGACGCTCGGGCTAGATCCGTTCGACCTGCGCGACGCTGGTCGAGCCGCGCAGCGCGGCGATGATCGCGTGGAGGTGGGCGAGGTCGTGGACCTCGACGTCGACGTGGAAGGTCATGAAGCTGCCGTCGCGGTGAGCGAGGTGGAGGTTGACGATGTTCGCCCCCTTCGCGCCGAGAATCCCGGCCATTTCGCCGAGCGTGCCCGCGGCGTCGCGGATGATCACCGCCAGCTTGGCGGTGCCGCCGTCGCTGCCGTCGCCCCACGCGAGGTCGAGCCAGTCGGCGTCGATCCCGCTCGCTAGGTTGTCGCAGCCGATGACATGGACCTCGATCCCCTCGTCGGCGCGGCGCAGCCCGACGATCCGGTCGCCGGGGATCGGGTGGCAGCAGGGGGCGAGGTCGTAGGCCACCCCCGGGGTCAGCCCCTTGATCGAGATCGCCTCGCGCTGGCCGAGCGGGCGCGGCGCGACGTCGCCGCCCGCCGAGCCGGGCATCAGCGCCTCCATCAGCTCGACGTCGCTGACCAGCCGGCGCGCGACCT
The DNA here is from genome assembly GCF_040203355.1 of Sphingomonas sp. ASV193. Taxonomy (NCBI): domain Bacteria; kingdom Pseudomonadati; phylum Pseudomonadota; class Alphaproteobacteria; order Sphingomonadales; family Sphingomonadaceae; genus Sphingomonas; species Sphingomonas sp. ASV193. The sequence continues at coordinate 106,003 of NZ_JBEHBW010000003.1, forward strand.
TGACCATGAGGTCTGCCTCGTCCTCGGCCTTGAGCGCCTTGATCGCGCGCTTGAGCGCGTCCTTGCCGAGCGGCGCGGGCAGCCGCGCGACGATCTCGTCGTAGATCTTGCGGCCAAGCTCAATCGTCTCGTCGCGTTCCTTGTGACGGACGAAGCGGCGGATGCCCGAGCGCGCCTTGCCGGTGACGACGAAGCGAAGCCACGCCGGCTGCGGATGCTGCGCCGCGCTGGCCAGGATTTCGACCTGGTCGCCATTGTCGAGGATCGTCCGCAGCGGGACGACCCGGCCGTTGACCTTGGCCCCGACCGCAGTGTCGCCGAGCGCGGTGTGGACGGCGTAGGCGAAGTCGATCGGGGTCGCGCCCTTGGGCAGCTGGATCAGCTCGCCCTTGGGGGTGAAGGCGAAGATCCGGTCCTGGTACATCGCCATCCGGGTATGTTCGAGCAGCTCTTCGGGGCTGTCGGCATGCTCGAGGATTTCGACCAGGTCCGAAATCCACGGCACCTTGACGTCGGCGACCGGGCGGCCCTCCTTGTAGGCCCAGTGCGCGGCGAGCCCGCGTTCGGCCTGGACGTGCATTTCCTGGTCGCGGATCTGGATCTCGATCCGGGTCTTGCTGTCGTGGATCACCGAGGTGTGCAGGCTTCGGTAGCCGTTGCGCTTGGGGGTCGAGATATAGTCCTTGAACCGCCCCGGGACCATCGGCCAGCGGCGGTGGATCAGCCCGAGCGCGCGGTAGCAGTCGGCGGTTTCGGGGACGACCACGCGAAACGCCATCACGTCGGACAATTGCTCGAAGCTGATGTGCCGCTCGGCCATCTTCTTCCAGATCGAATAGGGGTGCTTCTCGCGGCCCATCACCTCGGCGGTGAGGCCATGGTCCTCGAGGTAGAGCTGCAGCCCGAGCCCGATCCGGTTGACGAGGTCGCCGCCCTCCTCGCCGAGCTGCTTCAAGCGCCGCTTGATCGAGGCGTAGGCGTCGGGCTCGAGCTCGCGGAAGGCGAGTTCCTGCATCTCCTGCATGATCTCGTACATGCCGATCCGCTCGGCCAGCGGGGCGTAGATATCCATCGTCTCGCGCGCGATCCGGCGGCGCTTTTCGGGGTTCTTGATGTGATGGAGCGTGCGCATGTTGTGCAGCCGGTCGGCCAGCTTGACCAGCAGCACGCGGATGTCGTCGGACAGGGCGAGCAGGAACTTGCGGAGGTTCTCGGCGGCGCGCTCGCTTTCCGACTGCGCCTCGATCTTGCTGAGCTTGGTGACCCCGTCGACCAGCCGCGCGACGCTCGGTCCGAACAGCTTCTCGATCTGTTCGGGGGTGGCGACGGTGTCCTCGATCGTGTCGTGGAGGATCGCGGTGACGATCGTCTCGTCGTCGAGCTTGAGGTCGGTGAGGATCCCCGCGACCTCGATCGGGTGGCTGAAATAGGGGTCGCCCGACGCGCGCACCTGCGCCCCGTGCGCCTTCATCGAAAAGACGTAGGCGCGGTTGATCAGGCCCTCGTCGGCGTCGGGGTCGTAAGCGCGGACCCGCTCGATCAGTTCATATTGTCTCAGCACGCGCGCCTAATGTGGCGTGTCGCCCCCCTCGTTCGCAAGCGCAAAAAGGGCCGGGCGCTGGAGGGAGCGCCCGGCCAGTGCGCGCGGCCGACCTGCGTGCGGGCCGGCGCGCTCCCTCGGGGGAGGGATTAGTTGCGCGCGAGCGCGCTCGCCGACGCCGGGACGGCCTTGGCCGAGGCGTTGCAACGGGCGAGCTCGGCAGCGGAAAAGGCGCGGCCGTCGACGCTGAACCGGTCGATCGTACCGGCCTGCTTGGCGAGGCCCTGGCAGATCAGGATCGGGCGGCCGTAGTCGGTCGCGCCGGTGCACCCGCCCGCGCCGCACGCCCAGGCGATGTCGTCGCCGACCAGCCGCGCCGAGGGGACGGCGGCGGCGGGGTGCGCGGCGAAGCTCGCCGCGCTGGCGGCGGCGGGCAGGAGGACGGCGGCGGCAAGCGCGGAATGGTGGAAGCGGTTCATCGGGCACCCCTGAAAACAAGTTGCGGAACGAAACCTAGTCTATCAAGCCAGTTTCGTTCCGCAACTGTTATTTCGCTTCGCTTTGTGGCACGGCGATGTCGGAGAGGAGTCTGCCCGCGTTGTCCGCAACTACGTCGACCGACATCGATGCCTTCAAGGCTGCCGCGCTTCGTTGCCCCTTGCCCCCCGCGATCGAGCTGATCGGGGAGCGCTGGTCGTTCCTGATCCTTCGCGGCGCGCTCAACGGGCTGAAGCATTTCGAGGAATATCAGGCCGGGCTGGGGATCGCCCGCAACATCCTGTCGAACCGGCTGTCGAGACTGGTCGCGGGCGACATCCTCGAACGCGCGCCCGATCCCGACGACAAGCGCCGCGTGATCTATAGCCTGACCCCCAAGGGCGAGGCGCTGCTCCCGGTCGTGCTCGCGCTCCGCCAGTGGGGCGAGGACTGGGGGCACGGGCGGCAGGAAATCGTCCTCGCCGATTCGCGCCACGGCAAGCCGGTCAAGCGGATCACCGTCCAGTCGGCCGACGGCCGCGACCTCGGCATCCACGACCTGATGTGGCTCGACCAGTCGAACGGCGCGACGATGCGCCGCACCTGAATCGAAAAGGGCGGCGCCGAAGCACCGCCCTCTTGTTTCGAGCCGTCACGGAGTAAATCCGTGCCGTCAGTCCTGTCGCCTGCTTTGCGGCGCAGGCTGGCCGGCGCTCGGCGTCTCTTCGCCCAAGCTAGCGGGCGTTCGCCCGCTTCGCTTAGGCTCGGCGCCTCACTCGTAATCGCCGCCCGACGGGGTCGGGCGCGGCGGCGCGGCGGCGGTGAGGCGCAGCGCCTCGGCCGATTCGCTCAGGCTCGCCAGTTCGTCGGTCTCGTCGTCCTCGTCGATGCGCACCTTCTGCAGCCCGCCGACCAGCGCTTCCTCGAGATGCTTGGGCTTGACCGTCTGCTCGGCGATCTCGCGCAGCGCGACCACCGGATTCTTGTCGCGATCGCGGTCGATCGTCAGGTCCGCGCCGCCCGAAATCTGCCGCGCCCGCTGCGCCGCGAGCAGCACCAGGTCGAACCGGTTGGAAATCTTGTCGACACAATCTTCGACCGTCACGCGCGCCATTCGTCGCTCCGCTAATTCTCACGAGGAGGGAAAGGAAGGGTCGCGAGTTAGTTACGGGGGGAGGAAAAGTCAATCGAAAGCACCTGCTTGATGACCCTTGCCACCGCGCCCGCCGCTGCTCACTTAGGGGTGATGGAGCGCGATCCCGACCTCGAACCAAGCGACTCCCGGCGGCTCGGCCGCAAGGCCGCCTCGGAAGCGCGGACACTGACGGTCGACGGCAACCGGCTAACGCTGATCCCCGACGGGCCCGAGCGGCTCGACGCGCTGGTCGCGCTGATCGACGGCGCGAAGAAGAGCCTTCGCCTGCTCTACTATATATTCGCCGCCGACGAATCGGGCGGCCGGGTCCGCGACGCGCTCGAACGCGCCCGCGCGCGCGGGGTCGAGGTCGGGCTGCTGATCGACGGCTTCGGCAGCTCGAGCACGCCGCCCGACTATTTTACCGCGCTCAACGAGGCGGGGGCGCGCTTCTGCCGGTTCCTGCCCAGCTACGGTCGCCGCTACCTGATCCGCAACCACCAGAAACTCGCGCTGGCCGACGAGGAACGGGTGATCATCGGCGGGTTCAACGTCGAGAACGACTATTTCGCGACCAAGGAAGAGGGCGGCTGGCGCGATCTCGGGCTGCTCGTCGAAGGCCCCGCGGCGGCGCGGCTGGCGCCCTATTTCGACGCGCTGATGGGCTGGGCGCTGAAGAAGGGCGCGCGAATCCGCGACCTTCGGCGGATCATCCACCGCTTCAGCGAGACCGAGGGCACGCTGCAATGGTCGTTCGGCGGGCCGATGCGGCGGCTGAGCCCGTGGGCGCACGCGACCTGCCGCGACCTGTCGCAGAGCCAGGACGTGGCGATGATCGCCGCCTATTTCGCGCCGACCTACGGGATGCTCCGTCGGATCGGCCGGGTCGGCAAGCGCGGCCGCGCGCGGGTCATCACCGCCGCCAAGTCGGACAATAGCGCGACCATCGCCGCGGCGCGCTTCGTCTACGGCAGGCTGCTCAAGCGCGGCGTCGAGATGTTCGAATATGAACCGACCAAGCTCCACACCAAGCTGGTCGTGTTCGACGACGTCGTCCACATCGGCAGCAGCAATTTCGACATCCGCAGCCTCTATCTTAACCTCGAGATGATGCTGCGCGTCGCCGACCCCGAGTTCGCGACGATGATGCGGCTCTATTTCGAGGGCGAGGCGCAGGATTCGCTGCAGATCACCCGCGCCATCCAGAAGAAGCGCGGCACGCTGCTCAACCGGATCAAGTGGGCGACCAGCTTCTTCCTGGTGACGACCGGCGACTATACGGTGACGCGCCGGCTGAACTTCGGCAGCGGCGCGTAAGGCCGCCCTAGGCCGCCTTCGTCTTGCCCGGCTCGCGATAGGCCCAGAACAGCGTCGCGGGGGGCACGTTGATCCATTCGAACCCGCGCACGATGCGCTCGAAATGCGGGTCGATGAAGTCCTTCACCTTCGGGCTGAACTGGTAGACGAGGAACGCCCCGCCCGGTCGGATCACCCGCGCGGTCGCCGCGCCGATCGCGTCGCCGACACCCGGCGGAAGCGTCGAAAAGGGAAGCCCCGACAGCACGTAATCGGCCTTGTCGAAACCCTGCGCGGCGACGATATTCTCGACGTCGGCGGCCGAGCCATGGACCGCGACCAGCCGCTCGTCGTCGATGTCGTCGTTGAGATAGTCGATGAACTCGGCATTGGTGTCGATCACCACCAGCTTGGAGTCGGGGCCGAGCCGGTCGAGGATCGGGCGGGTGAAGGTGCCGACGCCCGGGCCATATTCGACGAACAGGCGGGTCGCCTTCCAGTCGACCGGGCCGAGCATCCGGTCGATCAGCTTGCCGCTCGACGGGATGATCGATCCGACCATCACCGGATGCTTGATGAAGCCGCGAAGGAACGCCCATTTCGGGCTTCCCGAACGCCGGTCGCGGCGACGGGCGAGGCGGGCCTTGGCATGGCGGGCGGTGGTGGCGTTCAATCCGGGCTCCTGACGCGGTAAGCCGCCGGCGTTCGCAAATGACGGCGCGCTTGGCAAGGGCAAGCCGACTTGCCCCGCTCGGTCCGGCGAGCCTAAGGCACGGTCCGTGCTGACCCGGAGCCCCATCCAGCCCGGCACGCCGCGCATCGGCGGCACCGCGCTCAAGACGCCGCACTTCCTGCTGCTGTTCGCGGCGATGCTCGTCGCCGCCTCGGGCAATACCGCGGTCCAGTCGGTGATGCCGGCGATCGGGCGGGCGATGCACATGCCCGACGTGGTCGTCGCGATCGCCTATACGGTGTCGGCGGTGCTTTGGGTGGTGATGGCGCCGTGGTGGGCGCGCGCCAGCGACCGGCGCGGACGAAAGGCGCTTACCTTGGTCGGAGTCGGCGGCTTCGTCGTCTCGTCGGCATTGTGCGGGCTGGCGCTGGCGGCGGGGCTGTCGGGCTGGGTCGGCGCGGGCCTCGCCTTCGTCCTGTTCGGGCTGGCGCGCGGGATCTACGGCGGGTTCGGGTCGGCCACTCCCTCGGCGACGCAGGCCTACCTTGCCGGCAAGACCCGGCGCAGCGGGCGCGTCGCGGCGCTCAGCTCGCTGTCGTCGAGCTTCGGGCTCGGCACGGTGATCGGCCCCGCGCTCGCCCCCCTGTTCGTCTTCCCGCCGCTCGGGCTTCCCGGCCCCTTTTTCGGATTCGCGGTAATCGGCGCGGCGGTGTGGATCGCGGTCCGCCGCTGGTTGCCCGACGATACCGTCCCGCGCCACGGCCGACGCAGCGGTCACGGCGCGGCGATGAGCTACCCGTCGGCCGCGACCACCCCGACCGGGGCGAGCGTCGTCGCGGCGACCAGCCCGCGCGACCAGCCCGCGATGCGCTGGCGCGACCCACGAATCCGCCGCTGGATCGTCGCCGGGGTCGCGGCGGGCCATGCGCAGGCGGCGCTGCTGACCTTTCTCGGCTTTTTCGTGATCGACCGGCTCCGCCTCTCGCCGCTCGGCTCCGAAGGGCCGATCTCGATCGTGCTGATGGCCGGCGCCGCCGCGACGCTTGCCGCGCAATGGGGGCTTATCCCCCGGCTCGACCTGTCGCCGCGCCGGATGATCCTGTGGGGCTCGTGGATCGCCGCGCTCGGCTTCGCGGTGCTCATCGCCGCAACCGACCTCTACGGGCTCGTGCTCGGCTTCGCGCTCGCCAGCCTCGGCTTCGGCTTCACCCGCCCGGGCTTCACGGCGGGGGCGAGTCTTGCCGTGCCGCTGACCGAACAGGGCAGCGTCGCCGGGGTGATCACCGCCGCCAACGGGATCAGCTACGTCGCCGCGCCGACGCTGACCATGCTCGCCTACCACCTCGCCCCTGCGCTCCCCGCCGCGCTGTCGCTGGCGGGGCTGGTCGCGCTCGCGGCATGGGGCGCCCAGGCGCTCGACTAGTCTTTCGTGCTGCTGCGCGGGCGAAGCATTCCGGGCGTGACGAAGCCGATTCCGCCGGTCGGGCGCACCGCGTCGGCCTTGAGCGTGTCCTGGATCCGCTCGTAATCGCCGAGCATGTCCTCGGTCACCGACGCGCGGGTCTCGGTCAGCGCGACCTCGAAATCGGCCATCGTCACCTTGGCGTCGTTGAGGTCGCGACGAAGCGCGGTGAGGCCCGCGCGGCGGACGAGGTCCTCTAGGTCGGCGCCGGTGAACCGCTCGGTCCGCGCGGCGAGCGAATCGAGGTCGACGTCGTTTCCCAGCGGCATCGTCGCCGTGTGGATGCCGAGGATCTGCCGCCGCCCCTTCTCGTCGGGCGGGCCGACGTAGATCAGTTCGTCGAACCGGCCGGGGCGAAGCAGCGCGGGGTCGATCAGGTTGGGCCGGTTGGTCGCGCCGATCAGGACGACGTTGTTGAGCTCCTCCAGCCCGTCCATCTCGGCGAGGATGGTGTTGACCACCCGCTCGGTCACCTGCGGCTCGCCCAGCCCGCCGCCGCGCGCGGGGACGAGGCTGTCGAGCTCGTCGATGAAGATCACCGTCGGCGCGACCTGGCGCGCACGGGCGAACAGCCGGGCGATCTGCTGCTCGCTCTCGCCATACCATTTGCTCAGCAGGTCGCTCGACTTGGTGGCGATGAAATTGGCCTCGCTCTCGCGCGCCGCCGCCTTCGCCAGCATCGTCTTGCCGGTGCCCGGCGGGCCGTAGAGCAGGAAGCCCTTGGCCGGGCGGATGCCGAGCCGCTTGAACGCCGCGGGATGCTTGAGCGGCAGCTCGACCCCTTCGCGCAGCCGGTCGCGCGCGGCGTCGAGCCCGCCGAGGTCGTCCCAGCGGACATTCGGCGCCTGGACCATCACCTCGCGCATCGCGCTCGGCTGCACCCGCTTCAGCGCTTCCTCGAAGTCGCTGGCGTGGACCGACAGCGAATCGAGGATCTCGGTCGGGATCGTGTCCTTTTGCAGGTCGAGCTTGGGCATCAGCCGCCGGACCGCCTCGAGCGCCGCCTCGCGGGTCAGCGCGGCAAGGTCGGCGCCGACGAAGCCGTAGGTCCGCCGCGCGAGGTCGTCGAGCCCGACGTCCGACGCCAGCGGCATGCCGCGGGTGTGGATGCCGAGGATCTCTCGGCGACCGGGCTCGTCGGGAACGCCGACGACGATCTCGCGGTCGAACCGGCCGGGACGGCGAAGCGCCTCGTCGAGCGCCTCGGGGCGGTTGGTCGCGGCGATGACGACGAGGTTCTGGCGCGGCTCGAGCCCGTCCATCAGCGTCAGCAGCTGGGCGACCAGCCGCTTCTCGGCCTCGCCGCTGACCTGGTCGCGCTTGGGCGCGATCGAATCGATCTCGTCAATGAAGATGATCGACGGGGCCGCCTTGGCCGCCTCCTCGAACACCTCGCGCAGCTTCTTTTCGGATTCGCCATAGGCCGATCCCATGATCTCGGGCCCGGCGATGTGGAAGAATTTGGCGTCGCTCTCGTTGGCGACCGCGCGCGCCAGCCGGGTCTTGCCGGTGCCGGGCGGGCCGTGGAGCAGCACCCCCTTGGGCGGATCGACGCCGAGCCGCTGGAACAGCTCGGGATGGCGCAGCGGCAGCTCGACCATCTCGCGCAGCGCGTCGATCGTCGAGGCCATCCCGCCGAGGTCGTCATAGGTGACGTCGGCGCGGCGCTCGCCGTCCTTGGCGGTAAATTCGCTGAGCAGCTCGACCTGCGTATGCTCGTCGATGTGGACGATCCCGCGCGGGGTGGTCGACGCGACCGTCAGCCGCACTTCCTGAAGCGCGAAGGCCGGGGCGTTGAGCAGCTGGCGGATATGCTCGGGCATGTCGGCATTGACCCGCTGATGCCCGGCGGTGGCGACGATGTCGCCCTCCATGAACGGGCGGCCCTCGAAGCTGCGGTGAAGCGCCTCTGCCGAACCCTGCAGCCGGACGTTGGCTTGCGCCGGGGCGAACACGACTCGAGTCGCGGGCTTGGACGTCGCCTTCTCGATCTCGACAAAATCGCCCGATCCGACCCCGGCGTTGGCGCGCTGGAGCCCGTCGAGGCGGATGATCTCGAGCCCCGCATCGTCGGGGTAGGGGCGGATCGCGCGCGCGACGGTGGTGCGCTTGCCGATAATCTGGACGACGTCGCCCTCGTTCAGCCCCAGCTCGCTCGCCAGCCGCGAGGGCAGGCGCGCGATCCCGCGGCCCGAATCGGCGGGGTTGAGGTTCGCCACCTGAAGGCGGCGGGTCAGGGTTTCGGCCTCGGCCATTCGCTCGTTTTCCTCTCGAATCGCGCCTGCGCGAACGGCGGGCGCGGAGCTTCGCTACGGGTCAGTCCAACGGGACTGCCCCTGTTCGGGTCCCATATGGCGGCGGGCCGGGACGAAAAAAGGGGGCCGGGTGTTGCCACCCGACCCCTTAGGATCATTCAGGAGAGGATGCCTTCGAAAAGGCACGGACCTTATTGCACTGCGGAATTCTTTTCGCAAGTGCAAAAACGCAGATGCGAGTTTTTTTTCGCTACTAATGTTTGATCAGCGCGGTGACCTTGCGCAGCACCCCGCGCGGAAGGAAGCGATGGCCCTGCGCGCCGAGCTTGTTGGCGAGGCCCGGGACGAACACCGCCTTGTTCGCCGCGAGCGCCTTGAGCCCGCCGGTAACGACGTCCTCGCTTTTCGCCGACATCTTGTCGAACGCGCCGTTGCCGGTGAACCCGGCGACCGCCCCGAACTCGGTCGCGGTCGGCCCGGGGCAGAGCGCGCTGACCCGCACCCCGTTCGCCTTCACTTCCTCGTGAAGCGCCTCGGTGAACGAGAGGACGAACGCCTTGGTCGCGAAATAGGTCGCCATCCCCGGCCCCGGCTGGAAGGCGGCGGTCGAGGCGACGTTGAGGATCGCGCCCTCCTTGCGCCGGACCATCTCGGGCAGCACCGCGTGGCACAGCTCGACCAGCGTGCCGACGTTGAGGTCGATCATCTCGCGCTGGCGCGCGCCGCCCAGCTCGGTGAACCGCCCCCACAGCCCGAAGCCGGCGTTGTTGACCAGCATGTCGACCCGCTCGCCGTGCGCCGCGAGATCGGCGACCAGCGCCGCCGCCGCGCCCGGCTGGCCAAGGTCGAGCGCGAGCGCGCGGGCATTGCCGACCTCGGCCGCCAGCGCCTCGAGCCGCTCCTTGCGCCGCGCCACCAGCAACAGCCGGTGGCCGTCGGCGGCGAGCTGGCGGGCGAAATCGACTCCCAGCCCCGCCGACGCGCCGGTAATCACCGCGACGGGTTTCAGCGACGCCTTGCGCGGCGCCGCCTTTTTCGCGGCGGCGGGCCGGGGCGCGGCCTTTTTCGGCCTCGCGGCGGGGGTGCGGGCCATCAGCCGACGGTTGCCTTGAGGATCTTGCCCGGGTCGCGGACCGGCTCGCCCTTGGGCAGCGCGTCGACATATTCCATGCCGCTCTCGACCTTGCCCCAGACGGTATATTGCCGGTCGAGGAAACGCGCGTCGGCGAAGCAGATGAAGAACTGGCTGTTGGCGCTGTTGGGGTTGGCGGTGCGCGCCATCGAACAGGCGCCGCGCACGTGCGGCTCGTCGTTGAACTCGGCGGGCAGGTCGGGAAGCTTGCTGCCGCCAGTGCCGGTCCCGGTCGGATCGCCGCCCTGCGCCATGAAATCGTCGATCACGCGGTGGAACACGACCCCGTCGTAAAAGCCTTCCTTCGCCAGCGTGGTGATCCGCTCGACGTGCTTGGGGGCAAGGTCGGGGCGGAGCTTGATGACGACGTCGCCGCCGGTCGAAAGGGTGAGGGTCAGCGTGTCGTCGGCCATGGACTTGTCCTTTGGTTGTCAATCCGCGCCCATGTAGGGCGGGCGCGCGGGTTGCGCCAGCCGGGGCGCGGGCATAGGACGTTCCCGCCCGCGCGGATCTGCGCGGCGCGACCGGCGAGGGAGGGTGCGATGGCCGAACGCGACGACTTCGCCACCCTGCTGTCCGAACCCGACCTGCCGGTGACCAGCGACAGCCAGCCGATCGACGAGGAGAACCGGCTCCGCCCGCGCTTCGTTCGCGAGGTGCTCGACGCGGTCGCCGACGGCGACGACGAGGCGGCGCGAAGCCTGGTCAGCGAGCTTCACCCCGCCGACATCGCCGACCTCATCGAGATCGCCCCGGCCGAGGAGCGCGGCGACCTCATCCAGGCGCTCGCCAGCATGGTCGACGCCGACGTCTATGCCGAGCTCAACGACCATGTCCGCGAGGACGTGATCGACGAAATGGCGCCCGAGCAGGTCGCCGAGATCGCGGGCGAGCTCGACACCGACGACGCGGTGGCGATGATCGAGGACCTCGAGGAGGACGAGCAGCGCGCCGTCCTTCGCGCGATGGAGCCCGACGATCGCGCCGCGGTCGAGGAAGCGCTGAGCTACGGCGAGGAGACCGCCGGCCGGCTTATGCAGCGCGACCTGATCGCGGTGCCCGAGCATTGGACCGTCGGCAAGCTGATCGACTATCTGCGCTCCGACGACGAGCTGGCGACCGATTTCTGGGAAGTGTTCGTGGTCAGCCCGTCGCACCACCCGGTCGGCACCTGCAAGCTGTCGACCATCCTGCGCAGCCCCCGCAAGACCCCGGTCAGCGAGATCATGGCGCGGAAGCAGACGCTGATCCCGGTCGACATGGACCAGGAAGACGTCGCCATCCGCTTCCAGAAATATGCGCTGATCAGCGCCGCGGTGGTCGACCCGACCGGGCGGCTGGTCGGGATGATCACCGTCGACGACATCGTCCATATCATCCAGCAGGAAGCGGGCGAGGACATCACCCTGCTGTCGGGCGCGGGCGAAGGCGACATCAACGAACCGCTGCCGATGACCATCCGCACCCGCGTGGTGTGGCTGGTGGTCAACCTCGCCGCGACGATCTGCACCGCCTCGGTGGTCGGGCTGTTCCAGGGCGAGATCGGGCGCTACGCGATCCTCGCCGCGCTGATGCCGATCGTCTCGGCGCTCGGCGGCAACGCGGGGACCCAGACGCTGGCGGTGGTGGTGCGCGCGCTGGCGACCAACCAGCTGACCAGTTCGAACACGATGTGGATGTTGTTCCGCGAATTCCGCATCGCCATCGCCAACGGCGCCGCGCTGGGGTTGGTCGGGGCGGTGGGCAGCTACCTCGTGCTCGGCAACGCCACCCTGTCGATGGTGTTCGCGCTGGCGATGCTGATCAACAGCCTCGTCGCCGGGCTGGTCGGGGTCCTGGTGCCGGTGACGCTCGACAAGGCCAACCTCGATCCGGCGGTCGCCTCGGCGGTGTTCGTGACGACCATGACCGACGTCATGGGCTTTTTCACCTTTCTCGGCCTCGCCTCGGTCCTGCTGACCTAAGCGGTTGAAAGCGTAGGCTTTTGCCGCCAGATGGGGGCGATGCCGCTCGGTCTCACCAAGGTCGCCTTCAGCTGCGCCAGCCTCGAAACGCTCCAGCGGCGGGTCGACAAGTGGGCCGAGGCGGGCGAGATCCGGATCCCGACGCGGATGCGGCCCAAACGCGCCGCCGAATGCATCGGCGGGCACCTCCATTACATCGTCAAGCACCGCATCGTCGGGCGGGTCGAGATCTTGCGGTTCGACGAGCGCCGCGACGGGCGGATCGACATCGTCTGCCGCGCGAAGCTCGAGGTCGTCGCGCCGATCCCGCGCCGCGCGCACCAGGGCTGGCGCTACCTCGAAGAGGCCGAGGCCCCGACGACGGGCGACGGGGAGGGCGACGGACTCGCCGCGCTTCCGCCCCGGCTCTACGGGAAACTCGCTTCGTTGATGCTGGTCTAAAGTTCAGCAGCCGCTGACGCTATCGGTTGGTCAGCAGCCGCTGACGCAACTGGCTTGGTCAGCATCCGCTGACGGTTGCCGAGCCATTGGCCTTGACGGTGCAGGCGGCCTTGCCGTCGATCGCGACGGTCGCCGAGCCGCTGGCGGTGATCGCGGCCTTGTCGGTCGCGGCGGCGTGGGCGCTCGCCGATCCGGCGACCCCGAGCGTGAGGTCGGCGACCTTGAGCCCGCTCGAATCGAACTCGCCGGTCCCGCTGACGCGCGCGACGACGACATTGGCGCGGCCGCCGAGCTTGACGCTGCCGTCGCCGAGCTGGGTGACATCGAGCGTGTCGACGTCGGCGCTCGCGAGCGACAGGCTCGCCGCGCCGCTCGCGCCGAGCACCAGCTTCTGGCCGCGCGCCCGGTCGATCGACAAGCTGCCCGACCCGCTGACGATCGCCTGCTGGAGGTCGTGGGTGCCGATCGCGATGGTGACGGGCCCGGCGGAACGGCGATCGTCGCCGCCGCTGCCCGACGACCGGCTCGACTGGATCACCAGCGTCTGGCCCTCGACCGCGACGTTGACCCGGTCGAGCCCGGCCTGCCCGCCGCTCGCTCGCGCGAATGGGGCGACCCCGGTGACCATCGTCACCGCATAGGGCCCCTGGACTCGGACCCGGTTGAAGTCGGTGACGCTGTAGTTGCGGTCCGCGCTCTTGACGGGCGCGGCAACGATCACGGCGACGGCGGCGACGATGAGGGCGGTGCGCATGGCCTCACCCTCGTCGATCCATGGTTAACAAATGGTTCGCACCCGCGCCGAAGCGGCCCGTCAGTCGGTCGCGCCGCAGACGACCGAGCCGCTGCCCATCCGGGTGACCGAACAGCGCGCGCCGCCGGCGACCCGCACCGAGCCGCTGCCGACCAGCGACACGCTCGCGCTTTGCGTGGCGCGCGCCGCGACCTGCCCGCTCCCGGCGACATTGGCCGCGAGGGTGCGGCTCGCCAGGCGGTCGGCGAAGATCCGTCCCGATCCCGCGTCCGACAGCGAGAGCGTGTCGACCGCGCCCGCGACGCGGATGCTGCCCGCCCCGCCGCTTTCAAACCGGGCGGTCCGCGCGTGCAGCGAGTCGACGCTGAGCGTGCCTGCCCCCGCGAGCGTCCCGCTGAAGTCGTTGTCGACCCGGTCGATCGCGAGCGATCCCGCGCCGGCAAGGGCGGCATGGTCGAGCCGCGGCGCGACGACGGTGAAGACGGTGCGCGAATAGCCCCATCGCGGCCCGCGCGGGTGATCGCGGAGCCGGATCTTGAGCGTCCCGTCGCGCACCTCGACGATCGTCGCCTCGATCATCGCCGGGTCGCCGACCGCGGTGACGCGCGGCGCGGCGCCGGTGACGACCCGCACCTCGAACGGACCGGCGACGCCGATGCCATGGAAGCCCACGACCGGAAAATCGTGGGTGGCAGCGGCGGCAGCCTGCGCGGCGGTCGCCGAGGCGGTGAGGGCGGCGGCGGCAATCAGGCGAAAGGCGTGAACCGGCATGGGAGCCTCCAATCAATGACGCTACATTTGTAGCGCACTACATTTGTAGCGTCAATTGCCAATCGCGCTCAGCCGCACGTGATCGTGCCCGACCCCATCTTCGACTTGTCGCAGGTCGCGCCGCCGGTGACGACGATGTCGCCCGATCCCATGATCGCCGCCTTCGCGGTGCCGCTGGCGTGCGCCTTGATATTGCCCGACCCGGCGATCGAGGCGTCGGCCGACTGCGCCTGCAACGCCGAGGTATCGATGTCGCCCGACCCGGCGATGTTGGCCTTGACCTCCCCGCTGGTCCCGGCGGCACGGATCGATCCCGACCCGGCGATCGAGAAATCGCTGCTCGTCGTGGTGAGCCTGGCGATCGAGAGGTCGCCCGACCCGGCGACATTGCCCTTGAACGCGGACGCGGTCGACTGGTCGAGCGCGAGCTTGCCCGACCCGGCGATGCTCGCTTCGGCCAGCGCGGGCGCGCCGCCGACGTCGACGGTCACCGTCGGCCGATCCTTCCAGTGGAAGCCGAGATTGTCCTTCAGCTTGATCAGCAGCGTGTCGCCCTTGATCTCGATCTCGCTGTTGTCGAGCACGTTCTGTCCGCCGTGCGCGACCACCCCCGCCGCCCCCGCCGGGTGGACCCTGACGTCGAACGGCCCGGCCACCGCGATCTTCGAAAAGCCGGTCAGCGCATAGTTGCGGCTGGTGTCGGGGCCCGGCTCCATCGCCTTGCTCGACCAGTGGCAGGCGCCTAGCGCGATCGACGAGGTCGCGGCGACGAGGGCAACGATACGGTTCATGACGGTCCTCCTGTATTGCACGACTAATACAGTGACCCGCGCCCGTGTTGCAACCAAAAAGAAGGGCGCCTCCGACGGAGACGCCCTTCGTTTCGACCAACGGCCGAAGCCTAGTGCTGGCGGGAGGCGGCGAGGTGCCGTCCCGCCGACGGCGTTATGCCGCTTCCTTGGCCTTGTTGTGGATCGCGGCAGCCTTGTTGAGGATGTCGTGGATCTTGGCGAGCGCCGCCTTCTCGTCGGTCTGCTCCATGGCGCCGAGCTCGCGCGCGAGGCGCGACGAGGCGGCTTCGAAGATCTGCCGCTCCGAATAGCTCTGCTCGGGCTGGTCGTCGGCGCGGAACAGGTCGCGGGTCACCTCGGCGATCGAAGTGAGGTCGCCCGAGTTGATCTTCGCTTCATACTCCTGCGCGCGGCGCGACCACATGGTACGCTTGACCTTGGGCTTGCCCTTCAGCGTCTCGAGCGCGTCCTTCATGGTCTTGTCGCTCGACAGCTTGCGCATGCCGACGCTGTCCGCCTTGGCGACGGGGACGCGAAGCGTCATTTTCTCTTTTTCGAAACGCAGGACGTAAAGGTCGAGCCGGGTCCCGGCGATCTCGGTGCTCTGGAGTTCGACCACGCGGCCGACACCGTGCTTGGGGTACACCACATAATCACCAACGTCGAAGCTGAGCGCCTTCGCAGCCATTCTTACACCTTTCTCCAACGATCTTACATTCCGTCAGGCCAACGCGCCGCGTTTCGCCCCCCAAACGGCGACCCCCCGGTCAAGCCCCACGGATAAGAAGATCAGGTCCTGCAAGATTCGACCGCCGCGGACCGCGACGGCCTTGATGACGATTATATAACAGAAAATGATTCAGATTTCGAGTCCCAGTTGCGCCGGGACCGAGGGGTCGTCGTCGACCATCGAATGAAGCCCTAACCCCAACAGGCGTATTCCTTTTTCGACCGGCATAACGCCTTCCAGAAGGGCCAGTCCGGCGGCTAGGAAAGCGCTTTCATCGGGGACGGGGAAGGCGAAGCTCTTCGACCGCGTGATGATCCGGAAATCGGCAAATTTGACCTTGAGCGTCACCGTCCGCCCCCGCACCCCGGCGCGCGCGATCCGCTGCCACGACAGGCCCGCGACCCGCGCGGTCTCGCGGCGCAGGTCTTCGGGCTCGACATAGTCGACGTCGAAGGTGCGCTCGGCGCTGACCGACTTGTGACCCTCGTTCACCCGCACCGGGCGCTCGTCGATTCCGCGCGCGATCTGCCAGTACCATTCGGCGCTCGACCCGAAATGCGCCCGGAGTTGCTCGATCGGCCAGCTCGCGAGGTCCGCCCCGGTCAGGATCCCCAGCCGCTCCATCTTCGCGGCGGTGACCGGCCCGACCCCGTGGAATCGCTTGACCGGCAGCGCCGCGACGAACGCCGCCCCCTTGCCCGGCGGGATAACGCACAGGCCATCGGGCTTGTTCTGGTCGCTTGCCAGCTTGGCGATGAACTTGCAGTAGCTGACCCCGGCCGAGGCGGTGAGCCCGGTCTCCGCGCGAATCCGCCCCCGGATCGCCTCGGCGATCGCGCGCGCGCTGCCCAGCTTGTGCCGGTCCTCGCTGACGTCGAGATAGGCTTCGTCGAGACTCAGCGGCTGGATCAGGTCGGTATAGTCCTCGAAAATTGCGCGGATCTGCTGGCTGACCGCCTTGTAGGCGTCGAACCGCGGCTTGACGAAGATGAGGTCGGGGCAGCGTCGCCGCGCGGTGACCGAGGGCATCGCCGACCGCACCCCGAACATCCGCGCCTCGTAGCTTGCCGCCGCGACCACCCCGCGATGCCCGCCGCCGACCGCCACCGGCTTGCCCTTTAGCTCCGGATTGTCGCGCTGCTCGACCGATGCGTAAAAGGCGTCCATGTCGACGTGGATGATCTTGCGGGGCGGCGCGTCGTTCACGTCTCGTTCTCTAGCTTCCCTTCCCGCGCGAGTCATGCTTTAGGCGCGGGCCATGAACATCCATGAATATCAGGCCAAGGAATTGCTGGCCAAGTTCGGCGTCCCGGTTCCCGCCGGCCACGCCGCTGTAAGTGTCGACGAAGCGGTCAAGGCCGCCGAGGCGCTGCCCGGCCCCCTGTGGGTGGTCAAGGCGCAGATCCACGCCGGCGGGCGCGGCAAGGGCAAGTTCAAGGAACTCGGGCCCGACGCCAAGGGCGGGGTCCGCCTCGCCCGCTCGATCGACGAAGTCCGCGCCCATGCCGAGGAAATGCTTGGGCGGACGCTGGTGACGATCCAGACCGGCGAGCACGGCAAGCAGGTCCAGCGACTCTACGTCACCGACGGGGTCGACATCGCCAAGGAATTTTACCTCGCGCTGCTGGTCGATCGCGCGAGCGGGCGGATCGCGGTGGTCGCCTCGACCGAGGGCGGGATGGACATCGAGACGGTCGCCCACGACGCGCCTGAGAAGATCACCACCATCACGATCGACCCGGCGACCGGTTTGATGCCGCACCATGGGCGCGAGGTCGCGGCGGCGCTCGGCCTGTCGGGCGACCTCGCCAAGCAGTGCGCCAACGTCCTGGCCAAGCTCTACGACGCCTTTCTCGGCACCGACGCCAGCCAGATCGAGATCAACCCGCTGGCGATCACCGAAGCCACTGGTGACTCTGGAGCGAAGCTGATGGTCCTCGACGCCAAGGTCGGCTTCGATTCGAACGCCATGTTCCGCCACAAGGACCTCGCCGAGCTGCGCGACCTGACCGAAGAAGACCCGATGGAGATCGAGGCGTCGAAGTACGACCTCGCCTACATCAAGCTCGACGGCGACATCGGCTGCATGGTCAACGGTGCCGGCCTCGCGATGGCGACGATGGACATCATCAAGCTGAACGGCGCCTTCCCCGCCAACTTCCTCGACGTCGGCGGCGGCGCGTCGAAGGAAAAGGTCACCGCGGCGTTCAAGATCATTTTGAGCGATCCGGCGGTGAAGGGCATCCTCGTCAACATCTTCGGCGGGATCATGAAGTGCGACATCATCGCCGACGGCATCGTCGCGGCGGCGCGCGAGGTGAACATCGGCGTCCCGCTGGTCGTGCGGCTCGAAGGCACCAATGTCGAGGCGGGCAAGGCGATCCTCGCCAATTCGTGCCTGCCGATCGTCGCCGCTAACGACCTCGGCGACGCCGCGCGCAAGATCGTCGCCGAAGTGAATCAGGCGGCCTGAACCTAGTCAGCGAAAGTGCCTTCCGGAACGTATAATCAACTTTTTCGTTGACAAACCGGTGATCGATCCGCAAGGGGATTGCACCAAATACTTGACGCCTCACCTTGAGGCGACCATCCTGGGCCCCTGCGAAGAAATTCGCGGGGGTCTTTTGGCATTTGGGGCAAAAATCTGTGAAAACTAGTCTGCTAATTGATGGTGGCCATCTAAGAGTTTGCGCGAAGAAGGCTGCGAAAAATTACGACAACACGTTCATCGAGTCTTTCAGTGCTCTTTGTTTTGACGCCGCAGAATATAAGTTCCGGGTTTATTATTATGATTCGCCGCAATATCGAGGGAAGGTAACCCTCCCTGTTTCCGGCAACGAAACAAACTTCCAGTCGAATGATGCATGGCTAAATGAGTTGGCTACCCGTGAGAGGTTTGCTGTACGAAGAGGTACGCTCGGCTTCAGAGGGTGGAAGCCCAAAAATACGCCGATTGCGGGGGCTCAGCTAACGGATGCGGATTTCGCCCCCATCTTTGAGCAGAAGGGCGTAGATATGCGAATCGGCCTCGACATTGCTACATTCTGTGAAAACCGAAGCATCGATCGGGTGCTTCTTGTCTCGGCTGATACAGATATGATTCCGGCCATGAAGCATGCACGTAAGGCGGGTATCGAAATTGGATTGATCCAGCTTGGTGTGCCGGCGGCGCCGCTGCACAAGACGCTAAAGGCGCATTGCGATTTCATGCGCCACGTTGCCCTGCCGTAGGCGGATATGTAAGTGCCACTCGCCAGCGCTTAGATTGCCGATCCCACGGCTGTCATGCCGAGCAAAGAACTCACGGGAGAAGCTCATGAAAGCCCTCGTCGCCGTCAAGCGGGTGATCGATTACAACGTCAAGCCGCGGGTCAAGATGGACGGCAGCGGGGTCGACCTCGCCAACGTCAAGATGAGCATGAACCCGTTCGACGAGATCGCGGTCGAGGAAGCCATTCGCCTCAAGGAAAAGGGCGCGGGATCCGAGATCGTCGTCGTGTCGATCGGTCCGGCCAAGGCGCAGGAAACGCTCCGCACCGCGCTCGCGATGGGCGCCGACCGCGCGATCCTCGTCCAGACCGATGAAGAGGTGGTCGAGCCGCTGGCGGTGGCGAAAATCCTGAAGGGCATCGTCGAGGAAGAGCAGCCCGGCCTCGTCATCCTCGGCAAGCAGGCGATCGACGACGACAGCAACCAGACCGGGCAGATGCTCGCCGCGCTGCTCGGCTGGCCGCAGGGCACCTTCGCTTCGAAGGTCGAGGTCGCCGGAAGCGACGTCAGTGTCACCCGCGAGATCGACGGCGGGCTCGAAACGGTGAAGCTCGCCACCCCGGCGATCGTCACCACCGACCTTCGCCTCAACGAGCCGCGCTACGCCTCGCTGCCCAACATCATGAAGGCCAAGTCGAAGCCGCTCGCGGTGAAGTCGCCGGGCGACTACGGGGTCGACGTCGCGCCGCGGATCGAAACGCTCAAGGTCAGCGAGCCGCCCAAGCGCACCGCCGGGATCAAGGTCGGCTCGGTCGACGAGCTGGTCGCCAAACTCAAGTCGATGGGAGTTGCCTGACATGAAGACGCTGGTTCTCGTCGAACATGACGGCGCGTCGATCAAGGACGCGACCCTCGCCACCGTCACCGCCGCCGCGAAGCTCGGCGAAGTCCACCTGCTCGTCGCCGGGGCCAATGTCGGCGCGGTCGCCGACGCCGCCGCGGCCATCGAGGGCGTGGGCAAGGTCCATGTCGCCGACGGCGCGCATCTCGAGCACCAGCTCGCCGAGGACGTCGCCCCGGTCGCGACCGCGCTGATGGCCGGCCACGACGCCTTCCTCGCCCCGGCCACGACCTTCGGCAAGAACATCGCCCCGCGCGTCGCCGCGCTGCTCGACGTGATGCAGCTGAGCGACATCCTCAGCGTCGAGGAGGACGGCAGCTTCACCCGCCCGATCTACGCCGGCAACGCGATCGCCACGGTCCGCTCGAAGGACGCCAAGAAGGTTATCACCGTCCGCACCACCGCCTTCGACAAGGCGGCGGCGACCGGCGGCAGCGGAACGATCGAGGCGGTCGACGCGGGCGCGGCCTCGGGTAAGGCGTCGTTCGTCGGCGCCGAGCTCAGCAAGTCCGAGCGCCCCGAGCTGACCAGCGCGAAGGTGATCGTCTCGGGCGGCCGCGCGCTCGGCAGTTCGGAAGAATTCCACCGCCTGATCGACCCGCTCGCCGACAAGCTCGGCGCGGGCGTCGGCGCCAGCCGCGCGGCGGTCGACGCGGGCTATGCCCCGAACGACTACCAGGTCGGCCAGACCGGCAAGATCGTCGCCCCCGAAGTCTATCTGGCGGTCGGCATATCGGGCGCGATCCAGCATCTCGCCGGGATGAAGGACAGCAAGACGATCATCGCGATCAACAAGGACGAGGAAGCCCCGATCTTCCAGGTCGCGGACATCGGCCTGGTCGGCGACCTGTTCAAGATCGTGCCCGAGCTGACCGAGAAGCTGTAGCCCTTCGACCAACGGCGGTTTGCACTCGCCGTCGTTGCGACTAGCCTCCCGCGGCCGAATTCGTTGGGGGGAAGATATGACGGTTCGTCGATTCGTCACGGTTGGCATGATGGCGGCCCTGTCGCTGCCGCCCCTCGCGACCGCCGGGCCGCCGCCCCTGCTCGAGCCGACCTCGCCCTGGGTGGTCGACTATGCCGACAACAGCTGTCGGCTGATCCGCGGCTTCGGGCAGGGCAAGGCCTATCTTCGCCTGGTCGTCGAACAGGTCGAACCGCACGGCGCCCGCTCGATCATGCTGATCGGCCCTGGCGTTCATTCGAACAACATGGTCAGCTCGATCCCGCCCGTCTTTCGCCTGGGCCAGGAGCCGCCCCGCACCGCCCCGAACACGCTGACCTTCGACCCGCTCGGGGTGCGCCTGCCGTTCGGCGAGGCGGACAAGGGCAACGAGGATGGGACTCAGGCGGTCTACTGGTTCAACCGGTTCGGACACGGGCGTTACGGCCTGCTCACCCCCGCGCAGCAAAAGGCGCAGATGGAAGCCGACGTGGCGAACGGCTATCCGGGCATGACGAAGGCGGACCTCTCGGATCGCGGGCGCGATTTTGCGGCGACCGACTGGTCGGTCCCGCCGGCCCCTCGTCGGGAGGCGAACGACGCGCTGTTCGACGCGCGCGCCGCGAAAGTCACCTCGGTCCGGTTCGATGGCCTGTGGACCTCGCCCGTGTCGCTGAACACCGGCCCGCTCGACAAGCCGCTCCAGACGCTCGAGAAATGCACGACCGACAGCCTGCCGGACTGGGGCATCGATCCGGCGGTCGAGGCGTCGATCGCGGTTCGTGCGCATCCCGCCGCCCAGCCGTCGCGGTTTTTCACCTCGGAGGACTATCCGACCGCGGCGCTGCGGGCGATGAAGGAAAGCCGCATGACGACGTGGCTCAACATCGACGCGACCGGCAAGATCGCGAAATGCCGGGTTATCAGCGCCTTTGCCTCGCCCGAGATCAACGATGCGATCTGCCTGATGGTCCGCCGCAAGGTCCGCTATGTCCCGGCGCAGCGGGCCGACGGCACCAAGGTCGCCGATTACGACGTGCTGACGTTCAGCTTCGTGGTGTGAAGCGCGGCGACGGGCGACCGGCCAGCCAGATCCCGGTGGCCTAGTCCGTCGCGGCGCCGTTCAGGAAGACGACGTCGAGCTCGAGCAGCTCGCACCGGCCCTGGTCGATGCCGTTCTCCTTCGCCAGCCGTAATTGCTGCTGCTCAGCTCGTCGGCCCGGCGCTCGAGCTGGTCGCGGGTGATCCACCCCTGGTCGAACGCGATCTCCTCGAGACAGGCGATCTTGACCCCCTGCCGCGACTCGATCGTCTCGACGAAGTGCGACGCGCTCAGCAGGCTGTCGAACGAGCCGGTGTCGAGCCAGGCGAAACCGCGCCCGAGCAGCTCGACATGAAGCTCGCCGCGGTCGAGATAGGCCTGGTTGACGCTGGTGATCTCCAGCTCGCCGCGCGCCGACGGCTTCACCGCCTTCGCGATCTCGATCACCTGGTTGTCGAAGAAATAGAGGCCCGGCACCGCGTAGCGGCTCTTGGGCTCCTTCGGCTTTTCGGTAAGCGACACCGCGCGCTGGTCGCGATCGAATTCGACCACGCCGAAATTCTCGGGATCGTTGACGAGGTAGCCGAAGATCGTCGCGCCCACCGACCGCGCCGACGCCTCGCGCAGCGTGTCGGTGAAGCCCTGCCCGTAAAAGATGTTGTCGCCCAGCACGAGGCAGACGCTGTCGTCGCCGATGAAGGATTCGCCGATGATGAACGCCTGCGCGAGCCCCTCGGGCCGCTCCTGGATGGCATAGTCGAGCCTGACACCGAATGCGCTGCCGTCGCCCAGCAGCGCGCGGAACGACTCCTCATGCTCGGGATTGGTGATGATCAATATGTCGCGAATGCCGGCCAGCATCAGGACCGACAGCGGATAGTAGATCATCGGCTTGTTGTAGATCGGGAGCAGCTGCTTGTTGGTCGCCGCCGTCACCGGGAAAAGGCGGGTCCCGCGTCCGCCGCCCAGAATGATACCCTTCACGATCTACTCTCCTGGCCAACACCGGTGTCGGGATTATCGAACGTCGGCGCGAGCGATTGGTCGGAAAAATGCCCCGCTCGCCGGGCCTGTTCATCACCTTTTGCGCCTTAACCCGGCATGTCGCCGCGCGGCCCGACCGGAAGACCGTGGCGGTCGCCGCCGCCTGTTGATGATATTTTGGCAAAGGGCAAGCGATCTTCGGCCTTGAGACTGCGGCCAGAATACCTGTTGCAGGGTTGCGGTTGCCCTTCGCTCACGCGTCGGGACCATTTCCGCGTCCGGCTGCCCTTCGGGACCATTTCCGCGTGACCATCCCCCGGATGGTCACTTTAAGCGGAAACGGTGGTGCCCAGGGGCGGAGTCGAACCACCGACACGACGATTTTCAGTCGTCTGCTCTACCACTGAGCTACCCGGGCGCACCGTTGTCCGGCACGTGGCCGGGCGGGCGAAGGCGTCCCTAGCGGTGGCTCCCCTCGCTGTCCAGCCCACCGCCGTCGAGCCCGGCATCGGCGGGCGGCCCGGCGATCCGGTATCCCTGGTCGAGCCAGCGCAGCAGGTCGCGGTCCTTGCAGCCGCGGCTGCAGAAGGGCGCGTGGTCGGGCGACGGCGGCTGGCCGCACAGCGGGCAATTCTTAGTGGACATGCCCGCCCGACATGGCGAGCGCGGGGTCGGCCCGCAAGGTCGCGGTGCCGCCGATCCGCCGCTGCAGCGGCTCGACCCACGCCGGGGCGATCGCCGCGATCACCGCCGGGTGCGCGATGAGCGTCGCCGCGCCGACATGGCGCTCGGCACGCCGCAGCAGCGCCCGCGCCTCGAACGCCGCGCGATCCGCCGCCAGCTCGACCAGCGAGGCGCGCGCGCGGGCCCGGACGACCTGGACGAAGCCGAAGCCGTTGCTCGCGGTCCTTTCATGCGGGGTCGGCAGATAGTCGGCGAGGATTGCGTCGACCGCCTGCCGCTCGGCCTTGCCCCTCAGCGTCGGAAAATCGATCCCGGTCGATCCGCCGAGGTCGAGCCGCGCGATCGCCCGCGCCGCTGCCCACGCCCCCATCTGCGCGAGCTTGTCGGGGACCAGCCAGCCGTCGATATCGATCATCGTCATCGCCGCGGTCGGCTCGATCCGCAGCTCGCCGCCGTCGAAGCGAACGATCCCCGACCGCGCCTCCTCGACCAGCTCGTCCCAACCCTCGATGACGCCGTCGCTGCCCTCGGCCAGCGGCGGCGCGGCGCGCGGCGTCTCGTCGGTCACCCGCGCCAGCCCGCGCTTCCACGGCTCGCGCCCGCCGAGCGCCTCGCGGGTCACCTCGACCACCAGCGACCGGCCCTCGCTCACCCCGCTGACCCCGCGCGGCAGAAGGAATTGCTCCCCGCCCGCCTCGACCGTGACCCGCGGCGCGACCGCGACCAGCTTGGCCTCGAGCACCGTCCCGGCTGGCGTTACGCCGTCGCGTCGCACCCGCGCCTCGACGATCTCGCCATTCTCGATCCGCGCCGCGCGGGTCTCGCCGATCCCGCGCTCGATCACCCAATCAGGCAAGATCGTAGCCCGCGCTTTTCAGCAGGTGCCGGGTCTCGGCGAGCGGCAGCCCGACGACGTTCGAATAGCTGCCCGCGATGTAGCGGACATAGACCTCGCCATAGCCCTGCAGCGCATAGCCCCCCGCCTTGCCTCGCCACTCCCCATGCCCGGCGTAAAAGTCGATCTCTTCCGCGCTCAGCCGCTTCATCGCGATCATCGTCTCGACCAGCCGCGATCGGCGCTTGCCGCCCGGAACGGCCAGCGCGACCCCGGTCAGCACCCGATGCCGCCGTCCGCTTAGCAGCGCCATGCATCGGCGTAGCGTCGCCTCGTCCTCGACCTTGGGCAGGATTCGCCGCCCGACCGCGACCACCGTGTCGGCCGCCAGCACCAGCGCATCGGGATGACGCTCCGCGACCGCCGCCGCTTTCTCCTCGGCCAGCCGCAGCGCGTGCGGGCGCGGCAGTTCGCCCGCCGCGGGTTCCTCGTCGATGTCGGCGGGGTCGACCGCGTCGGGAACGACGCCGATCCGCGCGAGCAGGTCGAGCCGGCGCGGACTGGCCGACGCCAGCACCAGCTTCATCAATACCCCGGCGGGCGCTCGCGGCCGGGCATGAAGCGATAGGTGATGCGGCCCTTGGTCAGGTCGTAAGGGGTCAGCTCGACCAGCACCTCGTCGCCGGTCAGCACGCGGATGCGGTTCTTGCGCATCTTGCCGGCGGTATGGCCGAGGATTTCATGACCATTCTCGAGCTCGACGCGGAACATCGCGTTGGGCAGCAGTTCGACCACCCGCCCGCGCATCTCGAGAAGTTCTTCCTTGGCCATGCAATTCCTTTGTCCGCTCGAATATAGTCGCGGCTCTCTAGCGACGAACGGTACCAAAGGGAAGGCGGACGGATTCAGCCAACCGTCAGCACCGTCGACCCGGTCGTCCTGCGCCCTTCGAGCGCGCGGTGCGCCTCGGCCGCGTCCTTCAGCGCGAAGCGCTGACCGATGTCGATCTTGACCTTGCCGCTCGTCACCATGTCGAACAGCGCCTGCGCCGACGCGCGAAGTTCGTCGGGCTCGGCGATATAGTCGAACAGCGTCGGGCGGGTGAGAAACAGCGAGCCCTTCTGCGCGAGCAGCCCCGGCGGGAACGGCTCGACCGCGCCCGACGCCTGCCCGAAGCTCACCAGCATCCCGCGCTTGGCGAGCACGTCGAGCGACTTGAGGAAGGTCGCCTTGCCGACCGAATCATAGACTACCGGTACCTTTTTCCCGTCGGTCAGCTTCGCGACCTCGACCACCCAGTCGCCCTGTTCGAACAGGATGACATGGTCGCAGCCGTGCGCCTTGGCGAGCGCGGCCTTTTCCTCGGTGCCGACCGTGCCGATGACCGTCGCCCCGATCGCCTTGGCCCATTGGGTGAGAATCAGCCCGACCCCGCCCGCCGCGGCGTGGACCAGGATCGTCTCGCCCGCCTTCGTCTGGCGGACGCGGTTGAGCAGCATGTCGACCGTCATGCCCTTCAGCATCATTGCCGCGGCGGTATCGAAAGCGATCGCGTCGGGCAGCTTGACCAGCCGGTCGGCGGCGATCAGCCGAGCCTCGGCATAGGCGCCGATCGGCCCGGCGTAGGCGACCCGGTCGCCGACGCTCAACCCCTCGACCCCCTCGCCGACCGCCTCGACGACGCCCGCCCCTTCGGTGCCGAGCGTCGCGGGCAGCGGCTGCGGGTAGAGGCCGGTGCGGTGATAGACGTCGATATAGTTGAGCCCGACCGCCTTGTGCGCGATCCGCACCTCGCCCTTGCCCGGCGCGCCGACCTCGACCTTTTCCCATTGCATCACCTCGGGGCCGCCGGTCTGGTGGATGCGGATGGCGTGGGTCATGGTCGGGTCTCCCGGGCGCAATGAAAAGGCCCCGCCGGAAGTGGGTCCGGCGGGGCCTCGTTCAAGGCTTCGATCTGTACTGCGATCACATCGCCGCGTGACCCGCCAGCGCCGCGAGCAGCAGCAGCGCGACGATGTTGGTGATCTTGATCATCGGGTTGACCGCCGGTCCGGCGGTATCCTTGTAGGGATCGCCGACGGTATCGCCGGTCACCGCGGCCTTGTGCGCCTCGCTGCCCTTGCCGCCGAAATTGCCGTCCTCGATATATTTCTTGGCATTGTCCCACGCGCCGCCGCCCGAGGTCATCGAGATGGCGACGAACAGCCCGCTGACGATCACGCCGAGCAGCAGCGCGCCGAGCGCGGCGAGGCCGTTGTCCTTGCCCGCCACCGCGCCGATCACGAAATAGACGACGATCGGGGCGAGCACCGGCAGGAGCGAGGGCAGGATCATCTCGCGGATTGCCGCCTTGGTGACGAGGTCGACGGTCCGCGCGTAATCGGGGCGCGAAGTCCCGTCCATGATCCCCGGATTGTCGCGGAACTGGCCGCGCACTTCCTCGACCACCGCGCCGCCGGCGCGGCCGACCGCGGTCATCCCCATCGCCCCGAACAGGTAGGGCAGCAGCGCGCCGAGCAGCAGCCCGACGATGACATAGGGGTTGTTGAGGCTGAACAGCTTGTCGAGGTCGCTGGTGACGCCGATCTGGCTGCCGAACTCCTTGAGGTCGGCGGTGTAGGCACCGAACAGCACCAGCGCGGCAAGGCCGGCCGAACCGATCGCATAGCCCTTGGTCACCGCCTTGGTGGTGTTGCCGACCGCGTCGAGCGCGTCGGTCCGGTGGCGCACCTCGTCCTCCAGTCCCGACATCTCGGCGATGCCGCCGGCATTGTCGGTCACCGGACCGTAGGCGTCGAGCGCGACGACCATCCCGGCCAGTGCGAGCATCGCCGAGGCCGCGAAAGCGACCCCGAGCGGCCCCGCCAGCTGGTAGCTGACGATCACCCCGGCGATGATCACCAGCGTCGGCAGCGCGGTCGATTCGAGGCTGATCGCGAGTCCCTGGATGACGTTGGTGCCGTGGCCGGTCTGCGACGCCGCGGCGATCGACTTGACCGGGCGATAGTTGGTGCCGGTGTAATATTCGGTGATCCACACGATCAGCGCGGTGACCGCCAGGCCGACCATGCTGGTGTAGACGAGGTTCCACGCCGGGAAGGCGAGCCCGCCCGAGGTCGCGATTTCCTGGTTCAGGTTGCCGCCGAACGCGAACCACGCCGCCCCGACGATCGCCACCGCGCCGAGAATCGTGGTCGTCCAGAAGCCCTTGTAGAGCGCGCCCATGATCGATTCCTTGGCGCCCAGCTTCACCATGTAGGTGCCGATGATCGAGGTGATGATGCACACCCCGCCGATCAGCAGCGGCAGGCTCATCAGCGGCAGCAGCAACGGCGAGGCGCCGACCGCCAGCGCGACGCTGACCATGGTGATGCCGACGGTGACGACATAGGTTTCGAACAGGTCGGCGGCCATGCCCGCGCAGTCGCCGACGTTGTCGCCGACGTTGTCGGCGATGACGGCGGGGTTGCGGGGGTCGTCCTCGGGGATGCCCGCCTCGACCTTGCCGACCAGGTCGGCGCCGACGTCGGCGGCCTTGGTGAAGATGCCGCCGCCAAGCCGAGCGAAGATCGACACGAGGCTCGCGCCGAGCGCCAGCGCGGTCAGCGCGGTCACGACCTTGCGATCGTTCGGGGCGAGGCCCATCGGCCCGACCAGCACGTAAAACAGCACCGCGATCGCCAGCAGCGCGAGCCCGGCGACCAGCATGCCGGTCACCGCGCCCGATCGGAACGCCACCGTAAGGCCGGCCTGGAGCCCGGTTCGCGCCGCCTCGGCGGTGCGCACGTTGGCGCGGACCGAGATGTTCATGCCGATGAACCCGGCCACGCCCGACAGCACCGCGCCGGTCACGAAGGCCGAGGCGCTAAGGCCGCCGAGGAAGAAGAAGACGATTGCCGCGACGACCACGCCGACGATGGCGATGGTGGTGTACTGGCGGCGAAGATAGGCCGCCGCGCCTTCCTGGATCGCGCCCGCGACCTCGACCATGCGCGCATTGCCGGCGGGCGCGCGAAGCACCTGCTGGCTGGTAAGGATGCCGTAGATGAGGGCGATGACGCCGCACCCGATGGCGAGCAGGACCAGATTCATGTGATGACTTCCCCTGGTGTTCGAACGCCTTTGATCGGCGCTTCGCTGAATGACGGGGGAAGGTGTAACGGGCTTTGCGCGGCTGGCAAGTCAGCGCTGCGCGAGCGGCTGGTCAGCGCTTCGGGCGGGCTTTCAGCGAGCGATCAGCAGCAGCGCGGAGCCGATCCCGGACATCAGGCCGGCGAGCGCGAGCCAGCGCTGGCGGGGATTGAGGGCGATCGTGGGCATAACCAAGGCGCTCCGGCAGCGGCACCTCGCCGGCGGCGTCGGACAGGATGATGTCGCGACCATCGGTGAGGTGCCCGATCCGGACGCATTGCGTCCCGGCTGGTAAAGAAAGGCTTAATCCCGGGTCGAGATTGGACGGGAGCGCGGCGAGCAGCGCATAATCGTCGCCCGCGGTCGCCGCGAACAGCCGCGCGCGCCGGTCCTGCCCGCGCTCGGCGATAAAGGCGCGGCTCAGCGGCAGCGCGTCGAGGTCGACCGCCGCGCCGCAGCCGCAGGCGGCGATCATCCGCGCAAGGTCGAGCAGCAGCCCGTCGGACACATCCATCATCGCCCGCGCGCGCGGCGCCAGCGCCTGCCCGGCGGCGAGCTGCGGCACCGGCTGGCGATAGGCCTCGACCAGCGGCCCCTCGGCGTCCTTGTCCTTGGCGAGGATGTCGAGCCCCGCGCCCGAATCGCCGAGCGTCCCGACCAGCCACAGCCCGTCGCCCGGCCGCCCGCCCGAGCGGGCCGGCACCGCCTCGCCCGCGCGGCCGATCGCGGTCAACGAAAAGACCCGCGGCGCGCCCTCGGGAAGCGCGATGGTGTCGCCGCCGACCAGCGCGAGGCCATAGGCGTCGCACGCCGCCGCGACCCCGTCGAGGAAGCGGTTCTCCCACCGTCCGTCGCCGTCGCTCAGGCTCGCGGTCATCAGCGCGGCGCGCGGGGTCGCGCCCTTGGCGGCGAGGTCGGAAAGGTTCACCGCGACCAGCTTCCACCCGATCGACGAAGGCGGGTCGTCGCGGCGGAAATGCACCCCCTCGGCGATGCTGTCGTGGGTGATGACCCAGCCGTCGAGCAGCGCGGCGTCATCGTCGAGCCCGCGCGCGGCGGGGTCGGTCGCGATCGTGCGCAGCCGGTCGAGGAAGGCGAACTCGCTGGCCATGCCCCAGCCTAAGCCGGACGGACGTCCTTTGCCAGCGCGTCGAGCAGCCCGTTGACGAAGCCCTTTTCGCGCTTGTCGTAAAAGGCGTCGGCGACGTCGAGATATTCGCTGATCACCGTCGGGGTCGGCACGTCGGGGCGGGCCAGCAGCTCGTAGGCCCCGGCGCGGAGCACCGCCTTCATCGGCTTGTCGAGCCGCGCGAGGCTCCAGCCGTCGGCGAGCTTGCCCTCGATTTTCGCGTCGATCTCGTCGCGGCGGGCGAGCGCGCCGGTCACGACGTCGTCGAAAAAGGCGACCTCGGCGTCGGCGTAGGTCGCTTCCTCGATCGTCGCGCCGAGCCGGTGGTGGTGGAATTCGTGGAGCAGCGCGGGGGTGGCGGTGCCCTCCATCTCCTGCTGGTAGAGCGCCTGCACCGCGGCGAGGCGGGCGGCGGAACGGGAGAGGGAGCGGCTCGACATGGCCGGGCCTCTAGCGGGTCAGGCCGCCGCGAGGAAGGGGCCGAGCGCGTCGGCCACCCTGTCGGGCGCTTCCCACGGCGCGAAATGGCCGACGCCCTTCAGCGGCACGATCTCGACCTCGAGGCCGACCTCGCCGATGCCGTCGAGCTGGACCGGGCGGAGCGCCTTGTCCTCGAGCCCCCAGGCGATGCGGACGGGGACGCGGATCCTCGGCACTCCGCGCACGACCCAGTCGGGCAGCGCGGCGTCCGCGTCCATCGTCGGCACGAGCATCGCGCTGGCGCGGTACCAGTTGAACATCGCGGTGAGCGCGCCGGGGCGACCCCAGTCGGCGAGATATTGGGCGCGGTCCTCGGCGGTGACTTTCGCCAGGTCGACGTGGGGCGCGAAGCTCTTGTCGAAGAAAGTGTCGAGCCCCATCGCCGCGATCCGCGCCTCCATCCCCGGATCGCGGAAGGCGCTGATGTACTGGCTCGCCGCGCGCTGCTCGCGATCCTCGACCAGGCTGCGCTGGAAAATCGCGGGATGGGGCGAGTTGACGATGGCGAGCCGCGACAGGCCGGGCAGCCCGCGGATCGCCGCCGCCCACGCGATCGCCCCGCCCCAGTCGTGTCCGACCAGCGCGAAGCGGTCGAGATTGAGCGCCTTCGCCAGCGCGGCGATGTCGGCGACCAGCGTGTCGGTGGCGTAGGCCTCGACGTCCTGCGGGCGGTCGCTCTCGCCGAACCCGCGCAGGTCGGGCAGGATGCAGCGCACCTCGCCCTTCAGCCGCTCGGCGACCTTGCGCCAGGTGCGGTGCGATTCGGGAAAGCCGTGGAGGAAGATCGCGGCGGGCGCGTCGGCGGGGCCGACCTCGACGAGGTTCATCGCGATTCCGGTGGGAAGCTCGATCTTCACGGGTAGCTGACCGTCTTCGGCACCTCGGGGATCGGGATGAACTCGTCGCTGTCGCCGGGGATCAGCGGGAAGCGCATTGCCTTCCAGTCGTCCTTCGCCTGCCGGATGCGATCGCGGCTCGAGCTGACGAAGTTCCACCAGACGTGGCGCGGGGTCGCGAACGCCTCGCCGCCGAGCAGCATCGCCCGGCCGGTCCCGGCGAGCGTGGCGGCGTGGCCGGGGGCGAGCAGGTAGAGGGTGAACGGGTCGAGCCGCTGTCCGTCGAGGATCACTTCGCCCTCGGTCACCAGCACCCCGCGCTCGTCGGCGTGCGGGTCGATCGGGATGATGCCGCCGCCCAGCACGATGTCGGCGTAGAGGGTCGATGCGTGCTGGGTGGTCGCGGCGGTCTTGCCCCACAGCGTCCCCATCAGCACGCGCGCCGATACGCCCTCGCCCTCGAGGGTCGGCAGGTCGTCCTCGGCGACATGTTCGAACGCCGGGTCGATCTCCTCCTTCCCGTCGGGAAGCGCAAGCCAGGTCTGCATGCCGTAAAAGACCGGGCCGTCGG
This sequence comes from Sphingomonas sp. ASV193, assembly GCF_040203355.1. Taxonomy (NCBI): domain Bacteria; kingdom Pseudomonadati; phylum Pseudomonadota; class Alphaproteobacteria; order Sphingomonadales; family Sphingomonadaceae; genus Sphingomonas; species Sphingomonas sp. ASV193. Next base: position 137,170 of record NZ_JBEHBW010000003.1, read on the forward strand.
GGCGGGTCTCGGCGGGCGAGCGTTCGGAATGGACGATGCCCTTGCCCGCGGTCATCAGGTTGACTGCGCCGGGGCGGATGACTTGGTCGTTGCCGAGGCTGTCGCGGTGGCCGATCGCGCCTTCGAACAGATAGGTGACGGTGGCGAGGTTGATGTGCGGGTGGGGGCGGACGTCCATGCCGTGGCCGGCGGGGAGCCTGGCGGGGCCGAACTGGTCGACGAAGATGAACGGGCCGACCATCGTCCGGGTCCTGGCGGGGAGGGTGCGGCGGACCTTGAAATCGCCGAGGTCGTGGGTGACGGGAAGGATCTCGATCATCGCGCGATTATGCGCCTTAAGGTCACAAAGGCCAGCGTCACCCCGGACATTTTCGTGACCTTAAGCGAGGGGGCGGCGATGCGCGCGGGCCGATCGGGCGACGAGGCGCGCGCGCTTCGATCGAGAACGCGATGTTACGCGTCGATTCGCGAATAGGACAGGAAAATCAGGCGTCGCGCGCGGCGACGATGCCGAGCAGCCGTTCGACCACGTCCTCGGCCAGCGCGGGCTTGGCGACGATCGGCACGTTGAGCGAGCGCAGCCGCTCGCCCTCGCGGTCGAGGTCGCCGGTATGGAGGATGAACGGGATTCCGTGGGTGGCGAGATATTCGGCGACCGGCCAGCAGGTCTGGCCGCGGCCGAGGTTGACGTCGAGCACCGCGCCGCGAACGGCATGGTCGCGAAGGATGTCGAGCGCCTCGTCGACGCTGCCCGCGACCGAGGCGTTCGAGCCGGCGTCCTCGAACGCCATCTTGAGGTCGAGCGCGATGAACGGTTCGTCCTCGAGCACCAGGAAGGGGGCGGTCATCGCGTCCATCGCCTAGCGCACCAGCGGCACGACGAGGGTGACCGCGAGCCCGGCCGGGTCCCAGTCGCGGTCGAGCCGCCCCTGCGCGTGCGCGACCAGCGTATCGGCGATCGCCATGCCGGTGCCGCCGTCGCGCGCGGTGCGGGTGACCGGGGGTCCGCCGCGTTCGCGCCAGTCGAGCCGGACCGACGGGCGACCGGACGGATCGGCGTCATGACGCCACGCGACCTCGACGGTGCCGGGCTCGTTCGACAACGCGCCATATTTGGTGGCGTTGGTGGCGAGCTCGTGAAGCACCAGCCCGATCACTGAGATGGCATTGGCCTCGGCGCGCAGCCCGTTGCCGTCGAAGCGGATCCGGTCGCCCTCGGGATCGTAGGGCCCGAGCACCGAGCGGATCGCCTGCCCGACCTCGATCGTGCCGAGCAGCGCGTCGTCGAGCGTCGGCTCGTAGGCGCGGCCGAGCGCGGCGATGCGTTCGTTGATCGCGCGCGCGACCGGCCGTGCGTCCATCGAGCGCCCGGTGATGTTGACGATCCCGCCGATCACCGAGAAGACGTTCTTCAATCGGTGCGAGATTTCGCGGGCGAGCGCCTTGGCGTGGCGTTCCTCGGCGCGGGCGAGGTGGAGGTTGGTGACGTCCCACTGGCTGCCGAAGAAATATTTGAGGCTGCCGTCCTCGTTGTAGATCGGGCCGAGGTGGAGCGCGTTCCAGAAGGTCTGCCCGTCCTTGCGATAGTTGAGCAGTTCGACCACCGCGACTTCCTGCCGCGCGATCGCCTCGCGGATCCGCGCGACCTGTTCGGGATCGGTCCTGGGGCCCTGGAGGAAGCGGCAGTTGCGGCCGATGATCTCGTCGGCCGGGTAGCCGGTCAGCTTTTCGAACGCGGCGTTGCAGAAGACGATCGGGTCGTCGGGCAGGTTGGGGTCGGTGAGGCAGACCGCCATGCGGGTCTGCGCCATCGCCTGTTCGAACAGCAGGCCGCTGGCGCCGTCGAAATGACCCGAAGTGCCCGACGCGTCCCAGCCGTCGTTGATCGAGTTCGGCTGGTCCGAATCGACGGGCCGGTTGGGGGGATTATTCTCCCGGTCAGACACGCCACGCGACTCGCATCGACGAAGCGTTTTTCATGGTTGGCGGTAAAGCGCCAGTAAATTTTGCGCGGTCGAAACGAGGCGTCGGACCGGGGGATTTCGCCCGGTGTCGGGGCGCGGTCGACGAAGGGCGACGCGCCGGCTTCGCCGCGCTTGCCGGGGCCGCCGCGAGCCGCGACAATCGGGCGGCAGGAGGCAGACGATGCGCTACGAGATCAACGGGACGGTGATGCAGACGGTGGCGATCGCGCTGTCGCCGGGCGAATCGGTGTTCGCGCAGACGCACGGGATGGCGTGGATGACCCGCGCGATCGAGATGGACACGCATACCGGCGGCGGGATGTGGGCGGGGCTGAAGCGCGCGATGGGGGGCGGGAGCTTCTTCATCACCGATTACAGCGCGGCGGGCGGCAGCGGCGAGGTCGGCTTCGCGCCGCGCTTTCCGGGGACGATCATCGCGAAGGAATTGCGCGCGGGGGAATCGCTGATCTGCCGCAAGGAGACGTTCCTGTGCGCCGAACGCGGGGTAAGCCTCGAAATCGTGCTGCAGCAGCGGCTGGGGGCGGGGTTCTTCGCGGGCGAGGGGTTCATCCTGCAAAAGGTGAGCGGGCCGGGCACGGTATTCCTCGACCTGTCGGGCGAGGTGATCGAAAAGACGCTGGCGCCGGGCGAGACGCTGCGGGTCCACGCCGGGCATATCGGGATGCAGGAGCCGAGCGTGTCCACCGACATCCAGATGGTGCGGGGCTTTCGCAACATGATCTTCGGCGGCGAGGGGCTGTTCCTCGCCACGCTGACCGGGCCGGGGAAGGTGTGGCTGCAGTCGATGCCGGTGATGAACCTGGCCGAGGAGATCGCGCGCTACCTGCCGGGCGAGAAGGCGGTCGACGCGGGCGCGGGGGCGGGGATCGGCCGGATGGTCGGCGGCGGCGCGGCGGGCGCGGCGCTCGGGGGGATATTGGGCGGGATCTTGGGGAGCGAGTGAGGGGGGCGGACGGTCCGCTATGGGTGAAAGCGGACATTCGACACCTAGTTAGACCTAGAGCATTGCGGTTATCAGGAAAGCAGCGCCGACAATGAGGAACGCGGCGTTTAGGGTCGTTGCGAGCCAAAACATAAAAGGGTTCTTCGAGCGCGTGTAACTCGCGAATGGCACTCCGGCAGCTTCCATTTTGCCAGTCTGAAGGCCGTGCACCAATGTCCACCCAATAAGCGGAACGCCGACAATCAAGATTGCAACCACGGCGGCATCCCTCATGGGCATCTCCTTACCTACATAGCTGCGAGCTTAAATCGGCCAGCCCCTGCGAGCCAGACAGGAAAGCTTCGTAGATGTCCGCAAAAGGTCGTTAGCGGTCATTCGTCCGGCGCGTTCGCCCTGATCGTCAGCGCATGGACGCGTTCCTTCATCAGCTCGCCGAGGGCGGCGTAGACGAGGCGTTGGCGCTGGACGCGGGACTGGCCTTCGAACGCGGCGCTTTCGATGGTCAGGGCGAAGTGGCTTTCGCCGCGGCCGTCGTGGCCGGCGTGGCCGATATGGTGGGCGCTCTGGTCCTCGAGCTCGAGCCGGGTGGGACGGAGCGCCGCTTCGAGGCGACGGATCATCTCGGCCGCGATCGGCCCGGTGGTGGCGGGGTCGGACATATTTTCTATATAGACGCGATGGCGTCGAGGTCGAGCAAATGGCACGGGCGGGTCGAGGGGGCGGCGAGCGAATGCGCGGTGCCGGGCTGCGCCGAGGCGGGCGAGTACAAGGCGCCGCTGTCGCCCGGCGGGTTCGACGGGCCGGGAAGCTGGCGCTGGCTGTGCCTCGACCATGTCCGCGAGCATAATAAGCGCTACAATTATTTCGACGGGATGAGCCCCGACGAGATCGAGGCGGCGCAGTCGCCGATCGCGGGGTGGGAAAGGGCGACGCGGGCGTTCGCGTCGAACGGCGACCCGGCGCCGGCGTGGGCCGACTTCAAGGACCCGCTCGACGCGATCTCGGCGCGCTATCGGCCAATGGCGACACGGCAGGGCGTGGACCGGTTCACCGCGCGCGAGCGCGAGGCGCTGGACGCGCTCGGGCTGGGCGACGATGCCGATCGCGGCGCGGTGCGGCGCGCCTATTCGACGCTGGTGCGGCGCTACCATCCCGACCGCAACGGCGGCGACCGGCGGCACGAGAAGAAGCTGACCCGGGTGATCGAGGCGTACCAGACGCTGAAGGGCGCGCGGGCGCTGGCCTAACCCGCGCGACCGCTTCAATCGCGGTCGGGCGCGCCCAGCGGGAAATAGTGGCGATAGGGACGGGCCTCGTCGACCGCGCGGGCGACCGCGGGGTGGGCGAGCAGGCGCGCACGGTAGGCGGCGAGTTTCGGGCGCGCCGCGCCGATCGGCTCGACCCAGTCGGCGTAGAACAGGGTCGGGGCGGCGGCGCAGTCGGCCATGGTGAATTGCTCGCCCGCGGCCCATTCGGCGTCGGGGAGGTTCGCCTCGAGCCAGTCGTAGGCGATGCGGAGGCGTTCGAGCCCGCGCGCGGCGGCCTTTCCCTCGCCGTCCTTGCTCATGGCGTAGTCGACGCTCGGCTGGAAATTGCCGCCGATGTGGAGGTCGAAGAAGCGGTCGAGGAACCGGACCCGGCGGCCCTTTTCGCCGTCGGGAATCCAGACATTGGGGCCGGGGTGGCAGGCCTGTAGGTGCTCGATGATGCAGCTTGTTTCAGGGACCACCTGGCCGTCGTCGACCAGTAGCGGGAACTTGCCGATCGGCCAGAGGCGGTGAAGCTCGGCGCCGACGCCGTCATGTTCGATGTTGCGATAGTTGAACGGGGTGCCGTCGGCGTAGAGCGGGATGAGGACCTTCCAGCAATAGCTGCTGAACGGGTGGACGTAGAGGGTGAGGGTCACCAGCGGTTCTCCTTGATCGCGGCCTGGCGCGCCTGTTCGCGCGGGTTCGGACTGTTGGGCGGGCTGCTGCCTAGCGCCACGCCGGGTGTGGGCACGAAGGTGGCGACGGCGGTGCCCTTCGATGTCGTCCGGCCGCTTTCGAAGCGGAGCGTCGCGGGCGGGGTGCCGCCGGGGAAGCTGCGTTTTCCCTTGCCGAGGATCAGCGGGTAGGTGAGCAGGCTGAGGCGGTCGAGCAGGCCGCGCTCGATCAGGCCGGGGTAGAGCGTGCTGCTGCCCCAGATCTGCAGGCGTGGGCCGTCGCCGTCGCGCAGCGCCGCGAGATCGTCGAAGCCGCGCAGTCGATGGCTGTTGGCCCAGTCGAGCGGGGCGTCCGAGGTGGTCAGGACATATTTTTCGGCGGCGTTGAAGGCATCGGCGATCGATTTGTCCTCGCCCTCATGGAATGGCCAATAGGCGGCGAAGATGTCGTAGGTGCGGCGGCCGAGGAGGAGCGCGTAGGGCGGCGCCAGACTCGCGCCGATCGCCTCGCCCGCTTCCTCGTCGGGAAAGCCGAACTGCCAGCCGCCGAGGTCGAAGCCGCCGGTCGGGTCCTCCTCGCGCGACCCGGGGGCCTGCATCACGCCGTCGAGCGACTGGAACAGGGTGCCGCAAATTTCACGCATCGGCGCTTTCCCCGCGACGCGCCGCCTCGATCGTGGCGATGTCGATCTTCTGCATGGTCATCATCGCCTCGAACGCGCGCTTGGCGGCGGCGGGGTCGGGGTCGTTGTTCGCCTCGAGCAGGGCGCGGGGGGTGATCTGCCAGGCGAAGCCCCACTTGTCGGTGCACCAGCCGCACTCGCTCGCCGTGCCGCCGTTGTTCACGATCGCGTCCCAGTAGCGGTCGGTCTCGGCCTGGTCTTCGGTGACGACCATGAAGCTGGTCGCCATGCTCGGCTTGAAATGCGGGCCGCCGTTAAGGCCGACGAAGGCGCGGCCGAGGACAGTGAAGTCGACGGTGAGCTCGGCGCCCTCCTTCGTGCTCGGATTGTCGGACGGCGAGGCCATCGCCGAGCCGACGCGGCTGTCGGGGAAGGTGGCGGCGTAGAACTCGGCCGCCTCGCGCGCCTGGCCGCGATCGAACCACAGGCAGGTGACGAGCTTGTCGGGCATCGGACCCTCCTATTTGCGCGGGCCGACGAGGCCGAAGGTCGCGCCCTGGGGGTCGGTGGCATGGACCGAAAATTCGCCGCCGGGGATCGGCATCGGTTCGCTTGCCGGGGTGCCGCCGCCCGCCTTTACCGCCGCGAGAGCGCGGTCGATGTCGTCGACGCCGATGTAGAAGGTCCAGGCGTTCCGTGGGTGCTGGGGCAGCTTCTTCATGATCGCGCCGATGCCGACGCCGTCCTTCTGGATGAACTTGTAGTCGCCCATCTCGCCCATCGGCATCGCGCCTTCCTGGGTCCAGCCGAAGTGCTTACGGTAAAAGGCGATCGCGCCGTCCTGGTCGTCGCTGGCGAGGTCGTTCCAGCGGACGTGCTGCGGCCGGTCGACCGAGAAGACGTCGCTCTTCGCGTCGGGATTGCCGGAAGGCGGAGTCGGGGTCATGACATAGAAAGGCGCGCCCCACGGATCGGCGAGCATCGCCAACCGCCCGACCCCGTCCATGTCGCGCGCGGGCATCAGCGTCGTGCCGCCGTCGGCCTCGACCGCGGCGACGGTGCGGTCGACGTCGGCGACGTGGAGATAGCCGACCCACCCCGCGCGCGCGCCGTGGGCGATCATGTCGTCGGTCAGGACCAGCAGGCCGCCGGCATTGCCACCGTCGGCGCGCTTGATCATCCGGTAATCGACTGGGCCGCCGCCGGGGATGCTGTTGGCGGGGTCGATGTCCCAGCCGACCACCGCGTCGTAGAACGCCTTGGCGGCGGCGGCGTCGGGGGTCATCAGCTCGTACCAGATGAAGCTGCCGGTATCGGGATCGTGGTCGCTCATCGTCTGCCTCTCCTTTCCGCTTACGCGTCGGCCGGTTCGACCGGGTGCGCGCCCTGTTCGGCCATCGCCGGGTCCATCCACATCAGCTCGAAATGATGGCCGTCGGGATCGAGCAGGCTGCGCCCGTACATCATGCCATAATCCTGCGGCGGGGTCGGGTCGGCGGTGCCGCCCGCGGCGACCCCGGCGGCGATGTCGGCGTCGACCGCCGCGCGGCTGGGGCGCGAGAGGCACAGCAGCGGACCGCCGACGGCCTTCGCGTCGGCGGCCGGAAGCGGGCTGAACTGGCGATACTTGTCGTGAGTCAGCAGCATGAAAAAGATGTTGTCGCCCGCGACCATGCAGGCGGCGGTGTCGTCGGTGAACTTCGGCTCGTTGGTCGTGCCGATCGCCTCCATGAAGGCGCGCGAGGCGGCGAGGTCGCTGACCGGCAGGTTGACGAAGATCATCTGGGGGCCGCTCATTTTTCTCTCCTCGGTCGGGCTCGATTCGCTTGTATCCTGCGCGCCGAAGTCATAATTAGCAACTGTGGAGTTAGAAAAGATAACCAGCGCGGGGCGAGGCGAGCCGAAACGGCGGTACGACGACGCCTGCGGGACCGCGCACGCGCTCGACCTGATCGGCGAGCGGTGGGCGCTGCTGGTGCTTCGCGAACTGATGCTCGGGCCGCGGCGGTTCACCGACCTCAAGGTCGACCTGCCGGGGATCAGCGCCAACGTGCTGACCCAGCGGCTCGGCGAGCTCGAGGCGCGCGGGCTGGTGCGGCGGCGGTTCCTGCCCTCGCCGACCCGGGTCGCGGTGTACGAGGCGACGGCTTGGGGGCTCGAGGCCGAGCCGATCGTCCAGTCGCTCGGCCGGTGGGCGGCGCGCAGCCCGGCGCACGACCCGACGCTTCCGATCAGCGGGGTGTCGATCCTGTTGTCGTTCCGGACGATGATCGATGCCCGGCGGGCGAAAGGGATCGATGCGCGGATCGGCTTTCGCTTCGGCCACGACGATTATGTCGCGCGGATCAAGAAGGGGGCGATCAAGGTCGCGCGGGCGAGCGAGGCGCGGCCGCTGAGCGGGTGCGACGCGGTCTTCTCGGGGCCGCCGTCGGCGCTGGCGGCGGTGGTCTATGGCGGCCAGCCGCTCGACCTCGTCGGGGTGACCGGGGACCGGGCGCTGGCGCAGCGCTTCACCACCCTGTTCCCGCTCCCGCCCAAAGTGGGCGCCGACGGCCATTGAGGCGCGCGGCGCATCGTCCTAAGGCGGGCGCCATGACCGAGCTTCCCAATACCGCGGCCGACAGCCGCGCCGACACGGTGCTGACCGCCCCCGACAAGATGGTCGGCGTGCGCGAGGCGTTCGGGATCGACAGCGACATGGAAGTGCCGGCCTTTTCGGAGGCCGACGAGCGGGTCCCCGACCTCGACCCGGCCTATGTCTTCGACCCCGACACCACGCTGGCGATCGTCGCCGGATTCGCGCGCAACCGGCGGGTGATGGTCCAGGGCTATCACGGCACCGGCAAGTCGACCCATATCGAGCAGGTCGCCGCGCGGCTCAACTGGCCGTGCATCCGAATCAACCTCGACGCGCACATCAGCCGGATCGACCTGATCGGGCGCGACGCGATCGTGCTGAAGGACGGCGAGCAGGTCACCGAGTTCCGCGAAGGGCTGCTGCCGTGGGCGCTGCAGCACCCGGTCGCGCTGGTGTTCGACGAATATGACGCCGGGCGGCCCGACGTGATGTTCGTCATCCAGCGCGTGCTCGAGACCGACGGCAAGCTGACCCTGCTCGACCAGAACCGGGTGATCCGGCCGAACCCCTGGTTCCGGCTGTTCGCGACGACCAACACCATCGGGCTGGGCGACACCAGCGGGCTGTATCACGGCACGCAGGCGCTCAACCAGGGGCAGCTCGACCGGTGGAATATCGTCGCCACGCTCAACTACCTTCCCGCCGCGACCGAGGCGCAGATCGTGCTCGCCAAGTCGGGCGAATATGACGACCCCAACGGTAAGGTGGTGGTCGACAAGATGGTCAAGGTCGCCGACCTGTCGCGGCAGGGGTTCATGAACGGCGACATCTCGACCGTGATGAGCCCGCGAACGGTGATCAGCTGGGCGCAGAACGCGCTGATCTTCGGCGACGTCGGCTTCGCCTTCCGCCTGTCGTTCCTCAACAAGTGCGACGAGAGCGAGCGGCCGCTGATCGCCGAATATTACCAGCGCGTGTTCGGGCAGGACCTGCCGGAAAGCGTCGCGGCGCGGGCGTGAGGCCTAGTCGGTCTTGCCCAGCTCGCGCAGCCGCTCGGCCACCCGCTCGTCGAACGAGCGATAGTCGGTCTCGCTGAGATGGCGCAGCTTGACCATCCGCTGGTGGCGGATCGCGCTGGCGCTGCGGATGCGGAAATAGGTGATCACCGCGCCGACGACGGCAAGCACCGCGGTCGTGGTGAAAGGGTCGAGCCGGTCCATCGGTCCATCCTCCTGGCTGATTCCCTTTATCGCGCGCGAGCGGTGAACAAGCGGTTATCGTCCGCGCGGGCGATTGACGGCATCGCCGCGGCGGGTTCACAGCGCGCGCGATGAGCGCCCCCGCCACCAACCTCGACCGGTTCCGCGCCGCGCTGGCAAGCACCGCGCGGGCGATCGCGCGCGATGCGGCGGTCGAGGTCGCGCTGGCGAGCGAGGGGGCATCGGCCGCGGGCAAGACGATCCGCGTGCTCTCCCCCGGCAACGGGCTCGAGCCCCGGCTGGTGGCCGAGGCGCGCGGCGCGGCCGACGCGCACGCGCTGATGTTCCGCTACAGCGACCCCGCGCTTCACGCCGCGCGCGCGCCGCGGGTCGAGGGCGAGGCGCGCGGGGTGTTCGACGCGCTCGAGGCGGCGCGGGTCGAGGCGCTCGGCGCGCGGGCGATGGCCGGGGTTCGCGCCAACCTTTCCGAGCTGGCCGAGGCGCGGGTGCGCGGCGACGCGATCGGGCGCGCGCGGACCGCCGAGGAAGTGCCGCTGGCGAGCGCGGTCGCGCTGATCGCGCGCGAGCGGCTGACCGGCGAGGCGCCGCCGGCGGGGGCGAAAGCGGCGATCGAGCTGGTCGCGCCGTGGATCGAGGAAAAGGCGGGCCCCGAGCTCGACGCGCTGGCGCTGACGATCGACGACCAGGCGGCATTCGCGACGCTGGCGCAGCGGCTGCTCGAGGATCTCGAGCTGGTCGAGCCGGGGCAGCCGAGCGAGCCCGAGCCCGAGGCGGGCGAGGACGAGCCGAACGAAGGCGAAGGGGGTGAGGACGCCGACAGCGCCGAGGAGCAGGACGGAAGCGCGGGCGGCGAGATGGACATGCGCGCCGAGCAATCCGAGCCCGAGGCAGGAGAGGAGGAGGGCGAATCGACTCTCGACCTCGACGACGAGGGCGAGGCGGCCGAGGGGCAGGAGGGCGACGAGCGCGCCGCGCCGACCGCGGGACGGCGCAACTGGGCCGATTCGCCGGCGACCGACTATCGCGCCTTCACCACCCAGTACGACGAGGTGGTGACCGCGACCGAGCTGTGCGACGACGAGGAGCTGGGGCGGCTTCGCGCCTATCTCGACCAGCAGATGGCGAGCCTTGGCGGGGTCGTAACCCGGCTCGCCAACCGGTTGCAGCGGCGGCTGATGGCGCAGCAGGCGCGAAGCTGGGACTTCGACCAGGAAGAAGGGCTGCTCGACGCCGCGCGGCTGGCGCGGGTGGTGACCTCGCCGGGCCATTCGCTGAGCTACAAGGTCGAGCGCGACACCGAGTTCAAGGACACGGTGGTCAGCCTGCTGATCGACAATAGCGGGTCGATGCGCGGGCGGCCGATCTCGATCGCCGCGACCAGCGCCGACATCCTCGCGCGGACGCTCGAGCGGTGCGGGGTGGCGACCGAGATATTGGGCTTCACCACCCGCGCGTGGAAGGGCGGGCAGGCCAAGGAAGCGTGGCTGGGCGCCGGGCGGCCGCTCCATCCCGGGCGGCTCAACGACCTCCGGCACATCGTCTACAAGCGCGCCGACCAGCCCTATCGCCACGCGCGCAAGAGCCTCGGGCTGATGATGCGCGAGGGGCTGCTGAAGGAGAATATCGACGGCGAGGCGCTGTTGTGGGCGCACAACCGCCTCGCCGCGCGGCCCGAGGAGCGGCGGATCCTGATGGTCATTTCCGACGGCGCGCCGGTCGACGATTCGACCGCCAGCGCCAATGACGGCGGCTATCTCGAGCGGCACCTCGGGCAGGTGATCGACTGGATCGAATCGCGATCGAGCGTCGAGCTGGTGGCGATCGGGATCGGCCACGACGTGACGCGCTACTATTCGCGCGCGGTGACGATCATGGATGCCGAGCAGCTCGGCGGCGCGCTGATCGGGCAGCTTGCGGCGCTGTTCGACACGCGGTGAGGGGGCGAAAAGAAAATGGGGCCGGAGCAGTTTACGCGCTCCGGCCCCCCCTCGTTACGCGACGCGAGGGATCTGGGCGGCGGGGAAAGGGGGAAAACCCCGCCGTTGCAAAGGCTTATGCACGATTCGCAGTTGAACGAAGCTGAACGCGCATTGCAGCTTTCGTTCAGCAAATCGAGTTTTTTCAACGGCTTGGCGCTGATCGGGCTGATCGGGCTGATGGCGGTGTCGGACCGGGGGGCGAACCGCTTCGACCCGGTCGGCGATCGCAGCCTCGCGCTCGACTATCGCGCGCGGCCGGGGGTGGCGGTCGAGGGGCCGGCGCGGCTGGTCGGCGCGTGGGAGGTGCGGGCGCGCGACCCGCGATTCGGCGGGCTGTCGGCGCTGGCGGTCGAGCGCGGGCGGCTGCTCGCGGTGAGCGATTCGGCGGTGGCGATGTGGCTCGACCCGCCGGGCGGCGCGGCGCCGGTCGTGCAGCTCCATTCGATCGCCGAGACCGCGGGCGACCCGGCGCGCAAGATCGGGCGCGATTCGGAGGGGCTTGCCCCCGATCCGCTCGGGCGCGGCTGGTGGCTGAGCTACGAGCAGGTCCACTCGCTGATCCTCTACGACCGGCGGTTCGACCGTGCGCTGGCGCGGATCGCGCTGTCGTCGCCCGACTTCGAGCCCAACCTGGGAGTCGAGGCGATCTGGCCCGACGGGACGAAGATCGACTGGATCGCCGAGGCGAGCGGGGTGAGCGACGCCGCGCGGCTACCCGACGGGCGCGTGGCGATGATCCACCGGGGGATCGGGCCAACCGGATTCCATTCCTGGATTTCGGGACTGGGCGCGCCGATCCGGCTTCGTCTCGGGCCGCTCGACAATCCGGAAGGAATCGCGGCCGCGCCCCTGCCTGGCGGCGGGACGCGGCTGTGGATCGTGACCGACAATGACTTTATCCGGTGGCGGCCGACGCTGCTGGTCGCGATCGACCTGCCGCCGAAGGGTTAGGCGCTCGCCTTGGCCTTTTTCGAGAGCTCGCGCTTCAGCTTGGCGGCCTTGGGCGAGAGCTTGTCCTCGCTGGTCTTGGTCAGCCAGTTGTCGAGGCCGCCGACATGTTCGACCGAACGAAGGCCGTGGGTCGAGACCTTGAGCTTGACGCTCTTTTCGAGCGATTCGCTCATCAGCGTGACGTTCTGCAGGTTCGGCAGGAACGTGCGCTTGGTCTTGTTGTTGGCGTGGGAAACATTGTTGCCCACCTGCCGGCCCTTGCCGGTCAGCTCGCAAACCCGCGACATAGATCACCTTATCGGTTGTGGGAGCGCGCGAATGCGCCCGGAAAGCGCCGCCCGATACAGAGCGAAGGGCGAATCGTCAACCGGGCGAAGGGCGAATCGTCAACTGGCCGGTGGGCGGTGACCGCGCGCGGCGAAGCGTCCGCAACCCGACACGCTTTGTTGCGTTGGATGGCTGCTCGGGGACGAGACAAGATAACAGGAGATGGGGATGCGCGCGGTTCTGCTGATACTCATGGTGGTGGTGGTGGCCGCGCTGATCGCGATCAAGACAGGTTTCTGGCAGGTCTACCAGACCCAGCCCGCGCAGCTTCCCGGAGTCAGCGTCAACGGCACCACCGTCACCGCCCACGGCGGCCAGCCGCCCGCGTTCGAGGTGCAGACCGGGTCGGTCGGGGTCGGGACCGGGCCGGCGAACGTCACCGTCCCGCAGGTCGAGATCAAACCCGGCACCGCGCAGGTCAACGTTCCCAAGATCGAGGTGACGCGGCCCACGCCGCCGCAGCCACAAGGCCAACCGCAGCCCGCCAACCAGGCCGCGCGCTAGGGTTCGTGCCCGACGGCTGCTAGGGGGGCGGCCATGGGCTCGCTGCTGCTTCCCCCCGCCATGCGCCGCGCGCTCGACCTCGCCGCCGAGGCGGCGCGGGCGGGCGAAGTGCCGGTCGGCGCGGTGGTCACGCGCGGCGAGACGATCGTCGCCGAGGCGGCCAACGCGATGCGCGGGGCGACCGACCCCACCGCCCATGCCGAGGTCGTCGCGCTCCGCCGCGCCGGGGCGGCGCTCGGCACCTCGCGGCTCGACGAGTGCCAGCTGTGGGTGACGCTGGAGCCGTGCGCGATGTGCGCGGGGGCGATCGCGCTGGCGCGGATCGGGCGGCTCTGCTTCGCCGCCGAGGACCCCAAGGGCGGGGCGGTGGTCAACGGTCCCCGGCTGTTCGCCCAGCCGACCTGCCACCACCGGCCCGAGATTGTCGCCGGGCTGGGCGAGGACGAGGCGGCGGCGCAGCTGCGCGGCTTTTTCGCCGAGCGGCGGCAGGGCGAACTTCCCGGCTGATTCTTGCCGTCGCGGTCACGATCCGGCATGGACCGCTCACCGCATGACCCAGCCGCTGGCCCCTTTTCCGTGGATCGACATCGTCATCATCCTCGCGCTCGTCGCGCTGAACGGGGTGCTGTCGATGAGCGAGCTGGCGATCGTCTCGTCGCGCGAGGCGCGGTTGAAGGCGATGGCCAAGACCGGCAGCAACGGGGCGCGGGTCGCGCTCGAATTGTCGGGCGATCCGGGGCGATTCCTGGCGACGGTGCAGAGCGGGATCACGCTGATCGCGGTGGTCGCGGGGGCCTTTTCGGGCTCGCGCCTGGGCGAGCCGGTGGCCGAGCGGCTGGAGCGGCTCGGGCTCAGCCACGAGACCGCGGCGCAGGCGGGCTTCACGCTGGTAATCGTGCTGACCACCTTCGCCAGCCTGGTGATCGGCGAGCTGGTGCCCAAGCAGGTGGCGCTGCGCAGTCCCGAGCCGATCGCCGCGATCATGAGCCGCCCGATGCTGTGGCTGGCCAAGGCGACCGCGCCGTTCGTGTGGCTGCTCGACCGCACCAGCGCGGCGATCTTCAGGCTGCTCGGGCTGACCCGCGAATCGAAGAATGTCGTGACCGCCGAGGAGCTTCACCTGGTCGTCGCCGAGGCGACCAGCGCCGGGGTGATCGAGGAAAATGAGCGCGCGATCATCAGCGGGATCGTCCGCCTCGCCGACCGGCCGGTGCGCGAGGTGATGACCCCGCGCACCGAGATCGACTGGATCGACGCCCAGGCGAGCGCGGCGGACATTCGCGCGGTGCTGGCCGAAAGCTCGCACAGCCGACTGCCGGTGGCGCGCGGGTCGGTCGACGACATCGTCGGGGTGGTATCGACCCGCGACATGCTGTGCGCGCTGCTCGAGGGCCGGTCGATCGCGATCGGCGAGCTGCGCAAGGACGCGCCGGTGATCCCCGACATGATGGACGCGATGGACGCGCTGGCGGTGCTTCGCCACGCCGAGGTGCCGCTGGCGCTGGTCCACGACGAATATGGCCATCTCGACGGGATCGTCACCCCGGGCTCGATCCTCGCGAGCCTGGCGGGGGCGTTCGCCAACGACATGGACGAGGGCGAGGACCAGCCGCTGGTCGAGCGCGACGACGGCAGCTGGCTGGTGAGCGGGGCGGCGAGCGCCGACCTGCTGGCCGACCGCATCGGCGTCGCCATGCCCGCCGACCGCGACTATTCGACCGTCGCCGGGTTCGCGCTGTCGGTGCTCAAGCATTTGCCCGGCGAGGGCGAGACCTTCACCCACGACGGCTGGTCGTTCGAGGTGCTCGACATGGACGGGCGCAAGATCGACAAGCTGCTGGTCAGCCGCAAGCGCAAGCGCGCCGCGCCGGAGGAAGTGGCGGCGGCGTCCTAGAGTTTCCCAAACTTCTGTTCGAACCCGTCGGTGTCGCCGCGCGCGAGATAGTCGGCCTGTTCGGTCACCCGATCGCGCGCGAGGCGGCCGCGGAACGCGCCGAGCGAGCTGTCGAGGGTTTCGAGCTGGCCTTCGCTGAGGGAGGCGATCTGGTCGAAGCGGGTGAGGCCGCGCGCGTTGAGCAGCTCGGCGAGCTTGGGGCCGACGCCTTTCAGCAGCAGCAGGTCGTCGGGCGGGCCGCCCGCGCCGGGGAGGTTGGCGTGGATCCGCGCGTTGAAGATGTCGCCGGCGACGTCGCTGGTCGCGGCGGCGAATTCGTCGCCGACCCCGCGGCCCTCGTGCGCCTCCGGGGCGTGGCTGGAGGCCATGTGCGGGCGGACCGGGGCGCTGTCGGTCAGCGTCACCCGTTGGCGCGGGCGGAAGGCGAGGAACAGCAGCGCGAGGATCACCAGCGCGCCGATGACGACGATCAGCGGGTGCTGGGCGAACAGGTCGGTCATCATTTCTCCTTGTTGTGATCGCGCAGGGTGCGTTTGGGCGGCACGTAAAGGCGGCGGCCGACGAGCAGTCCGATCACCAGTCCCGCCGCGAGAACTGGCCAGTAAAATTGCAGCAGCGTCAGCACCGGCGCGCCCTAGAACGGATCATATTGGTGCGACAACCGCCGAAGCCCGAAGACGTAGGCGAGGATCATCCCCGCCGCGAAGCCGACCAGCGCGAGGATTTCGACCTCGAGCAGCAGCGGCCAGACGCCCTCGGCGCGGCGGCGGTAGGTCGCGGCCTCGACCCCGGGCAGCGCCTCGACATCCTCGACCATCATCCCGCGCTGGAAGTCGTTGCCCTGCCCGCCGAGGTGGATCGTGCGGGTCAGCGGGGCGCGGTGGATCGCGACGGTGAACGGCGGGGCCTCGTTTTTGACAAGCATCGCGCGGGTCTCGTTTTCGAGGAAGCTCGCCATGCGTTCGCCCGCGCCGAGCGGACCGTGCCAGAGCGCGGCGACCGCCATGGTCGCGGCGATGCCGAGCGCGTGGAAGCGGAAGCGGACGGGGGTCATGAAGGCGTAACCGCCGCGCCGCGCGCGCGTTCCAGCTCGCGCCAGCCGATGTCGCGGCGATGAAAGCCGTCGGCGAAGTCGATTTTCGCGAGCGCGGCATAGGCGGCGTCGCGCGCGTCGGCGAGGGTCTCGCCCGCGGCGGTGACCGCGAGGACCCGCCCGCCGCTGGCGACGAGGCCGCCGTCCTGCGCCGCCGTGCCCGCCTGGAAGACGATCGCGCCTTCCGCCTCGGCCTCGTCGAGGCCGCGAATCGCGCCGCCTTTCTTCGGGGTGCCGGGGTAGCCTTGCGCGGCGACGATGACGGTCATCGTCACCGCTTCCTCGAGCTCGAGGTCGAGATCGTCCATCCGCCCGTTGGCGACGTCGGCCAGCAACGCGGCGAAGTCGCCGGCGATGCGCGGCATGATCGCCTCGCACTCGGGGTCGCCGAAGCGGACATTATATTCGATCAGCTTCGGCCCCTCGGCGGTCAGCATCAGCCCGGCAAACAGGACGCCGTTGAACGGGGTACCGGCCTCGGCCATCGCCCGCGCGGTCGGCTCGACGATCTCACGCATCGCGCGTGCCTCGAGCGCGGGGGTGAGGACGGGAGCGGGGCTGTAGGCGCCCATCCCGCCGGTGTTGGGGCCGGTGTCGCCTTCCCCGACCCGCTTGTGGTCCTGCGCGCTGGCGAGCGCGGCGCAGCGGGCGCCGTCGACGAGGACGAACAGGCTCGCTTCCTCGCCGTCGAGAAACTCCTCGATGACCATATGCCCGTCGCCCGCGGCGTGGATCGCGGCCTCGGCCTCGGCGCGGGTCGCCGCGACGGTGACGCCCTTGCCCGCCGCCAGCCCGTCGGCCTTGATTACCACGGGGATCGCGAAGCGGTCGAGCGCGGCGAGCGCGGCGGCGGCGGTGTCGACCCGGACGTAGGCGGCGGTCGGGATTCCGGCCTTTGCGCAAAGATCCTTGGTGAACCCCTTCGAGCCTTCGAGCTCGGCGGCGGCGGCCGACGGGCCGCACACCGCGATGCCGGCGGCGCGGCAGGCGTCGGCGACCCCGGCGACCAGCGGCGCCTCGGGCCCGACGACGACGAGGTCGATGTTGCGTGCCTGGGCGAGGCGCACCACCTCGGCCGGGTCGCACGGATCGAGCGCGACGCATTCGGCCCAGCGCGCGATCCCGGGATTGCCGGGCGCGCAGACCAGCTCGTCGCAGCTCGGCGATTGCCTCAACCGCCAGGCGAGCGCATCCTCGCGCCCGCCAGACCCCAGCAAAAGGATGTTCATGACCACTCCCGATCCCGACCGAGCCGGCCTGTTAGCCGACGAGCGGCAGGGCGACAATTCGCCGCCGCTGTCGGTCGGCGAGCTGTCGGGCGCGCTCAAGCGGACGGTCGAGACCGCGTTCGACCGGGTGCGGGTGCGCGGCGAGATCTCCGGGTGGAAGCGGCACGGGTCGGGGCACTGCTATTTCACGCTGAAGGACGACGAGGCGTGCATCGACGCGGTGATCTGGCGCGGGCAGGCGGGCGCGCTCGCCTTCGCCCCCGAAGACGGGGCCGAGGTGATCGCGACCGGCAAGCTGACGACCTATCCGGGGCGGTCGAAATACCAGATCGTCGTCAACCGGATGGAGCTGGCGGGCGAGGGGGCGCTGATGGCGCTGCTCGACAAACGCCGCCGCGCGCTGGCGGCGGAGGGGCTGTTCGACGAATCGCGCAAGCGGCGGCTGCCCTATCTGCCGCGCACGATCGGGGTGGTGACCTCGCCGACCGGGGCGGTGATTCGCGACATCCTCCACCGGCTCGCCGACCGGTTCCCGAGCCATGTCGTGCTGTGGCCGGTGCCGGTGCAGGGCGACGGGGCGGCGGACAAGGTGGCGGCGGCGATTCGCGGCTTCGCCACCCACGCCGCGCGGCCCGACCTGCTGATCGTCGCGCGCGGCGGCGGGTCGGTCGAGGATTTGTGGGCGTTCAACGAGGAAGTGGTGGTGCGCGCGGCGGCCGAATCGCCGATCCCGCTGATCAGCGCGGTCGGGCACGAGACCGACACCACGCTGATCGACTTCGCCGCCGACCGACGCGCGCCGACCCCGACTGCCGCCGCCGAGATTGCGGTGCCGGTGCGCGCCGAGCTGGTCGAGACGCTCGGCGGACACGGGCAGCGCAAGGCCGGGGCGGCGCGGCGGCTGGTGCAGCGCGCGGGCGAGCGGTTCGCGGCGGCGAGCGAGCGCTGGCCCGAACCGGGGGCGTTGTTCGATCCGCTCGCGCGGCGACTCGACGAGGCGGGGGCGCGGCTGCCCCGCGCGCTCGCCGCCCGCGCCGCGCACGCGCGCGCCGACCTTGCCGGGGTGGCGCCACGGCTCGATTCGCGGCTGGTGGCGCAGAAGATCGAGCGCGCGGGCGACCGGCTGGCGGGGCTGTGGCGGCTGGCCGAGCTGGCGCATCCCGAAAAGCCGTTGCAGCGCGGCTACGTCCGGGTGACCGACCGGGCGGGACGGACGCTGACCCATGCGCACGACGCGCGGCAGGCGGGGGCGCTTGACCTCCACTTCGCCGACGGGGTGGTCGCGGCGAACGCCGGCGACCCGGGGACGACGCTGCCCAGGGCGTTTCGCCCGCCGGTTGAGCGAAAGCGCCGCGCGGCCTATGGCGAACCGCAGCCGGGGTTGTTCGACGCGCCGCCGGCGGAGGATTGAGATGCTGATGACCGGGCGCGGCCGCGTGGCGCGCGTGCATTACATGGATGCCAGCTTCCGCCTGCTGAGCGACGGCGACCATGTCGTCTGCGCGATCAGCGGGATCCAGATTCCGCTCGACGAACTGCGCTACTGGTCGGTCGCGCGGCAGGAGGCCTATGCCGACGCCGCGGCGAGCCTCGAAGCCGAGCAGCGCGCCGCGAAATAGGGGCCTCCGCCCCTGTGGCGGCACTGTGGCGGCACTGACACAGTGCGGCACAAAAGGTTCCGCGCAGTCTTTCAGAAACTTTACAGTCGAGCGCGTCTGCCCGCAGAAGGCGCGTTGAAGTGGGGGTCGAGGCCCTCGGTTCAAGCTTGAGTCCGTCAAGAGACGGCTCGGTCTCGGAGGAAATACATGAAGAAATCGATCTTGCGTGCGTCTGCCGCGTTGCAGACCATCGCCATCGTCGGAGCGGGTGCTGCCGTGTTTGCGGCTGCCCCGGCTGCCGCGCAGGACTACACAACGGGCGCGCTGCTTGGCACCGTGACCAACAACTCGGGCGCCCCGGTCGCCGGCGCGACGGTCAGCCTGACCAGTGCCGCTCAGGGCCAGACCCGCACCTTCGTGACCGACGGCAGCGGTAACTTCACCGCCGCCGGCCTTGTCCCGGGCCAGTACAACCTGAGCGTCAGCGCCGCGGGTTACAGCAAGTCGCAGGACACGATCACGATCACCGCCGCTCAGCAGAGCACGGTTACCGTCGGCCTGCAGACGCAGGCGCTCGGCAGCAACGAGATCGTCGTCACCGGCCGTGCGCGCCAGCGTGCGACGCAGGCCGCGACCGGCCTCAACATCGACGTCCAGGCGGTCAATGCGAACGCCCCGATCGCGCACAGCGTGACCGCGATCGCCCTGCTGGCCCCGACGGTGCAGCGCGGCGTCACCGGCTTCGGCGACGTGCCGACGGTCGGCGGTTCGTCGGTCGCCGAGAACGCCTACTATGTGAACGGCCTCAACATCACCAACCCGGACACCTATGTCGGGTCGGCGCGCGTGCCGTTCTATTTCTACAAGAACCTCGACGTGCAGACCGGCGGCTACCAGGCCGAATTCGGTCGTGCGACCGGCGGCGTGCTCAACGCGACCACCAAGTCGGGCACCAACGATCCGTTCATCGCGCTCCACTTCGACTGGGAGCCGCGCAGCCTGGAGGGTTACAGCCCGAACATCGGCCTCGCGACGAACCCGTCGACGATCGGCCGCATGAGCAAGCATGATTCGAAGCAGCTGACCCTCGAGGCCGGCGGCGCGATCATCCCGGATCACCTGTTCATCTACGGGTTGATCTCGGCCAACCGTCAGACCGACGAGGCGGCTTCGAGCACCACCTTCTACCGCACCAAGAACAATGATCCGTTCTACGGCGGCAAGCTCGATGCGTACATCAACCCGACGCAGCACTTCGAGTTCACGATCTTCGACACCCGCAACGTCGGCTACCAGACCGCGTACGAGTTCACGCCGAACAGCAACTTCACCGGTGGTACCATCGGTGCGTCGCAGGGCACGCAGAAGATCTTCGACGGTGGCCTGAACTGGGTCGCGCGCTACACCGGCGACGTCACCCCGTGGCTGACCCTGTCGGGCGCGTACGGCGTCAACAAGGACGACTCGAGCGTCCTGCCGTCGTCGACGAGCAACTACTACGTCCAGGATCGCCGTCCGGAAACGACGGGCGGCGCGACGGTCGTCGTCTCGGCCGACCAGCCGTTCGCGACCCAGGCGATCAACAAGACCCGTCGCCGGTTCTACCGCGGCGATGCCGACATCCGCTTCACGGCGGCCGGCCAGCATCACGTCCGTTTCGGCTTCGACAACGAAGACCTGAGCGAAGACAAGATCACTTCGGCGGTCGGCACGCTTCCGGTCCTCTATCGCTACCGGGCGAACGGCATCCAGGTGATCTACGAGCGGCTCGGCGGCCACGTGTCGGCGACCGACACGGCCTATTATGCCGAAGACTCGTGGACGACCCCGGTCGATGGCCTGACGGTGAACTTCGGCATCCGCGACGACATCTTCAAGCAGGCGAACCTGTCGGGTGAGCAGTATCTGAACTTCAAGAACAACTGGGGCCCGCGCGTCGCGTTCAGCTACTCGCCGCCGTCGCTCCAGAATTGGAAGTTCTTCGGCAGCTACGGCCGTTATTTCATCCCGCCGGCGATGAACCTCGGCTTCCGCGGCCGCGACGACTATTTCGCCGAATATTTCGCCTATCCGGGTCAGGATCCGTCGGGTCGTCCGACGTCGGCGCAGCGCGCTGCCTTCAAGTATGACCCGACCACGGGTCTGCCGCTTGGGCCGATCGGGCCGGCGCTGACCTTCCTCGGGAACTCGGGCTATGCCTCGGCCTGTCCGGAAGACCTGTCGGCGGCCCCCGGCTCGCCGCAGAACGGGGCGAACACCTGCCTCGTGTTCGGCGCGAACGTCCAGAACCCGGCGATCGCCAAGATCGTCCCGGGCACCAAGGCGACCTACGAAGACGAGTTCATTCTCGGCACCCGCTATCAGGCGACGCCGCGGCTGAGCTTTGGCATCAACGGCATCTACCGGAAGCTTAAGCGCGTTTCGGAAGACACCGATTTCGCGCCGCAGCTGGCGGATCACTTCTGCCCGAGTGCGACCTACGATGCGGACGGCAACCCGACCAACCTGGCGGGCCAGCAGTGCGACTTCTACAGCAACAACAGCGCCTACTACATCTGGAACGTCGGCCAGTCGTCGATCACGCTCAACGACTGGTACCTGGCCACGAAGGGCCAGGTCTCGCCGGTCACGCTGACGGGCCTGACGTTCCCGAAGCCGAAGCGCACGTACAAGGCGATCATCCTCGACTTCAACCGCACCGACGACGGTGTCTGGTTGGCGAGCGGGTCGGTCACCTGGTCGAAGCTGAAGGGTAACACCGAAGGCACCGTGAAGTCGGACGCCGGCAACGGCGCGCAGACCGACGCGGGTTCGACGCAGGACTTCGACTACCTCGGCCTGTCGGACTACTCGTACGGCCTGCTGCCGAACGATCACCGTTGGCAGTTCAAGCTGTTCGGCGGCTATCACTTCGGCAAGATGTTCACGCTCGGCGCGAATATCTTCGTGCAGTCGCCGATGCACGGGTCGTGCGAGGGTATCCACCCGACCGATTCGCATGCCGCGGGTTACGGTGCCTCGAGCTTCTACTGCGGTACCGGCCTGACCACGATCGATGGCACCCCGACCTACACGGGTCAGGCTCCGTCGCCGCGTGGCACCGGCTGGAAGTCGAACTGGCTGAAGCAGATCGACCTGTCGGCGCGCTTCAACGTGCCGCTGGGCGACAACGACCAGCGCAAGCTCACGCTGCGGGCGGACGTGTTCAACGTCTTCAACTCGCACGCGGTGATCCAGCGCTATGCGCAGCAGGAACAGGCTGCGAACGGAGACGGCACCTACATCGCGGATGTCCTTTACCGGACCCCGACGGCGTACCAGACGCCGCGCTACGTCCGCCTCGGGCTCGACCTGATGTGGGGTGGGCATTCGGCGCCGCCGCCGCCCCCGCCGCCGCCGCCGCCGCCGCCGCCCCCGCCCCCGGTGCAGACGCAGACCTGCCCGGACGGAACGGTGATCGACGCGACGGCGACCTGCCCGCCGCCGCCGCCGCCGCCGCCGCCGCCGCCTCCGCCCCCCGCCGGGGAGCGTGGCTAAGCACCGCGGCAGGGTCCGGTAACGGATCCGGCAAAAAAGAGGGGCCGCTCCTGGAAGGGAGCGGCCCTTTCTTGTTGTCGGGAATGCCGAGCGGGAAAGGGAGCGTCCGCTTCCCTCGCGCGCGACGGGCTACCCGTCGTAGCGATCGTAAAAAGGCTTGAGGTGCCTTGCGAAGGCCTCGGCCCGGCCGATTCGGCGCGTGGTGATCCTATCGTGCACCTGTCCCACGCTGGCGGTCCTTACGGCGCGCCCTTTTCGCGAGATTTGCTCAAGCCCGGCTTCGGTCTGCAGATCGAAATGACGCTGCAGCTTGAGCGCCCATTCGCCGGGACGTTCGACCAGCGATTCGTAAGGGACAGCGAGGATTTGTTCTGGGAAGCATTGCTGCCAATGATCGAACAGCCGGTCTTCCATGCGCATGAAGTCGGCGATTGCAGCCAAGGAATTGGTCCATGGAAGGCCGCCGGCGAAGTAGGTGGCGAAGCACGACAACGCGACATCCCCGGGATTGCGTCGTAGCCAGGCGATCTTTGCATCGGGCATCGCATGGAGCATGAGTCCGACCATCAGGCCCTGATTGAGAGATTTGTCGACGATCAGGGACGACGACCGGAAATGGCGGTCGACCAGCCCGGCATAATCCCGCGCAATGTCGCCCCACGGGTCGGACGACCCGCGCTTTTCCTGATAGGCCACAGCTGTCGCCAGCGTCCCGCCCGCGGGCAGCAGCGCAGCCCCGAAGAGGTTGAGTTCGGCCCCGTCCAAGACGTTCGAATGGCTGAGGAGGATCTGCTCGGTCAGGGTCGTCCCCGATCGGGGCATGCCGGTGACGAACAGGGACCTTTGTCCTTCGAAGGTCGAGGGAGCCAGGCGCTCGGCGAAATCGGGGCCGTACTCCGTCACCGTCCGGTCCGCCGCCCGCAGCAGTCCGGTAAGGTCGACCGGCCGGGCCCCGAAACTGATCGCCGCTCCCTTCCGATAATAATCGAAGGCACGGTCGACATCGCCGATGTCTTCCCACGCCTTGCCTAGGCCGTGCATCAGGCTTGCGCGTGCCTCGGGCGGCGCTGCGTGCAAACTCTCAAGACGCTCCATCGCGGCGATGTCAGGATCGCCGGGGACGAAGGTCTTGATCATCGCGAGCGAGAACCAGGTGGGGAGCGATTCCGGGATTGCCGCGAGCGACTGGCGGAACAACTGCTCGGCCTCCTCGGCGCGACCGACTTGGCTGGCGACGGTCGCACGAAAATGAACGACATGAGGATTGTTTTGGACCGCGCTAGGCTGCCGTTCGAGGTCCGCTACCGCTTCCTGCGTGCGGCCGAACGTGGCGAGCGCAGACCACCAGCCGAGACGGGAAGAAATAGAACCGGGAACGACTGCCTGCCGTGCGGCCTCGATGGCAAGATCGGCCTCGCCGATATGCCCCGCCAGTTGCGCGACGCTGGCAAGGTTTTTCGGCGAGGTATTCCCTGGGGTGAGCTGCTTTGCGAGGAGAGCCGCCGCGCCACGACGGTCGCCGGCTCGCAACGCCTCGAGAGCCTGCGTGAAATAGGGGATCGACGGCATCGCCGCGGCTTGGGACAGGTGCCGTCAGGGTGTCAACACAAGCCCGCCGTCGCCCTCGTCGACCCTGACGGTCGAGCCGTCGCGGACCCGGCCGGAAAGGATTTCGTCGGCGAGCGGGTCCTGGAGGTATTTCTGGACCGCGCGCTTGAGCGGGCGCGCGCCGTAGACCGGGTCGTAGCCGACGCGGCCGAGCCAGGCGCGGGCCTCGGGGGTGAGGTCGAGCCGGATCTTGCGGTCCTCGAGCAGCCGGCCGAGCCGCGCGACTTGGATGTCGACGATCGGCGCCATGTGGCTCGCCGACAGGCGATGAAACAGGATGATCTCGTCGAGCCGGTTGAGGAATTCGGGGCGGAAATGGCCGCGCACGACCTCCATCACCTGAGGCTCGACCTTGGCGACGTCCTCGTCCTCGCCGAGATTGGCGAGATATTGCGAGCCGAGGTTCGAAGTGAGGATGATCAGCGTGTTGGTGAAGTCGACGGTGCGGCCCTGCCCGTCGGTCAGGCGGCCGTCGTCGAGCACCTGGAGCAGCACGTTGAACACGTCGCCGTGCGCCTTTTCGACCTCGTCGAACAGCACGACCTGGTAGGGGCGGCGGCGGACCGCCTCGGTCAGCACGCCGCCTTCCTCGTAACCGACATAGCCCGGGGGTGCGCCGATCAGCCGGGCGACCGCGTGCTTTTCCATGAACTCGCTCATGTCGATGCGGACCATCGCGCTGTCGTCGTCGAACAGGAAGCCGGCGAGCGCCTTGGTTAGCTCGGTCTTGCCGACCCCGGTCGGGCCGAGGAACAGGAACGAGCCGAGCGGGCGGTTGGGGTCCTGCAGCCCCGCGCGGGCGCGGCGGACCGCGGCGGAGACCGCCTTGACCGCGTCTTCCTGGCCGATGACGCGCGCGCCGATGGTCGCTTCCATCGCCAGCAGCTTCTCGCGCTCGCCTTCCATCATCCGCTCGGCGGGGACGCCGGTCCAGCGGCTGACCACCGAGGCGATGTCGTCGGCGGTGACTTCCTCGCGAAGCATCGCGCCCGCGCTGGCGGTGGCGGCGTCGGCGAGCTTCTTCTCAAGCTCGGGGATGCGCCCGTATTGAAGCTCTCCGGCCTTGGCGAGGTCGCCACCCCGCTGCGCCTGTTCGAGCTCGATGCGCGCGGCGTCGAGCTCGGCCTTGACCGAGGCCTCGCCTGCGATCTTTTCCTTTTCGGCGAGCCAGCGCGCGGTCAGCTCGCTCGACTGCTGCTCGAGGTTGGCGAGCTCCTGTTCAAGCCGCGCCAACCGCTCCTTCGAGGCGGCGTCGCTTTCCTTTTTCAGCGCCTCGCGCTCGATCTTGAGCTGGATGATGCGGCGGTCGAGGGTCTCGATTTCCTCGGGTTTCGATTCGACCTCCATGCGCAGCCGCGAGGCGGCCTCGTCCATCAGGTCGATCGCCTTGTCGGGCAGGAAGCGGTCGGCGATGTAGCGGTTGGACAGCGTCGCCGCCGCGACCAGCGCCGCGTCGGTGATCCGCACCCCGTGGTGGAGCTCGTACTTCTCCTTCAATCCGCGCAGGATCGAGATGGTGTCGGCCACGGTCGGCTCCCCGACGAACACCGGCTGGAAGCGTCGTTCGAGCGCGGCATCCTTTTCGACATGCTTGCGATATTCGTCGAGCGTGGTCGCGCCGATCACGTGGAGCTCGCCGCGCGACAGGGCGGGCTTGAGCAGGTTACCCGCGTCCATCGCGCCCTCGCCCTTCCCGGCGCCGACCAGCGTGTGCATCTCGTCGATGAACAGGATGATCGCGCCGTCGGATTGCTTGACCTCGTCGATCACGCCCTTGAGCCGTTCCTCGAACTCGCCGCGATATTTCGCGCCGGCGATCAGCGCGCCCATGTCGAGGCTGAGCAGCTGGCGGTCCTTGAGCCCGTCGGGGACGTCGCCGTTGGCGATGCGCAGCGCGAGGCCTTCGGCGATCGCGGTCTTGCCGACGCCGGGCTCGCCGATCAGCACCGGGTTGTTCTTGGTGCGGCGGGCGAGGACCTGCACGGTGCGACGGATTTCCTCGTCGCGGCCGATGACCGGGTCGAGCTTGCCGTCGCGCGCGCGCGCGGTGAGGTCGACGGTATATTTCTTGAGCGCGTCGTAGCGGTCTTCGGACCCCTGCGTATCGGCGGTGCGTCCGCCGCGAAGCTTGTCGATCGCCGCGTTGAGCGCCTGCGGGGTAAGGCCCGCGTCGGCGAGCGCCTTGCCCTCGGCGCTGCCCTTGGCGAGCGCGAAGGCGAGCAGGATGCGCTCGACCGTGACGTAGCTGTCGCCCGCCCTGGTCGCGATCTCCTGCGCGCTGTCGAGCACGCGCAGCAGGTCGCCGTCGACGCCGGGGGCGCTGGTCGCGCCGCTGCCGGTCACCGCCGGTTCCTTCGCCACCAGCGCGTCGACCGCGCGGCGCGCGGCCTTGCCGTCGCCGCCCGCGGCGTCGATCAGCCCGACCGCCATGCCCTGCTCGTCGTCGAGCAGCGCCTTGAGGTAATGCGCCGGGGTGATCCGCTGGTGATGCTCGCGCACCGCGATGGTCTGCGCCGCCTGCAGGAAGCCGCGCGCCCGGTCGGTCAGTTTCTCGAAATCCATGTCAGCCCCTCGGTCGTCGTTCGGCGGCGATGTGGTGTGTTATTCGCGCAACACAAGGGGCGCAAATACGGTCAGGGGGTAGGGGCCAGCGGGTCGGGTTTCTCGTCGAGCCTGAGCGGGACAACAGGGGTCGGCGGCATTTGAGGCAGGGGGGTCGTGCCGAACGGCAGCGCGCCCTCGGCCAGCACTGCCGGGCAGCCCCATCCGCCGTGCGCGCCGGCCGTCCCCCATTCGCGCGCCTTGCGGGCGTCGATGTGGAAGCGCAGCCCCTTGTAGAAGCCGAGGCCGATGCTGTTCCACCCGCCGCTGGCGACGTGGAGCCGGCACAGCCGGACCATCAGTTCCTCGCGGCTGATCGGGGTTAGCGGGACCATGTCGACCGCGCCGCCGGTCATGTGCGTGCTGGTCGGCGCGCCCTTGGCGCAGGCGTTGAGCGCGGGGTTTCGATAGTTGCTGACCGGCTCGACCGGGCCGACCGCGGGGACGACATAGGCGCCGATGTAGCGCAGCGCGACGACGAGGTTGGGCCAGGTATCGGGCGGGGGGATGTCGTAGGGCTGCGCGCCGCACCTCTGCCAGTCGCTGGCGGTGCGCAGCAGCTGCCACGTCGGGGCGACCCCGCCGACGCCGTTGGCGACGAGATAGTCGTTGAACGACTTCACATAGGTCGCGCGGATCGGGTCGGCGGCGACCCAGCGGCGGTAACCGGGCTCGTCCTGCCCGGGGGTAACATAATCGGCGGCCGGGTCGTACCCCGGGGTGCGGGTGCCGGGGAGCCATTGCGCGCTGCCGCTTCCGGCGAAGAGGACGCAGAACAAAGCGGCGGACGACAGAGCGGCGACTTGGCGCATGATGCCAGCCTACACCCGCGCGCGCGGTTGAAAAGGCGCGCGGTTGAAAAGGGCGGGGCGGCCTCCCATCATCGCATCCATGAGCCAGCCGATCGATGTCGACATCCCGCACCAGCTCGGCAAGGCCGAGGCCCGCCGCCGCCTCGAGACCAATATCGGGTCGCTCGAGCGCCATATCCCGGGCGGGGCGGCGGTCGCCAACCGCTGGGACGGCGACACGCTCCACCTGACGATCCACGCGATGGGGCAGGCGGTCGAAAGCCAGATCGACGTGCGCGACGCGCTGGTCCATTGCCGCGTGCTGCTGCCCGGGATGCTCGGGCTATTCGCGGGGCCGATCGCTGCGGCGCTGAAAAGCCAGGGTTCCAACTTGCTGCTCGAGGACAAGCGCGCCTAGACTCCGGCGACAGGGAGTCGCCGCATGCGCCATTTCGCGATCGTCGGTTCGGGGCCGGCGGGATTCTACACCGCCGAGGCGCTGGCGAAGGCCTATGGCGCGGGCGCGGCGATCGACCTGATCGACAAGCTGCCGGTGCCCTACGGGCTGATCCGCTTCGGGGTCGCGCCGGACCACCAGTCGATCAAGGCAGTCAGCCGCCGTTACGAGCAGGTCGCCGAGAGCGAGGGGGTGCGCTTCATCGGCAACGTCGCGGTCGGCGAGGCGGTGTCGGTCGATCAACTGCTCGGCCTCTACGACGCGGTCGTGCTGGCGACCGGCGCCCCGCACGACCGCGCGCTCGGCATCGCGGGCGAGAATTTGCCCGGCGTGGTCGGGTCGGCGGCGTTCGTCGGCTGGTACAACGGGCACCCCGACTTCGCTGACCTCGACCCGCCGCTCGATGGCGAGGCCGCGGTGGTGATCGGCAACGGCAATGTCGCGCTCGACGTCGCGCGAATCCTCAGCAAGACGCGCGACGAGTTCGCCGGGGCGGACATCGTCAACCACGCGATCGATGCGCTCGACCATAGCCGGCTCCGCACGATCACCCTGCTCGGGCGGCGCGGGCCGCACCAGATCGCAATGACGCCGAAGGAGTTGGGCGAGCTCGGCCATCTCGCTGCCGCCTCGCCCGAAGTCGATCCGGGCGATCTTCCCGACGAGGGCGCGGACGCCGCGCTCGAGCCCGGGATGCGCAAGTCGGTGGCGCATTTGCGCGGGTTCGTCGCGCCCGACGCGGCCAGGCCCAAGCGGATCGTGTTCGATTTCTTCGCGCGGCCGGTGCGGATCGAGGGCGAGGGGCGCGCCGAACGGGTGATCGTCGAGCGGACCCGGCTCGACGGCGCGCGGGCGGTCGGGACCGGCGAGGAATATGCGGTGCCGGCGCGCCTCGTGGTCAGCTGCATCGGCTATGCCGCGCCGCCGATCGGCGGGGTGCCCTATGACCAGACAGGCGGCCGCTACGCCAACGAGGAGGGTCGAATCGCCGACCGGTTGTTCGCCGTCGGCTGGGCGCGGCGCGGGCCGTCGGGGACGATCGGCACCAACCGCCCCGACGGGCAGGAAGTCGCCGCCCAGATCGCCGCCGCGATGCCCGAGGGGTCGGACGGCGGGAAGGCGGGCCACGAGGGACTGGCGGCGTTGCTGGGCGCGCGCGGCGTCCATCCGACCAGCTTCGACGACTGGCGGACGATCGAGGCCGCCGAGGTGGCCGCGGCGCGCGCCGGGGCCCCGCGCGAGAAGTTCGTCCGGCACACCGACTGGCTGTCGCTGCTCGGCCGGTGAATATCGCGGTTGCGCTCGGGGAAAGGCGCGGCTAGGAAGCCCGCGCCTTGGCTCTCGTGCGCTGGCGCGCGCGGGTTCCGGTCGGGGAGTAGCTCAGCCTGGTAGAGCACTGTCTTCGGGAGGCAGGGGCCGGAGGTTCGAATCCTCTCTCCCCGACCATCATTCGCGGGCAAGCAACCGGGGGGTGCGTGCGCGCGCATGATCCGCCGGACGGCGAGCCGACATAATATGCAGCGCCTGCCTCAGCCCTCGTCGGATTGACGCGCCCGACGGACGCGACGCCGACACCCCGTCACGGGATGTCGGCGCCTGTGGTTCACCTTATCTCAGGCGGGTTGTTTCGCTTCCTCGAGCACCTTGAGCAGCGCTTCGGCCGCGGGTTCGCTCGACGGCGGGTTCTGGCCGGTGATCAGCAGCCCGTCGGTCACGACATAGGGCTCGAACTTGCCTTTCTTCGAATAATCGGCGCCCTTCGCCTTGAGCGCGTCCTCGAGCAGGAACGGGACGACTTCGGTCAGCCCGACCGCCTCTTCCTCCTCGTTGGTGAAGCCGGTCAGCTTGCGGCCTTCGACGAGCGGTTTGCCGGTCGCGTCGACCACATCCTTGAGCACGCCCGGGGCGTGGCAGACCAGCGCGACCGGTTTGTCGGCCGTCAGCGTCGAGGCGATCAGCCGCTTCGACACCGGGTCCTCGGCGAGGTCCCACAGCGGGCCGTGGCCGCCGGGGTAGAAGACCGCGTCGAACGGCTGGTCGGCGACCTCGGCGAGCTTGCGCGTCGAGGCGAGCGCCTGCTGCGCGGCGGGGTCTGACTTGAACCGGCGGGTGGCGTCGGTCTGCGCGTCGGGCTCGTCGCTCTTGGGATCGAGCGGCGGCTGGCCGCCGGCGGGGCTGGCGAGCGTGATGTCGGCGCCGGCGTCCTTGAGCACGTAATAGGGGGCAGCGAACTCCTCGAGCCAGAAGCCGGTCTTCTTGCCCGTGTCGCCAAGCCGGTCGTGGCTGGTCAGGACCATCAGGATTTTCATCGGGACACCTTCGATTTCGGTTGTCCCCCGCCCGTCACCCAGATGGGAACGCACCCGGCGATGGTAAAGGGGTCGCCTGCCCCTAGCGCTGGACGGCGGTCTTCGGCAGCGTGGCGAGCGTCAGATAGCCCTGGTCGCCCGCCAGCAGCTTGAACCGGCGGCGGGCGGCGGCCATCATCTCGGCCTTCGTCACGCGGCCGTCGAAATTGCTGTCCATCGCGGTAATCGGCTCGGGAATCGGGACCAGCCCGAAGCGCCCGGCACCGCGCAACAGGTCGCTCTGAAAGGCGGCGGCGTTGATCCGGGCGAGGCGCGCCGCTTCGCCGCCGTCGTTGCCGTCGGACGGCCGGTCGTCGTCGTTGGCCGACTGGCCGCGCCCGCGATCCGCGCGCTTCGAGGCCATCTCGTCGTCGTCCCGGGTCTTGGCCGCGTCGGGCGAGCGCTTCGAATAGGCTTCCCCGCCGTGCCATGCGCCATCGGCGCGGCCGAGGATGCCGGGTAGCTCGTGATCCTCGTAGCCCTTGATCTCGTCGGGCGAGAGGATGCCGTCGTGGTTGATGTCGAGCCGGTCGAAATAGGCGGCGACATTGGCGATGAACTCGTAATCCTCGATCTTGCCGTCATGGTTGAGGTCGGCGGCGGCGAACCATTTGGCGGCCGGGTAAGGCTCGCCCGCGGCGGCGCGGAACGGCTCGCCCGAAGGGGCGACGAACAGCTGCGGGCGGCTCTGCGCGCTGGCGCTCGCGGCCACGGCGAGGGCGAGGGCCAGGCCGCTCGCGGCGAGGATCGGTCGGGGCATTGGCAAGGGTCTCCGCACGTCGGTGATTCGCGTTAGCCAGCGATAGCTGGCGCAAGGCTGAATGAAAGGGTGGCCATCAACTCGCGAACGAGGGATCGAGCCGGTAGGCCTTGCGCTTGAGCGCGGGCCACGCGAGCAGGTTGGCGGCGAGCTTGAGCCCGACCGAGCCCTGCGCGGCGGCGAGCTCGGGGGTGCCCTGCGGCGGGTTGTTGCACTTATTCCCCGCGCTCAGCGCCATGATCTGCGCCTCGCACGCGCGCTCGATGAAATAGAGCTTCACGAAACATTCGCCGACCGTGCCGCCGACCGCGAGCGTGCCGTGGTTGCGAAGGATCATTCCGCCCTTGTCGCCGAGGTCGGCGACCAGCCGCTCGCGCTCGTCGAGGTCGGTGGCGACGCCCTCGTAATCGTGGAAGGCGAGGTCGGAGCGGACCAGCATCGCGGTCTGGGTAAGCGGCAGCAGTCCCTCCTCGTGCGCGCTGACCGCCTGCCCCGCTGGGGTGTGGAGGTGCATCACCGCCTGCGCGTCCTCGCGCGCCATGTGGATCGCCGAGTGGATGGTGAAGCCCGCCGGATTGGTGATGAACGGGGTCGGCTCGACCGGATTGCCGTGGACGTCGACCTTGACCAGCGAGGAGGCGGTGACCTCCTCGAACATCAGCTGGTAGGGGTTGAGGAGGAAATGATGCTCGGGCCCCGGCACTCGCGCCGAAAGGTGGGTGAAGATGAGATCGTCCCAGCCGTAGTGCGCGACCATCCGGTAGGCGGCGGCGAGGTCGACGCGGACCGCCCATTCCTCGGCGCTGACCTTGTCCTTCATCGGCGGGATGTCGAGTTCGGCAAGGGCGCGCGCGTCCTCGAAGCCGCGGTTCATCGTGTCGACCCGGTTCATGCGGGGACGTCCTGTCGTTCGGGATGGGCGGCGGCGAATGCCGGGTGCGCGCTCGCCGTCTCGTCGGCGCGGCGGAGCGTGGGATAGGGATCGATCGAGATCGAGAAGCGCCGCGCGTTGTAGAGCTGGGGGACGAGGCAGATGTCGGCGAGGCTGACCGCGTCGCCGAACAGGAAGGCGCCGGCGCGCGGGCGGGCGAGCAGCTCGAGCGCGGCGAGCCCCTCGGCGATCCAGTGGCGATACCATTCGTCCTTCGCCGCCTCGGGCTGGCCGAGCTCGCCGGTGAGATATTTGAGCACGCGGAGATTGTTGAGCGGATGGATGTCGCAGGCGACGGTCAGCGCGAGCCCGAGCACGTGCGCGCGGTCGGCGGCGTCCTTGGGCACGAACGGCGGGTCGGGGTAGTTGGCGTCGAGATAGTCGCAGATGGCGAGGCTCTGGCCGATCCGGTGGCCGTCGATCTCGAGCATCGGGATGAGCCCTTGCGGGTTCTTCATCCGGTAGCCGGCTTTTTTCTGCTCGCCGCTGGCGAGGCTGACGGGGCGCGATTCGTATTCGACGCCCTTGAGATTGAGCGCGATCCGCGCGCGATAGGCCGCCGACGAGCGAAAATAGTCGTAGAGGATCGGCCGGGCCATCGCGCGATGCTGCGCCCCGGCGCGCGGCGCGTCAATCGGCCAAAAACGGGGCGATCACCTCGGCGGGCACGCGCAGCGGACGGCCGGTCGCGCGGTCGAGGATCGCCCACTGGGTGCGGGCGCGGACGCGCGGTTTTCCGTCGGCACCGGTGAATTCCATGTGTCGGTCGAACCGCGCGCCCTTCGGCGCATCGCCGACCCAGGTGCGCGCGGTCACCGTCTCGCCCGGGAGAACCGCGCGCAGGTAATCGATCTCGTGCCGCACCACGACCCAGACGTAGGCGTCGTGGTGCGCCGGGTCGGCGACCGCGTGCCAATGCGCGACCGCGACGTCCTGGATCCACTTCACCCACACCGCATTGTTGACGTGGCCGAGCTCGTCGATGTCGGCCTCGGTCGCGGTGATCGACTGGGTATATGGCGGGCGCTCGCTCATGCGACCTGGGTCAGCACGAAGGCGTAGGCCTCGGCGAGTTCCTCGAGCGCGTTCCAGCGGCCCGACTTGCCGCCGTGGCCCGCGCCCATGTTGATCTTGAGGTAGAGCGGGTTGGTGTCGGTCTTGGTCGCGCGCAGTTTCGCCGCCCACTTGGCCGGCTCCCAGTAGGTGACGCGCGGGTCGGTCAGGCCGCCGGTGATCAGCATCGGCGGATAGGGCCTGGCGGCGACATTGTCGTAGGGACTGTAGCCGCGGATGAGGTCGAACGCGGCCTTGTCGACGATCGGGTTGCCCCACTCGGTCCATTCGCCGGGCGTCAGCGGCAGCGTGTCGTCGAGCATCGTGTTGAGCACGTCGACGAAGGGCACGTCGGCGACGACCGCGCCGTAAAGCTCGCCCGCCTGGTTGACCGCCGCGCCCATCAGCTCGCCGCCCGCCGACCCGCCCTGCGCGGCGACCCGGCCGGGCTTGGCATAGCCCGCATCGATCAGCCCCCTGGTCACATCGACGAAATCGTTGAACGCATTCTCGCGCTTCGTGAGCTTGCCGTCGAGGAACCACTGGTAGCCGAGGTCGTCGCCGCCGCGGATGTGGGCGATGGCGAAGGCGAAGCCGCGATCGACGAGGCTGAGGCGCGTGACCGAGAAGCTCGGCGGGATCGCATAGCCGTAAGCGCCGTAGCCGTAGACGAACAGCTTGCCGCTGCCGTCCTTGGGGCTGTCCTTGCGGCGAAGCACCGAGACCGGGACGCGCACCCCGTCTCGCGCCTCGATCATCAGCCGCTCGGTGACATAGTCGCCCGCGTCGTAACCCGACGGGATTTCCTGGACCTTTAGCACCTCGAGCGCGCGGGTCGCCGGGTGGTAGTCGTAGACGGTCTGCGGGGTGACCATCGACGAATAGGCGAGGCGGTAGGCATCGGGAGCATATTCGGGGTTGCCGGCGAAGGCGGCGCTGTAGCTCGCCTCGGCGAACGGCACCCGCTCGGGCGCGCCGCCGTCGTAGGGGCGGAGCAGCAGCTGGTCGAGCCCATCGACCCGCGCGGTGACGAGCAGGTGATCGCGGTGGCTGGCGATCCCGCGAAGATAGGTGCGGTCGTCGCCGGCGATTTCCTCTCGCCACGCGCCGGGGTTGGCCGGGTCGGCGCTGGCGAGGCGGAAATTGACGTGGGTGTCGTTGGCGAGGATCCACAGCCGCCCGTGCGCGCTGTCGATTTCGTACTGGCGGTCGGGCGCGCGCGGCCTGACCAGCGTCAGCGGGCCGCTCGGGTCGGCGACGGAGACGAAGCGCACCTCGTTCGACGAGTTGTTGCCGGTCGAGATGACGATCCATTCGCGGTCGGTGGTGCGGTCGACGCCGACCGAAAAGGCGATGTCGTCTGTCTCTTCGTAGAGCGTCGTCGCCTCGCCCGAGCCGAGCCGCTGGTAGCGCGCGCGGTAGCTTCGCCACTGGTCGTTGACCTCGGTGAACACCAGCCCGCCGCTGTCGTTGGTCCAGACCGGTGCGCCGATCCCGACCTTGGTCAGCGTTTCGAGGTCCTGCCCGTTGGCGAGGTCACGGACGACCAGCTTGAACCGCTCCGACCCGTCGTCGTCGACCAGCGTCGCCAGCTTCGTGCCGTCGGGGGAGACCGCGAAGGCGCCGAGGCGGAAATAATCCTTGCCCTCGGCCTCGGCATTCTCGTCGAAGATCAGCGCCTCGGCGCCGCCGCCGACCGGGGTGCGGTACCACAGGCGGTACTGCGTCCCCGGCTTGAACGCCGAGCGGTAGAGGAAGGCCCCGTCGCGCACCGGGACGGTCGAATCGTCCTCCTTGATGCGGCCCTTCATCTCCTCGAACAATTCGGTGACGAGCGGCCGGTGCGGCGCCATCGCCGCTTCGAAATAGGCATTCTCCGCCTTCAGATAATCGAGCACCTCGGCGTCGGTGACCTCGGGGTAGCCGGGGTCGCGGAGCCAGTGCCACGGGTCGTCCCACGTCACGCCATGCGCCTCGTTGGTGTGCGGCTTCTGCGCGGCGAGCGGGGGCGGGGGCAGGGTCATTGGCACCTCATGGCTTGGCGGATCGCCGGTTCGGGGCCTATCTAGCGGCTGAAAAGGAGTTTGCCATGTCGTCCCACGCCGACCGCCTGAAAGCCCTTCGCGAGCAGTTGAAGGAGGACCGGCTCGACGGCTTCGTCGTGCCGCTGACCGACGAGCATATGAGCGAATATGTCGGCAGCTATGCCCAGCGGCTCGAATGGCTGACCGGGTTCAAGGGCTCGGCCGGGTCGGCGGTGGTGCTGCCGGAAGAGGCGGCGATCTTCACCGACGGGCGCTACACGCTGCAGGTGCGCCAGCAGGTCAGTCCGACCGAGTGGAGCTACGAATCGGTGCCGCAGACAAGCGCCGCCGAATGGCTCCGCGCGCATGCGCCGAAGGGGGCGCGGATCGGCTACGACCCGTGGCTGCATACCGCCGACTGGGTCAAGCAGGCGAGGGAGCAGCTCGCCGCCAAGGGGGCCGAACTGGTCGCGGTGGGCACGAACCCGATCGACAAGGTGTGGGCCGACCGCCCGGCGCCGTCGGACGCGCGGCTGGTGGTCCAGCGCGACGAGCTGGCGGGGCGTTCGTCGGCCGACAAGCGGCAGGAAATGGCCGACTGGCTGAGCGACAACAATGCCGACGCGGCGGTGCTGGCGGCGCTCGATTCGATCGCCTGGACGTTCAACGTGCGCGGCGCCGACGTCACCCACACCCCGGTCGCGCTCGCCTATGCGTTGGTCAACAGGGACGGCACCGCCGACCTGTTCGTCGCGGGCGACAAGGTCGACGCGCAAGTCGCCCAACACCTCGGCAACGGGGTGCGGCTGCACGAGCGCGACGCGTTCGAGGTTTATCTGAAGTCGATGGCGGGCAAGACCGTCGCGGTCGACCCCGAACGCTCGGTCGCGGCGATTTCGCAGGCGCTCGAGGCGGCGGGGGCCAAGGTATGGCGCGTGCGCGATCCCGCGGTGCTGCCCAAGGCGATCAAGAACCCGGTCGAGATCGCCGGGCACAAGTCCGCACAGGCGCGCGACGGGGCGGCGATCGCGCGCTTCGTCCGCTGGATCGAGACCGAGGCGCCCAAGGGCGGGCTCGACGAGCTTAAGGCGAGCGACAGGCTGCAAGCGTTTCGCGCCGAGGGCGGGCTGCTCAAGGATCTGTCGTTCGACACGATCAGCGGCAGCGGGCCGAACGGCGCGATCGTCCATTACAAGGCAAGCGAGGAAACTAACCGCCCGCTCGAGATGAACTCGCTCTACCTCGTCGATTCGGGCGGACAATATGAGGACGGCACCACCGACATCACCCGTACGCTGGTGATCGGCGAGCCGACCGAGGAGATGCGCGACCGCTTCACCCGCGTGCTGCAGGGACATATCGCGATCGCCACCGCGCTGTTTCCCAAGGGCACGCGCGGCTCGCAGCTCGACAGTTTCGCGCGGCGACCGTTGTGGGAGGCGGGGCTCGACTATGCCCATGGCACCGGCCACGGGGTCGGCGCCTTCCTCGCGGTGCACGAGGGGCCGCAGCGGATTTCGCCGGTCGGGTCGGGCCAGTCGGGCGGCGACGAGCCGCTCGCCGCCGGCATGATCCTTTCGAACGAGCCCGGTTATTACAAGGCGGGCGAATATGGCATCCGCATCGAGAACCTCGTGCTGACGGTCGAGAAACAGGTCGAGGGCGCGGAAAAGGAGATGCTCGGCTTCGACACGCTGACCTTCGCGCCGATCGAGCGGCGACTGGTCGTCAAGGACATGCTGTCGCCGAAAGAGCTGGCATGGCTCGACGCCTATCACGCCCAGGTGCTGGAGATCGTCGGGCCGCAGCTCGCGGGCGAGGACCGCGCCTGGCTCGAGGCGCAGTGCGCGCCGTTGTGAGCCGGGACCGGGGAGGGGTATCGTGACCAAGCGACTTCGGGGCGCCGGGCCACTGCTGTGGCTGCTGCTCGGCTGGGTGCTGGCGGCGCTTTATATCCTCGGGCCGCGGGTCGCGCTCAATCGCGGGCTCGACCGGCTGACCGCGGCGGGCCACGCGATCCAGCAACTGGTCGGCGCGCATCGCCGCTGACCCGCGCCGCGCGGCGCGAGGCGGGCGCAAGGCCGGGCGTTTGGGGCGCGCGTGGGTGGCGCTGCTCTATCGCTGGCGGCACGGCCGCTGGCCCGACTTCGATCGACCTACGCTGTTCACCGAATGGGTGCAGCGCCGCAAGCTCGACGACCGCGACCAGGCGCTGGCGCGGCTGACCGACAAGCTCGCCGGCAAGGCGATCGCGGTCGAACGGCTCGGCGCGGCGCGGGTGATCCCGACGCTGTGGAGCGGGGCGCGCCTCCCCGCCGATCCGCCCGGCGGCTATCCGCTGATGGTCAAGGCCAACCATGGCTGCGGCCAGTATCGCGTCGTGCGCGACCTTGCCGACTGGCGGCGCGCGGCGCGGGCGGCGCGCGCCTGGCGGCGGCGGCCTTATGGCGGGCTGCTCGGCGAATGGCATTATCGCGGGGCGCGGCGACTGGCGCTGGTCGAGCCGCTGGTCGGCGACGGGCGCGTGCCGCCGCTCGATTACAAGGTCTATGTCTTCGCCGGGCGCGCGGCGGTGGTCCAGCTGCACCTCGGCCGCGGCACCGGGCGGCACCGCTGGATCCAGTTCGACCGCGACTGGACACGGTTGTCGGCGGCCGACGGCGCGCCCGATCCCGCGCCGCCGGTCACGCTCGGCGAGATGCTTGCCGCCGCCGAGGCGATGGCGGGCGAGCTCGACTTCGTCCGGGTCGATTTCTACGAGGTCGAGGGCGGGCTGCTGTTCGGCGAATATTGCCTGTTTCCCGGCTCGGGGCTCGACCCGTTCGACCCGCGCTCGATCGACGAGAGGCTTGGCGACGCGTGGGCGGCGGCTCGCTCGGCCAAAGAGCGGCTTTAGTCGGCGGCGTCCTTTTCCGGCGCTTCGGGCGGGGTCGCCTCCCGACTCTGCGCCTTGCGCCGGCGAAGATTGTCGCGAAGCGCGGCGGCGAGGCGTTGCTCGCGGTCGGGGGTCGGCTTGGCCATGGGGGCGTTGCTATGGCGCAACGCCGTTCCCGGCAAGCGCCTTGACGCCCCGCGCCCGACCGGCCATAGGCCGCGCGTCTTTCCGACATCATGCTGCCGTAGCTCAGTGGTAGAGCGCATCCTTGGTAAGGCTGAGGTCGTGAGTTCAATCCTCACCGGCAGCACCACCTTCACAAAGAACCGTCCGGGGGACGCTTCTTTGTGAAGGTCCCACGCACGGCGTCCCGAGCCGTGCGGACCCTAAGTCCCGGGGGACGATTTTCTCTGAAGGTCCGCCGGATGGCGTTTTGAGCCGGGCGCGAAATTCGCCACGACGCGTTTACCCCTCGTTAAATTTCTGCGTTCAGATTGAATGTTAGGAGAATCTCGCCCCGGCGCGACCTTAACCATTTGGGAACCTGCGCGGCGAATAAGGGGACGGCATCAACGCCGAGGACCCACGCCATGAGCATGATTCGAACGATGATCCGTAACGACAAGGGCGCCACCGCGATCGAATATGGGCTGATCGCCTCGCTGATCTCGATCGCCGCGATCGCCGCCATGTCGGGGGTCGGATCGAAGCTGACGACAACCTACAACAACGTCTCCTCGCAGCTCGGCTAAGGCCGGACCGGGCGAGGGCTAGGGCGCGCGGCTTGCGCACCCTTCGCCCGCCCGCCCGTTGACGCGCCCGCCGACCGTCGCCATGCGAGGCGGCGATGCGCTTTTTCTCGGACAATGCGGCGTCGGCCCACCCGGCGGTGATCGAGGCGATCGGCGAGGCCAACCGGCCCGACACCGCCTATGACGGCGACGGCTACAGCAGGCGGCTCGATGCCGCCTTCTCGGACCTGTTCGAAACCGAGGTCACCGCGCTGTGGGTGACCACCGGCACCGCCGCCAACTGCCTCGCGCTCGCCAGCCTCGTGCGGCCGGGCGAGGGGGTGCTGTGCCACCACGAGGCGCACATCAACGTCGACGAGGCCGGGGCGCCCGAATTTTATTCGGGGGCGAAGCTGCTGACGGTAGCGGGCGAGGGGGCCAAGCTGACCCCCGCCGCGCTGGCCGAGGCGCGCGCGCGGATCCGGCCCGACGTCCACCAAGTCCAGCCGGCGGCGGTGTCGATCACCAACGCGACCGAATATGGCCGCGCCTACACCCCCGACGAGACCGCCGCGATCGGCGCGTTCGCGAAGGAGCATCGGCTCGGCTTCCACCTCGACGGGGCGCGCTTCGCCAATGCGGTGGTGGCGACCGGGGCGCGGCCCGCCGACCTGACGTGGCGCGCGGGGGTCGACGCGCTGAGTTTCGGTTTCGTCAAGAACGGCGGGCTCAGCGCCGAGGCGCTGGTGCTGTTCCGGCCCGACCTCGCCGACCGCGCCCGGCGGCTGCGCAAGCGGTCGGGGCATCTGCTGTCGAAAGGCCGCTATTTCGCCGCGCAATTGCTGGCGATGGTCGAGGACGACGTCTGGCTGGACAATGCGCGCGCGGCCAACGGCCATGCGGCGGCGCTGGCGGCGGCGTGCGGGGCGCGACTGACCCAGCCGGTCGAGGCGAACGAATTGTTCGTCGCGGTAAGCGCCGAGGAGGCCGCCGCGCTGCGCGGCGCGGGGTTCGAATTCTACGACTGGGCGCCGGGCGAGATCCGGCTGGTGACCGCGTGGGACAGCGACCCCGACCATGTCGCCGCGTTGGCCGGGGCGATCGCGGCGCTGTGAGCGACGACGGGCGCGATCACCCGTTCGACCGGTCGATCGCGATCCCGTTCGCCATCTTCACCCTGATCTGGGGCTCGACCTGGCTGGTGATCAAGGACGGGCTGGGGACGGTCGCGCCGCAATGGTCGGTCGCCTATCGCTTCCTGCTCGCGGGGGGCGGAATGGCGCTGGTCGCGCGCTGGAAGGGTCAGTCGCTCAAGCCGACCCGGAAGCTGCTCGACGCCGCGGTGCCGATCGCGCTGCTCCAGTTCAGCGGCAATTTCAACGCCGTCTACCTCGCCGAACAGCATATCACCTCGGGGCTGGTGGCGACGGTGTTCGCCCTGTTGATGGTGCCCAACAGCCTGCTGGCGTGGGCGGTGCTGGGGCATCGGCCGACGCCGCGCTTCCTCGCCGCCTCGGCGGTCGCGGCGAGCGGGGTGGCGCTGCTGTTCCTGCACGAATGGCGCGAGGCCGGAGTTGAGGACGCGGGCGCGGTCGCGGCCGGGATCGCGTGGACGCTGATCGGCATGACCGCCGCTTCGGGCGCGAACGTTTGG
This sequence comes from Sphingomonas sp. ASV193, assembly GCF_040203355.1. NCBI lineage: Bacteria > Pseudomonadati > Pseudomonadota > Alphaproteobacteria > Sphingomonadales > Sphingomonadaceae > Sphingomonas > Sphingomonas sp. ASV193. Next base: position 177,388 of record NZ_JBEHBW010000003.1, read on the forward strand.
CAGGCGACCAAGCGCGTGAGGAAGCAGCCGCTGCTGGCGATGCTGGCCTGGGCGATGGGCGTCGGCGCGCTGATCGACGTCGTCATCGCGCTGTCGGTCGCGGGGCTGCCGACGCTCGACCCGCGCCCGCAATATTGGGCGGGGGTCGCCTATCTCGCGCTCGCCGCCTCGGTGCTGTGCTTCAGCCTCTATTATCCGGTGGTGCGCAAGATCGGGCCGGGCCGCGCGGCCTATTCTTCGGCGCTGGTGCCGGTGATCGCGATGGCGCTGTCGACGCTATTCGAAAATTATCGCTGGACCCCGCTCGCCGCGTCGGGCGCGGCGCTGGCGATCGCCGGGCTGTTCCTCGCGCTGTGGCAGCGCAGGCCGGAACCCATCGCCGCGCCGGACGCTGGCTGAGCGATACGAAAAGGATCATCATGGACGCCCGTACCAATCCCGAAGCCCCGTCCAGCCCCGCGCACGTCGCCGTCTATCGCAAGGACTATCGCCCGCCCGACTGGTGGGTGCGCGAGGTCGAGCTGAACCTCGCGCTCGACCCGGCGCGGACCGCGGTCACGGCGCGGCTGAAGGTCGAACGGAACGGCGAGCACGGCCGCCCGCTGCGGCTGGCGGGGGACGAGCTTCGCCCGCTGGCGGTGAGGGTCGACGGGACCGACGCGCGATGGACGATGGACGGCGACGACCTGCTGGTCGAGCTGGATACGCCCGAAGCCTGGGTCGAGACCCGGGTCGAGATCGTCCCCGCCGCCAATTCGAAGCTGATGGGGCTGTACGAATCGGGCGGAATCCTGTGCACCCAGTGCGAGAGCGAGGGCTTCCGCCGGATCACCTTCCACCCCGACCGGCCCGACGTGCTGAGCGTCTACCGGGTGCGAATGCGGGCGGACAAGGCGCGCTTCCCGGTGCTGCTCGCCAACGGCAACCCGGTCGCCGCGGGCGAGGGCGAGGACGGCATTCACTGGGCCGAGTGGCACGATCCCTTCCCGAAGCCGTCCTACCTGTTCGCGCTGGTCGCGGGCGACCTCGCCGCCAATCGCGATAGCTTCACGACGATGAGCGGGCGCGCGGTCGAGCTCGGCATCTGGGTGCGCGAAAAGGACTTGCCGCGAACACACCACGCGATGGCCGGCCTCAAGGCGGCGATGCGCTGGGACGAGGAGAATTACGGGCGCGAATACGACCTCGACCGGTTCAACATCGTCGCGGTCGACGACTTCAACTTCGGCGCGATGGAGAACAAGGGCCTCAACATCTTCAACTCGCGTTACGTGCTGGCCGACACCGACACCGCGACCGACGCCGATTTCGACGCGATCGCCGGGGTCGTCGCGCACGAATATTTCCACAACTGGTCGGGCGACCGGGTGACCTGCCGCGACTGGTTCCAGCTCAGCCTCAAGGAAGGCTTCACCGTCTTTCGCGACCAGAGCTTCTCGGCCGACATGACCAGCGAGGCGGTCAAGCGGATCGACGACGTCCGGCTGCTTCGCGCGGTGCAGTTCCCCGAGGATGCCGGCCCGCTCGCCCACCCGGTGCGGCCCGACAGCTATCTCGAGATTGCCAACTTCTACACCGCGACGATCTACAACAAGGGTGCCGAAGTCATCCGCATGATGCGCACGCTGCTTGGGCCCGACGCCTATCGCGCGGGCTGCGACCTCTATTTCGAGCGGCACGACGGCGAGGCGGCGACCTGCGACGATTTCGTGCAGGCGATGGAGGACGCGAGCGGGGCCGACCTCACCCAGTTCCGCCGCTGGTACGAGCAGGCGGGGACACCGCACGTCCGCGCCGCGCTGGTGCGCGACGGCGAGGGCTGGGCGCTCGACCTGTCGCAGGACACCCCGCCGACCCCGGGGCAGCCCGACAAGGCGCCGGTGGTGATCCCGCTGCGCACCGCGGTGCTGGGCGCGACGAGCGGGCGCGAGCTGGTCGCCGAACAGGTGATCGCGCTGACCGAGGCGCACCAGCGGGTGCCGCTCGGCCCGGTCGCCGAGACCCCCTTGCTGTCGATCAACCGCGGCTTTTCGGCGCCGGTCAACGTCAGTGTCGAGCGCGCGGCGGGCGAGCTCGAGAAGCTGGCCGAGGTCGATCCCGACCCGTTCGCGCGGTTCGAGGCGACGCAGGAGCTGATGATGCGCGCGCTGGTTGCCGGGGCGACCGGCGACCACGCCAATGCCGACCCGGCACCGGTGATCGCGGCGATGGGGGCGACGCTTCGCTCGAACGCGCTCGACCCGTCGTTCAAGGGCGAGGCGCTGATCATCCCGTCCGAGGCGCTGATCGGCGACCGGCTCGACATAGTCGATCCCGAGGCGGTGCACGCCTCGCGCGACGCGCTTCGCGCGGCGGTGGGCGCGGCGCTTGCCGACGATCTCGCCGCCGCGCAGGCGCGGGGCGCGGCGGGCGACGACCTGTCGAACGAGGCCAAGGGGCTGCGGCGGCTGCGGACGGTCGCGCTCGGGCTGATCGCGGCGGCCGACCCGGCGCGCGGGGCGGCGCTCGCCAAGGCGCAATATGACGCGGCCGACAATATGACCGACCGGCAGGGCGCGCTGGTGATCCTCGCCGCGCTCGACGGTCCCGAGCGCGAGGCGGCGCTGGCCGATTTCTACGATCGCTATCGCGGCGACACGCTGGTGATCGACAAATGGTTCGCGATCCAGGCGGAGGCGAGCCGCGCCGACACGCTCGACGTGGTCGAACGGCTTCGCGCGCACGGCGATTTCAGCCTGAAGAACCCCAACCGGCTGCGCGCGGTGGCGGGAAGCTTCGCGTCGAACCCGTGGGTGTTCCACGCGCGCGACGGGCGCGGCTACCGGCTGCTGGCCGACCTGGTGGTCGAAAGCGACCGGCTCAACCCGCAGGTCGCCGCGCGGCTGGTCCCGCCGTTCGGGCGCTGGCGCCGCTTCGCCGAGCCGTGGGGCAGCGCGATGCGCGAGGCGCTCGAGACGATCGTGCGCGCGCCGGGCTTGAGCAAGGACGTGTTCGAACAGGCGTCGAAGTCACTCGCGTGAGCGAGTGACCTCGCGTGAGCGAGTGACCTGACCGCGGCCGAGGTGGAAACGGGCGGCGCTTCCGCCGCCCGTTTCGCTTATTTCACGATGTGCGCGCCCTTGGTGCCGCACTTGGCGAACTTGCCCTTGGCGTCCTTGCAGACGACCTTCTTCGCCTTGACGGTCGGGCACTTCACGAACTTGCCATGGTCGCGGCACGGCGCGGCGAAGGCGGGGGTCGCGGTCAGCGACAGGGCGGTGAGGGTAGCGATGAGGATACGCATTCGAGTCTCCCGAGGCTTGGGTGGGCCGAAGCTGCGCGCTTTGTCGTCGTTTGAAAAGAGGGAAGCGGAAGGTTCGGACGTGCGCAGGGAACCGTTGGCGGCATCGCGACTTACCTTCGCCGGAGGTGTCACATGGCCAATTTGCTAGGCGCGCTGATCGGCGCGGCGATCGACCGCGAGGACGGCGACAGCGGGATCAAGGGCGCGATCGTCGGGACGCTTGCCGAGGGCGCGATCAAGGCGGTGCTGCCGATCGCGGCGACCTGGGCGCTCGGCTGGGCGGTCCAATATGGGGTTCGCAAGGGCTGGCACGCGCTGACCGGGGCCGACCCGGTGGGCAGGGACGGGCAACTCAAGACCGCCTGACGCGGTCCTTGCGACGCACAAAAAATGCCCCGCGGGAACCCGCGGGGCATTTCGTTGCCGGGAGCCCTCCGGCGTCGAAGGCTTACTTCTTCGAAGCGTCCTGGGCCTTTTCGGCCGCGTCCTTGGCCGCGTCGCCGGCCTTTTCGGCGGCTTCACCGGCGTTCTTCGCGGCGTCGCCAGCGGCGGCCTTCTCGTCGGCGTTGGTGGCGGTGGCGACATTGTCGGCCGCATTGGCGACGGCATCGGCCGCGTTCGAAGCGTTGTCGGCGGCGTTGGTCGCTTCCATGCTCGCCGCGTTCGCCGCATTGGCGTCGTCGGCGTCGTGCTTCTTGCAGGCGCTGGTGCCCATCAGGGCAATCGCGGCGGCGGCGGCAACCAGAGTGAATTTATTCATGCGTTCCTCCTTTGACGGGTCCGACGAGGGCTTGCGCCGGCACGTCAGCGGCGCCGTGGATGGCGCAAAAATTCGTGTCCGACAAGACGCCATCGATAGAGGGGCGCGGCGCGGTTCAGCCGCCGATCCAGGCGGCGACCTCGGTCGCGACCTGGTTGGCAGCCTGGTTGAGCGCCGGGCCGACGCTGCGCGCGGTCCCGTCGGCGGGAACCCGCGCCTCGAACCGGCGGGTTTCGACGCGGCTGCCGCCCCCCGTCGACAGCGCGCCGTCGTAGCGCACCACGACCGCCCCCGCGCCGGCATCGTAGCCGAACTTGGACAGCGAGCCCGTAAGCCGCAGCCCAGGATCGAGCGACGACTGGCGCGGGTCGAGAACGACGCGGCGGGTAGTGCGGAGCACCGTCTCCTGCACCAGCCGCTGGAACAGCTTGTCGGGGGTTTCGACCCACATCAGGTCCTTGATGTACGATACCGCGGTGCCGCCGGCCTCGGCCGGGACGCGGGTCGTCGCCAGTTCCTTGGGAATCAGCGGATAGTCGATCGTCACTGCCTGCCCGGCAGCGCTGCTGCGCTGCGGCTGGGCGAGCGGCGGGGCGCTGCTGTCGAGGCTCAGCAGCGTCGCCGGCACCTTGGCGCCGCCGAAGCAGCCGCCGAGCATCAGCGCCATCGCGCCCGTCAGGAAGAACCGACCCATCCGCATCACTTCCTCTTTCCTGGATTATAATCGGGCAGCTTGGGCGCGCCCAGCGAGCCGCCGATCCCGTCCTGGTTCAACCGGTCCGAGAAGCCCTTGAGGCTGGTCGTCAGGTCGCGCAGCTGGCGGACCAGCTGGTTGGTCTCGGGAAGCGTCGACTTGGAGAAATTCTGGATCCCCGGGCGCGCGTCCTCGACCGTCTTGTTGAGCGTGTCGGCCGCCTGCTGGACCGAGGCGAGCGTCCGGCGCAGGTCCTCGGCGGCGGGCTTGCCCTGCTCGTTGACCAGCCGATTGGTCGAATCGGCGAGCAGCCCGACCCGCTGCGCCGCGACCCCGGCGTTGCGCGCCGCGATCTGCGCGTCGTGGAGCGCGCTGCCGAGTTCGGGCGCGCGTTCGGCGAGCACCTTGGTGGTCTTGTCGACATTTTCGAGGATGTCGGCGACCGCGTTCTGGTTCTTGTCGCTGAGCAGCTCGGTCAGCCGCTCGGTCAGCCGCTGGATCCGGTCGATCAGCTCGGGCGCGCTGTTGAGCAGCGCGCCGAGTCCGCCCGAGCTCGACGGGATCACCGGGCAGCCCTGCGGCCCCATCGTGTCGATCGGGCCGGCCCCCTTCATCGCCCCGTCGAGCGAGATTTCGCTGACCCCGGTGAAGCCGACGCCGTGGATCTGCGCGGTGGTGCCCTTGAGGACCGGGGTGTCGGCCTTCACGTCGATCCGCACCCACACGAACTCGGGGCGGTCGGGGAGCAGCTTGATCGACTTGATCTCGCCGACCGGGACGCCCGAGAAGCTGACCGTCGAGCCGGTGTTGAGCCCGCCGACGCCCTGGCTGAAATAGATGTCGAAGCAGCGGGTCGCCTTGTTGTTGAGCCCCGCCAGCCACACGACGAAGATCAGCAAGGCCGCCAGCAGCATCAGGACGACGGTGCCCACCAGCACCTGGTTCGAACGCGTTTCCATCAGTCCCCCGGAGGCTTCATGGCCTGCTTCTCTAGACCCGCCGACGCGGCGCGACCACGAGGCCCGTTGAAATATTCCTGGATCCACGGATGGTCCAGCTTGAGCAGTTCGGGAATCGTGCCCACCGCGACCACCGTCTGGTCGCTGAGCACCGCCACCCGGTCACAGATCGCCCACAGCGTATCGAGATCGTGGGTGATGAGGAAGACGGTGAGCGTCAGCCGCTGCTTGAGGTTGGCGATCAGCTCGTCGAACGCCGCCGCGCCGATCGGGTCGAGCCCGGCGGTCGGCTCGTCGAGGAACAAGAGCTCGGGATCGAGCGCGAGCGCCCGCGCAAGGCCCGCGCGCTTGCGCATCCCGCCCGACAGTTCGCTCGGATATTTCGGCCCGGCGTTGGGCGACAGCCCCGACATGGCGATCTTGTAGCCCGCGATCTCGTCGAGCAGCGGTGGCTTGATGAACGGGAAATATTCGCGGATCGGCACTTCGACATTCTCGGCCACGGTGAGCGTCGAGAACAGCGCGCCGTTCTGGAACAGGATTCCCCAGCGGCGGCGGATGTTCTTCGCCTCGAGCTCGTCGCGCCCGACCATATTCTCGCCGAGCACCTCGATCTCGCCCGCCTGCGGCACCTGCAGCCCGATGATCGAGCGCATCAGGACCGATTTGCCGGTGCCCGAGCCGCCGACCACGCCGAGGATCTCGCCGCGGCGCACGTCGAGGTTGAGGTCCTTGTGGATGACCTGGTCGCCGAACGCATTGTCGAGCCCGCGCACGCGGATGACGAGGTCGTCGCCGTCCTCGCCCGCGTAGGGCTTGCCCGCATAGGCCCTGGCCGGCTTGCCGCGCGGCGTGTCGTCGGGCGCGTCGGTCAATTCCACCCCACCGACGAGAAGAACACCGCGAACACCGCGTCGAGCACGATGACGAGGAAGATCGACTGGACCACCGCGTTGGTCGTGCGGGTGCCGACCTCTTCCGAATTGCCCTCGACCAGCATGCCCTGGAAACAGCCGGCGAGCGCGATGATGAAGCCGAAGATCGGCGCCTTGATCAGCCCGACCCACAGGTCGGTCAGCGGGATCACGTCCTGCAGCCGCTGGATATAGGTAAGCGGGGGGATGCCGAGGCTCAGCCAGACGAACACCCCGCCGCCGAGCAGCGACATGATCATCGCGTAGAAGGACAGCAGCGGCATCATCACCACCGCCGCCATCATCCGCGGAATGACCAGCGCCTCGATCGGCGAAACGCCGATCGTGCGCATCGCGTCGACCTCCTCGGTGATCTTCATCGTGCCGAGTTGCGCGGCGAACGAGCTGCCCGATCGCCCGGCCACCATGATCGCGGTCATCAGCGTCGCCAGCTCGCGCACCGTGATCCGCCCGATCAGGTTGATGGTGTACACCTCGGCGCCGAACTGGCGCAGCTGGACCGCGCCCTGCTGGCCGATGACGACGCCGATCAGGAAGGTCATCAGCGCGATGATCCCCAGCGCGCGGACCCCGACGACGTCGAACCGCTGGACGACGGCGTTGAAGCGGAAGCGCTTGGGGCGGCTGACGAAGGCGACCAGCGAGATCAGCGTCGCCCCGAAGAAGCCGATCAGCCCGACCAGCGTGTGCCCGGCCTCGATCACCCACTCGCCCAGTTCGGCCACCGCGCGCAGCGGCGCCGCCGACTGGTCGGGGCGGACCTGCACCGGGTGGTCGGCCTCGGCCACCTGCTCGAGCAGTTCGCGCGCGTCCTCGCTTGCGCCTTCGACGGTGGCGCCGCGATCGCGGATCGCGCGGTGGACGACCCAGGCGCCGACCGTGTCGATCTTGGTCACGCGGCTGAGGTCGATCGTCAGCGGGTCGGGAATTTCGTCGATCTCGCGCTCGGTCGAGGCGGCGCGCGTGATGGTCAGCGTTCCGACGCATTCGTAGACATGCCCGTCGGCTGCCGCGCGCTTCGTCGGTTCAACCCCCATCGCCCTGTTCGTAGAGCGCAAAAGACCCCGCCCGGCAAGGCACTTCCTTGTGCCCGCCAAGGCGGTATAGCCGCTGGCGATGCCCGAACCCGAGCGGCCACCTTTCCCGAGCGAGCGCGACCGCGTGGGCGAGCGCGCCGCCTATGCCGCCGTAAGGCCTCGGGTTGGCGATTTCCTTGCGCTCGGGCTTTGGCGGCGTCCCGCTTTCCTGATCGTCCGTGCCGCGGCTCGCGCCGGGGTGCCGCCGGCGGTCGTGACGCTGGCGGGGGCGGTGGCCGGGTTCGTCGCCTGTCTCCTGTGGCGCGGGGGCTGGTGGTGGGCTGGGATGGTCGCGGCGCTCGTCTATACCCTTCTCGACGCGGTCGATGGGCCGCTCGCCCGGCTGACCGGCCGCGAGAGTCGTGCGGGCGCATTGCTCGATCGCGGGCTGGCGCTGCTGCTGCCGCCGCTGTGGACGTGGGGATGGCTCTCGGGGCTGGCCGCGCGGGGGCATCCGATCGAGCCGTTGCTCGGCTATTCGCTGCTTGTCTCGGTGCTTGCCGGGGGGATCGCCCGGCTGGCGATCGAGCGGCTGTTCCGCCGCCAGTTCGGCTTCGCGATTCATGGCTGGCGCCCGGTCGACACGTCTTTCCGGCTGGTCACCGCCGGGCCGGGACCCGACCTTGCGATCCTCATCGTCGCTTTGCTGTTCGATCGGCCCGACAAGGGTATCCAGTATGTCGCGCTGTGGACGCTCGCCAGCCTCGTGTTCCACGCCGTCCGCCTCGCGCAGGCGAACGAGCGGCGCTTGCGGCGGTCTCGGCTGCGCAGCTGGCTCGATCGATGAGCTGGACCGCGCTGCTGCTCGCCGGATCGCGCCCCGGCGGCGATCCTTTCGCCGAGGCGCAGGGGGTACGGGTCAAGGCGCTGATCCCGATCGGCGGCGCGCCGATGATCGCGCGGCCGCTGCGCGCGCTCGCCGACAGTCCCATGATCGAGCGGGTCGTCGTGCTGACCCAGGACCCGGCCGAGCTCGGCGATGCATTGCCGCGCAGCACCGCGGTCGAGCGTTCGAGCGGAACGATCGCAAGCACGCTCGGCACCCGGCTGAGCGCGCCCGACGCGCGTTTTCCCGTGCTGGTGACGACCGCCGACCATGCGTTGCTGACCCCCGCAATCGTCGCCGACTTCACCGCGCGCGCCGCCGGGGCCGACCTCGCCATCGGCGTCGTTTCGAGGGCGGCGCTCGACCGGGCGATGCCCGAGACCCGGCGGACCTGGCTGCGCTTTCGCGGCGAGGCGCTGACCGGCGCCAATCTGTTCGCCTTCGCGACCCCCGCCGGGCTTCGCGCGGTCGAACTGTGGCGGAGCGTCGAGCAAGATCGCAAGAAGGGCTGGCGGCTTTTGTGGCAGCTCGGGCCCGATGTGCTGCTCGGCGCGCTGCTCCGCCGGCGCACCGGCAAGCAGACCGCCGACGCGATCGGGCGGCGGCTCGGGCTTTCGATCCGGCTGGTCGAACTGGCCGACCCGCTCGCCGCGATCGACGTCGACAAGCCGTCGGACCTCGCGCTGGTCCGGCGTCTCGTGGCAGAGGGGCCCCGATGAGCAGCGCTTCGCCGACCGACCTCGCCATCTACGACATGGACCGCACCGTCACCCGGCGCGCGACCTACACCCCGTTCCTCATCTATTGCGCGGCGCGGCGCGCGCCGTGGCGGCTGGCGCTGGTGCCGTTCGCGGCGCTGTCGATGCTCGCCTATGCCGCGAAGCTGATCGACCGGGGGCGGCTCAAGGAGATCAACCACCGGCTGCTGCTCGGGGCGCTGCGCACCCGCGCCGAGCTTGCCCCGCTGTTGTCGGGGTTCGCCGCGCTCACTGCTCGGACCAACGTGCGGCCCGGCGCGCGCGCGGCGATCGCGCGCGACAAGGCCGAGGGGCGGCGCGTGGTAATGGCGACCGCCAGCTACCGATTCTACGCCGCCGCGATCGCCGAGGCGCTCGGCTTCGACGACTGCATCGGTACCGACACGCTGCTCGGGCTCGACCAGGCGGTTCGCGCGAAGATCGACGGGCAGAATTGCTACGGCCCGGCCAAGCTGGTGATGATCGAGCATTGGCTGGCGCGCGAGGGCGTCTCCCGCGCGCACGTCCGCTTCTATTCGGACCATGTCAGCGACGCGCCGGTGTTCGAATGGGCCGACGAGGCGGTCGCGGTGAACCCCCACGACCGGCTCCGGCGGATGGCGGTTCAGCGCGGCTGGGCGGTCGAGGACTGGGGCTGAGCCGCCGGCCGGGCCGCCGCCTCGGGCTGCGGCGCGCGCGGGGCCGGGGTCGAGTCGGTCGCCGAGGTCAGCTTGAAGGTGATGATCGTCAGGATGGTCGCCAGCCCAAGGCTGACCGCGCGCAGCCGGGCCGAGCTTTTCGGCACCTCGGCCTCGGCGGCGTCGGGGAAGGGCGCCCCCCAGCTCGGCTGGTAGGTCCGCCGCATCGACGGCGAATAGCTCGGGTGGCGCGGGCGCAGCGGGGGCAGGTGTCGCCGCCGGTCGTAGGCCGCGCGTGACACCGGGTCGTGGAGGCAGGCATAGGCCTCGTTGATCGCGCTCGCCTTCGACCCGGCATCCGCCGACGCGTTCACGTCGGGGTGATAGAGGCGCATCAGCTTTCGATAGGCGAGCCGGATTGCCGCGGCGTCGGCGTCGGGGGCGATGCACAGGGTCGCGTAATGATCGGCGGCCACATCCATCGCGCCAGCCTAGGCGGTTCGCCGGGACGGTTCAACGCCCGGCGAAACCGCCCTCAGACGGCGGGACTTAGACGGCGGCCAGGGCGTGCGCGAAGTCGGCGATCAGGTCCTCGGCCTTTTCGACCCCGATCGAGATGCGGACGAGGTTGTCGCTGATGCCGAGCGCGGCGCGGCGCTCGTCGGGGACCGACAAATGGGTCATCGCCGCGGGCGCGCTGGCGAGCGTCTCGGTGCCGCCGAGGCTGACCGCGAGCTTGGCGATGCGCAGCGCGTCGAGGAAGCGGAACGCTTCTGCCTCGCCGCCCTTTAAATAGAGGGAAAAGGTCGAGCCCGCGCCGAGGCAGTGGCGGTCGTAAATGTCGCGCTGCGCGCTGCCCGGCTCGAGGAAGCCGAGATAGCCGACCTTTTCGACCTTGGGATGATCGCGGAGGAAGGCGCAGACCTTTTCGGCATTTTCGCCCGCGCGGCTCATGCGGAGCTCGAGCGTCTCGAGGCTGCGCAGCAGCATCCACGCGGTATTGGGGTCGAGGATCCCGCCCATCGGGTTGCGGATCAGCCGGACCTTGTCGAGCACCGCCTTGTTGCCGACCAGCGCCCCGGCGACGAGGTCGCTGTGTCCGCCGACATATTTGGTGAGGCTGTAGACGCTGATGTCCGCGCCCTGCCGCAGCGGCTTGGCCCACAGCGGGCCGAGGAACGTATTGTCGATCGCGATCGGCGGCAGATCGCCCTCGCCGAAAGCGGCGGCCCGCGCGGCGTGGACCGCCTCGACGTCGACCAGCGCGTTGGTCGGGTTGGCCGGGCTTTCGAGGTAGATCAGCGCGACCTTGCCGCCGCTCGCCGACGCCATCTCCTTCGCTTTCGCCAGCACCGCGTCAAGTTCCTCGCGGCTCGCGCCGGCGGGGAAGTCGACATAGGTCACGCCGAACCGCGCCATGATCTTGTCGATCAGGCTTTCGGAGGCGGAGTAGAGCGGGCCCGAGTGGACGATCACGTCGCCCTGGCTGGCGAGCGCGAGGACCAGCGAGCTGATCGCGGTCATCCCGCTCGAGAAGCTGAGCGCGCTTTCGGCGTCTTCCCAGATCGCCAGCCGGTCCTCGAGGATTTCCTGGTTCGGCCCGTTGAAGCGCGAATAGACGAGGCCCTCGGCGCGCCCGCCGCTGCCCTCGCGCTTGCCGGTGATGCCTTCGAAGAAGCGCTTCCCCTCGGCCGCGGTCTCGAACACGAAGGTCGAGGTGAGGAAGATCGGCGGCTTGAGGCTGCCTTCGCTCAGCGCCGGGTCGAAGCCATGACCCATCATCAGCGTCGAGGGATCGAGCTGGTGGTTGCCAATGAAGCGTTGCGGGTCCTTGGGCTTGCGGGCGTTGCTGATGGGCGCGTCGGTCATGTCGGTCTCCCCGATCCGTCATTCCCAGGGAGGCGGGAACCAGAGGGCGAGAAAGCCGGGGCGTGTCCCGTCCTAACCTCCGCAGGACGCATCTCCGCCGGCTCGCCGGATGCGCGGGCGATTAGCTTCGCGGCGGCGCGATTTCAACGCCGATCATGCTGATCAGGCGGCCATAGGCCGGCTCGCCGCGGTGGGTCGCGCGGCGGAAGCTGTAGAAGCGCGCGTCGTCGGCATAGGTGTCGAGCCCCATCGCCTCGACCCGCCCGATCCCGGCGGCGGCGAGCCGCGCGGCGACATAGGCCTCGAGGTCGAAATGCGGCCGCCCGCGCGGGCCGTCGGTGAAGAAGCGGGCGTTGGCGGCGTCCTCGGCGAGGAACGGTTCGGGAAAGGCGGGATCGATCTCATAGCTCGCGCGCGCGATGGTCGGGCCGATCGCCGCGACGATCCGCCTGGGCTGGGCACCCAGCGCGATCATCGCCGCGATCGTGCGGTCGGTCACCCCGCCGATCGCCCCGCGCCAGCCCGCATGCGCGGCGCCGACGACGCCCGCCTTGCGGTCGGCGAGCAGCACCGGGGCGCAGTCGGCGGTGACGATGCCGAGCAGCACGCCCGGCCGGTCGGTGACCAGCGCGTCGGCCTCGGGCCGGGCCTCGTCGGGCCACGGTTCGGTGAGGGTGACGCAGGTCGGCGAATGGACCTGGTAGACCCCGGCCAGCTTTGCGCCGGGCAGCACTGCCTCGGCCGCGCGGCGGCGGTTTTCGGCGATGGCGGCGGGATCGTCGCCGCTGCCGAGCCCGCAGTTGAGGCTGGCGACCGCGCCGGTCGACACGCCGCCGCGCCGCGTCAGGAAACCGTGCGGGACGGCGGCGAGCGCATGGGCGCGAAGGACCTCGACCCCGCTCACAAAGCGGCCAGCATGATCCGGTCGTCGTCCTCGTGGTTGCCGACCATGAACTTGTAGGCACCGACCTCGACGAAGCCGCGCCTGTCGTAGAAGCGGCGGGCGCGATGGTTGTCGATGTAGACGCTTAGCGCGAGGTGGCCGAAGCCGCGCCGCCGCGCCTCGTCCTTCGCCCACGCCATCAGCGTGTCGGCGATGCCCGCGCCCTTCGCCGCCTCGGCGAGGTAGAGCTGGTGAAGCTCGTAGGTCCCGTCGGGGGCATCGAACGGGAGCTCGTTGGGGCCGAGCTTGGCATAGCCGACCAGCCGCCCCTCCTCGGCGAGGCGGAAGGCGAAGGCGGGGTCGGCGAGCTGCGCCTCGAACGCCTCGGGCGCCTTCTGGCACAGGAAGGCGGCGATATCCTCGTCGGCGTAGAGATGGCCGAAGGTCGCGGCGAAGCTTTCGCAGAACAGCTTGCTGAGCGCCGCGCCGTCACCCGCGCGGCCGTCGCGATACGCCACCGTCATTCGACCCCCGCGACCATCGGCCAGCCGGGTGCGGTCAGCGCCATCACCTTGAACAAGGTCCCCATCTCCTCCTCGGCGCACAGCCGGCGGCGGTCGGCGGCGATCGCTTCGGCGCGGTCCGGATTGCGCGCCGCGAGCGCCATCGCGCGCGGGCCGATGCCGAGCGTTTCGAGCCAGCTGCCCTGCGACACGCAGCGCGACACCGCGACGCCGCTGTCCCTGACGGCGGCGGCGATCGCGGCGAAATCGACATGGCTGGTAAGGTCCTGCTCGCCCGGCCGGTCGAGCGGCAGCGTGTGGACGTGGGCGTGCATCGCCTGGAACGTGTCGCCGACCGCGTTGGGGATCGCATGGCCATAGTCGATCAGGATCGCGACCCCGCCGTTCGCCGCGAGCTTGGCCGCGATCGCGCGCGCCGCCGCCTCGCGCGCCGGGGCGACCTCGCGGATCGCGCCGTCGCGGTCGAAGGCAAGCCGCCCGCCGATCCAGTCGACCCGGCGCGGCTGGTCCCCGACCCATTGCTGCACCGGCAGCGCGTCAAGGAACTCGTTGGCGACGAGCAGCAGCGGCGCGTCGGGCAGGCCGTCGATGTCGTCGTGGAATTGGGCACCGGGCACTGCCGCGGCCTGCGCGGCGCGGAGCACCGGGCTGGTCTCGACGAAATGGACCGCCCCGTCGAAGCCCGCCGCGCGCAGCACCCGCAGCGCGTCGCTCGCCAGCGTGCCGCGGCCGGGCCCGAGCTCGGCATAGACCGCAGCCCCCGGCCTGCCCGCGCGCGCCCACGCGTCGGCGAGCGCGGCGCCGACCAGTTCGCCGAACATCTGGCTGATCTCGGGCGCGGTGGTGAAGTCGCCCTCGGCGCCGAGCGGGTCGCGGGTCGCGTAATAATAGGCGTTGCACGCTTCCATGTAGGCGTCGAGCGGAAGCGGCCCCTCGGCCTTGATCCGCTCGACCAGCGCGGTCTCGAGCGGGGTCACCTCAGGCGACGCTGGCGGTGCCCGCGGTCGGCTCGACCCGCACCCGCCGCCCGTTGGCAGTCACCATCAGGTAGAGGCCGAGCAGGATCATCGGCACCGACAGCCACTGGCCCATGTGGAGGTGGGTGCGCTGGGCGAATTCGACCAGCTGCGAATCGGGTTCGCGGATGAACTCGATCCCGAAGCGGAAGACGCCGTAGAAAAAAACGAACGCCCCGACCAGCTTGCCCGGCTGGTAGCGCGCCTGGGTCTTCCAGAACATCCATGCGAGGATCGAGAACAGCACCACGCCCTCGAGCAGCGCCTCGTAGAGCTGGCTCGGGTGGCGCGGTGGGCCAAGCACGCGGGTGCCGAATGCGGTCATCTCGGGAAAGCGGACCGCCCACGGCACGGTGGTCGGCGCGCCCCACAGCTCGCCGTTGACGAAGTTGGCGAGCCGCCCGAAGCCGAGCCCAAACGGGACGCAGCAGGCGACATAGTCGTGGACCCGAAGCCAGTTGAGCTTGTTCTTCCACGACAGGTAAAGGATCCCGAGCGAGACGCCGATGACCCCGCCGTGGAAGCTCATCCCCCCGTCCCACAGCTTGAAGATCTCGACCGGGTGGCGAAGATATTCGCCGAGGTTGTAGAACAGGACGTAGCCGATCCGCCCGCCGAGGATGACGCCGAGCGCCGAATAGAAGACGAGGTCGTCGCTGTGCCGCTCGGCCATCGGCGCGCCCGGCTGGCGGAGCAGCTTCTTCATGTACCAGTAGCCGACGAAGATCCCGGCGAGATAGGCGAGCGAATACCAGCGCAGGTCGAACCGGCCGATGCTGAACAGGACCGGCGACAGGTGCAGGTCGGTATAGCTGATGTACCCGGCGTAAGGATCGTTCGCTTGCATGGGCTTCCCTCTGGCGTTGCCGCCTCATAGGGTGGCAGGCGACAAAGGCAAAGGAGAGGTTGCCACGTGGGTTCCGAGCTCGATCGCCTGTATGACGAAAGCTTCGCGCGGCTGGTGGGCCCGGGCGGGCGACTGACGCTCGGCAAGGACGGCGAGGGGCGGACGCTCGTCACCAACCTACCCCCCACGTTGCCCGCCTTCTTCAAGACCTTCTGCGCGCTGAACGGCGCGAAGGAAGCGCTGGTCGCGGGGGAGGAGCGGCTGAGCTTCGCCGATCTCGACCGGCTGTCGGACCGGCTGGCGGCAGGGCTCGCGGGGCGCGGGATCGCCAAGGGCGAGCGCGTCGGAATCGCGATGCGCAATTGCCCGAGCTGGATCGTCGCGCACATGGCCATCGTCAAGGCGGGAGCGATCGCGGTGCTGCTCAACGGCTGGTGGCAGGCCGAGGAGCTCGACCATGCGCTCGCGCTGACCGCGCCTGCGCTGGTGCTCGCCGACGCGCCGCGCGCGCTTCGCGTCGCCCAGTCGACCTATGCCGGCGAGGTGGTGACGCTGCCGATCGAAAAGCCGGTCGAGGAGGCGCTCGCCGGGCTGCTGGGCGATGAGGCGGTCGCGCTGCCCGAGGTCACGCCTGACGACGACGCGACGATCCTGTTCACCTCGGGCTCGACCGGCGAGGCGAAGGGGGCGGTGTCGACCCACCGCGCGGTGACGATGGGGGTCTATACCTACGCCGCCTCGATCCTGACGCTGCTCGGCATTCTCGAGGCGACCGGACGCCCCCCGGTCAATCCGCCGCGCACGCTTGTGTCGGTACCGCTGTTCCACGTCACCGGCGAAGTGCCGCTGCTGCTCAACAGCTTCGTCATCGGGCGCGGGATGGTGATCATGCCCAAGTGGGACGCGGGCGAGGCGCTGCGGCTGATCGAGAAGGAGAAGATCACCTATTTCGTCGGGGTGCCGACGATGAGCCTCGAGCTGATGAATCACCCCGACCGCGAGAAATACGACCTGACGACGCTGAACGACATCACCGGCGGCGGGGCGCCCCGCCCGGTCAGCCATGTCGAGCGGTTGCAGAAGAGCTTCCCCACCTCGCAGCCCGCGCTCGGTTACGGGCTGACCGAGACCAACGCGGTCGGGTGCGGCAACTATTGGTCGAACTATGCGGCCAAGCCCAATTCGACCGGGCGCTCGCTGCCGTTCGTCGACGTCGCGATCCTCGGCGAGGGTGACGCGCACCTGCCGGCGGGCGAACGCGGCGAGGTCGGCATCCGCGCGGCGGCCAACATCCGCGGCTACTGGCGCAACGAGGCGGCGACCCGCGCGCTGTTCAGCGCCGACCATTACGTCCGCACCGGCGACATCGGCTTTCTCGACGAGGACGGCTATCTGTTCATCGTCGACCGGAAGAAGGACATCATCATTCGCGGCGGCGAGAATATCGCCGCGGCCGAGGTCGAGGCCGCGCTCTACGCCTGCCCCGATGTCGCCGAGGCGGCGGTGTTCGGCGTGCCCGACGAGCGACTGGGCGAAGTGCCGGTCGCGATCCTCTATCCGCGCGACGGATCGGCGCTCGACGAGGAAAAGCTTCGCGCCTTCCTCGGCGGGCGGCTGGCGGCGTTCAAGATCCCGGCGGTGCTGCGGTTCGAGCCCGCGCCGTTGCCCCGGCTCGGTACCGGCAAGATCGACCGGGTCAGCCTCAAGCTCTCGTTCCTCGCCGGTTGAGGGCGCGGATGCCCGACATCGACCGCCGATCGCTGCTGGTCGGCGGGGGCGCGCTGGCGGGCCTGGTCGTCGCCTACGAGCTGTGGCCGCGCGCGAAACACTCTCCGCTTCGCGCCGCGCGCAAGGGCGAGCGGGTATTCGGCCCCTATCTCAAGGTCGCCGCCGACGGGCGGGTGACCGTCGCTGTGCCGCAGGCCGAGGTCGGGCAGGGAAGCTGGACCGCGCTTGCGCAGGTCGCCGCCGACGAACTCGGCGCCGAGTGGGCCATGGTCGGGGTCGAACCCGCGCCGGTCGCGCCGGGGCGCTATGACAATCGCTTTTTCGGGACGCGGCTGACCGCCGGTTCGACTTCGGTGCGCGCGTTCGACCGGCCGCTCCGCGACGCGGCGGCGGTGGCACGGGCGCTGCTGTTCGAGGCGGCGGCGCGGCGGTGGTCGCTCGATCCGGCCGATTGCGACGCGGTCGGCGGGAAGGTCGTCGCGGGGGGGCGCAGCCTCGGCTTCGGCGAGCTGGTCGAGGAGGCGGCGGCGCTCGGACGACCGGTGCGCCGCCCCGAACGGCGCGCGATCGGGCACGGCGGCATCGCGGGACAGCCGCTGCCGCGGGTCGATGGCGCGGCCAAGGCGAGCGGCGGCTGGCGTTTCGCTGGCGACGTGCGGCTGCCCGACATGGTCTTCGCCTCGGTCCGGCTCGCGCCCCCCGGGGGCAGGCTGGCGGGCTACGACAAGGGCGTGCCGGGGCTCGTCGCCGACCGCGAATGGCTCGCCGCGAGCGGGCCGACCTGGTGGGCGGCCGAGCAGGCGCTGCGCCGCGCCGACCCGCGCTTCACCGGCCCGGTCGACGCCGATTCGCCCGCGATCGACGCGGCGCTGGCGAAGGCGCTGGCAAGCGCGAGGACGGTCCACGAAGTCGGCGACTATGCCGCCGCGACCGCGGGGCGGACCCCGCTCGCCGCCACCTACGCGATCGCCCCCGCGCCGCACCTGGCGCTCGAGACGCCGGCGGCGGTCGCGCGGTTCGGCGGCGGCGGGCTCGAGCTGTGGAGCGGCTGCCTCGCGCCCGACCTAGCCCGCGGCGCGGCAACCGAGGCGGGCGGGATCGAGGCCGCGCGGGTGACGCTCTACCCGGCCCCGAGCGGCGATCTCGGCGGGGGCGCGCTCGACGAGCGCGCGGTGCGGCTGGCGGTGGAGCTGGCCAGGCGGCTCAAGCGCCCGGTCTCGCTGATATTTTCGGCCAACAGCGCGCAAACCCACGATCGCCCGCGCCCGCCGCTGCTGGCGAAGATCGCCGCTCTCGGCGACGAGGGCAACGGCATCGCCAGCTGGCACGCGACGCTCGCCGGCGCGCCGGGGCTCGACGCGGCGCTGGCGCGGATCGAGGGCAAGGCGTCACCCGCGTTCGACCCGCGCGGCGCGGTTCCGCCCTACGCGATACCGGCGCTGCGGATCGACGCCGCGACCGCGAAACTGCCGATCGCGGAAGGCTATCTGGTCGGCGATGTCGAGGCGCTGACGAGCTTCGCGAGCGAGAGCTTCATCGACGAGCTGGCGCGCGCGCGCGGGTCGGACCCGCTCGCCTTCCGGATCAACCTGCTCGGCCAGCAGCCGCGGCTCGCCGCCTGCCTGACGATGGCGGCCGACAAGGGCGGCTGGGACGGGGGTGCGAAGGGCAGCACGATGGGGCTCGCCTGCGCCTCGGGCTTCGACAGCCATGTCGCGCTGCTCGCCGACGCGGCGATGGGCGCCGACGGGCGGCCCATCGTGCGCCGGCTGGTCGCGGCGGTCGATTGCGGACGGATGGTCAACCCGGCGCTCGTCCGGCAGGCGGTCGAAACCGGCCTGCTCCACGCGCTGGTCAACGCGACCGGCCCGGCGCCCGAAGTGATCGCGGGGGTGATCCGCGCGCGCCCGCTCGCCGCGCTCGGGCTCGGGCGGCTTGGCGACGCGCCCAGGGTCGAGGTGCACCTGATCGGCCACGCCGACCTTCCGCCGGGTGGGGTCAGCGGGCTCGGTGCGCTGGTGCTTCCCGCCGCGCTCGGCAATGCGCTCTACGCCGCGACCGGGCGGCGCTTGCGTCGATTGCCGTTCGACCCGAATAGCGGCGCATGATTCGCCCCGCCGACCATCCCGCGATCCGCGCCCCCCGGGTCGGCGTGCTGCTGATCAACCTCGGCACCCCCGACGCGCCCGAGCCGGTGGCGGTGCGGCGTTACCTTAAGCAGTTCCTCACCGACCCGCGGGTGATCGAGATCCCGAAGCTGGTGTGGTGGCCGATCCTCTACGGCATGGTGCTTCGCACCCGCCCGGCGCAGAGCGCGCACGCCTATGCGCAGGTGTGGCGCGAGGACGGCTCGCCGCTCGCCGCGATCACCGCCGCGCAGGCGCGCGCGCTCCAGGCGCGGTTCGGCGAGAGCGTGACGGTCGATCACGCGATGCGCTACGGCCAGCCCGACATCGCCGCGCGGCTGACCGCGATGAAGGCGGCGGGGTGCGAGCGGATCCTGCTCGCGCCGCTCTATCCGCAGTACAGCGCGTCGACCACCGCCACCGCCAACGATGCGGCGTTCACGGTGCTGGCGGGGATGCGCTGGCAGCCCGCGATCCGCACGCTGCCGCCCTATTACGACGATCCGCTCCACGTCGACGCGCTGGCGCGCGACCTCGAGCGGCAGATCGCGGCGCTCGACTTCATCCCCGACCGGCTGCTGCTCAGCTTCCACGGCGTGCCCGAACGGACGCTGCGGCTCGGCGATCCCTATCATTGCCAGTGCCAAAAGACCGCGCGGCTGGTCGCCGCGAAACTGAACACCCCGGTCGCGGTCAGCTTCCAGTCGCGGTTCGGGCGCGCCAAGTGGCTCGAGCCATCGACCGAGGACGTGCTGACCGCGCTTCCGGGCGAAGGGGTCGGCAAGCTGGCGATCGCCGCGCCGGGCTTTTCCGCCGACTGCCTCGAAACGCTCGAGGAGCTCGGGCTTCGCGGCAAGGAGACGTTCGAGGCGGCGGGCGGCACGCATTTCGCGCGGCTCGACTGCCTCAACACATCCGACGAGGGGATGGCGATGCTCGACGCGCTGATCCGCCGCGAACTTGCCGGATGGTGGCCAGCCGCCTAATTCCAACAAAAAACGAGGAGAGAGACATGGCGCGAGTGGCGATCGTTACCGGGGGAACGCGGGGAATCGGCGAGGCGATCAGCGTCGCGCTCAAGGAGGCGGGAATGACCGTCGCCGCCAACTATGCCGGCAACGAACAGCGCGCGAAGGAATTCACCGAGCGCACCGGCATCCCCGCCTACAAGTGGGACGTCGCCGACCACGAGGCGTGCCTCGAGGGCGTCAAGAAGGTCGAGGCCGAGCTCGGCCCGGTCGACGTGCTGGTCAACAATGCCGGCATCACCCGCGACACGACGATGAAGCGGATGGACCATGCCAAGTGGCAGGAGGTGATGGACACCAACCTCGGCGGTTGCTTCAACATGGCCAAGGCGGTGTGGGACGGAATGAGCGAGCGCAAATATGGCCGCGTCGTCAACATCGGCTCGATCAACGGGCAGGCCGGGCAGTACGGCCAGGTCAACTATGCCGCCGCCAAGTCGGGCATCCACGGCTTCACCAAGGCGCTGGCGCAGGAAGGCGCGCGCAGCGGCATCACCGTCAACGCGATCGCGCCGGGCTATATCGACACCGACATGGTCGCCGCGGTGCCCGAGGAAGTGCTCGGCAAGATCGTCGCGAAGATCCCGGTCGGGCGACTCGGGCAGGCGAGCGAGATCGCGCGCGGGGTCGCCTTCCTGGTCGACGAGAATGCGGGGTTCGTGACGGGGTCGACGCTGTCGATCAACGGCGGGCAGCATATGTATTGAGGGCTGTTTGTTCGGCCCCTCAGACGCCGGGCGCGGGGCATCCGCCCCGCTTGGCTTCGGCCCAATCAGGGCCGGCGGCCGTTCGGCCTTGCGACGCTTCGCGTCGGTGAACTTCATCCGGTGACGCCGGGCTACGCCCCGCCGACCAAGCGGTCGATCACCATCGCCGGGCACGAGACGTCGATCAGCCTCGAGCCGATGTTCTGGGTCGCGCTCGAGGCGGCGGCGCGGGAGCGGGGGTCGAGCCTGACCGCGCTGGTCGCGGCGATCGACGAGGAGCGCTTGGGCGCGCGGCCGACGCCGAACCTCACCAGCGCGATCCGCCAGTGGCTATTTTCCGATCGCCTCGCGGACCGCGGCGGCGAAGGCTGACGGCGCGCCCGGCGACAGGTCGAGCCACAGCGCGGGCTCGATCAGTTCCAGTTCGATCACCCGCAATGTGCCGTCTGGGCCGCGCAACAGGTCGGCGCGGGCGTAGGCGGGGGGCGCGGGGGCGGCGGCGAGCGCGGCCTGAGCCAACGCGACCGCGCCCGCGGGCGGGTCGACCGGGGCCTCGCGCCCGCCGAGGTGCGGCTGGACGCGATAATCGCCCGACTTCGGCCGCTTGACCAGCGCGTGGCTGAACCGCCCGCCGAAGAACAGCAGCGAATATTCGCCCTCGTCCTGCACCGCCGGGAAGAAAGGCTGGACGAGGATGTCGCGGCCCCGCGCGTCATCCGGCACGCCGTCGCCCGCGCCGAGCCGGTGGGTGCCGTGCGCGCCCGCCGACACCGGCGGCTTGATCACTAGCGAGTCGCCATAGGCTGCGCGCGCCTCGCCCAGCGCGGCCTCGTCGAAGGCGCGGTAGCGGCGGGTCGGGATGGTCGGAATGCCGCGCTCGGCGAGTTCGACCAGATAGGCCTTGTCGCTGTTCCAGCGAAGCACCGGAACGGGGTTGAGCACGCATCGCGCCTCGGCTTCGAGCCGGTCGAGCAGGCCGTGCCAGCCGACGGCATCGAGCTGGTAGCCCCACGCCACCAGCGCCAGCACCGCGTCGAACCCGCCGACATCGCCCGCGTCGGTCCACGGGCGTGCCTCGACCGTCATGCCCGCGTCGCGAAGCGCGGCGGCCTGGATGTCGAACGCCCAGGCAAAGTCCTCGCGATAGCCCGACCCGGGGGTCAGCATCAAAAGGCGAATCATCGCGACAGCAGGATTCGCGCCTGGCTGGCGATCTGGGCGAGCATCGAGGCGGTGACGTTGCTCGCCATCTTGGCGCGCTCGATCAGCGCGCGGAACTGGGCGATCCGGCGCGGGTTGCGCTCGACCCACCGTTCGACCCCCTGCTCGGCGCGCTCGTCGCGGAGGCCGCGCAGGAAGTCGAGCCGGAGCTGTTCGAAGTCGCGCGTCAGTCCCGCCGCGAGCAGCCGTTCCCACTGGTCGTCGGGGACGAAGCGCGCGACCTGCTGCTGCGCCCAGTCGAGCCCGAGCACCTCGCCCAATCGGACGTAGGCGCGGGTGAGTTCGAGCGCGTCGAGGTCGCGCCGCGCGCTCAGCGCCGACACGCCGATCGCGCCTTCCATCTCGTACAGCGCGACCAGCCGGTCGACGATCTCGGCCGGGGCGCCCAGCGCGGTGAGCTTCTCGCGCCGCGCCGAGGCTTCGCCGCGAACCTCGTCGCGGATCAACGCGCCGGTCATGCCGGTCAGCTTCGCCATCCCCGGGGCGAGCTGCTCGACCACCACCGACGGCCGCTTCTCCCCCGCCGCGGCGCGAATCGTGTCGCCGAGGTGTGCGCGGATCGACTTGGCGGCGGTGGCGAACAGCTCGATCCTTACCGGCTCGCTGACCGCGGCGGTCTCGAGCGCCTGCCACAATTGCCCGAGCCCGAGCAGCCGCTCGACCGCGAGGAAGGCGGTGACCACTTGCCCGAGCGAGACGCCCTCTTCCTCGGTCATGTCGAGCGCGACGCTCGGGCCGAGCCGGTTGACCAGCCGGTTGGCGACCTTGGTCGCGACGATTTCCTGCCGCAGGCGATGCGTGCGGATCGAGGCGGCATGGGCTTCGCGCATCGCCGAGGGGAAGGCGGCGAGCAGCTCGCCGTCCATCATCGGATCGTCGGCGAGCTTGAGCTCCTCGGCCGCCGCCTGGAGCGTGATCTTCGACATCGACAGCACGACCGCGAGCTCGGGCCGGGTCAGCCCGCGCTGGTCCTGCCCTCGGCGCAGCAGCACGTCGCTTCCCTCGAGCCCCTCGACCTTGCGGTCGAGCCGCCCGGTCGCCTCGAGCATCTCGATCGTCCGGACGAAGCCGGGCAGCCCGCGCGGGCCGCGCGCCTCGGCGATCGACAGCGCCAGCGTCTGCAGCCGGTTATCCTCGAGCACCAGCTCGCCGACCTCGTCGGTCATGCTGGCAAGCAGCGCGTTGCGCTTCGCTTCGCCGAGCCGCCCTTCCTGCATCTCGCGGTTGAGCGGGATCTTGATGTTGACCTCGTTGTCCGAACAATCGACGCCCGCCGAATTGTCGATGAAGTCGGTATTGATGCGCCCGCCGACCGACGCATACTCGATCCGCCCGGCCTGGTTGATGGCAAGGTTGGCGCCTTCGCCGATCACCTTGGCGCCGACCTCGCGCCCGTCGATGCGGACCGGGTCGTTGGCCGGGTCGCCGACCTGCGCGTTGGTCTGCGACGAGGCCTTGATGTAGGTGCCGATCCCGCCGAACCAGAGGAGCCCGACCTTCGCCTTGAGGATCGCGGTGATCAGGCTGGTCGGGTCGGTCTTGGCCGACGTCAGCCCGAGCATCGCCATCGCCTCGGGGGTCAGCTCGATTTCCTTTTGCCCGCGCGGGACGATCATCCCGCCCTTCGACATCGCCTTGCGGTCGTAATCGTCCCAGCTCGATCGCGGCAGGTCGAACATCCGCTTGCGCTCGGCCCAGCTCGCCGCCGGGTCGGGATCGGGATCGAGGAAGATGTGGCGGTGGTCGAACGCGGCGACCAGCTTGATCGCCTTCGACAGCAGCATGCCGTTGCCGAACACGTCGCCCGACATGTCGCCGCAGCCGGCGACGGTCACCGGCTCGGACTGGATGTCGATCCCCATTTCGAGGAAATGGCGCTGGACCGAGATCCACGCGCCCTTGGCGGTGATCCCCATCGCCTTGTGGTCGTAGCCGTTCGACCCGCCCGAGGCGAAGGCGTCGCCGAGCCAGAAGCCGCGGTCGAGCGCGATCGCGTTGGCGACGTCCGAAAAGGTCGCGGTGCCCTTGTCGGCGGCGACCACGAAATAGGGATCGTCGCCGTCGTGGATGACGACGCTCGACGGGTGGACGACGCGGTCGTCGACGATGTTGTCGGTGACGCTGAGGAGCGAGCGGATGAAGATGCGGTAGCTCTCGGTCCCCTCGGCCAGCCACGCGTCGCGATCGCTTGCCGGGTTGGGCAGCTGCTTGGGATAGAAGCCGCCCTTGGCCCCGGTCGGCACGATCACCGCGTTCTTGACCAGCTGCGCCTTCATCAGCCCGAGAATCTCGGTACGGAAGTCGTCGCGCCGGTCGGACCATCGCAGCCCGCCGCGCGCGATCGGCCCGCCGCGCAAATGGATGCCCTCGACCCGCGGGCTGTAGACCCAGATCTCTCGGTAGGGGACGGGGGCCGGGAGCCCGGGGACGCGCGCGCTGTCGATCTTGAACGCCAGCGCCTCGTCGGGCTTGTACGAAAAGGCGTTGGTTCGAAGCGTCGCGTCGACCACCGCGCGAAGCAGCCTGAGGATGCGGTCGTCGTCGATCCCCTTGACCGCCTGCAGCGCCTCGTCGAACCGCTGCGCCCACGACGCCTGCTCGAGGTCGCGCTTGCCCGTCGCGGCGGGGTCGTGCGCGGCCATGAACAGCCCGACGAGCGCGCGGGTCGCCTTGGGCGCGCGCGCCAGCGCCTCGACCACGGTGGCGATCGAATAGGCGACCCCGGTCTGGCGCAGGTAGCGAAACCAGGCGCGCAGCCAGATCACCGCGCGCGGGGTCAGCCCGGCGCGCACGATCAGCTGGTTGAACAGGTCGTTCTCGCTCGACCCGCACAGCACGTCGGCGATCGCCTGCTCGATCGCCTCGGTCCGCTCGAACAGCGGGGCGCAATCGCCGCCGTCGGCGGTGGCGAGCGCATATTCGTGGATCGCGCCGACGCCCTCCAGCCGGGTCGGCGCCTCCTTGATCACGGTGAAGCCGAAATTCTCGAGCACCGGGACGACGTCGCTGAGCGAGACGATGCCGCCGCGCTGGTAGAGCTTGAGCCGGAACGCCGAGGGCGGGTCGAAGTCGAGCCGGTAGAGCCGGATCGAGCGGTCGGTCGCGCCCTTCAGCGCATCGAAGCGAAGGATGTCGGTCGCCGCGTCGGCCGCCGGGTAGCGCAGGCGGAACGCCTCGGGCAGCAGGTTGCCGTAGCCGAGCGTGAGGCGGCGGCCGCGGGTCGGGTCGGTCGCCTCGGCCAGCTTCTCCTCGACCGCGGGAAGATAGCCGCGCACCATCTCGTAGAGGCGGCGGTTGAGCGACTTCGAATCGGGGCTCGCCCGCCCGGCCTCGATGGTGAAGGTGTAGCGCATCAGCGCGAGGTCGCCGTCGCCGAGGTCGATCGCCCAGCTGGTCTGCCGCCCCCCGCAGGCGGTGGCGATCATGTCGCTGATCGCCAGTCGCCGGGCGGTGGTCAGCTCGTCGCGCGGCAGCCAGACGAAGGCGAACATATGGCCGCGCAGGATCGAGCGGGTCAGCACCATCGTCGGCTGCGGCCGGTCGGCCAGCGTCATCGCCGCCTCGACCAGCCGGCGGACGTCCTTGGCGGTGAGGTTGAGCACCAGGTCGTGAGGCAGCGACGACAGCGCGTGGCGAAGCGCCTTGCCGCTGTGGCTGGTCGGGACGTAGCCGAAGCTCTTGTCGAGGTCGGCGAGCACGGTGCGAAGCATCGGCGTGTCCTCGACCGGTGCGTTTAGCGCCTCGCTGGTCCACATGCCGACATAGACGCCGACGCTGGTCACCTTTTCGCCCTCGCGGATCGGGACCACGACGAGGTCGAGCGGGACCCGGCGATGGATCGACGAGCGGCGATCGGCCTTGGTCATCAGCGGCACCCGGCCGCCTTCCTCGAAATAGCGGATCGCGGCCTCGCAGCCGCCGTCGTCGGTCGGCTCGCCGGGGAAGCGGAACAGGCCGAGCCCGGTATCGCCGGTCTCGCCCGGGCGTTCGACTTCGTAGCCGACGATCGTCATCGCCCCGTCGGCGAACCAGTCGAGCAGCGCCTTGCTCTCGCCGCCGAGCGCCTCGGCGTCGGCGCGCATCTTGGCCTGCATTTCGCGCCAGTCGTCGACCGCGGAGCGGACCTCGGCGAGCACCTGCGCAAGTTCGGCACGGAGCGCGCTGCGGGTCCGTGCGTCTGCGCGGTCGAGCTCCATGTAAATGATCGATTCGGTCTCGCCCTCGCCGATCGCGAGCAGCGTGCCGTCGGCGTCGCGGCGAACCTTGACGATCGGGTGGAGCAGCCGGTTGATCGTCACGCCCCGCGCGGCGATCGCGGCGGCGACCGAATCGACCAGGAACGGCATGTCGTCGTTGACGATTGCGAGCCGCATCCGCCGCTGGCCGCTTTCGCCGCTGGTCAGGTTGATGACCGGCCTTCCCGGCGTTCGACTCGCGATCAGCTCGCCGACGAAGTCGGTCGCCGAATCGAGGTCGGCGGGCTCGAACCCGACCAGTTCGCCGGGCAGCGCGCCACGCGTCAGGGCTTTCCGCAAATCGTCCTCGAAGGGGCGTGCGGCACGGGTCATGACGGTCATGTGAGGGCGGCTCCGAGGGTTCGATGCGATGCCCGCGGGGCCTAGTCCCGCCGCGCGGTCAAGGCAAGGCGGCGCCCGGTGAACCGGTCAGCCCAGCTTGCGCACCAGCCGTTCGAGCAGCGCGGGATCGGCGACCAGCCGCACCGCTTCGTGCACCCCGTCGGCGTTGCGACGAGTGACGACCAGCGCGAACTCCTCGTTGGTGGCGAGCTGGCGAAGGTCGATCGCCGGCGCGGCGCGAAGCGCGACCTTGCCCAGCGCGAGCCGGTCGGGCGCATCGGGCGCGGCGGGGCGGCGGGCCTTGCGCTCGGCGGCGACGAGGCCCTTCAGCCCGCCCTCGGCGCGTTCGACGAACGGCAGGAAGCCGCCGAAGTCGATGCCCTCGCGCTCGGCGAAGCTCAGCGCGGCGGCGAATTCGGTCAGCCGCGCCTTGTCGTAGTCGGCGCCGAACACCAGCTTGACCACCGGGGTCATCGGCGCGCGCGCCTGCGCCTTCACGCCGGCATCGTCGAGGATTTCGGCATAATCGTCCGGGACGCGCTTGGCGGCGACCGAGAAATCGTAGGCCATCGCCAGCGCGCGGTAGAGCGCGGCGCGGCTGCGGCCGTCGGCCTGCTTGCAGACCTCGGCGCTTTCGCGCGCGGCGCACAGCCGGTCGGCGAGCCCGGCGTCGTCGTCGACCGCGACGGCCTCCTCGTCGTCGCTGGCATCCTCGTCATCCCACGCGGCGATCGGCCTGACTTCGGAGTCGAGCACCAGTTCGTCGGTCGCGGGCGCAAGCGCGGGGACGATCGCCTGCTCGGCGACCGCGCCTTCGCCGGCGTCCTTCCAGTTGATCACGCCATAGATGAAGTCGATCGTCTGGCCGTCGCTCGAAAAGGGCATCATGATGCCGCGATAGCTGATCGTGTGGCCGCGCTGGTTGACGAACTCGGCCTCGAACCCGACCGGGGCGCGGTTGGCGATGATCTGCATATAATGGTCGGTCAGCCGGCTGAGCAGCGAACGGCTCGGCACGTCGCTGATCCGGCGGACGCCATCGGCGGCGAGCCCGCATTCGTCGCGCACCGCCGCGCCGATGTAGGGCGTCGCCGGGTCTTCGCCCCCGCCGGTGAAATCGAGCAGCACCGAGTGCGGGCCGAAGTCGGTCACCCCCGTGGGATCGAGGTCCTCGATCGACGGATAGTCGCGGCCGTCGAGCAGCGAGCACCAATAGTTATAGGCGCGCACGTGCATCCGCCGCTCGTCGGCCCCGATCGCGGCGGCGGTGGCGGCGGCGGGGGCGGGCTCGTCGACCGGCGCGGGCAGGTCGAAGTCCGACGGGTGATGAGAATAGGAATCCATGGCTCGCTCGTTTCCCCCGGATTTCTCCGATTTGGCGGTGTTTTCGCGGATCCGGGTTGCGAAACCGTTAACCTTGTTCCGACGAGCACACCCTTGCCCACCTTGCGACCCGCGTGTAGGGCGCGCCTCGCGCATCGCCGCTTTAGCTCAGTTGGTAGAGCACCTCATTCGTAATGAGGGGGTCACAGGTTCGAGTCCTGTAAGCGGCACCATCACATCAGTCCGGGGACTGATGTGATCCGCCGAATGACCGATGGCGCGATCCCATTCCATCGACCCAGCCGGTCCTGACGCGCATTCACGCGCCCAGCGGATAGGCGGTCGTGTAGCGAACGCGCTCCATCGCGAAGCGGCTGGTGACGTTCTTCAAGGGGACGCGGTCGATCAGGCGTTTGTAGAAGTCGTCGACCGCCGCCATGTTCGCCGCCGTGATCCGCAGCAGATAGTCGACCTCCCCCGCCATCCGGTAGATTTCCATAATCTCGGGAAAGTCGGCCACCGCCGCGCGGAAGCGGTCGGTCCACTCCTTTGAATGATCGCCGCTCTCGATCTCGACGAACACGGTGAGGCCGAGCCCGATCGCGTCAGGATCGACCAGCGCGACGCGTTTCGTGATGACCCCTTCGTCGGTCAGTTTCTGGATCCGGCGCCAGCACGGCGTCTGCGACAGGTTCACCTGCCGGGCGATGTCGGCGACCGCGATCGAAGCATCGTCCTGGAGGATCGCGAGAATCCTGCGGTCGATCGAATCCACTACCTGATCTCCCAAAAATAGAAGAATATCCTAATATATTCGCATTGCATCGCAACATAAATTTTATCTTCGCCTAGTGAATTGACGACTTTTTTTTCGAGCGTATCCGGCAGTCATCCGGCGAGTCTGACCTCTCGGGTGAATTAGAATAATATTCTATGCGGAGCAAATGGGTGGCGGACGATCGACCTCGGATCGCGGAACTTGAGCGGGCGGACACCGTGGCGATAGCCGCGGCGTGCGACATCGCCGACCGGCTTCGCCACGCGATCGCGACGATCGACGGGCCACTGGTGTTCACCACCAGTTTCGGGATCGAAGACCAGCTGATCGCGCATCATCTTTTCACCGACGACCTGCCGATCCGCGTCGTCGCGCTCGACACCGGTCGGCTGTTCGACCGGACCTACGCGCTGTGGCAGGAGACCGAGGAACGCTACGGCCGCCGGATCGCGGCGGTCTATCCCCGATCGGACGCGCTTTCGGCGCTCGTCGCCGACCAGGGTATCAACGGCTTTTATCGTTCGACCGGCGCGCGCGCGGCATGCTGCGCGACCCGCAAGGTCGAGCCGCTCGCGCGTGCCCTTTCCGGGGCCGGGGGTTGGGTCGTCGGGCTTCGCGCGGACCAGTCGGCGACCCGCGCGGCGACGACGCTGACCCAATGGGACGAGGCGCACCGCCTGACCAAGGTCGCGCCGCTGTTCGACTATGACCGCGCACGGGTGGTGCGCGAGTGTGTCGCGCTGGGCGTCCCGGTCAATCCGCTTCACGCCGAGGGATTCCTCTCGATCGGCTGCGCGCCGTGCACCCGCGCGATCCGGCCGGGCGAGCCCGAGCGTGCGGGGCGCTGGTGGTGGGAAGCCGACCAGGCGCGCGAGTGCGGCCTGCACCTCGCCGACGGCCGGCTGGTGCGGAGGGCGAGCGCATGAGCGGCACCGGACGCATCGGCGCGCTCAGCAACCTGCCGCTGTTCCACGACCTGCGCGGGCGCAAGGCGGTGGTCGTCGGAGCGTCGCTGGCGGCCGACTGGAAGGCCGAGCTGCTCGGCGCGGCGGGGGCGAGGGTGCTACGGATCGCGGCGGGCTGGACCCCGGTCGACCTCGACGGCGCGGCAATCGCGCTCGCCGACCTGTCCGACCGCGACGAGGCGGCGCGCTTCGTCGCCGCGGCGCGCGGGGCTGGCGCGCTCGCCAATGTCATTGACTGGCCCGAATTTTGCGACGTCCAGTTCGGGACGATCGTCAATCGCTCGCCGGTGGTGATCGGCATTTCGACCGACGGCGCCGCGCCAATGCTCGGCCAGTCGATCCGCACCCGGATCGAGGCGGTGCTGCCGACGGGAATCGCCGACTGGGCGCGCGCGGCGAAGTCCTGGCGAGCCCGGCTGAAGGGGCGGATCGGCGACTTCGAAGCGCGCCGTGCCTTCTGGCGCCGGTTCGTCGCCACTGCGTGGCGCGAGCATCGACGGTCGCCGGACGACGCCGACTTCGACACGCTGATCGCGGAGAGCCCCGAAGTCGAAGGCGCCATCAAGGGCAAGGTCATGTTGGTCGGCTCGGGACCCGGCGATCCGGAGTTGCTGACGCTGAAGGCGGTCCGCGCGCTCCAGGACGCGACCGTCATCCTTCACGACCAGCTGGTCGGTCCCGGCGTGCTCGAACTGGCCCGGCGCGAGGCGCGGCGGATCGCGGTCGGCAAGTCGCCGCGCGGGCCTTCGACCAGCCAGGCCGACATCAACCGGCTGATCGTCGAGCTCGCGCTGGCGGGCGAGACGGTGGTTCGGCTGAAGGGCGGGGACCCGATGATCTTCGGCCGCGCGACCGAGGAGATCGAGGCGTGCCGCGCCGCGGGGGTCGAGGTGACCATCGTCCCCGGCATTTCCGCCGCACAGGGCGCCGCGGCGGCACTCGGCCTTTCGCTGACCGAGCGCAAGCATGCGCGCCGGGTCCAATTCGTCACCGGGCACGGGGCCGACGGGCGGCTGCCCGCCGACATCGACTGGGCGAGCATCGCCGACCGCCGCGCGACGACGATTCTCTACATGCCGCGCGCGACGCTCGACCAGTTCGTCCGCAAGGCGCTCGCCAGCGGGCTCGACCCCGCGACCCCGGCGGCGGCGATCGCCTCGGTGTCGCTCCCGGCCGAGACGCATGGCTGGAGCGCGGTCGCCGACATCGGCGCGGTCGCGGCGGGCCTGCCCGCCGGGGCACCGGTGACGATCGTCATCGGCTGGATCGGGCGCAGCCGCGTCGAGCGCGCGGGCGATGTCGTCGCGCTTCCGCTGGCGCTCGCGTCATGAACGCGCACAGCCCCTTCCGCGCCCGGGCGCTGACCCATCTCGAGCAGCTCGAGGCCGAGGCGATCGAGATTTTCCGCGAGGTCGTCGCCGAGGCCGACCGGCCGGTGCTGCTCTATTCGATCGGCAAGGACAGCGCGGTGATGCTCCACCTCGCGAAAAAGGCTTTTTTTCCCGGCCCGCTGCCGTTTCCGCTGCTCCACGTCGACACCGACTGGAAATTTCGCGCCATGTACGCCGAGCGCGACCGGATCGCCGCCCAGCCGGGGATCGAGCTGCTGGTCCACCGCAATCCCGAGGCCGCGCGGCTGGCGATCAACCCGTTCGACCATGGCGCGGCGCACACCGACCTGTGGAAGACCGAGGGGCTGAAGCAGGCGCTTGACCACCATGGGTTCGACGCCGCGTTCGGCGGCGCGCGCCGCGACGAGGAAAAGAGCCGCGCCAAGGAGCGGGTGTTCAGCTTCCGCGACCGGAATCATCGCTGGAACCCGAAGGCGCAGCGTCCCGAGCTGTGGTCGCTCTACAATGCGCGCAAGGGCGACGGCGAGACGATCCGCGTCTTCCCGCTGTCGAACTGGACCGAGCTCGACATCTGGCAATATATTTACGCCGAGCGGATCGAGATCGTCCCGCTCTACCTCGCCGCCGAACGGCCGGTGGTGGTGCGCGACGGCACGCTCTTGATGGTCGACGACGCGCGGTTTCGCCTGCGCTCCGGCGAAGTGCCGCAAACCCGCTCGGTCCGCTTCCGGACGCTCGGTTGCTACCCGCTGACCGGCGCGGTCGAGTCGCGGGCGTCGAGCCTGGCCGACGTCATCGAGGAAATGATCGGCGCGACGACCTCCGAACGCGAAGGCCGGGTGATCGACCGTGATGGCGGCGCGGCGAGCATGGAGAAGAAGAAGCAGGAGGGCTATTTCTGATGGCCACTGTACTCGAGCAAGCGCCCGACGCGCTGGTGGCCGACACCGCGTCGGCAGATTCCCGGCTTGCCGCCTGGATCGAGGCCAACCAGCGCAAGTCGCTGCTTCGCTTCATCACCTGCGGCAGCGTCGACGACGGCAAGTCGACGCTGATCGGGCGGCTGCTCTTCGATTCGCGCCAGCTGCTCGACGACCAGCTCGCGACGCTGTCGCGCGACAGCGCACGGGCGGGGCGATCGGGCGCGCTCGACTTCGCCTCGCTGGTCGACGGCCTCGCCGCCGAGCGCGAGCAGGGCATCACGATCGACGTCGCCTACCGCTTCTTCGCGACCGAGCGCCGCAAGTTCGTCGTCGCCGACACGCCGGGGCACGAACAGTTCACCCGCAACATGGTGACCGGGGCGTCGAGCGCCGATCTCGCGGTGATCCTCGTCGACGTCACAAGGGGAATCCTGACCCAGACCCGCCGCCACAGCCGGATCGCGCGGCTGCTCGGCATCCGCCACCTCGTGCTGGCGGTGAACAAGATGGACCTCGTCGGCTACGACCGCGTGACGTTCGACCGGATCGTCGCCGACTACCGCCGCTTCGCCGACGAGGTCGGGATCGAGGCGTTCGACGCGATCCCGGTGTCGGGGCTCAACGGCGACAATGTCGTCGACCGCTCGGCGGCGATGGACTGGTACGACGGCCCCGCGCTGCTCGAGCATCTCGAAGCGGTCGAGACCCGCGCGCCCAACGAGCGCGCGTTCCAGATGGCGGTGCAATGGGTGAACCGGCCCGATTCGCGCTTCCGCGGCTATGCCGGGCGGATCGCGCGCGGCCGGGTGCGGACGGGCGACGAGGTCGTCGTCCTCCCCGAGGGCACCCCGACCCGGATCGCGCGGATCGTCACCGCCGACGGCGACCTTGCCGAGGGAATTGCCGGCCAGTCGGTGACGCTGACCTTCGCCGACGAGGTCGATTGCTCGCGCGGCGACGTCATCGCCCTGGCCGATTCGCCGCCCGCAACCTGCGACCGGATCGACGCGACACTGGTCTGGATGGCCGAAGCGCCGCTGCGGCTCGACCGCGCCTACTGGCTGCGCGTCGGCACCGATACCGTGAGCGCGCGGGTCGACGAGGTGAAAGCGCTGGTCGACGTCGAAAGCGTCGGGGAGCGCGTCGGCGAGCGGCCGGGCGCGTCGCTCGCGCTCAACGACATCGGTCGGGTCGTCATCGGCCTCGAACGCCCGATCCCCGCCGTGACCTACGACCAGAGCCGCAAACTGGGAGGCTTTATCCTTATCGACAGACTGACGCGCGCGACCGTCGCCGCCGGGACGATCGACGCGCTCGACCCGCCTCGTGCCGAATTGCCCGCCATCGCCGAGCATCCGCTCGATCCCGCGCGGCGCGACGCGCTCGACGCGCTCGCCCGCGACCTGTCGCCCGCGCAGGCGAGCTGGCTTAGCGGATATTTCGCCGGGCTTCACGCCGGGCTCCAGCAGGGCGTCGCGGCGCCCGTCGCGCCCGCCCCCCACGCCCCAGCCCCAACACCGCAGGCGCGGACGCTGACCATCCTTTACGGCACCGAGACCGGCAACAGCCGCGCGCTCGCCACGTCGCTCGCCGCCACGTTCGCCGCGCGTGGGGTCGCGGTCGCCGTGGCCGACATGGCCGACTACAAGGTCCGCCAGCTGAAGGACGAACAGGACCTGCTGTTCATCGTCAGCACCTATGGCGAAGGCGACCCGCCCCAGCCGGCGATCGCCTTCTTCGACTTTCTCGAAGGTCCGCGCGCGCCCCGGCTCGAGGGCGTCCGCTTCGCGGTGCTCGCGCTCGGCGATTCGACCTACGAACATTATTGCGCGGCGGGAAAGCGGATCGAGCGGCGGCTCGCCGAACTCGGCGCGCGCGCGCTGGCGCCGCGGGTCGATTGCGACATCGACTATGACGAGCCCGCCGCCGCCTGGAGCGCCGAGATCGTCGAGCGGCTCGCCGAAACCCCGGCGGCGACCGGCGCGACCCACGCGGCAGCGGCGCCGGCCGCGCGTCACGACACCGTCCACGACAAGCGCAACCCGTTCGCGGCGACGGTGCTGGAGACGATCCGCATCGTCGGTCGCCATTCGACCAAGGACACCCGCCACCTCGAGCTCGACCTGTCGGGATCAGGGCTTCGCTACCAGCCCGGCGACGCGCTCGGGCTCGCCGCCTCGAACGACCCCGGCGTGGTCGCGGCGCTGCTCGAAGCGACCGGGCTGTCGGGCGATTCCGAAGTCGAGGTCAAGGGCGCGACGTCGTCGCTCGCCGCCGCGCTCGCCGACCGGTTCGAAATCACTACCGCCAGCCCGCGCTTCATCGACCAGTGGGCGAAGCTCAGCGGGTCGAGCGAACTTGCCGCGCTGGCCGGCGCTGACGCCGCCGCCGACCGCGTCGGCTTCCTCGCCGCGAACCATGTCGTCGACATCGTCCGCCGCTTCCCGGTGGCGGGGATCGGCGCGAGCGACCTGCTTGCCGGGCTTCGCCCGCTCCAGCCGCGGCTCTACTCGATCGCCTCGAGCATGGCGGCGGTCGGCGACGAGGCGCACCTGACGGTCGCGCCGGTGCGCTACGACCTCCACGGTACCCCGCGCGGCGGGGTCGCCTCGACCGCGATCGCCGACCGGCTGGCGATGGGCGACACGGTGCCGGTCCATGTGCAGGAAAACCCGCATTTCCGCCTGCCCGCCGACGACGTCCCGATCGTCATGATCGGGCCCGGCACCGGGGTGGCACCGTTCCGCGCCTTTTTGCAGGAGCGCGAGGCGCTCGGCGCGCCGGGGCGGTCGTGGTTGTTCTTCGGCGAGCGCAACCGCCGCAGCGACTTCCTCTACCAGGTCGAGATGCTCAAGTGGCTCGAGCAGGGGGTGCTAAACCGTCTCGACGTCGCCTTTTCGCGCGACACCGCCGAGCGGGCCTATGTCCAGCAGCGGATGCGCGAGCAGGCGCGCGAACTGTTCGGGTGGCTCGAGGAAGGCGCGCACGTCTACGTCTGCGGCGACGAAAAGGCGATGGCGCGCGACGTCGACGCCGCGCTGACCGCGCTGGTCTCCGAGCAGGGCGGCCTCTCGCCCGAGCAAGCGCACGACTATGTCGCCCGGCTGGTCGCCGACCGCCGCTACCAGCGCGACGTCTACTGAAGGCCAACCCATGTCCACCACCCAAATCGACCGCAGCACCGACCTCTCGCAACCGCTCGATCGGCTCGGTCCCGACGAGCGGCTCAAGCATGACAGCGACTATCTGCGCGGGCGAATT
This sequence comes from Sphingomonas sp. ASV193, assembly GCF_040203355.1. Classification (NCBI taxonomy): domain Bacteria; kingdom Pseudomonadati; phylum Pseudomonadota; class Alphaproteobacteria; order Sphingomonadales; family Sphingomonadaceae; genus Sphingomonas; species Sphingomonas sp. ASV193. Next base: position 212,424 of record NZ_JBEHBW010000003.1, read on the forward strand.
GCGCACGACCTGATCGACCGGATCACCGGCGGCGTGACCTTCGAGAGCAACAAGCTCATGAAGTTCCACGGTATCTACCAGCAGGACGACCGCGACATCCGTGACGAGCGGCGACGGCAGAAGCTCGAGCCGGCGCTGACCTTCATGGTCCGCGTTCGCCTGCCCGGCGGGGTCTGCACCCCGGCGCAGTGGCTCAAGGTCGATGAACTGGCGCGCGCGCATGGCGGCGACAGCATCCGGCTTACCACCCGGCAGACGTTCCAATTCCACTGGATCGTCAAGGAAGACATCCGTCCGACCATAGAGGGCTTGCACGAGGTGCTGCTCGATACGATCGCGGCGTGCGGCGACGACGCGCGCGGGGTGATGGCCACCGCCGACCCGGCCGATTCGGCGATCGACGCGGAGATCGCGGCGCTGTCGAAGCAGCTCAGCGATCACGTCATCCCCCGCACCCGCGGCTATCACGAGATCTGGTACGGCCAGGAGCGGGTCGCGACGAGCGAGGAGGAAGAGCCCTTCTACGGCAAGCAGTACCTCCCCCGCAAATTCAAGATCGCGTTTGCCGTGCCGCCGTCGAACGACGTCGACGTCTATACCCAGGACCTCGGCTTCATCGCCGTCGTCGGCCCGCACGGCGTCGAGGGATTCAACGTCAGCATCGGCGGCGGCATGGGGCGAGCCGACAACGACCCGGACACCTATCCGCGGCTCGCCGACGTCGTCGGCTTCATCGCCAAGGACCGGCTGCTCGCCTGCGCCGACGCGGTGATCGGGGTGCAGCGCGACTATGGCAACCGCGTCCACCGGCCCCGCGCGCGGTTCAAATATACCATCGACGACAAGGGCCTGGCGTTCGTCGTCGGCGAGATCGAGCGGCGCATGGGCGCGACGTTCGAGCCCGCGCGTGCGACCGTCTTCACCGCCAACGGCGACCGGCTTGGCTGGCACCGCACCGATCGCGGGCTGTTCAATTACGGGCTCCATGTCGAGAGCGGCCGGGTCGTCGATACCGACGCCACGCCGCTGCTTCGCGCGCTCCGGGAGATCGCGCGGGTCCATGACGGCCACTTCCGGCTGACCCCCAACCAGAATTTGCTGATCGCCGGGGTCCGTCCCGAGCGAAAGGCGGCGATCGAGGCGATCCTGGCCGAGCACGGGCTGGCAGGCGACGAGGCGCCCAGCGCGCTTCGCCGCGGCGCGGTGGCGTGCGTCGCGCTCCCGACCTGCCCGCTCGCGATGGCCGAGGCCGAACGCTACCTGCCCGCGCTGATCGGCAAGGTCGACGCGATCCTCGCCGCCAACGGGCTGAGCGACGCGCCGATCACGCTTCGCATCAGCGGTTGCCCTAATGGCTGCTCGCGCCCCTATGTCGCCGAAATCGCGCTGACCGGACGCGCGCCGGGCAAATATGATCTGTGGCTCGGCGGCGGCTTCCACGGCGAGCGGCTCAACCGACTGCACAGCGCGAACATCGGCGAGGAACGGATCCTCGAGATTCTCGGCGCGGAGCTGTCGCGCTACGCCCGCGAGCGGCTGCCGGGCGAGCGGTTCGGTGATTTCGTCACCCGCGTCGGCGCCGCCGCTTGATCGACAATTTCCCCCTCTACGCGGGCGCGGGGCTGCTCGTCGGGGTGCTGGTCGGGCTCACCGGGGTCGGCGGCGGGTCGCTGATGACCCCGCTGCTGGTGCTGCTGTTCGGGTTCCACCCGGCGACCGCGGTCGGCACCGACCTGCTCTACGCCTCGGCGACCAAGACCGTCGGCACGGTCGTCCACGATCGCCGGCAGACGGTCGATTGGCGGATCGTCGGCGGGCTGGCGAAGGGCAGTATCCCCGCCGCGATCGTCTCGCTGCTGGTGATGGCGCGGCTCGGCCCGCTAAGCCCCGGCGCGTCGAAGATCATCGGCACGATGCTCGCGGTCGCGCTGTTGGCGACCGGCATCTCGATCCTGTTCCGGCCGGCGATCCTGCGCTGGGCCGAGCGCCGGTCGATCGGCTCGGACGAACGCGACGTTCGTCGGCCGACGCTGCTGCTCGGCGTCGTGCTCGGGGTGTTGGTGTCGGTGACTTCGGTCGGGGCCGGCGCGATCGGGACGACCGCATTATTGATCCTCTATCCGCGCCTCCCGGTCGCGCGGGTTGCGGGCAGCGACATCGCCCATGCCGTGCCGCTGACGCTGGTCGCGGGCATCGGTCATTGGCTGATCGGGTCGGTCGATCTCGGGCTGATGGTCGCGCTGCTCGCCGGGTCGATTCCCGGGATCGTGATCGGCAGCCTGGTCGGCACCCGCGCGCCCGACCGCGTGCTGCGCCCGGTGCTGGCGATGACGCTGGTCGCGGTGTCGGTGCGAATGTTCTCGGCATGACCCGAACGATTTTCTAAGCTCCAGGCAAAAGGCGCTCATCCGATGCTCATGTTGCTTCTTGCGCAGGCGGTCGCCGCGCCCGCCGCGCCGCCGCGAGGCGACGAGCCGACCTCGGTCGGCACCGGCGCGAAGGATTCGTCCGAGATCGTGGTCACCGCGCGACGCAAGCGCGAGACTGCGCAGACCGTCCCGCTGGCGATCTCGGTGGTCGGCGGCGATCACATCGATGCGACCGGCGCGTTCAACGTCGGGCGGCTCCAGCAGCTGACCCCGACGCTTCAGTTCTACTCGTCGAACCCGCGCAACACCGCGGTCAACATCCGCGGTATCGGCGTGCCGTTCGGGCTGACCAACGATGGGATCGAACAGGGCGTCGGCATCTATGTCGACGACGTCTATTTCTCGCGCGTCGCCTCCTCTACCTTCGACTTCCTCGACGTCGACCGGATCGAGGTGCTGCGCGGGCCGCAGGGCACGCTATACGGCAAGAACACCTCGGCGGGCGCGATCAACATCACCTCGCGCCAGCCCGAGTTCCACTGGGGCGGGCGGGCCGAGGCGTCGGTCGGCAATCTCGGCTTCGTCCAGCTGAAGGGCGCGCTGACCGGGCCGCTCAGCGACACGCTGGCGTTCCGGCTCGCCTTTTCGCGCACGAGCCGCGACGGCACGATCCGCAACGTGCGCACCGGCGGCAGGGTCAACAACCAGGACAATCTCGGCACTCGCGCACAGCTTCTCTGGAAGCCGTCGAGCCGGTTCCAGCTGACGCTGGCGGGCGACTATAACCGGCAGAACCCCGATTGCTGCGTCCAGCTCTACGTCCGCACCGGGCTGACCCAGCGCCCGCTCAATCGCCAGTATGACGCGCTCGCCGCCGCCTTCGGCTACGCGGTGCCCTCGACCGACGCGTTCGACCGGCTGACCGACCAGGACACGCCAAGTCACGCGGGCAACAAGACCGGCGGCCTGTCGGCTCGCGCCAAATGGGACGTCGGCATCGGCACGATCACGTCGATCAGCGCGTGGCGCTTCTGGGACTGGGACCCGTCGAGCGACCGAGACTTCCTCGGGCTGCCGATCACGACCGCCTCGCAGAACCCGTCGAAGCAGGACCAGTATACCCAGGAATTGCGCTTCAACCGGAGCGGGCGGACGATCGACCTGTCGCTCGGCGCGTTCGCCTTTCGCCAGACGGTGCGGACGCGCGGCCTCCAGGTGCAGGGCAGCGCCGCGAGCCGCTGGCTGCTCAATCCCGGCAACGTCGCGCCCGGCAGCAGCGCGTGCAGCCCGGCGACCGCCAACGCCTGCAACCCCGCGGTGCTCGACGGGCTGACCGCGACCAACGACATCCGCCTCGCCAACGACAGCGCGGCGCTGTTCGGGCAGCTGGCGTGGAAGGTGACCGACCGGTTGACGATCCAGCCCGGGATCCGGCTCAACTACGACCTCAAGAACGGTCATTATTCGTCGGTGGTGACCGACAAGGCGGGCCGGCTGGTCGTGTTCGGCCCGACCGACAGCGTCACCCGCGACCGGCTGTCGGTGCTCACTCCGCAGCAGTTCGATGCGCGCTACAAGGCGTGGAACCTCAGCTACGACCTCACCGCATACTATCGCCCGACCCGCGCGCTGATGGTCTATGCGACCTATGCGCGCTCGTTCAAATCGGGGGGCATCAACCTCAACGGCGTGCCCAACGACGCGGCGGGCAACCCGCTGCTGGCGGCGGCGACGGTCAAGCCCGAGACGATCGACCATCTCGAAGCGGGGGTGAAGTCGCAGTGGGATCGTGGCCGGGTGACCGCCAACCTCGCGCTGTTCCGGACCGACATTCGCGATTTCCAGGCGCTGGTGAACAATGGCCAGCTCGGCGTGCTTCGCGGCTATCTCGCCAATGCCGGCAAGGTCCGTAGCCGAGGCGCCGAATGGGACCTGTCGTGGCGTCCGTCGCGCCGCTTCAACGCCTATCTCAACGGCGCCTACACCGATGCCCGCTACCGCCGCTTCGCCGACGCGCCGTGCCCGCCCGAACTGGGCGGCGGGGCCAACAGCCCGCCGGCGTGCGACATTTCGGGGCAGGTCCTGCCCGGCGTCTCGCGCTGGTCGCTGTCGTTCGGCGGCGAAGCGAGCCGCCCGGTGCGGATCGGCGGCGCCGCGGCGGAGGTCTATGTCGGCGGCGACGCCAATGCGCGGACGCGCTTCTCGTCGAACCCCAGCCCGTCGGCCTACACCTGGATCGCGGGCTATACGCTGGCCAACTTCCGCCTCGGCCTCCGCACCCCGTCGATCGACGGCTTCCTGTGGATCCGCAACGCGTTCGACACCCGCTATTTCGAACAGCTGGCGGTCGCGAGCGGCAACACCGGCCTGATCGTCGGCCAGCCGGGCGACCCGCGAACCTTCGGCGTGACGGTCAAGAAGCTGTTCTGATCCCGCGCCACGGGGGGAGATGTTCCGCGGAGGCAGCGACGCCCGCTAGTGAACGCCCTCGGTCGATACGTTCTTGGGCGGGCGCGGGGCGAGCAGGACGGTGAACGCGGCGACCATGAAGACCAGCGTCAGCGTCTGGAACACATGTTCGGTCGCCAGCATCGTCGCTTGGTTCTGGACCTGGTAGCCGAACGCGCTGACCGCCTGGTCGTGGCTCAGCCCGCCCTGCTGGAGCGAGCCGATCACCGCGTCGGGCTCGTTGAGCGAATTGACCAGAGAAGTCTGGTCGGCGCGGCCGAGGTCGGTCCACTTGGTGGTGAAGATCGACGTGCCGATCGCGCCCGCCAGCGAGCGCGCGAAGTTGAGGATTCCCGCCGCCGAGGCGGTCTCGTGCTTCCCGACATCGCCGAGGCTGATGACCGTGATCGGGACGAAGAAGCAGGTCATGCCGATGCCCTGGATCAGCTGCGGCAGCATGATGTGGAAAAAGGTCGTGTCGGTGGTCCAGTAGGTCCGCACCCAGCTCATCCCCGCAAGCCAGCTAAGCCCGAAAAACACCAGCAGGCGCGGGTCGAAGCGCTGCATCAGGCGGGGCACGAACGGCGCGGTCATCACCGCCAGCACGCCGTTGACTCCGGTCGCGACCCCGGCCTGCGTCGCCGTATAGCCCATCCATTGCTGGAGCCATTGCGGGGTGATCACGACCGAGGCGAAAAAGGCCCCGAAGCCGAGCGACATGGTCGCCACGCTGGCGCTGAACCCGCGATGGCGGAACACCGAAATGTCGACGATCGGCTCGCGCTCGGTCAGCTCCCAGATGACGAAGGCGACGAAGCCGACCGCGGCGACGATCGCGCAGGTCAGGATGAATTTCGACGAGAACCAGTCGCTCTCCTGCCCCTTGTCGAGCATCACCTGGAGCGCACCGACCCACACCACCAGCAGCGCGAGCCCGATCTTGTCGATCCCGACCTTGCCCTCGCGCCCGGTGTCGTGCCCGCGCATCAGCGCGACCACCCCCGCGAAGCAGACGATCACCACCGGGATGTTGATGAAGAAGATCCACCGCCACGTCGTATGATCGCTGATCCAGCCGCCGAGAATCGGGCCGATGATCGGCGCGATGATGGTGGTCATCGCCCACACCGCGGTCGCCATCGGCTGCTGCTTCTTGGGGAAGATGCTGAGCAGCATGGTCTGGGTCAGCGGCATCAGCGGACCGCCCGCGAACCCCTGGCCGAGCCGGAACAGCACCAGCGCGCTGAGCGAGGGCGCGAGCCCACACAGCGTCGAGAAGATGCCGAACCCGACCAGCGAGGCGAGAAAGGTGCGAAGCGCGCCGTATCGCTTGACGAAGAAGCCCGTTAGCGGGACGCAGATCGCTTCGGCCACCGCGTAGGTGGTGACGACCCAGGTCCCCTGGCTCGCCGACACGCCCAGCCCGCCGGCGATGTGCGGGATCGACACGTTGGCGACGGTGGTGTCGAGCACGACGATGAAGTTGGCGAGCGCCAGCATCACCGCGGCCAGCCACAGCCGGCCGCCCTCAAGCGGCTTCGATTCCTTGGCGAGGAGCGCCTTCAGCGCCACGGGACGCTTACTTTCCGCCCGTGATGTCGACCTTGGCGTCCATCGTCAGCCCGACCCGCAGCGGGTGCGCCGCGAGCTCCTTCGGGTCGAGCGAGATCCGCACCGGCAGGCGCTGGATCACCTTGATCCAGTTGCCCGAGGCGTTCTGCGCCGGGATCGGCGAGAAAGCCGCCCCGGTGCCGCCCGAAATGCCGACCACGCGCCCATGGAACACCACGTCGCCGCCGTAATAGTCGGAGGTCAGCTCGACCGGCTGGCCGACCCGCACCTTGGCGAGCTGGTTTTCCTTGAAATTGGCGTCGACGTAGAGCTGGCCGACCGGCACGATCATCATCGCCGTAGCGCCGCGCGGGAGCATCTGGCCGACCTGCACCTTGAGCTGCGCGACGACCCCGTCGACCGGTGCGCGGACCTGCGTGCGGGCGAGGTCGAGCCGGGCATTGTCGAGCGCGGCACGCGCCTGGAGCACCGCGGGCGAGCTGTCGATCGAGCTGCCGTGGATCGGGGCGAGGGTGGCGGCCTGAGAACTGCTCGCCGCCTCGCGCTGCTTTTCCTGCTGCGCGACCGCGGCGGAAAGCTGCTGGAGCCGCGCGCTGGCGGTCTGCACCGCGGTGGCCGCGGCGGTCAGTTCGTCGGCCGACACCGCCCCGGTGCCGCGCAGCGACGCGCGGCGCGAATAGTCGGCGCGCGCCTTGGCGAGATCGCTCGCGGCGGCGTCATATTGCGCGCGCGCCTGCCCGACCGCCGCGCCCTGCGCCGCCGCCTGCTTCGACTGCGCATCGCCCTGCGCGCGGATGGCGAGGAACTGGCGCTGCGCGGCGGCGAGGTCGGCCTCGGCCTTGGCCACCGCCAGCTTCTGGTCCTGGTCGTCGAGCTGGAGCAGCAGCTGCCCCTTCCTGACCATCTGGGTCTCGACCACCGGGACGGCGATCACCTGACCGTTGGTCAGCGGGGTGACCATCGCGTTCTGGCCGTTGACGTAGGCATTGTCGGTCGAAACGCTGCGCGCGCCGACGATGCTGCTGTAGGCGAACCAGGCGATCCCGACGAGCACGACGACGATCGCCAGCCGGATCAGCAGCGACTTGCGCTTCGACGGGTCGACCACCGGCTGCTTGTCGGCCGGCGCTTCTTGATCGGGCGCGGGCGTGTCGGCGTCGGCGGCGGGCGCGTGCTCGGCGGTGGTGCTCATTTGGAATCGCTCCGGGTCGAGGTCATGGGCGCGTCGGGGCCGGCGAAGCCGCCGCCGAGCGCGCGAACCAGTTGGATGTCGGTGAGAAGCAGGCGCGAGCGGGTGTCGAGCGCGACGCGCTGCGCCTCGAGCAGGGTGGTCTGCGCGGTCAGCACGTCGAGATAGGTGGTCAGCCCCGACTTGTAGCGCAGCTCGGCCAGCCGGTAGCCCTCGGCCGCCGATTGCGCCGCCTTTTCGGCCTGCGCGCTCTGCAGCTCGACGCTCGCCCGGCTGTCGACCGCGTCGGCGACTTCCTTCAATGCCTGGACCACGGTCGCGTTGTACGACGCGACCAGCTCGTCATATTTGCCGCGCGCCTGGACGAAGGCGCCCTTGCGCCGGCCGCCGTCGAAGATCGGCAGGCTGAACGCCGCGCTGGCGGTGCCGAAGCTGCTGCCCGGATCGAACAGCTTGCCGATGCCGAGGGACATCAGCCCGACCAGCCCCGACAGCGACACGTTGGGCATGAAGTCGGCCTTGGCCGCGTCGATCCGCCGCCCCTGCGCCTCGACCCGAAGCCGCGCCGCGACGATGTCGGGACGACGCCCGGCGAGCGCGATGCCGGCATCGGCGGGCAGCGGGATGCGCGCGAACGGGCCGGTCCGCGCCGGGCGATGGATCGACAGCCCGCGATCGGGCCCCGCGCCGAGCAGCGCCGCGAGGACGTGCTTTTCGAGCGTGATCTTTTCGTTCACCGATTCGAGGTTGGCGGCGGTCGTCGCGACCGCGGCGTTCGCCTGGGTCAGCGGCAACTGGCTGTCGAGCCCCGCCTTGTAGCGCTTGGCGTAGAGGTCGGCGCTCTGCTGGCGCGCCTTCAGCGAGGCGGCGAGCAGGTCCTGCTCGGCATAGAGCACCCCCATCGAGGCATAGGCTTCGACCACGTTGCTGACCAGCGCGGTCGCCGCCGCCCGGGCATCGACCGCGGTCGCGACCGCTTCCGACGTCGCGGCGGCGAGCAGCGCCTTGTTCCTGCCCCACAGGTCGAGGTCGAAATCGCCGCTCAGCCCGAGCTGCCCGTAGGACTTCCACCCGTGGGGGACGAACTCGGCGGGGATGCCGTTGTTGTAGCTCTGCTTCTTGAACCCGGCCTCGCCCGATCCCTCGACCTGCGGCAGCAGCGCCGAGCCCGACTGGTAGGCGACCCCCTTGGCGGTGCGGATCTTGGCGACAGCCTGCGCCAGCGTCGGCGAATTGGCGAGCGCCTCCTCGACCAGCGCGTTGAGCTGCGGGTCGTCGTAGCGGGTCCAGAACTTGTCGCCGAGCCACTCGTTCGAGACCGGCCCGACCGCGAGCGACTGGCGCGAGGCGAGCGAGGCGGGCTGGACCAGCGTCGGGCGCGGGCCGAGGTCGGGCGCGCACGCCGCCAGCGCCAGCGCGACGGCGGTGAGGGTCGTCAGGCGGCGGAACCGGCGGCCTCGGTCGAACGTCTTCATCGTCTACCCCATCTGACCGCGCGCGACTCGCGAGGGTCAACGTCCGTTGAACTAGCCGCCGATTTGATTTTGTCAACGCTTGTTGATATTCTCGCGCCATGCAGTGTGACAGCGTGAAATGCGATCGCGCGAAGCGACGCGGCGCGGCGGATACGCAGGCGGCGATCCTGGTCGCGGCGCGCAAGTCGTTCGCCGAGCGCGGGTTCGACCGGACGACGATCCGGCTGGTCGCGGCCGAGGCGGGGTGCGACCCGGCGCTGGTGATGCGCTATTTCGGAAGCAAGCGCGGGCTCTTCTTCCAGGCGGTCGAGGTCGAGCTCGAGCGCATGCCCGACGCCCAGCCGGGCAGCCCTGTCGACCTCGTCGCGGCGGCCGAAAACCTGCTCGAAAGCTGGCACCGCGACCGTACCTTCATCAGCGTCATTCGCTCGGCCGCGTCGAACGAGGACGCCGCCGACATGATGCGCGACTTCTTCGAACAGCGGGTGCGCAAGCACCAGGCGCGGGTGTTCGGGCTGCCCCCAGACCAGGCGGTCTGCTTTGGCGCGATGCTGCTCGGGATCGCCTTCGCGCGCGAGATCTGCCGGGTCCCGCCGATCGCGTCGATGAGCTCGCGCGCGCTCGCCGAGCTGGTCGGCCAGCTCGTCACCGGCGGCAGCCGCGTTCCCGCCTAGAGCGAGCGATCCGCCCCGATCGTGCGGTAGAGGTCGATCAGGTTCTGGAGCGCGGCGAGGCGCACCGCGACTTCGCTTCGCTGGGTGCCGTAATAGGTGCGGCTGGCGTCGAGCACGGTGAGGAACGGGTCGATCCCGCCGCGGTAGCGCGCGTCGGTCAGCCGCGCAGTGTCGGCGGCGGCGGCGCGGTTGGCGGCAGCCGAGCGCAGCCGCTCGGCCATCACCCCGCGGCTGGCGAGCGCGTCGGCGACCTCGCGGAACGCGGTCTGGATCGCCTTCTCGTACGTGAACAGCGCGGCATCGCGCTCGGCCTTCGACTGGGCGACCCGCGCGTGACCCGCGCCGCTTTGGAAGATGGTATAGCTCGCGTTCGCGCCCGCCGACCAAGCGAACGCGCCCGCGCTGAACAGCGAGCCGAGCGCGTCGCTGGCAAAGCCGAGCAGCCCGGTCAGCGAAATGGTCGGGAACAGCGCCGCGCGCGCCGCGCCGATCTGCGCGTTGGCGGCGCGCATCTCATATTCGGCCTGGATCACGTCGGGACGGCGCAGCAGCACTCGCGAATCGAGCCCGGCGGGGAGCGCGGCGAAGCTGGCGAACACCTGGTCGATCGAGGCGGGGAGCAAGTTCGTCGCGACCGGCGCACCGACCAGCAGCTGAAGCGCGTTGATGTCCTGCGCCCGCGCCGCGCGCGCCACCGCGAGGTCGCCGCGCGCGGTCTCGAGGATCTGGGTCGCCTGGTCGAGGTCGGTGCGCGGCGCGATCCCGCCCTCCAGCCGCTCGCGGGTCAGCGTGATGCTCTTCGCCGCCGCCGCCGCGGTCGCTTCGGCGATCGCGAGGTCGCTCGAATCGGCGGCATATTGGACCCACGCGTCGGCGATGTTGGCGACCAGCGACAGCTTGGTCGCGCGCGCCCCCGCCTCGGTCGCCAGCAGCCGCTGCCGGTCGGCCTTGGTGAGCGAGCGAAGTCGTCCGAACAGGTCGAGCTCGAACGCGGGCACGCTCGCGTCGAGCGCATAGGACTGGGTCGTGGTGCCCTTGCCGTCGCCGCTGATCGAGGCCTTGCCGGTGGCATCCACCGTCGGAAGCTGGTTGGCGCGGGTGATCCGCACCTGCGCGCGCGCCGCATCGATATTGGCGGCTGCGACCAGCAGGTCGCGGTTGTTGACCATCGCCTGCGAAATTAGGGCCTGCAGCCGCGGATCCCTGAACAGGTCGCGATAGGTGACCGACGGCAGCGGCGCCTCGGCCGCGGCGAGATAGGCATCGCCCGCGGGCCACGACGGCGGCACCGGCAGCGCCCGGTTCGGCACCGGCGGTTCCATCGAGCAGGCGGTCACGCTCAGCGCCGCGACGAGGCCGACAATCCGCTTCATGCCTGCGCCTCGCTCGCCGGGCGGCGCCGCGCCATCCGCTCCTTGATCGCCTTGATCCCGTCGCGCGCGCCGCGCCGGACCAGCACGAAGAACAGCGGGATGTAGAATACCGCGAGGATCGTCGCGGTCAGCATCCCGCCGATCACCGCGGTGCCGATCGCGATCCGGCTGTTCGCGCCCGCGCCGCTCGCGATCGCCAGCGGCAGAACGCCGAAAATGAACGAGAAGCTGGTCATCAGGATCGGGCGAAGCCGGATCCGCGCCGCCTCGAGCGCGGCGTCGATGACGCGCTTGCCCTTCTTCTCTTCCTGCTCGGCGAATTCGATCATCAGGATCGCATTCTTCGCCGCCAGCCCCATCGTCGTCAGCAACCCGATCTGGAGATAGACGTCGTTCTGCAGTCCGCGCAGCGTCACCGCGATCACCGCCCCGACCAGGCCGAGCGGGATGACCAGCATCACCGCGAGCGGGATCGACCAGCTCTCGTACAGCGCAGCGAGGCACAGGAACACGACCACCAGCGAGATGGTGTAGAGCAGCGGCGCCTGTCCCGACGACAGCCGCTCCTGGTAGGACTGGCCGGCCCAGGCGACGGTCGTCCCGGGAAGCTGGGCGGCCATCGTCATCATCTCGTCCATCGCCTGGCCCGAGCTGACCCCCGGCGCGGGCTGGCCGGAAAATTCGAAGGTGGGCAGCCCCTCGAACCGCGACAGGCTGCTCGGCGCGGTCTGCCAGCTTTCACGCGCGAAGCTGTCGAACGGGGTCATGTCGCCGCTCGACCCGCGGACATACCATTGGCCAAGGCTCTGCGGGTCCGACCGGTAGGGCGCGTCGCCCTGGACGTAGACGCGCTTGACCCGGCCGTTGTCGACGAAGTCGTTGACGTAGCGCCCGCCCCACGCGGTCGACAGCGTGCTGTTCACGTCGTTCTGGTTGAGCCCTAAGGCGGTCAGCTTCTGCTCGTCGACCGAGACCTTGAGCGTCGGGACGTCGGGCAGGTCGGTCAGCCGCACCCCGGTCAGCTTCGGGTTGGCCATCGCCATCCCCAGCAGCTTGTCGCGCTCGGCCGAAAAGGCCTCGCGGCTCATCCCCGAGCTGTTCTGGAGCTCCATGGTGAAGCCGTTCGACTGGCCGAGCCCGCGGATCGCGCCGGGGACCAGCGCGAACACCTGCGCGTCGCGCAGCCCGCGAAACGCCCCGGTGGCGCGCTGGACGATCGAATCGGCGCTGTTCTCGCTCCCCTTGCGGTCGGCCCAGTCGCTCAGCGCGACGAATCCCTGGCCGGTGTTCTGCCCGCTCGCGCCGCCGCCGCCGCCGCCCGACACGGTGAACAGCGTCGCGACGTTCTTGCCCTCATGCTCGCTGAAATATTTCTCGATCGCCGACTGGACCTCGAGCGTCCGCTGCTGGGTCGCGCCCGCCGGCAGGCGAAACTGGATCTGCACCGCGCCCTGGTCCTCGGTCGGCAGGAAGCCGGTCGGAAGCCGCAGGAACAGCAGCGCGAGCAGCGCGACCGTGCCGAGGTAGATCAGCAGGAACAGCCACTTGCGATCGATTACCTTGACGATCGAATCGCGGTAGCCGTTGCTCATCCGGTCGAAGCCGCGATTGAACTTCTGCTGGAAGCCGTGGATTCGCCGCGCGGCCCCGGGAAAGCGGCGGTCGAACCAGCCGCCCTCGGCCTCGCCGTCCTTGCTGGGCGGCTTGAGCAGGGTCGAGGTCAGCGCCGGGCTGAGGATCAGCGCGACCAGCACCGACAGCACCATCGCCGCAATGATGGTCAGCGAGAACTGGCGATAGATGACCCCGGTCGATCCGCCGAAAAAGGCCATCGGCAGGAACACCGCCGACAGGCTGAGCGCGATCGCGACCAGCGCGACCTGAATTTCCTTCATCGATTCGATGGTCGCGTCGTGCGCGCTCATCCCCGGATTTTCTTCCATCAGGCGCGACACGTTCTCGACCACCACGATCGCGTCGTCGACCAGTAGCCCGACTGCCAGCGTCATGCCGAACAGGGTCAGCGTGTTGATGGTAAAGCCGAACAGCTCGAAAATGCCGAAGGTGCCGAGCAGCACGACCGGAATGGCGATCGCCGGCACCAGCACCGCGCGCCAGCTCTGCAGGAAGACGAAGATGACGATGATGACGAGGACGATCGCTTCGATCAGCGTCTTTTCGACCTCGCTGACCGACAGCTTGATGAAGTTGGTGGTGTCGAAGGCGTAGGCATATTTCAGCCCGTCGGGGAACGACTTGGACAGCTCGTCCACCTTCGCCTTGACCAGCTCGGCGGTGCGCAGCGCGTCGGCCCCTGGCGCGAGCGAAATGGCGATGCCCGCGCCGGGATGGCCGTTGACGTGGGTGATGCTCGAATAATTGTCGGCGCCGAGCTCGACCCGGGCGACGTCGCCCAGTGTCACCGACGCGCCCGACGAATCGGTCTTGAGCACCACCGCCTTGAACTGGTCGACCGTCTGCAGCTTCGACTGCGCGGTCACCGTCGCGTCGAGCATCTGGCCCTGCGGCTGCGGCAAGCCGCCGACCTCGCCCGCCGCGACCTCGGTATTCTGCGCCTGGATCGCGTTGATCACGTCGCTCGGCATCAGCGAAAAGGCCGCCAGCCGCGACGGGTTCAGCCAGATTCGCATCGCGTGCGGCGCGCCGAACACGTTGACGTCGCCGACGCCCTCGACCCGCGACAGCGGGTCCTGGATGTTCGACGCCAGATAGTCCGACACGTCCATGTTGGTGCGCTGGTTGGTCTCGTCGTAGACCGCGGTGATCAGCAGGAAGTCGGGGTTCGACTTGGTCACCACCACGCCCTGCTGCTGGACCTGGGTGGGAAGGCGCGGAAGCGCCTGCTGGACCTGGTTCTGGACCTGCACCTGCGCGGTGTCGGGGTTGGTCCCCTTGGCGAACACCGCCGAGATGCTGACCGACCCGCGCGAGCTCGAGGTCGAGGAGAAATAGAGCAGGTTGTCGATCCCGGTCAGCTGCTGCTCGATGATCTGGGTGACGCTGTTCTGGATCGTCTCGGCCGACGCGCCGGGATAGGTGGCGCGGATGTTGACCTGCGGCGGGGCGACGTCGGGATATTGCTCGACCGGCAGCGAGCGGAGCGCGAACACCCCGACCAGCATGACCACGACCGCCAGCACCCAGGCGAAGATCGGTCGGTTGATGAACAGCTTCGACAAGGGCTAGCCGCCGCTGCCGCGCGCGCCGCTCTTCTTGGCCGCCTTCATCTGCTCGGGCGAAGGCGGCGCGACCTTTTGCGGGGCGCTGGCCGGGACCGCCTTGACCGGCGTGTTCGGCTTCAGATTGTTGAGCCCCTGCGTGATCACCTTGTCGCCCGGCTTCAGACCGCCGTCGATCACCCACGACTGCTGGTAGGTGCGGGTCGCGTTGACGTTGCGCCGCATTGCCTTGCCGTCGGCGCCGACGACCATGACATAGGCCGCGCCGCCCATGTCGCGAAGCACCGCCTGCTGCGGCACCAGATAGACCCCGGTGTCGACCGCCTGGTCGAACGTCGCGGTGACGAAGCTGCCCGGAAGTAGCAGCCCCTGCGGATTGGGGAAGCGCGCGCGCAGCGTCACCGTCCCGGTCGCCTGGTTGACCACCATCTCGCTGAACTGGACGGTGCCGGCAAAGCCGTAGATCGACCCGTCGTCCATCTTCAGGTGGACCTGCGTGCTGCCCGGCGCGACCCCGCCGACCATCAGCGATTTCTTCAGCGCGGTCAGGTCGGCGGCCGATTCCTGCATGTCGACATAGACCGGGTCGACGCTGGTGATCACCGCCAGCGGGTCGGTCTGGTTGGCGGTGACCAGCGCGCCGACGGTGAACAGCGACCGCCCGATCCGCCCGTTGATCGGGGCGGGGATGGTGGTGAAGCGGAGGTTGATCTGCGCGGTCCGCAGCGCCGCGGCGTTCTGCGCGACCGACGCGCGCGCCTGCCGCGCGGCGGCGGCGGCGTCGGTATAGTCCTGCTTGGAAATCGCCTCCATCGCCGCGAGCGGGCGATAACGGTTGGCCTTGACCTGCGCCGCCTCGGCCGAGGCGCGCGCGCTCGCCAGGTTGGCGGCGGCCTGAGCGGTCGAGGCCTGGTAGAGGCTCGGGTCGATCTGGAACAACGGCTGTCCCTTGCGGACGAACCCGCCCTCGACGAAGCGCCGCGCGCGGATCAGGCCGTTGACCTGCGGTCGAACCTCGGAGCTCTGGAAGGCGACGATCCGCCCGCCGAGCTCGGTTGGCCGCGCGACCGACGACGGCTGCACGACGACATAGCCGACCGTCGGGGTCGGGCGCTTCTGGTCCTTCGACGAATCCTTCGAGCACGCGGCGAGCGCGAGCGCGGAAACGAGGGCGAGGGTCAGCCTTTTTTGCAAAGCAGCATCGGCCTAGGTAGCGAAACGGGACCGGTCAATCGGCCGTGTCGCCGGATCGACGAACGGTCGTTCCGCGTCGATGGAACCGCTTCCGAACCGATCGGCCCGAACCGCCTCAGCGAGCGACGCGCGCCAGCACCGTGGCGATCGTCCTTTCCATGATCGCATAGCCCTTCGCGTTCGGGTGGACCCCGTCGCTGGCAAGGTCGGCGGGGAGCCCGCGTTCGGGGGTCGCCAGCGCGCGGTAGAAATCGACCGTCGCGATTCCCCGCCGCCGGGCGTAGGCGCGGATCCAGTCGTTGACCTGGCTGATCCGCGTCGCCGGGTCGGCGGCGGGCGCCCACGGGTAGCGCGCGGCGGGCACCAGCGTCGCCAGCACCACCCGGATCCCGTTGGCCCGCGCCAGTTCGGCCATCGAGGCGATGTTGCCCTCGATCTCCTCGTTGCTCGCCGGGCCGGTATTGCCGGCGATGTCGTTGGTTCCGGCCAGGATCACCACCGCGCGCGGCTTCAGCGCGATCACGTCCTGGCGAAAGCGGACCAGCATCTGCGGGGTGGTCTGGCCGCTGATCCCGCGATTGACGTGATGCGGGTCGGCGAAGAAGCCTCTCTTGTCGTGGTCCCACCCCTCGGTGATCGAATCGCCCATGAACACGATCCGGCGCGGATCGGCCGTGGCGGCCAGCGCACGATCGGAGTCGCGATATTTGGCGAGGTTGCCCCAGTCCGGCGCCGCCTGCGCCTGCGCGCTCGCGGGGACCAGCAGCGCCGCGATCAGCGCCGCGCGGAAGAATGTCGTCATGGGCTTCTCCTCGTTCGTCGCATCCTCGTTGCCCTGTCCGCCGGGGCTTGCCAAGGAGGGACCGTGAACCGGGGAAGCGCGACGATCGACGATGTGGCGGCGGCGGCGGGGGTCGCGCGCGTCACCGTGTCGCGCGTCCTCAACAACGCCGCGAGCGTCCGCGCCGAGACTCGCGAGCGGGTTATGAGGGCGGTCGAGTCGCTCGGCTATTCGGTCAACCACCAGGCTCGCGCGCTCGCCAGCGGCGGCGCCCAGCCGATCCTGCTGGTCCACGCGCACAACCCCGATCGCGAACCGAACAGTTACTATCACTCGGCGCTGGAGCTCGGCGCGATGCGCGGCTGCGCCGGGGCCGGGCTCGACCTCGTCACCGCCTCGATCGACCCCGACGGCGACGATCCCGCGGGGCAATTGCGGCGGCTGGTCGAACGGCAGCGCCCGGCGGGGATCATCCTGTGCCCGCCGCTCGCCGACCAACCGGCGGTGCTCGCGCTGGCGGCCGAGACCGCGACGCCGCTGTTCGCCATCTCGGCCGGCCCCGAGGCCGCAGAACTGGTCCCGGCGATCGGCATCGACGAGCGCGCGGCCGGGCGCGCGGTCGGCGAGCACCTGCTCGCGCTCGGCCACCGGCGGATCGGGTTCATCAAGGGTCCGCCCGACCATCGCGCGGCGGCGCTGCGCTTCGACGGGCTGCTCGACGCGCTCGCCGCCGGGGGAGTCGCCGATCCGCCATGGACCGCGGTCGGCGATTTCAGTTTCCGCTCGGGGATCAATGCGGCCGAGCGGCTGGTCGAGCAGCAGGTCCCGATCACGGCGCTGGCCTGTGCCAACGACGACATGGCGGCGGGGGCGATGCTCGCGCTGCACCGGGCGGGGCTCGACATCCCGCGCGACATGTCGGTGTCGGGGTTCGACGACACGCCGTTGTCGGAAGTCATCTGGCCGCCGCTGACCACGGTTCGCCAGCCGATCAAGCAATACACCGAGCGCGCGGTCCAGCGGCTCGCCGACATCCGCGCCGGGCGCGCCGACGAGGCCGGGTTCGAACGCGTCGCGCACCGGCTGGTCGTCCGCGAGTCGACCGGGGCTGTTACCCAACCGCAACGGTGACCCCAAATCCGCGCGACGCCGGTTGACAGGAAAAGGACGGAAGCGCACCAATGGAAGCGCTTCCATCGACCCGGCATACCGGGCACCGCGAAGCATGACCGAGCGCGCCGTTCAAGAGCGCGCCGTTGGAGGGGAGACAGCCATGACCGATCGTTCGATTCGCCGCCGCCGTGCGTCCTTGCTCGCCGGAGGCTGCGGCACGTCGCTGCTGGCGCTGTTCGCCGCCGCGCCCGCGCTCGCGCAGGACGCCGCGCCCGCGCCGGCCACCGCCGCGACTCCCGCCCCGGCAGAAAGCGAAGGTCAGGCGATCGTCGTCACCGGCGTGCGCGCCAGCATCCGCAACTCGATCGCCATCAAGCGCCGCGAGAGCAGCATCGTCGAGGCGGTCAGCGCCGAGGACATCGGCAAGCTCCCCGACCAGTCGATCGCCGAATCGATCGCCCGCCTTCCCGGCCTCGCCGCGCAGCGCACCAACGGGCGCGCCAACATCGTCTCGGTCCGCGGCTTCGGCCCCGACTTCAGCACCGTCCTCCTCAACGGCCGCCCGCAGGCGAGCTCGGGCTACAACCGCGCGGTCGAGTTCGACCAATATCCGTCCGAGCTGCTGTCGTCGGTGGTGGTTTACAAGTCGCCCGACGCGGCGATTTCGGGGATGGGGCTCGCCGGCACGGTCGACCTGCGCACCGTCCGCCCGCTGTCCTACGGCAAGCCGGTGGTGGCGGTGAACCTGCGCGGCCAGCTCGACAGCGGCGGCGGGCGCAACGGCATGTCCAAATATGGCTGGCGGGGAAGCGCCAGCATCATCGGCAAGAACCATGACGGCACGATCGGCTGGTCGCTCGGCTACGCGCACCTCGACGCGCCGAGCCACGTCAACCACACCAAGGACTGGTTCTACGGCGACTACGGCAACGGGGTGCAGACGCTGTCGGGGCAGGAAATCCGCTCGTCCAACTCGCGCGACATTCGCGACGGGGTGATGGGCACGCTCGAATTCCGCCCGAGCGACCGCGTCCACAGCGTGCTCGACCTTTATTATTCGCGCTTCAAGCAGCGCACCACCACGCGCGGCGCCGAATGGTTCTCGTCGGCGTGGACCGACGGTGTCACCTACAGCGACGTCCAGACCAAGAACCGCGGCGGGGTGATCTTCGACGTCGCCGACCATGTCACCAACGTCGCCCCGGTGATCCGCTGGGACGAGGCCGACCGCACCGACCATTTGTTCTCGGCGGGCCTCAACAACGATTTTCGGGTCGCCGAGCACACCCACCTGCTCACCGACCTGTCTTACTCGTCGAACAAGCGGGTCGACCACGACGTCGAGATTTTCGGCGGCTACGGCGTCGGCCCGGCGATCACCCGCGTGTTCGACAGCTATGACCGCACCATCCCGCAGGACGGCTTCCTCCAGGTCAGCAACTTCGGGCTCGACTATGCCGACGCCAACCAGGTGTCGCTCGGCGACCGCTCGGCGTGGGGCGGCTACGGCTCGGACGGCCATTACAAGGCGCCGCGGATCAAGGAGACGGTCGTCTCGGGCGAGGCGCTGATCCGGCAGGACCTGCAGGGCGGCTTCTTCAGCTCGATCGAGGGCGGCTTCGACTACACCCACCGCAACAAGCACAAGACCGTCGACGAGCTCGACCTGTTCCTCAAGAACGGTCGCCAGCAGCAGCTGATCGACTCGCAATATCTGACCGACCCGACCTCGCTCAGCTTCGCCGGCGACATGAGCGTGCTCGGCGTCAACGTCGACCAGCTGCTCAACAGCGGCCGCTACTACGACATCGTCCAGCTGCAGGACGCCAACCACTACGACAAGTCGTGGCAGATCAAGGAAGGGCTGCTCACCTTCAAGGTCAAGGCGAACATCGATTCGGGCAATCTCCACGGCAACGTCGGCGTCCAGTATGTCGACGAACGCCAGTCCTCGTCGGGGCTTCGCATCGACGGGACCGGCGGCAACGGGCTGGTGGTCACCCCGCAGACGATTACCGCCCATTATCACGACGTGCTGCCCAGCCTGAACCTGTCGTACGACCTCGACGACAAGAGCAAGCTGCGCTTCGCCGCGGCGCAGGTGATGGCGCGCCCGCGGATGGATGACATGCGCGCCAACCTCGTCCCCGGCTACAACGGCAGCGTCTGCTCGAGCGGCAACGTCTGCACGCCCGGGCAGGTGGTCCACCCCTGGTCGGCTAGCGGCGGCAACCCCAACCTTCGCCCGTGGCGCGCCAAGGAGCTCGACGTCGCCTACGAATGGTACAGCGGCAAGGCGACCTATTTCAGCGTCAACGCCTTCTACATGCACCTCGACAATTACATCTACCAGCAGGCGATCGAGGCCGACTTCTCGAACTTCACCATCCCGCCGACCGCCCCGGCGCTGCCCGCGGGCGTGGTCTACAGCCCGATCGGCCAGCTCACCACCAACGCCAACGGCAAGGGCGGGCGGGTGCTCGGGGTCGAAATCAGCGGCGCGCTCGAGCTCAACCGCTTCCTCCCCGCGCTCGACGGCTTCGGCCTGCTCGGCAGCATCTCGCTCAGCGATTCGAAGGTGAAGCCCGAGGTCGCCGCGCAACTGCCGCGCCTCCCCGGTTTCTCGAAGACGGTCTACAACATCACCGCCTATTACGAGAAATACGGCTTCCAGGCGCGCGCCAGCTATCGCTACCGCTCGGCGTTCGAGGGCGAGGCGCCGTCGCTGTTCGCCAACCTCGGCTTCCCCAGCATCCTCGCCGACAAGCAGCTCGACGCGCAGGTCGGCTATACCTTCGCCGACAACGGCCCGCTGCACGGGCTCGGGATCCAGCTCCAGCTCAACAATGTGCTCGATTCTCCGTACCGGACCGCTTACGATGTGAACGGTATCAGGACGCTCGAAAACTATGAAAAATACGGGCGTCAGTGGTTGCTCGGGTTCAGCAAGCGTTTCTAGGGAGAGAATGATGGCGCATCGGTACGGGCGGCGGATCGCGGCCCTCGGGCTACTCGTGTCGGCGATTGCGCTGGCGTCGCCGGCGGGGAGCAAGCCGCGCGCGGCGACGCGCGCCCCCGCCATGTCGGTCGATGCCCGGGCCCGCGCGATCGTCGCGGGCATGACGCTCGAACAGAAGGTTGGGCAGATGACCCAGCCGAGCATCCTTGCCATCACCCCCGACGAGGTGCGCCGCTACTATATCGGATCGATCCTCAACGGCGGCGGCGGCTGGCCGAACAAGAACAAGCATAGCACCGTCGCCGACTGGCGCGCGCTTGCCAGCCAGTATCGCCAGGCCTCGCTGTCGACCGACATGAAGGTGCGCGTCCCCGTCGTGTGGGGCACCGACGCGGTCCACGGGCATAACAATATCTTCGGCGCGACGCTCTTCCCGCAGAACATCGGGCTCGGCGCCGCGCACGACCCGGCGCTGGTCCGCCGCATCGGCCGCGCCACCGCCGCGCAGGTCCGCGCGACCGGCATCCAGTGGGCGTTCGCGCCGACGCTCGCGGTCGTCCAGAACCCGCGCTGGGGCCGCACCTACGAAAGCTATTCGTCCGACCCGCGCGAGGTCGAGGCCTATGCGCAGGCGATGGTCGACGGGCTCCAGGGAACGCTCGGCTCGTCGACCAGCGTGCTCGCCACCGCCAAGCATTTCCTCGGCGACGGCGGCACCTGGCACGGCATCGACCAGGGCGAGACGCGGACCAGCATGGCCAACCTCGTCGCGACCCACGGGGCGGGCTATCGCGGCGCGATCCGCTCGAACGTCCAGACGGCGATGATCAGCTATTCGAGCTTCACCGACACCGCCACCGGCAAGGCGTGGGGCAAGATGAGCGCCAACCGCGCGCTCGTCACCGGGCTGCTGCGCGACAAGATGGGCTTCGACGGGCTGGTGGTCAGCGACTGGAACGCGATCGGGCAGGTCCCCGGCTGCACCGACTGGCACTGCCCCGCGGCGATCAACGCCGGGATCGACCTGATGATGGTGTCCGACGAGTGGAAGAAGTTCATCGAGTCGACCATCGCCGACGTGAAGTCGGGCGCGATCCCGATGAGCCGGATCGACGATGCCGCGCGGCGGATCATCGCGGTCAAGCTGCGCGCCGGGCTGTTCGACGAGAAGCCGGGGCCGGGGGCCGAGGTGATGAACTCGCCCGCGGTCGAGGCGCTCGCGCGCGAGGCGGTGCGCAAGTCGGTCGTCCTCCTGAAAAACGATCGCGGCGTGCTCCCGCTGCGGCCCGGCGGGCGGATCCTCGTCGTCGGGCGCGGCGCCGACAGCCTTCCGCTCCAGACCGGCGGCTGGTCGCTGACCTGGCAGGGGGACCAGACCGACAACCGCGACTATCCCAACGCGCACACGCTGCTCGCCGCGCTCCGCCAGCAGCTCGGCGCGCAGGCGGTCGATTACAGCGTCGACGGCACCGGGGTCGATCCGCGCCGCTATTCGGCGATCGTCAACGTCGCCGCCGAAAATCCCTATGCCGAGATGAAGGGCGACGTGGTCTTCCCCGCGCCGTTCGCGCACACCGCGCGCTACCCGCAGGACCTCGCCGCGCTCGAACGGGTCAGCGGCAAGGGCGTGCCGGTGGTGACGCTGCTGTTCTCGGGCCGCCCGGTGCCGGTCAACGACCTCATCAATCGCTCGGACGCGTTCGTCGCCGCCTTCCTTCCCGGCACCGAGGGCGAGGGGCTGACCGACCTGCTGCTCGCCCCGCGCGGGGGCCGCTCGCGCTTCGACTTCACCGGGCGGCTGTCGTTCGACTGGCCGGCGGGTCCGTGCCTGCCGCAATCGGGCGGGGTCCAGTTCCGCCGCGGTTACGGCCTGTCGCTCGCCTCGCGCACCAGCCTCGGCCAGCTGCCGGTCGCCCCGATCCCCGTGGAATGCCCCGCCGACAGCCGTTAGGCTGCCGGCGATGCGCAGGATCCTGATCGTCGGCGGCGGCACTGCGGGCTGGATGGCCGCGGCGCTGTTCGGCAAGCTGTTCCAGGGCCTGTACGACGTCGCGCTGGTCGAAAGCGAGGCGATCGGCACGGTCGGGGTCGGCGAGGCGACGATCCCGGCGATCAAGAAGTTCAACGAGCTGCTCGAGCTCGACGAGCCCGAGTTCATGGCGCGCACCCAGGCGACCTTCAAGCTCGGCATCGAGTTCGCCGACTGGTGGAAACCGGGCGAGTCCTACGTCCACGGCTTCGGGGTCATCGGGCAGGACTGGGAATGGCTGCGCTGCCACCATTACTGGCTCCGCGCGCGGGGGCGCGGCAACGCCCCCGCGTTCGACCGCTTCTCGATCAACACCGCCGCCGCCAAGGCGAACAGGTTCATGCACCCGCGCGCCGACATGGCGGGCTCGCCGATCGGCCAGATCGCGCACGCCTTCCACTTCGACGCCGCACTCTACGCGCGCTACCTGCGCGGTTTCGCCGAGGACCATGGCGTCGTCCGGCACGAAGGCAGGATCGGCGAGGTCCGGCTGACCGCCGACGGCGACATCGCCGGGGTGACGCTCGACGACGGGCGCGCGCTCGACGCCGACTTCTTCATCGACTGCTCGGGCTTCCGCGCGCTGCTGATCGGCGAAGCACTCGGCGCGGCTTACGAGGACTGGAGCCACTGGCTGCCATGCGACCGCGCGATCGCGGTCCCGTGCGCGCGAACCGAGCCGCTCGCCCCCTACACCCGCTCGACCGCGCGCGAGGCTGGGTGGCAGTGGCGCATCCCGCTCCAGCACCGTACCGGCAACGGCCATGTCTATTGCAGCCGCTACGTCGACGACGCCGCGGCCGAAGCGGTGCTGCTCGCCAACCTCGACGGCGAACCGCTCGCCGAGCCCAACCGGCTGCGATTCACCACCGGCAAGCGGGTCGGCGCGTGGACCCGCAACTGCGTCGCGCTCGGCCTTTCCGCGGGCTTTCTCGAGCCGCTCGAATCGACCAGCATCCACCTCGTCCAGTCGGCCGCGATCCGCCTCGTTCGGCTGTTCCCAGATGGCCCCGCCGACCCCGCGACGATCGCCGAGTACAACCGCCAGACCGACTTCGAATGGGCGCGGGTGCGCGACTTCATCATCCTCCACTATTGGGCGAACGACCGCGACGGCCCGTTCTGGGAATATTGCCGGACGATGGAACTGCCCGCCACGCTCGAGCGCAAGATCGACCTGTGGCGCGCCAACGCCCGCATCTTCCGCGAGGACGACGAGCTGTTCGCCGAGGAAAGCTGGATCCAGGTCCTTATCGGCCAGCACGTCATCCCCGCCGCGCCCGACCCGCTGGTCGCGATCAAGTCCAATGGCGAGATCGACCAGTTCCTCGGCAACATCGCCACGACGATCGACCGCTGCGTGTCGGTGATGCCCGGCCACGACGACTACCTCCGCCGCTATGTCGCAGGGGCAACCGCCGCATGAAACGCTTCGCACCGCTCCTCCTCGCGCCCCTGCTCGCCGCCTGCGCGACGCTCGGCGCGCCCAGCCCGCCCGCTGGGCAGGCGTGGCTGACCACCGCCGACGAAACCGCGAAGCTCGCCCCGCAACCCGCGCTCCGCCCGCTCGGGCCGGCAATCGGCGACGAGGACATCCGGCTCGATCCCGCGCGCCGGTTCCAGCCGGTGCACGGCTTCGGCGCGGCGATGACCGACGCCTCGGCCGAGCTGCTCAGCCGCCTTCCCGAGGCGAAGCGCCGCGCGCTGATGGCCGAGCTGTTCGGGCGCGCCAACGGCGGGCTCGGCCTCTCGTTCATGCGGCTGACGGTCGGCGCGTCGGACTTTTCGCGCACCCACTACAGCTTCGACGACAGCGACACGCCCGACCCGACGCTGTCGAAATTCACCATCGACCACGCCCGCCAATATATGCTCCCGCGCACCCGCGAGGCGCTGGCGATTAATCCGCGGCTGCTGGTCATGATCAGCCCGTGGAGCGCGCCGGCGTGGATGAAGACCAGCCGCAGCCTCATCAAGGGCCACCTCGACCCCGCCGCCTACGCCCCCTTCGCCGCCTATCTGGCGCGCACCGTCGAGGCATTCGGGCGCGAGGGCGTGCCGGTGTCGATGCTCACCATCCAGAACGAGCCCGACTTCGAACCCGCCGACTATCCGGGGATGCGGGTCGACCCGGCCGAGCGCGCGGCGATCGTCGGCGGCTTCGTCGGCCCGGCCTTCGCGAAGGCCGGAATCAGGACGAAAATCCTCGACTACGACCACAACTGGGACAAGCCGCAGCTCCCGCTCGGCACGCTCGCCGACCCGGCCGCGCGCCGCACCATCGCCGGGGTCGCGTGGCACTGCTACGCGGGTGACGTCGATGCCCAGTCGAAGGTCCACGACGCCTGGCCCGACAAGGAAAGCTGGTTCACCGAATGCTCGGGCGGCAACTGGTCGCCGAAGTTCGGCGAAGTCCTCGGCTGGATGACCGACAAGCTGGTGATCGGCGCGACCAACAACTGGTCGCGCGGCAGCCTGCTGTGGAACCTCGCGCTCGATCCGGCGCACGGGCCGCACAAGGGCGGCTGCGGCGACTGCCGCGGGGTCGTCACCATCGACCCGGCAAGCGGAGCAGTCACTCGCAACGTCGAATATTATGTCCTCGGCCACGCCAGCCGCTTCGTCCTTCCCGGTGCGGTCCACATCGCCGCCGACCGGCGCGGCGGCGACGTCGAGGCGACCGCCTTCGTCAACCGCGACGGCAGCCGCGTCGCGATCGTCCACCGCACCAAGGGTAGCGGCGCGGTCAGCTTCGCGGTCGACGGCCGGCGCTACCAGTTCGACCTTCCGCCCGGCGCGGTCGCGACGCTGCGCTGGCCCGGATGAGCCGCGCCGGACAGCGCCTCGCCTTCTGGACGGTCGCCGCGCTGTTCTTCGCTTGGGGGTTCGTCACCGCCAACAACGACCCGCTGCTGGTCGCGCTCAAGACCGCCTTCACGCTCAGTTACAGCCAGGCGCTGCTGACCCAGATCGTCTTCTTCCTCGCCTACGGGCTGCTCTCGCTCCCCGCGGCATGGCTCAGCGCGCGGATCGGCCCCGCCGACGCGATCATCGGCTCGCTCGCGGTGATGGCGGCGGGCTGCGCGGCGGTCGCGCTCGGCACCGGCGCGGGCGGATACGGGCCGATCCTCGCCGCCCTGTTCGTGATCGCCGCGGGGTTCACCGCGCTCCAGGTCGCCGCCAACCCGCTCGCCGCCGAACTCGGCGACGCCAAGGGCCGCCACTTCCGCCTCAACCTCGCGCAGGCGCTCAATTCGCTCGGGGTGGTGCTCGGGGTTCACTTCGGCTCACGGCTGATGCTCGGCGGCTCGCCGGACGTAGCCGGCGCCGCTTCCCGCGCCGCGCTGCTCGGCGCGGTCGCCAGCGCCTTCTGGACGATGGCGGCGATGCTCGGTGCGCTGCTGCTGCTGTTCGCGCTCCTTCGCCGACGGATCGCCGCCACCGCGCCGGTCCAGCCGGTCCCCGCGGGCATGTTCGACGCGCTCCGCTCGCGCTGGGCGATCGCCGGGGCGGTGGCGATCGGGCTCTACGTCGGGGCCGAGGTGTCGATCGGCAGCATCCTCATCAATTTTCTCGGGCAGCCGTCGATCCTCGGCGTGTCCGCCGCCGCCGCCGGCGCGCTTGCCGCCAACCTCTACTGGGGCGGCGCGCTGGTCGGGCGGATCGTCGGCACCGCGCTGCTCACCCGGCTCGCCGCCGCCCCGCTGCTCGCCGGCTGCGGAGTCGCGGCGGCGGCGCTCAGCCTCGTCGTGCTCGTCGCCGACGGGCCGGTCGCGGGCTATGCCGCGCTCGCGATCGGGCTCGCCAACTCGATCATGTTCCCGACCATCTTCAGCCTGACGCTCGAACGCTCGGGCGTCGCGCAGAGCGCGACTTCGGGGCTGCTCTGCCTCGCCATCTTCGGCGGCGCGCTGCTGCCGTGGACCGTCGGCCGGATCGCCGACCGGCTCGGGCTCGGCGCGTCGTTCGCGGTCCCGCTCGCCGCCTATCTGGTCATCGTCGCCTTCGCCCTCGCCGCCAACCGCCGAAAGGAAAGCCCATGCTGAGCCTCGCCCTGCTGATCGTCGCCCAATCCTCGTTCACGGTGACCAACGCGGTCTATCGTGGGCCGGTCGATCGCCCGCGCGGGGCGAAGCTGGTGTGGCACGACGAATTCTCCGGCGCGTCGCTCGACAAGCGAAAGTGGCGTTACGACACGTCCCACAACAAGACCGGCTGGTTCAACAACGAGAAGCAATATTATGCCGCCGACCGGCCGCAGAATGTGAAGGTCGCGAACGGGCTGCTCACCATCACCGCGCGCAAGGAAGACCTCGACCCGCGCCGCTACCCCGACTGGGGCGGGCAGCATTATACCTCGGGCAAGCTCGTTTCGCGCGCCGCCTGGACCTACGGCTATTACGAGGTTCGCGCAAAGCTGCCCTGCGCGCGCGGCACCTGGCCGGCGATCTGGATGCTCCCGCAACAAATGGTCAAATGGCCCGACGATGGCGAGATCGACATCATGGAACAGGTCGGGGCCGAGCCGAACCTCATCTATTCGACCCTCCACACCGGGCTCTACAACCACACCCGCAAGACCCAGCGCAGCGCACAGCTCGCGGTACCGACCAGCTGCACCGCCTTCCACACCTACCAGCTCGACTGGCGCCCCGACCGGATCCTGATCGGGGTCGACGGCAAGGGAATCCTGCAGGTCGCCAACGACAAGCCCGCCGAAGGGAAGGGGGCGTGGCCGTTCGACGTCCCGTTCGACATGATCCTCAACCTCGCGATGGGCGGCGACTGGGCGGCGGCCAAGGGGATGGACGACGCCGCGCTGCCGCAGCGGATGGAGGTCGATTACGTGCGCGTGTGGAAGGCGCCGTCCAGCAGCCGTTGAGCGCGACGCGGGGAGGGGCCATGGTGGCGGCGATGTCGACCCACGCGTTCCTCGCCGCGCTGCTGACGCTGGTCCACTTCGCGGCGATCGTCCGCGCGCTGCTGGTCGACGGGCGCGATCCCTATACCCGCGCGGCCTGGGTGATGGCGCTGATGCTGTTCCCGGTGCTCGGCGTCGTCGCCTATTTCCTGGTCGGCGAGGCCTGGGTGTCGCGCGGCTTTCGCAAGCACGCCAACGCGGTCACCCGGCGGCTCGCCTGGCTCTGTCCCAGCCCGCTCCATGCCGAGGCGCTCGATTCGATCCCTCCCGAATATCGCACCGCCTTCCGCACCTGCGAGGGGATCGCGCGGACCGCGGTCGCGGCCGGCAATCGCGCGACGCTCGCCGCCGATTCGAATGCCGCGATCGAAGGCATGGCCGACGACATCGCCGCTGCCCGAGTGCACGTCCACCTGTCGACCTACATCTGGCTCGAGGACCATAACGGGCTGGCGATGGTCGAGGCGCTTTGCGCCGCCGCCGCGCGTGGAGTGACCTGCCGGGTGTCGGCCGACGCGATCGGCTCGCGCGCGATGATCGCTTCGGACCATTGGCGGCGGATGGAGCGCGCCGGGGTCCGGCTCTGCCCGTCGCTCACTCCGCCCAAGCTGCTCGGCCCGCTCGGCGCGCACCGGCTCGACCTGCGCAACCACCGCAAGCTGATGGTGGTCGACGGGCGCGTCGCCTGGTGCGGAAGCCAGAACCTCGCCGACCCCGAGTTCCGGGTGAAGCCCAAATATGCCCCGTGGGTCGACCTGATGGTCAGGCTCGAAGGCCCGGTCGTCGCGCAGCAGCAGCTGATCTTCGCCGCCGCCTGGACGGTCGAGACCGACGAGGATCTCGGCGCGCTGGTCGCCGCCGCGCACCCCGGAGCGCTGCCCGGCGGCTTTCCCGCCATCGCTTTCGCCACCGGCCCGCTCACCCCGCGCGGCGCGCGCAGCAACGCCTTCGTCGCGGCGATCGACGCGGCGCAGGCGCGGCTTACCGTCACCACCCCCTATTTCGTCCCCGACCCGCCGCTGCTCGCCGCGCTGGTCGGCGCGGGCCGGCGCGGGGTCGCGGTCCGCCTCGTCGTCCCTGCGCGCAACGACAGCCGGATGATCGGCGCGATCAGCAAGGCGCTCTACGCGCAACTCGTCGACGCCGGCATCGACCTGTTCGAATATCGGGGCGGCCTGCTTCATTCGAAGACGCTGGTCGCCGACGAGGCGCTGGTCATGCTTGGCTCGTCGAACATGGACCGCCGCAGCCTCGAGCTCAATTTCGAGAACGACCTGCTGCTCTGGTCGCCCGCCTTCGCCGCCGAGATCGCGCGGCGGCAGGAAAGCTACATCGCCCACGCGCGTGCCGTCGACCCCGACCGCGTCGCGCACCGGTCGATCGCCAAGCGGCTGGTCGAAAATCTGCTGACCATCGCCGGCGCGATTTTCTGACACGAAAACGGCGGCCCCCGCGCGGGCGCCGCCGTCGTTTCGTATCCGATCGACCGTCCTTAGTTGACGTTGACCTGGATCTTGTCGGGAATGTTGACCTCGGTCTTCTTGCCGAAGCCGAGCTGGTCGCGGAACAGGAACAGCAGCACCAGCACGACGATGATCAGCAGCACGACGGCGAGCACGCCGCCACCGCCGCCACCGCCACCGGTTTCGACGATCGTCGTATGCTCGCGGGGGGTGTTGTCGTCACTCATTACGCGTCTCCCTGTTGGATCTTCTGATTATGCTGGCGAAACGAACGAACCGTGTCGACGCCGGTTCCAATTCGCGTCCCCGTGCGTTGTCGGGACATCAACATCAAATGGGGACCGATAATGGCTGGATTCGAAGACATTCGCGAACATATGGAAGTGATCGGCGCCGACGGCGTCCACGTCGGTACCGTCGACGGGATCGAGGGCGACCGGATCAAGCTGACCAAGAAGGACAGCGGGATGGGCAGCCACGAAGGCCACCATCACTACATCAGCCGCGGCCTCGTCGCCGACGTCGAGGGCGACAAGGTCCGCCTGTCGGCCAATGCCGACGTCGCGGTGACGTTCGAGGAAGAAGGGCAGGGCTAAGCCTGCCCGCGTTCAGCCGATCGAGTCGATCGCGTTCTTGAGGTTCGATTCGTCCTGGTTGGTAACGGGATCGCCGAGCTGGTCGACCGTCTGGTCGTCGTTCTCGGCGGTCCCCTGTGCGTTGTCCGGCTGTGCGTCGTCCGGCTGTGCGTCGACCTGCGCGGCACTATTCGCCGACGCCTGGGCCACCTTGGCATGGCTGTCGTCGACCCCGACAAACTGGACCGCCAGCACGACGATGCCCGTCGCCCACGCGATCGCGGAATAGCGGCTGGTGAAGACCTTGGTGATCCCGCGCATGTCGTGATTGTTGCGTTTTCCGGTTAACTTCGCGTCAACATCGCCGCTTCCAAAATCGGAACGGCTGCGGCACTATCGGACCGATGGGGGACCGGGCCAAGCAGGCGCGCCGCAAGCGCTATCTCAAGATCCGCTACGTCGTGCTGCTGCTCGCGCTGGCCGTCGCGGGCGCGCTGATGGACCCCTATATCCTCGCCCCGCGCCCGCCGCTGTCGCAGCCGCCCGAGCGGGTCGTCACCCGCTTCACCCGCTGCAACGCGTCGGGCGATGCCGCCTGCGTGCTAACCGGCGACAGCTTCCGCCTCGGCAGCCGGACGATCCACATGCTCGGGCTGCGCGCCCCGGCGATCGACAAGGCCGACTGCCCGGCCGAGGCGGCCCGCGGCCGGCGCGCCGCCGACCGGCTGGTCGAGCTGCTCAACTCCGGCCCGTTCGACCTCATCGCCCATCGCTTCGTCGACCAGGACGGCGCCGGCCGCGACCTGCGCCTCGTCGTTCGCGGCGACCGGCGGATCGGCGACACGCTCGTCGCCGAAGGGCTGGCCCAGCCCTATGTCGGGCTGCGCCGCGGCTGGTGCTGAGCTAGGCCGCCGGACGCGCTTTACCCAAAATTCAGTCCCCCGCGCTATCGATCGACCGCGACGAAAGGCGATCGACGATGAAGCGACTGGGGACGGTGATGGCGATGGGATGCGCGCTCGGCGCCTGCGGCAAGGTCGGCGGGTCCGCCGACACGCCGGTCACGCTGCGGCCGGGCCAGTATGAGGTCACGATTACCGGCAACACGCTGGTCGAGCTCCGCAGCCACCGCCAGACCGACCAGGTCTGCCTCGGGCAGGACGCCGCCGAAAGCTTCGCCGACAACCCGCTCGGCCATGTCGCGCTCGACGGCGACGGCTGTTCGGACTCGGCCGACCCGGCGGGCGCCAACGGCTTCACCGGCAAGCGCAGCTGCGACGTCAGCGACATCCGCCACGCCAGCGCCGACATCGCCTATACCGGCGCCCACACGGCGGACTCGTTCGAGCTTCACGGCCATGTCAGCCAGGGCAACGACAAGCAAAGCGGCGGCGCCGACAACGGCTCGGGCGACTTCGCGATCACCGGCCACCGCACCGGCGACTGCCAGGGCTGAGGCGCGGCGCGCGGCGGGATCGCCCACCGCTCCTCAGTGCGCCCAGGCGTAGCGGACGAGCCCCATGCTTAGCGCGAAGGCGAAGGCGTAACCGAAGCGGTCGAGGCCGACGAGGTCCTGCCCCCGCTTCGCGCGCGCCCTCCCGATCAGCACCATCGCCGCGCCGACCAGGATCGGCGTGACGAGCAGGTTCACCAGCCGGAGCGTCGGATCGTGGATCGCGGAGTGGGGAAGGACCAGCAAGCTGACACCCCCTGCCGCGCTTCCCCAGACGATAAAGAGGACGGTCGAGGCGAACCGGTTCGTCGATCGCCTGAACAGGTCGCGCGCCCCGTGCAGCCCGAGTTCGGCAAGAAGCTCGAACAGCGCCTGAATCAGGATTTCGCCGAGGATCTGGAAAAGATATTCGAGGAGGAGTTCCACCAACAGCCTCAGCTCTCGGCCACGATTCTCGCCCACTCGGCCTCGGTCGCGACGCGGACGCCCAGCTCTTCGGCCTTTTTCAGCTTCGATCCCGCCCCCGGCCCGGCGACGACCAGGTCGGTCTTGGCCGAAACGCTTCCCGCCGCGCGCGCGCCGAGCCGCTCGGCCTGCGCCTTGGCCTCGTCGCGGCTCATCGTCTCGAGCGTGCCGGTGAACACGATCGTCTTGCCGGTCCACGCGGTCTCGCGCGCGCTCGACACGAAGGCGGCGGGGCGGGCGAGCGCGAGCAGGTCGGCCAGCTCCTCGCGGTTGTGCGGCTCGTGGAAGAAGTCGACCAGCGCCTCGGCGACCACCGGGCCGACGCCCTCGACCGCCGATAGCTGCGCCGCCCCGTCCTCGGCGCGCGCCGCCGCCTCGAGCGCCTCGACCGTCCCGAACGCCTTGAGCAGGTCCTTGGCGGTGACGATCCCGACGTGGCGGATGCCCAGCCCGAACAGGAAGCGCGCGGGGTCGAACCCGGTGCGCACGTCGATCGCCGCCAGCAGCTTGTCGACGCTCACCGCCTGCCAGCCCTCGCGCCCGACCAGTTTGTCGCGATGCGCCTTCAGTCGCCAGATATCGGCCGGGCCGTGGAGCCAGCCGAGCGACAGGAATTCGGCGATCGATTTCTCGCCCAGCCCGTCGATGTCCATCGCCCCGCGCGAAGCGAAGTGGCGCAGCCGCTCGAACCGCTGGGCGGGACAGATCAGCCCGCCGGTGCAGCGGACGTCGACCTCGCCTTCCTCGGCGACCGCCTCGCTGCCGCACTCGGGGCAATGGTCGGGAAAGACGAACGGCGC
This sequence comes from Sphingomonas sp. ASV193, assembly GCF_040203355.1. NCBI lineage: Bacteria > Pseudomonadati > Pseudomonadota > Alphaproteobacteria > Sphingomonadales > Sphingomonadaceae > Sphingomonas > Sphingomonas sp. ASV193. The sequence goes on from NZ_JBEHBW010000003.1 coordinate 244,477, forward strand.
GCGCGGCGCGTCGCGGGTGAGGTTCTCGACCACCTGCGGAATGACGTCGCCCGCGCGCTGGATCCGCACCCGGTCGCCGACGCGAAGGCCGAGCCGCGCGATCTCGTCGCGGTTGTGGAGCGTGACGTTGCTGACGATCACCCCGCCGACCCCGACCGGTTTCAATCGCCCGACGGGGGTCAGCTTGCCGGTCCGCCCGACCTGGATGTCGATGCCGACCACCTCGGTCTCGGCCTGCTCGGCGGGGAATTTGTGCGCCAGCCCCCAGCGCGGCGCCCGCGCGACCTGTCCCAGCCGCTCCTGCCAGTCGAGCCGGTCGACCTTGTAGACCACCCCGTCGATGTCGAACGGCAGCTCGGCGCGCGCCGCCTCGATCGCGCGGTAATGCGCCAGCGCGTCGTCCAGCGTCACGCACCGCTTCAGCAAATCGCTCACCGGGATTCCCAGCGCCGCGATCGTCGCCATCGCCTCGGCCTGGGTTGTGCCAAGCGGCGCGTCGAGCTCGCCCCAGCCATGCGCGAGGAAGCGCAGCGGCCGCGCCGCGGTAACCCCCGCGTCCTTCTGGCGAAGCGAGCCCGCCGCGGCGTTGCGCGGGTTGGCGAAAATCTTGCCCCCCGCCGCCTCCTGCCGCGCGTTGAGCGCGGCGAAGTCGGCCTTCGACATATAGACTTCGCCGCGCACCTCGATCACGCCGGGCCGGTCGATCGCCTGCGGAATATCGGCGATGGTGCGCACGTTCGGCGTAACGTCCTCGCCCACCGCCCCGTCGCCGCGCGTCGCGGCAAGCACCAGCGCGCCGTCTTCGTAGCGCAGCGAACAGCTCAGCCCGTCGATCTTCGGCTCGGCGGTCAGCACGACCTCGGCCTCGGCGGGCAGCGACAGGAACCGCCGCACCCGCGCGACGAACTCAGCGACCTCCTCGTCGGCGAAGGCATTGTCGAGGCTCAGCATCGCCTTCGCGTGCGGCACCTTGGCCAGCGCCGAGGTCGGCGCGGCGCCCAGCCGCCGCGACGGCGAATCGGCGCGCACCAGCTGCGGGAACGCGTCTTCCAGCGCCCGGTTCTCCCGCACCAGCGCGTCATAGTCGGCGTCCGAAATCTCGGGCGCGTCGCGGTCGTGGTAAAGCCGGTCGTGCCGCGCGATCTCCTTCGCCAGCCGCATCAGCCGGTTGGCCGCCTCGGCCTCGGTCATCGCCGGCGTGTCGCTCAACCGAACAGCTCGCCCAGATAATCCTCGAGCGCGGCCCAGCTGCGCCGTGCCGCTGCTTCCTGGTAGAACACCCCGTCGATGCCGATCGCCTTGGCGTTGGGGTTGGTGAAGCCGTGCCCGGTGTGGCCGTAGGCGTGGATCTGCCAGTCGGCCCGGGCCTCGGTCAGCTCCTTGCCCAGCGCGACCACCGCCTCGGGCGGGACCATCGGATCGTCCCAGCCGTGATAGGCGGCGACCTTGGCCCTGATCGGCTGCGGGTCGAGCCCCGGCGGGTCGAACAGCCCGTGGAAACTCGCCACTCCGCGAACCTCGGCGCCCGAACGCGCGAGGTCGAGCGCGCACAGCCCGCCGAAGCAATAGCCGATCACCGCGACCCGGCCCGCGTCGACCCCGGCCTCGCCGCGCATCGCGTCGAGCAGCGCGACGACCCGCCGCCGAAGCGCCGCGCGGTCGCCCTTCAACCGCCCGAGGTGCTCGAACATCGCGTCGCGCGCCTGGCCGCGCGTCGCGGTTCCGAACAGGTCGCCGACCATCGCGTGATAGCCGAGCGCGTTGAGCTTTTTCGCGAACCCGATTTCGAGGTCGCTGACCCCCATCACCGTCGGGAAGATCAGCACCGCCGGCGCGCTGCCCTCGCGCGCGGCAAGGAAGGGGCTCGACAGTTCTTCGCCGTCGAAGTCGATCGTCACGTCGCGGGTCTCGCTCATTCCAGCTCCTCGGCCATCGCGGCCAGTTTCGTCACCGTGTTCATGTTGCGCGCGGTGCCGTGGGCCATCGCCGGCAATCGCAGTTTCGATTGGCCCATGCCCGCCTTGCCATAAGCGATAAACAGTTCGCGCGTTCCCGGCGCCAGCCGCTCGTCGTCGATGCCCCGCGCCGCCTCGACCATCGCCCTGCTCGCACGCTCGGCGAGGAACAGCACCGCGACGCGGTTGCCCGGCGCGTCGGCGAAGGGGTTGGCGTCGACGATCGCGCGCATCTGCGCCGCGCTCCGAACCATGACGTCCGTGTCGAGCCCGGCGCGTTCCTTGAGCGCCGAACGCAAGCTCCCCGCGATCGCGGCCTCGTCGCGGTTGGTCGAAAAGACGAGGTTGCCGCTGGCGATATAGGTCCTGGCGTTCTCGAAGCCGACCTCCCCGGCCAGCGCCGCCAGCGCCTTCATCGGCAGCTTGCCGGCCCCGCCGACGTTGACCGCGCGAAGCAGCGCGACCCACCCTTTCACGCCACCTCCAGCAACTTCGCCGCCTGCGCGCGCGCCTCGTCGGTGACTTCGGCCCCCGACAGCATCCGCGCGATTTCCTCGCGCCGCTCCTCGGCGGAGAGCCGGCGGACGCTGGTGCGGGTGACGGTGCCGTCGTGGCTCTTCTCGATCCGGTAATGATGCGCCGCGCGCGCCGCGACCTGCGGGCTGTGGGTGACGACCAGCAGCTGGCTCTTGGTGGCCAGTCGCGCCAGCCGCTCGCCGATCGCGCTCGCCACCGCGCCGCCGACCCCGCGGTCGATCTCGTCGAAGATCATCGTCGCCGCCGCCCCCGCCTCGGCCAGCGCGACCTTCAGCGCCAGGATGAAGCGCGACAATTCGCCCCCCGAAGCGATCCGGGTCAGCGCCCCGAACGGCGCGCCGGGGTTGGTCGATACCTCGAACTCGGCGCGGTCGACCCCACCCGCGCCCGGTTCGCCGGCTGACAGCGCGGTGCGGAACCGGGCGGCGTCGAGCTTGAGCGGGGGAAGCTCGCGCGCCACGGCCTCGTCAAGCCGCGCCGCCGCAGCGTGCCGCTCGGCCGACAGCGCCGCCGCCGCCGCGTCGTAGCGCGAGCGGGCCGCCGCCAGCTCGGCCTCGAGCGCCGCGATCGTCTCGCCCCCCTGTTCGATCGCCTTGAGCTTGGCCGCCATCTCCTCGCCGAGCGCGGCGAGCGCGTCGGGCTCGACCCGGTGCTTGCGCGCCAGCCCGCGAATGTCGAACAGCCGCGCCTCGACCGCGTCGAGCCGCCCGGGGTCGTGCGCCAGCGCCTCGGCGGCGCGCGCCACCCGGTCCTCGGCCTCGTGCCCCTCGATCAGCGCGCGGTCGAGGCTCGCCAGCGCCTCGGCGAGCAGCGGGTGGTCGGCCGCGCCGCGCTCGATCTTTCGCGCCGCCTGCCGCAGCTGGCTGAGCGCGCCGTCGGAGCCGCTCAGCAACTCGTCGATCCCGGCCAGTGCCTCGCCCGCCTTGGCCCCCGCCTGGATCCCCGCGCGCTCCTCGGCCAGCGCGCTTTCCTCGCCCGGTTCGGGGGCCAGCGCGGCGATCTCGGCATGGGCGTGGGAAAGGTAATCGCGGTCGCGTTCCGCCGCCTCGGCCTCGGCGCGCGCGCCCGCCAGCGCCGCCTCGATCCGGCTCAGCTCGGCCCACGCCGCGCCGGTCGCCGAACGGTCGATCCCGCCGAACCGGTCGAGCAGGTCGCGGTGCCCGCGCGGATTGAGCAGCCCGCGGTCGTCGTGCTGGCCGTGAATCTCGACCAGCTCGGCGGCGATCTCGCGCAGCGCGGACGCGCTGACCGCGCTTCCCCCGGCGAAGGCGCGGCTGCCGCCGTCGGCCTTGACCGTCCGCCGCACCAGCAGCGGCTCGCCCGGCTCGCGCTCGATCCCCTGCTCGTCGAGCGCGGCGAAGGCGGGGTGGGAAGGGGACAGCTCGAACGACGCGCCGACGCTCGCCTGCGGCTGCCCGGCGCGGACCAGCCCGGCCTCGGCGCGCGCGCCGAGCGCAAGCCCCAGCGCGTCGAGCAGGATCGACTTGCCCGCCCCGGTCTCGCCGGTCAGCACGCCCAGCCCCGCGTCGAACTCGAGGTCGAGCGCCTCGATCAGCACCACGTCGCGAATCGAAAGGCCGGTCAGCATCGGCCCGCCCGATCAGCCCTGCGGCATCGGCGCGTATTTGCGGACCAGGTCGTAGCTGTGCTTGTACCAGATGGTGTTGGGATAGTTCTTCGCCAGCACCGCCGCTGCCTTGGCCGCTTCCTCCTTCATCCCGAGGTGGAGGTAGCTTTCGACCAGCCGCTCGAGCGCCTCGGGCGTGTGGCTGCTGGTCTGGTACTGGTCGATCACCGTGCGGAACCGGGTCGCCGCGGCGAGCCACAGCCCGGCGCGCTCGTAATAGCGGCCGACTTCCATTTCCTTGCCCGCCAGATGGTCGTTGAGCAAGTCCATCTTCAACCGCGCGTCGGCGGCGTAGCGGCTCTCGGGATAGCGGCGGACCAGCTCGCCGAACGCGTCGGCCGCCTGCTGGGTGATCTTCTGGTCGCGGGTCACGTCGGCGACCTGCTGGTAATAGCTCATCGCGATGATGTAGCTGGCGTAGGGCGCGTTCTCGTTGCCCGGGTGGATCGTCAGGAAGCGCTGGGCCGAGCTGATCGCGTCGGGATATTGCTGCGCCATGTAATAGGAAAAGGCGCTCATCAGCTGCGCGCGGCGCGCCCACACCGAATAGGGATGCTGGCGCTCGACCTCGTCGAACAGTTTGCCCGACTTTTCGTAGTCGCCCTTGTCCATCGTCTCCTTCGCCAGCGAATAGAGCGTGTTGACGTCGCGGGCGATGTAGGCGGTATCGCTCGGCTTCTTGCCGCCGCCGCACGCGGCGAGGCCGATCGCGATGGCGGTGATCAGGAGCGGGCGGAGCGGGGCGCGAAGCGAGGAGATCGACATGGGGTCTTCCTTATCCGCCCCGGACGCCGAGGCCAAGGTGCTGCGGTTAGGCCTTGCCGGCTACGGCGGGGTCGCTGTCGTCCGCCTTAACGAAACTGTCGCCGGTCACCCCCAGCCACACCAGGATCGGGGCCGAGATGTAGATCGACGAATAGGTGCCGATGAGGACGCCGAGGAAGATCGCGATGGCGAGCCCGAAGATCACCGACGGCCCGATCGCCATCAGGATCGCCAGCGCGATCAGCACGGTCAGCGAGGTGACCACGGTGCGCGCCAGCGTCTCGTTGAGCGACTGGTTCAAAAGCGGCAGGATCGCCATCCGGCGATATTTGCGCAAATCCTCGCGGATTCGGTCGTAGATGACGACCGTGTCGTTGAGCGAATAGCCGATCACGGTGAGGATCGCCGCGACCACGTTGAGGTCGACCTGCAGCCGGGTGATCGAGAAGAAGCCGACGATCATCACCACGTCGTGGAACAGCGTGACCAGCGCGCCGACCCCGAACTGCCATTCGAACCGGAACCAGATGTACACCGCGATCCCCAGCATCGCGAAGCCGATCGCCATCGCGCCGTCGCGGCCGAGCTCTTCCGACACCTTGCCCGACACCGATTCGCCGGTGCCGACGTTGGCGCCGGGATAGGTCTGGGCAAGCATGGTGCGGACCTTCGACACCACCGCGTTCGACGCCGCGTCGCCGCCGCTCTCGGGCTTCGACAGGCGCACCTCGTAGGTCTTGCCGTCGCCGAACTGCTGGATGCTCGCCTCGCCAACGCCCAGCCCGTCGACCTTGGCGCGAAGCTGCTCGATCGGCACCGGCTGGGCGAAGGTCACGCGGACCATCTGCCCGCCGACGAAGTCGATGCCCAGGTTCAGCCCGCGCACCGCGGTCACCCCGATCGCCGCGACCGTGACGATCAGCGACAGGATCAGCGCGACGTTGCGCCACTTCATGAAGTCGAGGTTGGTGTTGTCGGGGACCAGCTTGAGCAGTTTCATGACGCCGCCTCAGATATTGATCGTGCGCGGGCGCGCCTTGCGCAGCCACAGCACCACCAGCATGCGGGTGAAATAGACCGCGGTGAACACCGAGGTGACGATGCCGATCGCCAGCACCACCGCGAAGCCGCGCACCGGGCCCGAGCCGAAATAGGCCATGATCGCGGCCGAGATGGCGTGGGTGATGTTGGCGTCGAAAATCGCGCGGAACGCTTCGCGATAGCCGTTCTCGACCGCGTCGAGCAGCTTTCGCCCGCGCCGGATTTCCTCGCGGATACGCTCGTTGATCAGCACGTTGGCGTCGACCGCCGCGCCGATCGTTAGCACGAAGCCGGCGATGCCCGGAAGCGTCAGCGTCGCGCCGAACACCGCCATCACCGCCAGGATCAGGAAGGCGTTCACCACCAGCGCGATGTTCGCATAGATACCGAAGCGGCCGTAGGTGACGAGCATGAAGATCATCACGGTCAGCACCGCGACGCCGCTGGCGATCGCGCCCTTGTGAATCGAATCGCGGCCGAGGTCGGGGCTGATCGTGCGCTCCTCGATCGGCACCAGCTTCACCTTGAGCTGGCCCGAATTGAGACTGATCGCGAGGTCCTTCGACGATTCGACGGTGAAATTGCCGCTGATCCGCGCCTGCCCGCCGAGAATCGGGCTCTCGATGTTGGGCGCACTCAACACCTTGTCGTCGAGGATGATCGCGAACGGCTTGCCGACATTTTCCTGAGTCGCGCGCCCGAACTTGCGCGCGCCCTCGGCATTGAAGGTGATGTTGATGTCGGGGCGGCCGTTCTCGTCGAAGCTCGGGCTGGCGCTGACCAGCTGGTCGCCCGACACCATCACCCGCCGCTTGACCGCGATCTTGCCCTTGCCGTCGGCCATCGGCAGCACCTGGCTGCCCGGCGGGGCATGGCCCTGCTGGACCTGGTTCGGGTCGGCGTTGAGGTCGACCAGCTTGAATTCCAGCCGCGCGGTCTGCCCGATCAGCGCCTTCAGCGCCTCGGGGTTCTCGACGCCCGGCACCTGCACCAGGATGCGGTTGTCGCCCTCGCTGATGACCGTGATTTCCTTGGTCCCGGCGGGATCGATCCGGCGCCTGACGACGTCGCGCGCGACGCTCATCGCGTCCTTCAGCGCCTGGTTGGTGCCCGCCGCGTTGGGCGTCAGCACGACCCGGGTCGAATCGACCACGCCGACGTCCCAGTCGCGCGTGCCGGTCAGCCCGCGCGGGTTCGACAGCGCGCGCATCCGCTCGACTGCCGCGTCGACCTGGGTCGGGTCGCGAACCATGAAGCTCAGCACCCCGTTCGCGGTCGACAGGTCGCCGGCGTCGATCTTGGGGTCGCGGCCCAGCTCGGCGGTGACCTCGTCTTCCTTGGCCTGCAGCCGGTGCTTCATCAGGTCGCCGGCGTCGGCTTCCATCAGCAGGTGGCTACCGCCGGCAAGGTCGAGCCCGAGGTTGATGTGGCTCTTGGGCAGGACGCTCCACAGCGGCCCGTTCTGGTAGGCGGGGGGAACCAGCGAGGGAATCGAGAACCACACCCCCGCCAGGATCACCAGCAGGACGGTCCACACCTTCCACTTCGGGAAATCGAGCATCGCGCGGCGGTCCTAGTCGTTCGCCGGCTTGGCTTTGGGGTCGATCACGTCGCTCAGCGTGCCCTTGAGCGCGGTGACGCGCATGTTGGGGCCAAGCTCGACCTCGACCTCGCCGTCGGTGACCCGAGTCACCCGGCCGATCAGACCGCCCCCGGTGACGACCTTGTCGCCCTTCTTGACCGCGTCGATCAGCGCGCGGTGATCGCGCATCCGCTTCTGCTGCGGGCGGATCATCAGCACCCAGAACACCACGAAGATCAGCACCAGCGGCGCGGTCTGCACCAGGAACGCGGTGGTCGACGACGGCGCGTCGGCGGCGGCTGGAGCTTGGAGGAGAGTCATCGGCGGTGCGAACTTCCAAAAAAGACGAAATGGTCGGGGCGACTGGATTCGAACCAGCGACCCCCACACCCCCAGTGTGATGCGCTACCAGGCTGCGCTACGCCCCGACCGGAACCGCGCCGCGCCTCGGTCCCGTGGGGGACTGGCCGCGCGGACGGCGCTGCGGCATCTAGTGGGGCATGGTCAGGAAGGCAAGCACGCGCCGCGCCCCCCGCCGCAGCCCGCCGCGCGCCGGGACGCGAAGGCGCGGCCGTCGCGGGCGGCGAATCGCGCTCGCGCTCGCCGCGATCCCCGCGCTCTACCTCCTCCCCGCGATTGTCGCCGCGCTGCTTCCCGCCAACCGCTCGTGGGCCGAGACGCCGGGCGGGGTGACGCTGTTCGTCGCCGACAACGGCATCCACACCGACCTCGTCCTCCCGGTGCGTGCCGCCGGGATCGACTGGACGCGGGCGTTCGACCCCGCCGATGCCCCGCGCGCCCCGCCCGCGCCCGCCTATGTCGCGATCGGCATGGGCGAAAAGGAGGTCTATCTCGACACGCCGCGCTGGCGCGACATCCGCCTGTCGACGATCTGGCACGCGCTCGCGGGCGGGGACCGGACGATGCACGTCGAATGGCTCGCCGCGCCGTGGGCCGCCAGCCGGACGCTGACCGTCTCGCCCGACGAATACCGACGCCTCGCCGCGGCGATTCGCGCCGACATCGCGCGCGACAGGGCGGGGCGGCCGATCCTCATCGACCACCCCGGCTATTTCGGCGACGACCGTTTCTACGCCGGGCTTGGCCGGGCGAGCGCGCTCGTCACCTGCAACCAGTGGACCGCCTCGCGCCTCCGGCTCGCGGGGATCAGGGCGCCGCGCTGGGCGCCCTTCCCGTTCGGAGTGACTCGGCAGTTCCGCCCGTCGCCGGCGGCTACTTAGCCCCGGCCTTGGCCTTTGCCGCGGCTTCGAACTCGGCCTTGGTCACCGCGACCACCAGCCCCTTCGCGTTCATGCCAAGGCTCGCATAGGGAAGCCGCGCGGTCACCGCGCCGGTCTTGATCGACACGCTGGTCGAATCGCGCGCGGTCACGGTGCCGAGCTTGTCGCCCGCCGAATCGTAGACCGCCGCCCCGACCTTCACGTCCGCCCGGCTGACCGCCTTGACCGCCTCGGTCGTGGTGGTCGTCGCGCTCGCTGTCGCGGGCTCGGCGGTCGGGGCCGCCGCAGCTGGGGGCGTGGCGGTGGTGGTGGTCGTGCTGCTCGTCACCGTCTCGGCCGGGGGCGGGGGCATCGACGCGTCGGTCGTCGGTGCGGCGGGAACCGTCGCCTGCGTGGTCGTGGTGGTCGAACTGGTCGTTGCCCCGCTGCTGTCGGTCGTGGTCGTGGTGGTCGCGGTCTCGCCCGCGGAGGCGGCGCTGGCCGACGCGGTTCCAGCCTTGTCGCTGGCGCAGCCGCCGAGCGCGATCGCCAGCGAGGCGGCCCCGGCGAGGATGATGGTCTTCGACGTCATGGTCTATCCTCCATTTGTTGATGGTCGGTTCGACCAACGAGGAGGAACGGCCGGGGCTGCCCGATTCACGGCGAACCGGGCAAAGGGGGCGGTAATCCGCCGCTTTTCTAGAGCACGTAGCGGCTCAGATCGGCGTTTTTCGCGATCCCGCTGAGCTGCGCGTCGACGAAGGCGGCGTCGATCCGCACCGTCTGCCCGGCGCGGTCCTCGGCGGTGAAGCTCACCTCCTCGAGCAGCTTTTCCATCACCGTCTGCAGCCGCCGCGCGCCGATATTCTCGAGCGCGTCGTTCACCTCGGCGGCGATCCGCGCCAGCGCGGCGATCCCCTCGTCGGTGAATTCGACCGTCACCTCCTCGGTTTTCAGCAGCGCGCGATACTGCTCGGTCAGGCTCGCGCGCGTGTCCTTCAGGATCCGCACGAAATCGCCTTCGGTCAGCGCCGACAGTTCGACCCGGATCGGCAGCCGCCCCTGAAGTTCGGGCAGCAGGTCGGCGGGCTTGGCGACATGGAACGCGCCCGAGGCGATGAACAATATATGGTCGGTCTTGATCGGCCCGTACTTGGTCGCGACCGTCGTCCCCTCGATCAGCGGCAGCAGGTCGCGCTGCACGCCCTCGCGGCTGACCGACCCGCCGCGCACGTCCGACACCGCGATCTTGTCGATCTCGTCGAGGAACACGATCCCGTTCGCCTCGGCATCGGCCAGCGCGACCCGGCTGACGTCGTCGGCGTCGACCCGCTTGTCGGCCTCCTCCTCGACCAGCTTGGCGAAGGCGGCGGGGACCTTGAGCTTGCGGCGCTTTTTCGGCGGCCCGCCGGTCATCTTGGCCATCATGTCGGTGAGGTTGATCATCCCGACCCCGTTGCCGGGCATGTCGAACGGCATCGCCGGCGCCTCGGCGACCTCGATCTCGACTTCGGCCGAATCAAGCGCCCCGTCGGCGAAGCGCTGGCGAAAGCTCTCGCGGGTCGCCTCGCTCGATCCCTTGCCGGTCAGCGCATCGAGCAGCCGTTCCATCGCCGCGCCCTCGGCGCTTCCCCGCACCCGCTCGCGCCGCCGCTCGCGCTCGAGCCGAACCGCCTCCTCGACCAGGTCGCGCGCGATCTGCTCGACGTCGCGCCCGACATAGCCGACCTCGGTGAACTTGGTCGCCTCGACCTTGACGAACGGCGCATCGGCAAGCTTCGCCAGCCGCCGCGAAATCTCGGTCTTGCCGCACCCGGTCGGCCCGATCATCAGGATGTTCTTGGGGGTCACCTCGTCGCGCAGGTCCGCCCCCAGCCGCTGCCGCCGCCAGCGATTGCGAAGCGCAACCGCCACCGCCTTTTTCGCCTCGGTCTGCCCGACGATGTGCGCGTCGAGCGCGGCGACGATCGCCTTGGGGGTGAGGCCCTTGTCGCGGACTGGAGTCACGGGGCGCTCGGCGGTGATGGTGTCGGTCATCGCCGCTATGTTGGAAAGCGCGCCCCCGCCTTCAAGCCACGCAGCGAAACCCGTCGAACAGTGCCTTCTGGCTCTTGAGGATGCCGGCGATCGCCGCCGGGTCGACCGACGTGTCCCACACGTCGCGCTGGTAGGTGCCGCCGAGCACGATCCCGTCGGGCCGCGGGAACATGTAACCCGCCCTGCCCTGGAAGGCGTAGCGCACCTCGGGCTGCGGCTCGAGGATCGCCAGCTGCCCCTTGACCGGGAACAGCAGCGTATCCCCGAACAGGTCGCGGGCGCCGATCCCGGTGCAATTGAACACCAGCCGCTCGGGCAGCGCGGCAAGGTCGGCGGGCGCGGCGAACCGGCGCACCGCGAAGGTCCCGCCCGCCTGCATCACGTCGCGAATCATCTGCCGCAGATAGCGCCCGACCTCGACGTACATGGTGTCGAACCGCACCACGCTGTCCAAGGGGAAGGGGTGCTCGCCTCGGCCCAGCAGCCGGTTGACCGGCGGGAAGCTCGCGATCGGCTTCGCCTCGGGCGCGTCGCTCTCGATATAGGTCGGCAGCCAGCGGATCCCGTAATCGTCGCCGACCATGATCTGGAACCGCCGCCAGCTATAGTCGAGCGCTCGCGCGAACTGGGCGCGGAAGGCGTCGTCGACATAATCCTCGCTGTAGACTCGGAACGGGTGGAACTGCCCGCCCGCGACATTGCTCGTCGTCTCGGGCGGAAGCGCGGCGGCGTAGACGGTGACCGGCAGCCCCGCCTCCTGCACCAGCCGCGCCATCGACAATCCCACGACGCCGCTGCCGATCACCGCGACCGGCCCCGAATGGCCCGGCAGGCCCAGCTCGGCGGCCAGCTTCGACGTGCCCCAGCTCATCGTGATGCCGCCGCCGCCGTGCCGGTAATTATGGACCAGCGCCTTGTCGCCCAGCGGCTCGCGCTTGACCACGAACCCCTGCCGTCGGACCGGCCGCAGCCCCGCCACGGTGCGAATCACCCGCGACGGATCGACCTCGACCCGCGCCAGCGGCGAACAGTCGGCGATGCGCGGCGTGCCGACCGTCGCGCACCCGCCCAGCACGGCGGTCGACGAGAGGGCGAACTGGCGGCGATCGAGGAGCACGGGCGCAGCCTAGCCGGATCGCGCCTCGCTTCAATGGGCGGCGAGAAAGCGCACCATGTCGCCCAGCGCCGGGGTCGATCCACGGAACAGCGGCGACAGCGACTTGATCGTGTCGATGTGGCTCTTGCCAGGATATAGCGCGAGCTCGACCGGCGCGCCCTTGGCGCGCAACGCCGCCGCCAGCGCCTCCGAATTGCGCGGGCGAACCACCTCGTCGGCGGTGCCGTGGACCAGCAGCATCGGCGGCGCGTCGCGGCGGGCGTAGTGCACCGGCTGGGTCGCCGCCGCGTCGGGCCAATTGCCGAATGCGGCGATGCTGCGCGGATCGTCGAACGGCGCGAAATCGTAGGGTCCTGACAGCAGCGCCGCCGACTCGATCGGCCCCGCCGCGAAGTCGCGGTCGAGCGCCAGCATCGCGGCAATGTAAGCCCCCGCCGAATGCCCCGACAGGTGGATCCGCCGCGGATCGCCCCCGTGCCGCGCGATGTTCGCGCGCACCCAGCGCACCGCCGCCGCCCCGTCCTCGACGAACGCCGGATAGCGCACCGCCGGGACCAGCCGGTAATCGGGAACGACGGTGACGAACCCGCGTGCCGCCAGCGCCCGCCCGACGAAGCCGTAGTCGCCCCGCTCGCCCGAATTCCACCCGCCGCCGTAGAAGAAGACCACTACCGGCCGCCCCGCGCCGCCGCCCTCGGGCACCCAGATGTCGAGCCGCTGGCGCGGGTCGGGGCCGTAGGCGATGCCGTCGCCCACCTGCCGCGCCCGGTCCCCGGCGACCCGGCTCGCCCCGTTGAGCAGGCTCACCGGCGAACATCCGCCCAGCCCGACCGCCGCCAGCGCCGATCCGAGCAGCGTTCGCCGGGGCATCATTCGCCGACGCGCTCGACGGTCAGCCGGTCGTTGGTGAACACGCACACCTCGGCGGCGATTCCCATCGCCTTGCGCGCCAGCACCTCGGGGTCGGGCTCGTAATCGACCAGCGCCCGCGCCGCCGCCAGCGCGTAATTGCCGCCGCTGCCGATCGCCGCGATGCTTGCCGTCTCCTTGGCCTCGGGCTCGAGCACGTCGCCGTTGCCGGTCAGGATCAGCATCGTCTCGGCATCGGCGACGATCATCATCGCCTCGAGGTTGCGAAGATATTTGTCGGTCCGCCAGTCCTTCGCCAGCTCGACCGCCGCCCGAAGCAATTGCCCCCGGTGCGCCTCCAGTTTCTTTTCCAGCCGCTCGAACAGCGTAAAGGCGTCCGCCGTCGCGCCGGCGAACCCGGCGATCACCCCGCCGTCGCCCAGCCGGCGGACCTTTTTCGCATTGGGCTTGATCACCGTGTTGCCGAGCGAGACCTGCCCGTCCCCGGCGATGACCGTCACCGCGCCCTTCTTCACCCCGATGATGGTGGTGCCATGATAATTTTCCATCGCCGCCATGTGGGGAGGGGCGAGGCCGCTAATCAAGACTTGCCGACGAACATGAACCCGGCCGCCCCGACCAGGCAGGCGAACGCCCCGGCATAGCGCCAGCTCAGCGGCTCCTTCAAATAAAGGATCGCGAAGCCCGCGAAGATGGTCATGGTGATCACTTCCTGGATCACCTTCAGCTGCCCGCCCGACAGCCCGTGGGCATAGCCGAGCCGGTTGGCGGGTACCGCGAAGCAATATTCGACGAAGGCGATCGCCCAGCTGGCGACGATCACCACCGGCAGCCTGGCGTCGGGAAACTTGAGGTTGCCGTACCAGGCGATGGTCATGAATGTGTTCGAGATCAGCAGCAGGCCGATGGTCGGGAGTGCGTTCACTTGGCGCCTTTCCTGGACGAGCCGCGCTTGTCGCGGATGACCTGCTTTTCGATCCGCGGGTCGGGGATGATCCACGCGATCACCACCGCGACATAGACCGCGATCGCGAGCCACACGCTGACGAAGGCGAGCCCGATCCCCGACGCGAAGCCGAGCATCGACAGCTTGCCCTTCCAGTCGTCGCCGATCGCCTTGGCCAGCGTCCCGTCGTCGCCGTGTAACGCCACCAGCGCGCGCTCGATCAGCTGGTAGGACAGCCCCGCGCCGAGCAGGATCGCGCCGTAGGCCGCGACCGGCAACGCGCCGAAATGCGCCTTGTCGATCCAGCGGATGTCGAACGGCACCAGGCTAAGGAAGAACAGCATCGCGAGGTTGGGCCACATCACCCGCCCGTCGATATGCTCGGCGGTCATCATCACATGGTGATGGTTGTTCCAGAAAATGCCGATGTTGATGAACGACAGCAGATAGGCCGACAGGATCGGCAGCACCTCGCGTACCCCCGCCCAGCCCGCGTCGCGCGGCACCGGCAGCTCGAGCACGACGATGGTGATCGCGATCGCGACCACCCCGTCGGTCAGCGCGTTGAGGCGGTCGGGCTTCATCGGCTCCCCGGCTAGCGCGGACCGCGCCGGTCGTCGAGGGGGGCTTGCCCCGCGCGCCGCGCCGCCGCAGGGAAGGGCGATGCCGACCCGCGACCCGTTCCTCGTCCGCCTCGGGGCGCTGCTCGCCGGGCTTGGCGTCGCGCTCGGCGCGTTCGGCGCGCACGCGCTGAAGGCGCGGCTGTCGCCCGAAGCGCTCGGCTGGTGGCACACCGGGGTCGATTACCAGCTGTGGCACGCGCTCGCGGTCCTCGCGCTCGGGCTGGCGGGCGGGCGCCCGGCGCGCGCCCCCGCGCTGATGATGGCGGGGGGCAGCGCGCTGTTCGCCGCCAGCCTCTACGCGCTCGCGCTCGGCGCGCCGCGCTGGTCCGGGGCGATCACCCCGCTCGGCGGGCTGGCGATGATCGCCGGCTGGGCGCTGCTCGCGTGGCGCGCCCCCAGCCTCGGACCCCGCCTCGGGCGCCCGGCGGCGCGCGACGAGGCTTGATCGGACGCGAATTTCGACCCAAAGCCTTGCGCCGGCGCCGCTTCCCCCTGCCGGACGCCGACTGATAGGAGTTTCGATGACCCGCACCGCCATTGTCGCCGCGCTGCTCGCCATGACCGCGCTCACCGCCTGCAAGAAGGAGGCGTCGGGCCCGACCGGCACCCCGGTCGACGACAGCGTCAACGTCACTCAGGCCGCCCCGCCCCCGGGCGGAAGCTGGGCCGACGTCGCCAACGCCACCGCCGCGGGCGGGGTGATGATGGGCAATCCCAACGCCAAGGTGAAGCTGATCGAGATCGGCTCGCTGAGCTGCCCGCACTGCAAGAAGTTCGACGACGAGGGCGTTCCCCCACTGATCGCCAACTACGTCAAGACCGGGCAGGTCAGCTGGGAACTGCGCCCCTACGTCATCCACGGCGCGCTCGACGTGACGCTCGACCTCATCGCCCGCTGCAACGGGACCAAGGGCTTCTTCCCGCTGGTCCAGGCGCTCTACCACGACCAGGACAGCCTGCTCGGCAAGCTGCAGACCGCGGACAAGGCCAAGCTCGACCAGATCCAGAACCTGCCCCCCAACCAGGCGTTCGTGGCGATGGCCGGGGTGCTCGGGCTCCAGGAATGGGCGGCGCAGCGCGGCGTCCCGCGCGACCAGAGCACCAAGTGCCTGACCGACCAGAAGGGGATCGACCAGGAGGTCAAGGTCGCCGCCGACGTCGGCAGCCAGTATCCCGACTTCTCGGGCACCCCCTCGTTCATCATCAACGGCAAGATGCAGCCCAACCCGCCGGTCGGCGAATGGGCGCAGCTCGAGCCGCTGCTCAAGGCCGCGCTCAAGTGAGGCTCGCCGCCGCGTTCGCCGCGCTAATCCTCTTTACAAGCGCCGCCTTGGCCCGGCCCGCGCACGTGCAGACGCACGCCGCCGTGCGCGACTGGTCGCGCACGGTCGTCGCGACGCCCGAAGGCGGGATGCGGATGGGCAACCCGGCGGCGCGCGTCCGGCTGGTCGAATATGGCTCGCTGTCGTGCCCGCACTGCCGCTATTTCGAACAGACCGGCTATCCGAAGCTGGTGAAGGACTATGTCCGCACCGGCAAGGTCAGCTACGAATTCCGCAACCTGCTGCTCGACGCCGCCGACATCGCGGTCAGCCGCCTCGCGCAATGCGCCGGCCCGGCGCGCTTCTTCCCGATGGCCGCCGCGGTGTTCGACGCCCAGCCGGGCTGGCATGCAAAGGTCGCGGCGCTCGACGATTCGGCGCTCGCCAAGCTGTCCGACACCGACCGGCTGGTGACGATCGCCAATACCGCCGGCTTCTTCCCGCTCGCCGCGCGCTTCGGGGTCAGCCCGGCCCGCGCCCGCGCCTGCCTCGCCGACCAGGCGGGGCTCGAGAAGCTCTACGCGGTCACCCGCGCCGCCTCGGGCATGGGGGTCGACGGCACCCCGACCTTTTTCGTCAACGGCAAGATGGTCGGCGCCCGCGCGTGGGAGCAGCTCGAACCGCTGCTGAAGTAGCGGCTTAGCCCAGCAGCCTCCCAAGCCAGCCGCGCCGCGCCCGCTTGACCGCGGCGCGGTCGCGCGCCTCGCACCGCTCGACGATCCCGATCGCGTCGCGGGTTCGCCCGTTGGCCATGTCGAGCCGCCCGGTCTGCGCGTCGGCGAAGGCGATCCAGTCCCCCGCGCTCGCCGCGTCGGGGGGCAGCGGCGCCCCCGCCACCCCCGCCTTCCACTCAGCGGGCAGCAGCCCCGCGCAATCGGCAGCGTTCGCCGTCACGATAGGCGGCGCGCCGGCACAGCCCGTCGATCCCGGCCCGAGTAACAGCATCGTCAACCCGATCGTTCGCCCCGCGCGCATTCCTGATCTCCTTCTCATTGGTCCGTGTCAGCGCCTCGTCGCCGGCATCGCGCGCGGCGGCGTTGGCGACCGTCTCGATCGCGTCGTGGCCGCTTTCGGTGGCGGCCGAATGCTGGCCCGCCTCGACCCGCGCCGCCTCGGCGCGGACCGCGCGGTGGCGGCATGACGTCACCCCCGCGACCAGCGCCAGCAGCAGCGCCAGCGTCAGCCCGGCGACCCAGCGCGGCGGGACGGCGATCACTTGCCCGCCCCCGCCGCGCCGCCCGCATGAGCGTCTGCGCCCACACCCGTCTCCCCCGCCTCGCCCCCGTCGGCCTCGACCAGCGCGCCGAACGCGCTCGCCCGGATCGATCGCCGGTTGATCGCGAGCCCCAGGCTCAGCAGCACCGTGCCGATGATCCCCAGCAGCCCGTAATTGCTCGCCGCCAGCGCCTCGACCACCGCGCGGCGCACCTCGCCATGCTCGCGCCCGAACCGGTCGAGCAGCCGCACCACCCACGCCGACAGCCCGGTCAGCACCGCCGCCCCGCCGATCGAGGCGATGAGCGCGATCCCCGCGCGCCGGTCGCGCGGGGCCATCGCCCGCCAGCTCACGACGTCGACCCCAGCCGGTTCGCCAGCCAGCCGTAGAGGAACGCCTCGTTGGCGGGCCGCTTCTCCGCGAGCCGCAGGTAGCGCTCGCCCTGCAGCGCCTCGAGCGAGCGAAGCAGCACCGTCTCGCCCCCCGCCCTGCCGCGAAGCGCGAGGAACGCGTCGAGCGCCGCCAGCGTCGCCGGCCCGACCCGCCCGTCGGGCACCAGGTCGGCATAGTCGCGCCCGCCGCGGTTGAGCGCGGTCAGCGCGCGCTGGAGGAAGGTCGCCGCCACCGCCGGGCCCATGTTGACCCCGGTATCGAACAGCTCGCCGGCCAGCCGCGCGCTCCGCTCGGCGATCCGGTCGAACCCCGGCCGCTGCCAGAACAGCCGCCGGTAGATCGCCTTGGCCTCCTCGCGCGGGAAGCTTCGCATCGCTCCACCATAGCCCTGCGCCCGCGCCACCGCCTCGCTGATCCCGAAACAGGTCGGCCCGCCGCGATCGGCCGGGTGGTTCACATAGCCCCCCTCGCGCTCGACCAGCGCCTCGACCAGCCCGTCGACATCCACTCTGTCCGCCTGCACCTCGTTCATCGCGCCTCCTTTCCCGAGTCGCGTGGAACAAACCAGAACGGTTAAATGTAGGAAAGCGAAAAGTTCCAATTCAAAGAGTGAGAAACGGCTTCCGACACCGCCGCCCGACTCAAGTTTTCAAGCCACTGTGGCTTTGGGGTGACTTGTGTTGCCCGTTCCGCCGACGCAGAATCCGCGCCACAGGATGCGCCGCCAACGGCGCCCGGGGAGAGGGACATCAACATGACCAGCCGTACGCTCATGGTCCGTGCGCTTGCCGCCGCGACCGCACTCACCGCCATCGCCGCGCCCGCCAGCGCGCAGCAGGTCGACCGCATCGTCTCGTTCGGCGACAGCTACGCCGACACCGGCAACGCGCTCTACATCATCGAGAACAACCCGCTCACCCCGGCCTCGACCGTCACCTTCCTCAAGACGATCTACCCGCAGGGCCGCTTCTCCAACAGCACCAACTATATCGACAGCCTGTCGCAGATCCTCAACGCGCCGGTGGTCAACTACGCGGTCGGCGGCGCCACCACCGGCACCTACAACAACGGCTTCCCCGGGCTTCCCGGGCTGACCCAGGAAACCGCCATCTTCCTGTCGAACACGACCCCGGCTGGGACCAACTTCCCGCGTGCCGGCGGGTTCAAGCCCGGCGACCTGCTCGCGCTTTCGATCGGCGGCAACGACGGCCGCGCCTTCGCCACCAACAGCGCCTCGACCGTCGCCGGCGCTTCGGCGGCGGCGGCGGTGTCGGTCGCGCAGGCGACCGCCAACCTCAACGCGCTGGTCGCTGCCGGCGCGCCGACGATCAGCTACCTCGCGCTCAACTCGGGCGGCTCGCCCGACTTCATCGGCAACACGACCTACCAGCAGCTCGGCACCGCCTTCTCGACCGCGTTCAACACCGGCCTGCAGTCGACGCTCGCGGGCTATGCCGCCAAGGGCGTGACGGTCCATTACCTCGACGGCACCACGGTGCTGAACAACATCCTCGCCAACCCGTCGGCCTATGGCATCACCAACACCTTCTGCCCGGCGTTCAACCCCTACAGCGTGCCGACGCTGGCCTGCGCGTTCAACGCCTCGGGCTACCTGTTCTACGGCGACGGGGTCCACCTCACCGCCGACGGCTTCCGCATCCTCGCCCAGTATACCGCGGCGCAGCTCGAAGCCCCGCTGACGCTCCAGGCGACCTCGGACAATGCGCTCGACACCGCCAACCAGTGGGGCCGCACGCTGACCACCCGGCTCGACACCAGCGCCCCGCACGACGGCGGCGAAGCGCTCGGCACCCACTTCTATGTGGTCGGCGACGAGGTCCAGCGCACCAGCCGCCAGAACGAGATGCACGACCAGTATCGCTCGTCGAGCGTCGGCGCGACCGCCGGCTTCGACGTCGGGCTCGGCAACGCCACGATCGGCGCGGCGGTCAACTATTCGCGCCCGCGCGCCAGCTTCAACAACCACGCCTTCCGCGCCCACGGCGACACTTTCCAGGTCGGTGCCTATGGCGCGGCCGGGTTCGCCGGCGGGTTCATCCAGGGCTATGCCGGCTATGGCTGGGACAAGCACAAGCTGACCCGCACCGGGGTGGTCTCGCCGATGACCGCCTCGCCCAAGGGCAACCACCTCGTCGCCGGCGCCAAGGCGGGCTATTTGCTCCCGCTCGGCATCGTCCGGGTCGGACCGGTCATCGGGCTCGACTACGCCCGCGCCAAGGTCGACGGCTATACCGAGGCCGGCGACGCCGCGCTCACGCTCAACGTCGACAGCGTCAAGGTCCACTCGCTGCGCGGCGATCTCGGGCTCGAACTGCGCGGCGATTCGGCGCCCGGCGGTCTCAAGTTCCGCCCCTATGGCGGGATGTTCCTCGAAAAGGACCTCGCCGGCGACGATCGCGCGATCTATTACTCGCAGACCGACGCGCCGATCATCGTCAACCACTGGGACGTCGCCAATTCGAAGAAGCTCTACGGCCGCTTCACCGTCGGCGCCGCCGCCGACCTCGCCAGCGCGGTCAGCCTCAACGTCAGCCTCTCGACCACCGCGGGCAAGCCCGAGGGGAACGAGAGCTCGGCGCACCTCGGCTTCCGCTTCGGCTTCTAACGCAGCACCTTAAAGGGGGGAGGGGCGGTCCGGCCGATGCCGGGCCGCCCTTTTTTCGTGTCGCGACCGGAAAGCGCCTAGCGACAGGCCGCGAACAGCCGGGTCACCATCGGTTCGGGCGACACGACGAGGTCGCCCGTGCCTGCCAACGTAATTTCGACCGGGCCGCCGCCGAACGCCTTTTCCAGCCCGCTGCGAAGATCGCCCATCGCCTCGGCGCGCCACACCCGCTCGGTGCCCGCGCCGCTGGCGACCATCGGCAGCGAGGCGACGTGCCCGCCCCCGGTCAGGCTCAGCGTCCCGACCCCCTTGTCGGGCGCCGCCGCCCCGCGCACCACGACCAGCCGCGCCGGCCCGGCGGCGCAGGCGATCGACAGCGCGGGGACCGCGCCGGGCGCGCCATAATCGACCTGCTTGCCGCCCGCGCTCGCGGTCCAGCGCATCCCGTCGGTCACCGGGGGCAGCGCCGACTTCTTCGCGACCTCGGCCGCGGCGGCATTGGCGGGGGCGGCAAGCCCGGTCGCGCTCGCGTCGCCGACGACATTGTCGGGCGGCGCGACCGCGTTCTTGGCCACCGGGTCGTTGTTCTTGCACGCGGCGACAAGCGCCAGCGCGATCCATAGGGTCCACCGCATCCCGCACGCAACGCGCGAACCCGCCCGAGTTTCCGGCCGGTCGATTGACATCCGAAACGAAAAGGCGCGCAATCGCCCGGTCATTCGAAGGGGGAAAGACGATGAACGAACCGCTCGAATCGCGCCGCGCGCCATGGCACCTGTGGCTCGTCGGCGCGCTGGCGCTGCTGTGGAACGGCTTCGGCGCGTGGGACTATGCGATGACCCGGACGCGCGGCGCGGCCTACATCCGCGATTCGATGCCCGGCGTCGATGCCGACCGGGTGATGGCGTACATCGACGGCTTCCCGCTGTGGGCGAGCATCGGCTGGGGGCTCGGCGTCTGGGGCGGGCTCGCGGGCGCGCTGCTGCTCCTCGGCCGGCATCGCTGGGCGGTCCCGCTGCTCGCCCTGTCGTTCGTCGGCGCGCTGCTCGGCATCGGCTACCAGATCGTGCGCCCGATCGACCTCGCGCAGGCGAAGCAGGGCTTCAATGCGGTGGTGCCCTACCTGATCATCGTCGTTGCTGGCGTGCTCGCCTGGTATGCCTCCGGCCTGCGCGCGCGGGGCGTGCTCCGCTAGCCGCTGACGACGACGCTCGGCACCCCAAGGCCGCGCCCCGGCAGGCTAAGGCCTTCCCCCGGTCGCCTAAGGGCGACCGCCCATCTTCTTGTAGCGCGTCTTGCCGAACCGGTCGCGCCGGGTCCCCGGCTTGCCCTGCGTCGCATTGCCGATCGGGCGCACCCGCTCCATCGGCTCGGAAATCCCCAGCTCGTCCTCCTCGAGCTTGCGGATCTCGTCGCGAAGCCGCGCCGCTTCCTCGAACTCGAGGTCCGCCGCGGCCTTGCGCATCCGCTCCTCGAGGTCGCTGATGTAGGCGCGAAGATTGTGCCCGACGAGGTGCGGCCGCTCCGCGTCGCCGGTATCTACCTGCACCGAATCCTTGTTCGACACGTGCGCGATGATGTCGCTGATGTCGCGCTTGATCGTCGCCGGGGTGATCCCGTGCTCCTTGTTGTAGGCTTCCTGCTTCTCGCGCCGCCGCTGGGTCTCGTTGAGCGCGCGCTCCATGCTCCCGGTCATCCGGTCGGCGTAAAGGATGACCTTGCCGTCGACGTTGCGCGCCGCGCGCCCGATCGTCTGGATCAGCGAGGTCTCGGACCGCAGGAAGCCTTCCTTGTCGGCATCGAGGATCGCGACCAGTCCGCACTCGGGAATGTCGAGCCCCTCGCGCAGCAGGTTGATCCCGACCAGCACGTCGTAGACCCCGAGGCGCAGGTCGCGGATCAGCTCGATCCGCTCGAGCGTCTCGACGTCCGAATGCATGTAGCGGACCTTCAGCCCCGCCTCGTGGAGGTATTCGGTCAGGTCCTCGGCCATCCGCTTGGTCAGCGTCGTGACCAGCGTGCGATAGCCCTTGCGCGCGGTCTCGCGCGCCTCGTGGACGAGATCGTCGACCTGGTCCTCGACCGGCTTGATCTCGACCGGCGGGTCGATGAGGCCGGTCGGGCGGATGACCTGCTCGGAAAAGACCCCACCGGTCTCCTCCATCTCCCAGCTTCCGGGCGTCGCGCTGACGAACACCGATTGCGGGCGCATCGCGTCCCACTCGTTGAAGCGCAGCGGGCGGTTGTCGATGCAGCTCGGCAGGCGGAAGCCATATTCGGCCAGCGTGATCTTGCGCCGGTGGTCGCCGCGCGCCATCGCCCCGATCTGCGGCACCGTCTGGTGGCTCTCGTCGACGAACAGCAGCGCGTTGTCGGGAAGATATTCGAACAGCGTCGGCGGCGGCTCGCCCGGCAGCCGCCCGGTCAGGAAGCGCGAATAATTCTCGATCCCCGCGCAGCTCCCGGTCGCGGCGATCATCTCGAGGTCGAAATTGGTCCGCTGCTCGAGCCGCTGCGCCTCGAGCAATCGCCCGTCCGCGACCAGCTCCTTCAACCGCTCGGCCAGCTCGTGGCGGATCGCCTCGCTCGCCTGCTTCAGCGTCGGCCCCGGGGTAACATAGTGCGAATTGGCGTAGACCCGCACGTCCTTCAGGCTCGCGCTCTTCTTGCCGGTCAGCGGGTCGAACTCGACGATGTCCTCGATCTCGTCGCCGAAGAACGAGATGCGCCACGCGCTGTCCTCGTAATGCGACGGGAAGATCTCGAGATTGTCGCCCTTCACCCGGAAATTGCCGCGCGCGAACGCCTGGTCGTTGCGCTTGTACTGCAGCGCGACGAGCTTCCTGATGATCTCGCGCTGGTCGACGCTCTGGCCCTTCTTCAGGTCGAAGATCATCGCCGAATAGGTCTCGACCGAGCCGATGCCGTAGAGACAGCTGACCGAAGCGACGATGATCACGTCGTCGCGCTCGAGCAGCGAGCGCGTGGCGCTATGCCGCATCCGGTCGATCGCCTCGTTCACCGAGCTTTCCTTCTCGATGTAGGTGTCGGTCCGGGGAACGTAGGCCTCGGGCTGGTAATAGTCGTAATAGCTGACGAAATATTCGACCGCGTTGTTGGGGAAGAAGCTCTTGAACTCGCCGTAGAGCTGCGCGGCGAGGATCTTGTTCGGCGCGAGGATCAGCGCGGGCCGCTGGGTCGCCTGGATCACCTGCGCCATGGTGTAGGTCTTGCCCGATCCGGTCACGCCCAGCAGCACCTGGCTGACCTCGCCCGAATCGCGGATGCCCTCGACCAGCTCCTTGATCGCGGTCGGCTGGTCTCCCGACGGTTCGAAGTCGCTGACCAGCTCGAAGCGCTTGCCGCCCTCGGCCTTGTCGGGGCGCGCGGGGCGGTGCGGGACGAAGTTCTCGCCGGTCTCGGGCTCGGCAAGGCTGGTGCGGATCTGGATGGCCATCGCCCCCGATATGGGGAGGGGCAGGGGGGCTGGCAATCGCCGCGCCGCGCGCTAGGCTCGCGCGCCACAGGGGAGCCTCGCCATGCACCGCATCATCGTCGCCGCCGCGCTGCTCGCCTCGCTCGGGGCCTGCAAGAAGGCGTCGGTCGACGTCCGCAACGCCAGCCCCGCCGAGGTCCAGAACGCGGTCGCGGTCAGCGGCGCCACCGACGACATCCGGCCGGGCAAGTGGCAGTATCGCCGCACCCTGCTCGACGTCGCCTCTCCGGGCCTCTCGCCCGAAATCGTCGACCATATGAAAAAGATGATGGGCGCCGCCCCGCCGACCGAACGCTGCCTCACCGCCGACGAGGCGAAGAAGCTCGACGCCGCGATCGCCGACGCCCCCGACAATTGCCGCTACGACCATTACCGCATGGCCGGCGGCCAGCTCGACGGCGCGATGCGCTGCACCAACCCCCACGGTTCGCAGGAACTGAGCTTCAAGGGCAGCTACTCGCCCGATTCGACCGACGTCACCGTCACCAACCGGATCGTCAACGCCGCCGACCCGTCGGGCAGCCTCGCGATGACCGTCAACATGAAGGGCAAGCGGGTCGGCGCGTGCGACGCGCCCCCTGTCCGGCCCGCCACCCCGGCCAGGCCCGCCAAATGACCTCCCGCGTAAAGGATAATCTCATGAACAAGCCGTGGTTGATCGCCGGCGCCCTCCTGCTCTCGCTGTCGGCCTGCGGCGACGATGCCGCTCCCGCCAACCAGGCCGAGGAAGCGCCTCCCACCCCGGTCGCCGGCCTCTACAAGGTGAATGCCGAAACGACCGTCGTCCAGCCCGCCGACAAGGGCAAGCCGCGCACCACCGCCAAGGTCGGCGACAAGCAGACGGTCGACAGCTGCGTCGCCGCCGACGGCTCGTTCGACCCGTCGCTGTTCGCCGAAAAGGGCGACCGATGCACCGCGCGCGGCACCCACTTGTCGGGCGGGATCATCTCGCTCCAGTACGACTGCAAGCGCGGCTCCGAAGGGGTCACGCTCAACGTCGCCGGCGAATATGGCAAGGACAAGTTCGAAGTGCTGGTCAATTCGGCGACCGGCTTCCGCGGCGACGGCGACTATACCCTCACCCGCCACCTCGTCGCGAAACGGGTCGGCAACTGCCCGGCCAAGGCCTGACCACCGCGCTCCACGGATGATCGGTCGGCTGAACCCGCGCGCCCCCCGCGCGTTGCGGGCGGCATGAAGGCGATCATCCTCATCAACCGCGGCGGCGGCAGCGCGGGCGACGACGCGAAGGACAAGGTCGCCGCCGCGCTGAAGAAAGTCGGCATCACCGGCAAGGTCGAGCTGCTCGACGGCGAGGGCGTGGTGAAGCGCGCCACCGCCGCGGCCAGGGCCAAGGCCCCGCTGGTCATCGCCGGCGGCGGCGACGGCACGATCAGCGCGGCGGCGGGCGCGCTCGCGGGCAGCGAGACGCGCCTCGGCCTGCTCCCGCTCGGCACGCTCAACCACCTCGCGCGCGACCTCGGCATCCCGTTCGATCTCGACCAGGCGGCCCGGATCATCGCCGACGGCAACACCAGCGAGATCGACGTCGCCGAGCTCAACGGCCGCACCTTCGTCAACAACAGCGCGGTCGGCCTCTACCCGCTGATGGTGCTCGACCGCGAATCGCAGCAGCAGAAGCTCGGCCGCTCGAAGAAGCTGGCGATGCTCGTCGCCTCGCTCCGCACCCTGTCGCGCTTCAGGCACCAGCGCCTGTCGCTGACCATCAACGACGGCGAAAAGGCGGTGATCGAAACCCCGCTGCTGTTCGTCGGCAACAACGATTATCGCCTGTCCTTTCCCTACGCCGGCCAGCGCGAGACGCTCGACGACGGCAAGCTGTGCGTGATGGTGCTGCGCAAGAACGGCCGGCTCGGGCTGTTCGCGGCGATGGCGCGCGCGCTCGTCGGCCGCGCCCGCGACAATGACATGATCCGCCTCGACGACGTCCAGCGGCTCAAGGTCACCGGCCACCGCAAGCACCTCACCGTCAGCCTCGACGGCGAGACCTGCGTGTTCGCCTGCCCGCTCGACTATCGAATCCGCCCCGGCGCGCTGACCGTGCTGGCCCCGCGCGCCGGGGCGAACGCCGCCCGGGCCTAGTCGAACAGCTCCTCGAGGAAGCTCTTGCGCCGTTTGTGGCCGCGATGGCCGAAGCGGTGGTCGTCATAGCCGTGGGGGATCGGCGCGGCGGGGCGCTCGGCGACCTGGACGGTCGCGCCGACGCTCCGCTCGATGATCTTGTCGAGCTCGCCGCGGTCGAGCCACACCCCGCGACACGAAGGGCAATAATCGATCTCGATCCCCTGGCGCTCGCTCATCGTCAGCACCGCCTGGCACGCGGGGCACTTCATCGCCCAGCGCTCCCCGCGCCAGCTCCACGGGCGACCCGCGCCGCAATCCGGTCCTTGATCGCCAGCTTCAGCTTCTTCAGCCGAAGCGTCAGCAACGGGTCGGGCAGCCGCCGCCGAAGCTCGCGGCGAAGCGCCTCGTCGAGCCGCGCGTGCCGCTCGAGCAGCTGGTAGTGGGTCATGCTCATCATCCGTCTCCTCGGTCAAACCATGGGTTCGATCGGGGGCGCCGGCGGGTCGGGGGAGGGCGGTCTGGCCCATCGAATCGCACCGGTTCTCCCGATGCGGTCCGACATCACGGGTGCCTCGCCATTAGTGGCGCGACGCCCGCCAGAGGGGCCCGGTCCGCGTGATGAAGATGCGAGGGCGCGCGGCCGGTTTCAAGCGGCTTGCGAGCCTCGTCGACGGGACGTGGCGCGGCGGCGGCGAAGCGTTTGTCGATCCGTTGCCCGTCCGCCACAGCGCGCCTTCGCGGACCCGTCCCGGACCATTAATTTTGCATGAACGATGATTTTGCCTCTTGTGTCTCCACGCGGTTGTGACACTATATATGGCGTTCCGGTGGGGGCCGTTCTCAATCTATTGTGGTTGGGGCTGAAGATGCCTATCTTCAGCAGGCACGCCCGTGCGCGCTGTGGATATCGGGGACAGCGCCCACAAAAGCCCCCGCGGGACGCGATTTTGGGCTAGGGTCGGACCCATGGCACCGAGTCGAACATTGCAAGAACAAGCGGTCGTCGAACCGCCGCAGATACGGGGACGGGATATGGATTTTTCGAGCTCGAGCAACGTCACCGCCGACGACCTGGTCGCGACTCCTGCCGCGCCCGCCAAGGAAGATTCGAAGACCGTCCACGCGCGCGCGTTCGACGTCGTCACCGACACCTCGCGCGACGCGCTGCTGACCGACTTCGGCAAGGACACGCTGACCGACCGCTACCTGCTCCCGGGCGAAAACTACCAGGACCTGTTCGCGCGCGTCGCGTCGGCCTATGCCGACGACGCGGCCCACGCGCAGCGCATCTACGACTATATCTCGAAGCTGTGGTTCATGCCCGCCACCCCGGTCCTGTCGAACGGCGGCACCGGCCGCGGCCTGCCGATCTCCTGCTACCTGAACTCGGTCAGCGACAGCCTCGACGGCATCGTCAACACCTGGAACGAGAATGTCTGGCTCGCCTCGCGCGGCGGCGGCATCGGCACCTACTGGGGCAACGTCCGCGGCATCGGCGAAAGCGTCGGGCTCAACGGCAAGACCAGCGGCATCATCCCCTTCGTCCGGGTGATGGACTCGCTCACCCTCGCCATCTCGCAGGGCTCGCTCCGTCGCGGCTCGGCCGCCTGCTACCTCGACGTCTCGCACCCCGAGATCGAGGAGTTCCTCGAGATCCGCAAGCCCAGCGGCGACTTCAACCGCAAGGCGCTCAACCTCCACCACGGCGTGCTGATCACCGACGAGTTCATGGAAGCGGTGCGCGAGGGCGCCGACTTCGACTTGAAGTCGCCGCGCGACGGCAGCGTCCGCGGCAAGGTCAACGCCCGCGCGCTGTTCCAGAAGCTGGTCGAGACCCGCCTCGCGACCGGCGAGCCCTACATCATCTTCGCCGACACGGTGAACCGGACGATGCCCAAGCATCACCGCGACCTCGGGCTAAAGGTATCGACCTCGAACCTCTGCTCGGAAATCACCCTGCCGACCGGGCGCGACCACCTCGGCGCCGACCGCACCGCGGTCTGCTGCCTCTCGTCCCTCAACCTCGAGACGTGGGACGAATGGAACGGCGACCGGCAGTTCATCGAGGACGTGATGCGCTTCCTCGACAATGTCCTCAGCGACTATATCGCCCGCGCCCCCGACGAGATGGCGCGCGCCAAGTACAGCGCCGAGCGCGAGCGCAGCGTCGGGCTCGGCGTGATGGGCTTCCACAGCTTCCTCCAGGCCCGCGGAATCCCGTTCGAGGGCGCGATGGCCAAGTCGTGGAACATGCGCATGTTCAAGCATATCCGCGCGCAGGTCGACGAGGCCTCGATGATGCTCGCACAGGAACGCGGGCCGTGCCCCGACGCCGCCGACATGGGGGTGATGGAACGCTTCTCGTGCAAGATGGCGATCGCCCCGACCGCGTCGATCTCGATCATCTGCGGCGGCACCTCGGCGTGCATCGAGCCGATCCCGGCCAACATCTACACCCACAAGACGCTGTCGGGCAGCTTCGCGGTCAAGAACCCCTATCTCGAAAAGCTGCTGACCGAAAAGGCGAAGAACAGCGACGCGGTGTGGAACTCGATCCTCGAGCGCGGGGGCAGCGTCCAGCACCTCGACTTCCTCACCAGCGAGGAAAAGGACACCTACAAGACCAGCTTCGAGATCGACCAGCGCTGGCTGCTCGAACTCGCCGCCGACCGCACCCCCTACATCGACCAGGCGCAGTCGCTGAACCTGTTCATCCCCGCCGACAGCGACAAGTGGGACCTGATGATGCTCCACTTCCGCGCGTGGGAACTGGGCATCAAGTCGCTCTACTATCTCCGCAGCAAGTCGGTCCAGCGCGCCGGGTTCGCCGGCGGCGTCGAGGCCGACAACACCCCCGACCTCAAGGAAATCCAGCTCGCCAGCACGACGGATTACGACGAGTGCTTGGCCTGCCAATGACGCTCGCCAACCGCATCATGATGGGCGTCGGCGCGATCGCGCTGGCCAGCGGGGGCACCATCCTCGCCGCCAGCCGCCACGGCACCGAGCGGCAGCGCTACGCCCGGCGCATCGGCGGGATGATGGGCTTCACCCTCGGCCTGCTGCTCATCCTGTTCGCCTTCGTCCTGTCGGAGCCCGCCCATGCGTAAGTGGCACCGCTCGCTCGCGATCGTCTTCGGGATCCTGCTGATCTGGATCGCCGCCACCGGCGTCGCGATGCAGGCGCTCGAGCTGTTCGCCGACGACGACCATGATTCCCCGCCCGCCGCCACCGCGGCGCGCGAGGGACGGCCGCCTGGCGCGGCACCTGCCCCCGCAGCGACAGGCGGCCCAGTAGCCCCCGCCGCCCGGCCGAAGCGCACCCCGATGCAGGAGCTCCACCACACGCTCCAGCACCTCCACTCGGGCGAGGCGATCGGCCCGGTCGGCCTGTGGCTCAGCTTCCTCGCCGGCCTCGCGCTGCTCTTCTTCGCCGCCTCGGGCCTCTACATGTACATCCAGATGTACCGCGGCCGCCTGGTCCGCGTCGAACAGGGCAAGACCGTCCGCGGCGGAAGGTTCTTCTGGTGAGCGGCTACGATCTCGACGCTGGCGAACGTTCCAGTGATCCGGTGCGTCGCTCCTATGGGCACCAAGAGATCGGCATCGCGCTCGTCGCAGCAGGGCTTCTGTCTTTCGTCGCCTCGCACTTTGGCTGGCTCCCAACTCGCTTCGCGCATTTCGGTGTCGCCTTGCCGCTTGTGCTTGTCGGCAGCATCCTCATTAATAGCCGACGCTTCTTTGCCGCAGCGCCGTTGATCGCCGCCGTCCTCACTCTCACCGCCATCCTGACTCTCAAAGGAGCCTGACCCATGTCCCTCCTCCAGGCCTCGCGCCAGTACAAGCCGTTCGAATATCCCTGGGCCTTCGAATATTGGAAGCGCCAGCAGCAGGTCCACTGGATGCCCGAGGAAGTGCCGCTGGGCGAGGACTGCCGCGACTGGGCGCAGAAGCTCAACGATAGCGAGCGCAACCTCCTCACCCAGATCTTCCGCTTCTTCACCCAGGCCGACGTCGAGGTGCAGGACTGCTACCACGACAAGTACGGCCGCGTGTTCAAGCCGACCGAGGTCAAGATGATGCTGACCGCGTTCAGCAACATGGAAACCATCCACATCGCCGCCTACAGCCACCTGCTCGACACCATCGGCATGCCCGAGAGCGAATACAGCGCCTTCCTCCAGTACAAGGAGATGAAGGATAAGCACGACTATATGAGCAGCTTCGGGGTCGACAACGACCAGGACATCGCCCGCACGCTCGCCATGTTCGGCGGCTTCACCGAGGGGCTCCAGCTGTTCGCCAGCTTCGCGATGCTGATGAACTTCCCGCGCTTCAACAAGATGAAGGGCATGGGCCAGATCGTCAGCTGGTCGGTCCGCGACGAAAGCCTCCACTGCGAAGGGATCGTCCGGCTGTTCCACGCCTTCGTCAAGGAACGCGATTGCCTCACCCCCGCGGTCCGCGACGACATCATCGACTGCTGCCAGAAGGTGGTGCGCCTCGAAGACGCGTTCATCGACCTCGCCTTCGAAATGGGCCGGGTCGAGGGCATGGATGCCAAGTCGATCAAGAAATACATCCGCTACATCGCCGACTGGCGGCTGGGGCAATTGGGCTTCAAGCCGATCTACATGGTCGACGACCACCCGCTGCCGTGGCTGACGCCGCTGCTCAACGGCGTCGAGCACGCCAACTTCTTCGAGACGCGCGCGACGGAGTATTCGAAGGCCGCGACCAAGGGCGACTGGAACCAGGTCTGGGATGCGTTCGATCGGCGGCAGAAGGCGAAGGCGGCTAATGATGCGCCGGTCGCGGGCGAGGCGGATACGGGGGATATGTTTGCCAGCGCTGGCGTGGCGGCGGAGTGAAGCCTCGGCGTCCTTCTTGGGGCGTAGCCGACTTCAAGGCTTCAGTGGCGCGTAGCGCCGCTGGCGAAGGCAGGCTTCAAGGCTCCGGGCGCGCTTGCGCGTCTGGAATGTCTGCCGAAGGAATGTCGGCGGAGGGGGCGGCGGAGTAGGGGGGCGGACCTGGCTGGCGCGTGGTTAGGTTTGCGACTTCGAATGCATTCCGCCCCTGCGGATGACAATCGCGCTCGAGATTACGTATTATGTCGTTGAATTGGGCTGATCAGCATAAAAAAATTTACGCCTCAATCGCGAAAGCTCTTTCATTTATTAAAAAGCACTGGCTCGTCATTGGCACGACTTTAGTTCTGTTTTTTGCCTCAGCTATCTGGTATAGAAATGGCGAGAACGATGCAGCTAGTATCGCCACATTCATCTCGGGTTTTGCTACTGCTTTAGCCTTTTTATGGCTTGCCGCAGGATTCCGGCTACAAACCGAGGAACTGAGCCTACAAAGACAAGAACTGCAACTCCAGAGAATTGCCGCGCAACAGCAAGCGACCGAACTTTTAAACGCGTCGAAGCTGTCGAGTCTTGGTCAAGTCCACACTCTGATCCGCGACGCCGAAGAGGTTGTGCGAATGTCTCCCCTCGACATTTCCGTCACCGATCTACCTGGCATATACATGTCCGCCATTGAGTATTGGACGGCCACAGAAAAGAGTAAAGATCCAAAGACCGTTATAAACAACTACAATGAGTGGCTAAAACGAGAGGTCGTCTGCAAGAACTACATAAAAAATATAGCTTCTGCTATGAAAATATACATAGAACATCATTGTCGTTCTCTCGTGATACAAGAAAGAGAGAAAGACGAGGAGTTCGTATATATTCACGAGTCCTGGGTCAGGAAGGCTCCATACATCTCGCAGCATATCGGAGTCGCTTCTCTACTCGGGAATTTCATGTTCATGCTATCTCCCGGTGTCGAACGTGCGCTTCTGGCTTTCTCGGTAGCTAACGCGAAATTAATCGGAATGGACATGTTCAAAGAAGGCGCTCTTGAAAGTATGCGTGACAAAGTCCTGGAAAGGAGCGAGTCATTGCCTGCAATTTGCGACCCATGGCCCAATCAAAAGTAATTGCATCAAAAAATTCGAATTCTAATAGTCTCTCGCGGGATTCCACAAGCCTATTGGCGCAGCGTAGCTAAGGACTTTTCGTTTCGGTTGCTCATTCCAACTTATATTGAATGCAAATCGCTTTGTTTCATTGAAGAATTCTAGCTCAGAATAGGGTAAGTTGTAGTGGACCCATTCCGCTATAATTCGCCAGTCTCCAGAATTCCGGTATGCATCCCAAAATGACGGCACTACGACGCACGCTGTCGCTCCGAGGCACTTATTCTCGTCTCGCCAATCCCAGATATGGCCAGCCCGGTTGGCTTCGTTCGATGAGCAACTGTAACCCTTTTCGTTGCCCAATTGGTTGACCAGGCGACTGCGGTAGGCGGACCGGATAGCGATGCGTCCCCAGTGATCCTGCAACGGCTCCAGCAGTTCTTGGCACAAGTGCCGCCCCGCCTCGATGGCCAAGTCTGGGTCATCGGGGACATTCACCAGCCCGTGGATTTGCGCGATCTCGGAATAGAGCATGTCGCGCATGAAGAAAGTCTTCGACAAGCGTACACGGCCTAGCGTTTCAAGCGTCGCGACACTCGTTGGCTTGCGCATGAAGATCCCCTTGTCGGGAGGCTATCACAGACCGTCACGGAGTAAATCCGTGACGTCGATCCGGTCGCTTCGCGCCGGTCGGCCGGACTTCGCCGTCTCTTCGACGGAAGCTCCCGATTGCTGCGCAATCGCTCCCTTCCGCTCGGCGGCTTAGCCGCCCAACGCCTTCAGCACTTTTCCCTTGATCGCGGCTCGCCACGCCTCGCGTCGGCGCTTCTCTCGCAGCCGCACCTTGTCGACGACCGGCCGATTGGCGAGGAGGCGGTTGCAGGGCGGGTGGCACAGCGCGAGGTTTTCGAGCTTCTCGGTCCCGCCATATTCCTTCGCCAGCAGATGCTCGACGCTCCATGCCTTCGCCGAGTTCGGCGTCGCGGCAAAATCGATCACCGCGCCACACAGCCAGCAATGGTCGCCATCCCTCGCGCGCAGGCGATCGATCTTGCTCAGATTGTCGGGGCCGGACATTGGGACAGGATAAACCGGGGCGACTTTCGGAATCGTTAGTCGTGGCGAGGGCAGGGGCCGCCACGGAGTAAATCCGTGACGTCGATCCGGTCGCTTCGCGCCGGTCGGCCGGCCCTCCGCGTCTCTTGCCTAAGCTCCCGATTGCTTCGCAATCGCTCGCTTAGGCGCGGCGCTTCGGGCTAGCACCAACCCTCCTTATACCCGCGATACTCATGCGCGAGGCCTTCTTGCACTAACACCTCGCCGACGTCGGTGCCGTTGACGGCGACGTTGCGCAGTAATCGGCCGTAGACGTCGCGGTCGCGGTCGATGGGGGTCAGGACGAGGGGGCCGCTGTTGAGCAGGTCGCGCAGCCGCGCCGCCGCTTTTTCGCCCAGCGCCAGCTCGCTTCGGCATTTGTAGAGGTCGTGGGTCTCGGGCGCGTCGATCCCGGCGATGCGGATCTTCTCGCCGTGCCAATAGAAAGTGTCGCCATCGACCACGCAGTCGGTCCGCCCGCCCCATTCGCACGACCCGAAATCGCCGCGCTCGCCCGCGCTTGGCCCTGGACTGGCGCGCGTCCCGGCGTCGCTCGCCGCGCTGGCCTCGGCGCCAGGCGCGGGGGCGGGGTGGCGGGTGGGGGTCAGCGTGTAGGCACCGATCCCCGCCGCCGCGATCGCCAGGCCGGTCGCCGCCCCGGCCCAGCCGCGCCGCCGCTGCCGCTTTGCCTTGCGGGCCAGCCACAGCGCGCGCTTCTCCTCGCCCGACAGCGAATCATAGTCGGCAGGGGTCATCCACCGCCCGTCGTTCCGGTCTCGCCCGTCGTTCCAGTTTCGATGGTCCAACGTCCCTCCCGCTCGGCGCGCAAAGCCTAGCAGGCGCCCGCGCGCAGGAAAGCCTGTCCTATTCGCCCCGCCTCTGCCACCATCCTCACACCCGGCCCCGAGTCGACCTCGCCGTCGTCCCCGCCGACGACCCGCTCCGGGAAGTTCGCGCGCCGTCCCCCTCGCTTAAGGTCACGAAAATGTCCGGGGTAACGCTGGCTTTTGCGACCTTAAGGCCTAGCGCCGCGCGGGCTCGCTATAGCTGAGCTTCCAGTCGGTGATCTTCTGGATTCCCGACGTGTTGAGCCCCAGCAGGATCGCGAACAGCGCGATCGCCACCCCGCCGATCCCCATGATCATCCGCCTCTGGTCGTGCTCGCGGATCTCGGCGCGCGACAGCACCCGCTCGGGCTTGGGCGGCGGATCGCGCCGGATCCGCGACCCGCGCACCCGCGGCGCCCCCATGTCGACGGATTTCTTCAAAGCGGCCATCCGCCCGATCCTAGGCGGCGACGCTTACCAATCTCTTATCGCGCCGCCCCGCGCGCCACCCCAGCCAGCTCGCCCCCGCGCCGATCGCCATGCCGACCGCGACCACCGCCGCGCTCGGCGCCGCGCCGATCGCCAGCAGCAGCGGGTCGAACAGTCGCGACCCCGCGGCCATCGTCATCACCACCATCTGCACCGCGATGAACGCCCCGGTGACGAGGAACGGCCGCGCCCGCTCGCGAAACCGGAACCACAGCCACGCCACGAACAGCAGCTCGAGCGCCATCGACCAGACGATCCCCGGCAGGATCCGGTCGAACGTCGCCGGCCCGGTGACCACGAATCCCGGCACGAACATCCCGAGGACCCGGCTGAACGGGCTTTCGAACAGGATCAGCGGGGTCGACAGCATGTAGCCCGCGTGGACCCACACCTTTCGCCGATATTTGAG
Source organism: Sphingomonas sp. ASV193 (assembly GCF_040203355.1). Taxonomy (NCBI): domain Bacteria; kingdom Pseudomonadati; phylum Pseudomonadota; class Alphaproteobacteria; order Sphingomonadales; family Sphingomonadaceae; genus Sphingomonas; species Sphingomonas sp. ASV193. Next base: position 278,723 of record NZ_JBEHBW010000003.1, read on the forward strand.
CGCGCGGAAGAACACGGTGACATAGGCCGCCGCCGCGATCAGCATCCCAGTCGCGAAGGCGCCCCCGAGCATCGTCTCGACCGGGTCGTGGCTGCGGCTGAAGCTCTTGCCCGAATAATCGACGATCGCGAACAGCCCGCCGATCAGGAAGGGAAACAGGAACAGGCTCGCCGTCCCGATCGCGCGGTGGAGCGGAAGCTGCGCCTTGCCGATCAGGATCGACTGCGCCAGCACCATCGCCACCCACAGGCTCGCGGCGATGCCGTGGACGTGGAATTGCCACGGCACCCGGCCGACCGCCCCGAAATAGCTCGGCCAGAAACCGACCAGGATGACCGCGACGGTCAGCCCGACGAACCACGGCGCGCGGCGATACGGCATGTCCTCAAATCCCCCTGCCGCCTCGCATACACGCATCGCGCGGCAAGGTCACGGACCCGGCGCGCCCCGCGGACCGTTTGGGCGGCAGAAGGAGAGCATCATGTCGGACGAAAAGGGCCACGGCAGCCATGCCGCGAAGCGCGCCAACGCGGCGGCGGCGAAGGAAGGGAAATCGAATCCGCGCACCTCGTCGAAGGCGCAGTCGATCCTCGGCAAGAAAGGCGCCGCCGCGAAGAAGAAGGGCTAGTTCGCGCGAGCGAACTAGCTCGCCAGCGCCTCGGCGATCAGCCTGCGCGTATTGTCGATCCCGTAAAGCGCGATGAAGCTGCCCATCCGCGGCCCCTGCGCCGAGCCGAGCAGCGTTTCGTAGAGCACGCCGAACCAGTCGCGCAGCCGTTCCTTGCCGTAGTGCGCCTTGCCGACCTCGAACACGATGTTCTGCAGCGCCTCGGCATCGGCCTCGCCCGCGTTCGCCAGCTCGGCATCGAGATCGCGCAGCGCCGCCGCCTCGTCCTCGGTCGGGGCGCGGCGCTTCAGCGTCGGGACGACGAAGTCGCGCGCATAGTTGACCGCCAGCCCGATCAGCGCGTCGAGTTCGGGATTTTGCTCGGGCGAGGTGTCGGGTGCGTAGCGCTGGACGAAGCGCCACGCGACCGTCTTGTCCTGCACCCCGGGGAGCGAGACGAGGTTGAGCAGCAGTGCGAAATTCAGCGGCAACGCCCCCGTCGGCACCGCGCCGCCGTGGATATGGTGGACCGGGTTGCCGAGCCGCTTGTCGATTTCCTGACCGGCGTAGGCATCGCGGAACTGGTGATATTCGTCGACCGCGCGCGGGACGAGGCCGAGGTGGAGGTTCTTCGCGCGCTTGGGCTCGCGATAGAGGTAGAAGGCGAGGCTGTCGTCGCTGCCGTACTTCAGCCAGTCCTCGATGCTCAGCCCGTTGCCCTTCGACTTGGAGATCTTCTCGCCCTTTTCGTCGAGGAACATCTCGTAGATCATCCCCTCGGGCTTGCGCCCGCCGAGCACCGCCGCGATCCGCCCCGACTGGACCCCGCTGTCGGTCAGGTCCTTGCCGTACATCTCGTAATCGACCCCGAGCGCGACCCAGCGCATCGCCCAGTCGACCTTCCACTGGAGTTTGGAGAGACCGCCGAGCGCCGACTGCTCGACCTCGGTCCCGTCCTCGTCGGTGAAGGCGATCGTCCCCGCTTCGGCATCGACCACCCGCACCGGCACCTGGAGTACGCGGCCCGAGGTCGGCGAGATCGGCAGCACCGGCGAGTAGGTTAGGCGCCGCTCCTCGCGAAGCGTCGGCAGCATGATGTCGAGGATCGCCTGGTAGCTGCGCAGCACCCCGCGCAGCGCCTCGTCGAACGCGCCGCTGTTGTAGCGTTCGGCGGCCGAGACGAACTCGTATTCGAAGCCGTACTGGTCGAGGAAGCGGCGCAGCAGCGCATTGTTGTGCGCGGCGAAGCTTTCGTCTTCGGTGTCGAACGGGTTGGGGATGCGGCTCAGCGGCTTGCCGAGATTGGCCTCTAGCAATTGCGGGTTGGGGACGTTGTCGGGCACCTTGCGCAGCCCGTCCATGTCGTCGCTGAACGCGACCAGCCGGGTCGGGCGTCCGCCGCTCAGCTCCTCGTACGCCCTTCGCACCATCGTCGTGCGAAGCACCTCGGTGAAGGTGCCGATGTGCGGCAGCCCCGACGGGCCGTAGCCGGTTTCGAAGACGATCGCCGACCCGTCGGGCTTGCCCTCCGGCCAGCGCTTGAGCAGCCGCCGCGCCTCTTCGTAGGGCCATGCCTTCGAGGCCTGGGCCGCCGCGCGGATCGTCTCGTCGCTCGATGCGTCGCTCAACTGTTGCCCTTTCGTTCCGGTCCGCCCAAGGTCGCGCCGCCGATGGCCGCTCCTTTGCCCCTTCCCGCGCTCCATGCAACCCACGCCGGTATCTGGATCGCGCACGACGGCGTCACCCGCGAGGTCGATCGCGGGCAGGCGATCGCGCGGCTGGCCGAGACTCCGCACGTGCTGATCAACGCGCCGCTGGTCGGGCAGCGGCTCGGCTATGGCGACGTCAGCGGGCTCGACCTGCTCGAGCTGTTCGCCTTCGTCCACCCCGCGCGGTTCGCGGTGCCGACCGTGACCGGCATGGCACGCGCGGCGGGGGTCGCGGCGCCGGCAAGCGATTCGGACGGGGCGGGGGCGCTGCTCGCCATCGCAAGCGCGTTGCTGGCGCGGCTCGGCGAGGAGGATTGGCCCGAGCGCGAGGGGGCGTGGACCTCGGCGCAGACGCTGTGGCGGCTGGGCTGGGGCTGGTCGCCGCTGGTCGCCGAGCGGATCGCCAAGCCCGAGCGCGGCGAGCGGATGTTGTTTTCGCGCCTGCCGCAATGGGAGGAGCAGGCCGAGCGCGCGCCGCCGCGAACCGTGTCGGTCGCCCCCGAAGCCGCCGAGGCGAAGCTCGCCGATTTGACCGGGCGGGGGAGCGAGCCGCGCGAGGGCCAGAAGGCGATGGCGCGCGAGGCGGCGGCGATCTTTTCCCCGCGCCGCGCCGCGGGCGAGCCGAACCTGCTGCTCGCCGAGGCGGGGACCGGGATCGGCAAGACGCTCGCCTATCTCGCGCCCGCCTCGCTGTGGGCGGCGGAGGCGGGCGGGACGGTGTGGGTGTCGACCTTCACCAAGGCGCTCCAGCGGCAGCTCGACGGCGAAGGGGTGAAGCTGTTCGCCGATCCGGAAACCCGCAAGCGGCGGATCGTGGTTCGCAAGGGGCGCGAGAATTACCTCTGCCTGCTTAACCTCGAGGACGCGATGCAGGGCGCGTTCGCCGGGCGCGCGGCGGTGCTGGCGCAGCTGGTCGGGCGCTGGGCGGCCTACACCAAGGACGGCGACATGGTCGGCGGCGACCTGCCCGGCTGGCTGACCAGCCTGTTCCGCCGCGCGGGCGCGACCGCGCTGACCGACCGGCGCGGCGAATGCGTCTACGCCGGCTGCCCGCACTATCGGAAATGCTTCATCGAGCGCGCCGAGCGAGCGGGGCGCGAGGCCGATCTCGTCATCGCCAACCACGCGCTGGTGATGGTCAATGCCGCCCGCGCCCGCCCCGACGCGCCGACTCGGATCCTGTTCGACGAGGGGCATCACCTGTTCGACGCCGCCGATTCGACCTTTTCGGCGGCGCTGACCGGGCAGGAGGCGATCGAGCTTCGCCGCTGGATCGTCGGGCCCGAGGGCAAGGCGCGCGGGCGGCGGCGCGGGCTGTCGGCGCGGCTGCTCGACGTGATGAGCTATGACGAGCAGGGCGCCGAGGCGCTCGACGCGGCGGTCGAGGCGGCGCGCGCGCTGCCCGGCGACGGCTGGCTCGGGCGGCTCGGCGAAGGCGACCCGTGGGGGCCTCTCGAGACGCTATTCGGCGAAGTGCGCGGCACGGTCTATGCGCGCGCCAAGGCGCAGGAAGCGGGATACGGGCTCGAGACCGAGCTCGCCGATCCCGACGGCAAGCTGGTCGAGGCGGCGGCGAAGGCGCTGGCGGCGCTCGACGCGCTGGCACGGCCGCTGGCGGCGCTGTCGCGGCGGCTCGAGGCGATCCTCGAAGACGCGCCCGACTGGTTAGACGCGGCGGCGCGGGCGCGGGTCGACGGGGCGATCAACGGCCTGTCGTGGCGACGCGAGACGCTGGCGGCGTGGATCGCGATGCTCGGACGGATCGGCGGGAGCGCCGACCCCGACTTCGTCGACTGGCTGGCGATCGACCGGGTCGAGGGGCGCGAGTACGACATCGGGCTCCACCGCCACTGGCTCGACCCGACGCGGCCGCTGGCCAAGGCGGTGATGGCCCCGGCGCACGGGGTGCTGGTGACCAGCGCGACCCTGCGCGGCGGCGAAGGCTGGGCGGCGGCCGACGCGCGGACCGGGGCGGCGCACCTCGGCAGCGCGGCCGGCCATTTCGAGGCGGCGAGCCCGTTCGACTATGCCGCCCAGTCGGAGGTGCTGATCGTCACCGACATCGGACGCGGCGACATTCCCGCGCTGGCGGGCGCCTATGCCCGGCTGATCGAGGCGGCGGGGGGCGGGACGCTGGGGCTTTTCACGGCGATCCAGCGGCTGCGCGCGGTCCATGCGCGGATCGCCGACCGGCTGGCGCGCGAGGGCTTCCCGCTGCTCGCGCAGCACGTCGACCCGATCGATACCGGCACGCTGGTCGACATCTTCCGGGACGATCCGCGCGCCAGCCTGCTCGGCACCGACGCGCTTCGCGACGGGGTCGACGTGCCGGGCGAGAGCCTGCGGCTGGTGGTGATGGAGCGGGTGCCGTGGCCGCGGCCAACCGTGCTCCACGCGGCGCGGCGGCTGGCGGGCGGCGGCTCGGCCTACGACGACCGGGTGGTGCGCGCGCGGCTTGCGCAGGGGTTCGGGCGGCTGATCCGGCGAAGCCAGGATCGCGGCCAGTTCGTGCTGCTGTCGAGCGCCTGTCCGTCGCGCCTGCTCAACGCCTTTCCGCCCGGGGTCGAGGTCGTGCGGCTGCCGCTCGACGCTGCGGTTGCACGGGTACGTGCGTTCCAGCTTGGCGGAGGGGAGGGAATTACGAGCGCCCCGTCGGCGCTCGACGACGCGCTGCCCCCGGGCTGCTAGCCGCGCAGCGCGCTGACCAGCCGGTCGCGGAGCGCGGCGATCCGGTCGAGGTCGACGCCGGGCGAGGGCGGCGCGGCCGGTTCGTCGGACCTGGCATCCGACGGGAAGGCGAACGGGGCGGACGTCGGCGGGGGAGTAGCCGGTTCGTCAACCGCCGACTTGTCGCCGAGCAACTTCTGCACCCCGCGCACCGTATAGCCCTGTTCGTTGAGCAGCCGGTGGATCCGCCGCGCGAGCGCGACGTCGTCGGGGCGATAGTAGCGGCGGTTGCCCGCGCGCTGGAGCGGGCGGAGCTGGGGAAACTTGGTCTCCCAGTAACGCAATATGTGCTGGGCGACGCCGAGCTCGGCGCTCAGTTCGCCGATGGTGCGGAAGGCGTCGGGGGACTTGCCGTCGGCCAAGCCCGCGCGCCTTACTTCGAAATCCGGTCGCGCATGATCTGGCTGGCGCGGAAGGTCATCACCCGCCGCGGCGCGATCGGCACCTCGATCCCGGTCTTGGGATTGCGCCCGACCCGCTGCCCCTTGTCGCGCAGGATGAAGGTGCCGAAGCCCGAGATCTTCACATTTTCGCCGAGGCTCAAGGAATGGCACATGTGATAGAGCACGCGCTCGACCAGCCCGGCGCTTTCGGCGCGCGACAGGCCGAGGCGATTGTGGACCGTGTCGGCGAGGTCGGCGCGGGTCAGCGTGCCCTGGTGGATGTCGTTCTTACGCGCGATGCCGGCGTCGGCCATGGAAAACTCCGCCCCCTTGTGCGCCATTGCCCCCGGCGCGGTGATGATGCCGTCGCCACGAATGTCATGTCGACGAATCGACTTTTGCCAATTTTTTGAACGGGTTCAATAGCGAACTGCAGCCGCGCCCCAGGTAAAGCCGCCGCCCATCGCCTCGAGCACGAGGAGATCGCCGCGCCGGATCCGCCCGTCGCGGACCGCGACGTCGAGCGCGAGCGGCACCGAGGCGGCCGAGGTATTGGCGTGTCGGTCGACCGTCACCACCACTTTTTCCGGCGGGAGTCCGAGCTTCTTGGCGGTCGCGTCGAGGATGCGCGCATTGGCCTGGTGAGGGACCACCCAGTCGACCTCGGCGGCGGTCAGCCCGGCATCGGCGAGCACTTCGTTCATCACCTGCGCGAGGTTGACGACCGCGTGGCGAAATACCTCGCGCCCCTTCATGCGGAGCTTGCCGACCGTGCCGGTGGTCGAGGGGCCGCCGTCGACGTAGAGCAGGTCGTTGTGGCGACCGTCGGCGTGGAGCCGGGTGGCGAGGATGCCCTGGTCGCCCTCCACCGCTTCCAGAACCAGCGCGCCGGCGCCGTCGCCGAACAGGACGCAGGTGGTGCGGTCCTCCCAGTCGAGGATCCGCGAGAAGGTCTCGGATCCGATCACCAGCGCACGCCGCGCCGAGCCGCCGCGGAGCATCGAATCGGCGACGGTCAGCGCGTAGAGGAAGCCGGTGCACACCGCGTGGACGTCGAGCGCGATGCAGTCGGGGATGCCGAGCGCGGCCTGGACCTTGGTCGCGCTCGATGGGAAGGTCTGGTCGGGGGTCGCGGTGGCGAGGACGATCAGCCCGATTTCGGACGGGTCGAGCCCGGCGGCATCGAGCGCGCGGCGCGCGGCGGCGGTGGCCAGCGTCGCGGTGGTCTCGCCGTCGCCGGCGATGAAGCGGTTGCGGATCCCGGTGCGCTCGACGATCCACTCGTCGGAGGTGTCGACCTCAGCGGCGAGTTCGGCATTGGGCACCGATCGCGCGGGCAGCGCCGATCCGGTGCCGCGAATGACCGAGCGCAGGCTCAACGGCCCGACCCGTTGGCGAAGGCGCGGGCACGGAATTCGTCGAGATCCTCGCCGATGCGGCGGGTGATGTCGGCGCGGACCATCCGCGCGGCGACCGCGACCGCGTTGGCGACGCCCTTCACATTGGCGCTGCCGTGGCTCTTCACCACCAGCCCGTTGAGCCCGAGAAAGACCGCGCCGTTGTGGTTGTTGGGGTCGAGGTGGACCTTGAGCAGGTTGAGCGCTGGGCGCGACAGCGCGAACCCGGCCTTCGAGCGGAGCGAGGAGGTAAAGGCGCGGCGCAGCAGGTCGGTGACGAAGCGCGCGGTGCCCTCGGCGGTCTTGAGCGCGACATTGCCCGAAAAGCCGTCGCACACGACCACCTCGATGTCGCCGCGGGCGAGCTTGTCGCCCTCGGTGAAGCCGTCGAACTTGAGCGGAAGGTAGGTCGCCTCGCGAAGCATCGCGGCGGCTTCCTTCAATTCGTCGGTGCCCTTGAGCTCCTCGGTGCCGATGTTGAGCAGCTTGACCCGCGGCTTCTCGCGCCCGAGCACCGAGCGCGAATAGGCCGCGCCCATCACTGCGAACTGGACGAGGTTCTGCGCGTCGCACTCGGTGTTGGCGCCGAGGTCGAGCATGACGAGGTCGTGCTCCATCGTCGGCAGCAGCGCGGCGAGCGCGGGGCGGTCGATCCCCGGCATGGTGCGAAGCGCGAGCTTGGCCATCGCCATCAGCGCGCCGGTGTTGCCGCCCGACAGCGCGGCGTCGGCATGGCCGTCCTTCACCGCGTTGATCGCGAGGCCCATCGAGGTCGTCTTGGCGCGGCGGATCGCCTGGCTCGGCTTTTCCTCGGCGCCGATCGCGTCGCTGGCGTGGCAGACGGTGACCGCGTCGGCGAGCCCGCGATGCTTGGCGAGCTCGGTGCGAATCGCCGCCTCGTCACCGAACAGGGTGAAGGCGAGCGCCTTGTCCTTGCGATGCGCGCGCGCGAGACCGGCGACGATCGGGGCCGGCCCGGCGTCGCCTCCCATGGCGTCGATCGCGATCCGCGGGCCCACCTCTTGCGGGGTTCGCGCCACGGTCGTGAAGCCGCTCAGGCCTCGGTCGAGATGATTTCGCGGCCGTTATAGTGGCCGCACGCCGCGCACAGGTTGTGCGGCAGCTTGAGCTCGCCGCAGTTCGGGCATTCCTGGAACGCGGTCGCGGTCAGCGCGTGATGGCTGCGACGCATGTTGCGCTTCGAGGGCGACGTTTTTCTCTTCGGAACGGCCATTTCGGCTCAACCTCAATCTTGTGCACAAAAAAATCGGCGACTCTCCTCGCCCGGCTCATCGGAAGGATCCGAAGGCGGCGGATGGATCGTCGCAAGCGAGTGCGCCCTATAGCGAAAAGCGGTGGCGACGCAAGCGCCTAGGGCGCGGCGGCGAGCACCTCGTCGGCGACGAACGGGTTGGTGGCGCGTTCGCGGGCAAAGCTCGACATTGGCCCGTGCCCGGGAATGAAGGCGGTGTCGCCGCCCATCGGCCACAGCCTTTGGGTAATCGAATCGAGCAGTTGCTGGTGATTGCTGCGCGGGAAGTCGGTGCGGCCGATGCTGCCCTGGAACAGCACGTCGCCGACGATCGCCAGCTTCGATTCGGGATGGTGGAGGACGACATGGCCCGGGGTGTGGCCGGGGCAGTGGCGGATATCGAACGTCACCTCGCCCACGCTGACCGTATCGCCGTCGACCAGCCAGCGGTCGGGCTCGAACGGCTTGCCCGGCACGCCATAGGCGCGCCCGTCCTCGTCAAGGCGCGCGATCCAGAAACGGTCTTCCTCGTGCGGCCCCTCGATCGGCACGCCGAGCTCCTCGGCGAAGATGCCCGCCGCCCCGCAATGATCGATGTGACCGTGGGTGACGATAATCTTCTCGATCGTCACCCCCGCCTGCTCGGCGGCGGCGCGCAGGCGCGGCAGGTCGCCGCCGGGATCGACGAAGGCGCCGCGCATCGTCTTCGTGCACCAGACCAGCGAGCAATTCTGCTGAAGCGGGGTGACGGGGAGGATCGCGACCTTGAGCGGCGGGGTGTCGGGCATGGTCCCGAGCTAGGGAGCGGGGGGCAGCTTGTCCATTGCGGGCCCGACGCCCTGCATCGCGCGGGCGGTGGCCTCGGCGCCGCGCATCACCCGGAGCAGGTTGCCGCCCGCCAGTTTCGCGAGGTCGGCATCGGACCAGCCCCGGCGGATCAGCTCGGCGAACAGCGCGGGATAGCCGCCGACGTCGTTCAGTCCCTCGGGAGTCGCCTCGATCCCGTCGAGGTCGCCGCCGATGCCGACATGGTCATGGCCGGCGACGCGGGCGATATGGTCGATATGGTCGGCGACCTGGGCGACGGTGACCAGCGGCCTGGGGTGCGCGGCCTTCCACGCGGCGATGGCGGCGTCGCGGCCTGCGGGGTCGCCGGCGTGAAGCGACTTCTGCCGCGCTTCTTCGGCCGCCTCGTCGGCGTTCCAGCGCCAGAAGGCCTCGCTGACGTAGCCGGGGTAGAAGTTGACCATCACCAGTCCGCCGTTGGCGGCGAGGCGGCGGAGCACGCCGTCGCCGACGTTGCGCGGATGGGGGTCGAGCGCCTTCGCGCTCGAGTGCGAGAAGATCACCGGGGCGCGGCTGGCGGCGAGCGCGCCGAGCATCGTCGCCTCGCTGACGTGGCTGAGATCGACCAGCATGCCGAGCCGGTTCATCTCGCGCACCACCGCGACGCCCTCGGGCGAGAGGCCGCCGTGCTTCGGATCGTCGGTCGCGCTGTCGGCCCAGCCGGTGGTCGCGAAATGGGTCAGCGTCATGTAACGCGCGCCGAGCCGGTAGAACTGGCGAAGCGCGGCCATGCTCTCGCCGATCTGGTGCCCGCCCTCGATCCCGATCAGCGAGGCGATTCGGCCCGCCCCGTGGATTCGGACGATGTCGTCGGCGGTGGTCGCCGCCTCGAGGTCGCGCGGGTAGGCGGCGATCAGCCGCTCGACGAGGTCGATCTGCTCGATCGTGCGGCGGATCGCCTCGTCGCCGTGGACGCTTGCGGGGATGTAGACCGACCAGAACTGCCCGCCGACCCGTCCGGCGCGGAGCCGGGCGATGTCGGTCATCAGCGGCGGGTCGAACCGCGCGGCGCCGCTCGCCAGCCCGTCGACCCGCGACTGGCGGTGCTCGGCGAGTTGCTCGGCGAGGTCGTTGTGACCGTCGATCAGCGGGGTCGCCCTGAGGATACGGTCGATCCGCGCGCGGATGGCGGGGGTGGCAGGCGTGGCTTCTGGGGCCGCCGCGATCAGGGCCAGCGCGATCAGCATCTCTTCGTCTCCCCCTTGCCAGCATCCCAGGGTTTACGAGTCGGCGGCGGCGGGTCAATGGCGGGGCATGGAGCCGCCCTACCTGCTGTTCGACGACGCGCGCGAGGGCGGGGCGCGGCCGCGGCTCTATCGCGCGCCACACCGGGTGATCGAAGCGCGGACGATCGACGAGGTGCGCCCCGCGCTCGCCGCGCTCAAGGCGGCGGTGGCGGCGGGGGCGCACGCGGCGGGCTATCTCGCCTACGAGGCGGGGTACGCGCTCGATCCCAAGCTCGCCGCCGCCGCGCGGCAGGGGGCGGGGCCGCTGCTGTGGTTCGGGCTGTTCGAGCGCTACGAGACGCCCGCGATCGACGGCGACGGCCCGCCGCTCGACATCGGCGCGCCGCGCCCGCGGATTGGCTGGGCGGCCTATCGCGACGCTGCCGCGCGCGTGCGCGAGGGGCTGTTCGCGGGTGATTATTACCAGGCGAACCTCACCTTCGGGTGCGACGTGGCGGTCGTGCCGGACCTCGATCCGCTCGCCCTGTTTCGCCAGCTTCGCCGCCGCAGCCGCGCGGGGTGGGGCGGGGTGATCGACATCGGCGAGCGGTGGATCGTCTCGCTGTCGCCCGAGCAGTTCTTTTCGATCCGCGGCGGGAAGATCGAGGCGCGGCCGATGAAGGGCACCGCGCCGCGCCGCGCCGACCCCGCCGCCGACGCCGCTGAGGCGCTCGGTCTTGCCGCCGACCCCAAGCAGCGCGCCGAGAACATGATGATCGTCGACCTGATGCGCAACGACCTCGCCCGGCTTGCCGAGACGGGGAGCGTCGCGGTGCCCGAGCTGTTCGCGGTCGAAAGCTACCCCACCGTCCACCAGATGGTCAGCCGGATCGTCGCGACGCTCCGCCCGGGCATCGGCGCGGTCGACGCGCTCGAGACGATCTTTCCCTGCGGGTCGGTCACCGGGGCGCCCAAGATCGCGGCGATGCTCGCGCTTCGCGACCTCGAGCCCGAGCCGCGCGGCGCCTATACCGGTTCGATGGGCTGGATCGAGCCGGGGGCGCATGGCGACGCCGCGTTCAATGTGCTCATCCGGACACTCGCGGGTGAAAAAGGCGCATCGGTCGCGCGGCTGGGGCTCGGATCGGGGCTTGTGGTCGACAGCGTGGCGCGCGAGGAATGGGGCGAGTGCCTGCTCAAGGGGGAATTTCTGCGCGTGACATCCCGGCCGTTCGACCTGATCGAGACGATGCGGTTCGACCCGCATGAAGGCATTGCCGACCTCGACCGCCACCTCGCCCGGCTGACCCGCGCGACCGGCGATCTCGGCTTCCGGTTCGACCGCCACGCCGCGCGCAACGAGCTGCAGGCGGCGACCTTCGGGCGCAAGGAACGGGCCATGGTCCGGCTGCTGCTGTCGAAAACCGGGGCGATGGCGATCGAGGTCAAGGGGTTCGACGATCCCGACGCGGTGCCGGTAAGGGTGGCGCTTCGGCCGCTGCCGGTGCCGGCGGACGACTTCCGGCTGCGCTACAAGACCAGCGACCGTGGCTTCTACGACCGCGCGCGGCGCGAGGGCGGCGCCTACGAGACGGTGTTCGTCGACCCCGACGGCCGGATTACCGAGGGCAGCCGCACCAACGTTTTCGTCGAACGCGACGGGCGGCTGCTGACGCCGAGGGGCGGGGCGCTGTTCGCCGGGGTGCTCCGCGAAAAGCTGATCGAGGAAGGGCGGGCCGAGGAGGCCGAGCTGACCGCCGACGACCTGAAGGGCGGCTTCTTCGTCGGTAATATCGTCCGCGGGCTGATCCCGGCGGTGCTCGCCGACTAGGCCGCGATCGGGAAGCGGAGCAGGCGGCCGGTCACCGGCACCAGCGCCGCGGCGCCGGGGCCGACCTTGCGCACGATCTCGGGATGCGCGGCGTCGAGCCCGCCGGTAAGCGAGCCGAACGCGGGCAGGATCAGCTTGGTCTCGCCCGCGACGAAGCAGCGGCGGGCGACGTGGCGGCCCTTGAGATTGACCCGCAGCTTGGGGTGGTAATGGCCGCTCATCTCGGGTCGCGCCTCGCCTCGTTCGGCCTCGTGGCGAAGGACGATTCCGTCGATCACGCACTCGACCTCGATCCGCCCGCCGCAATGGTCGACGAAGCCGGAGTCATGGTTGCCGGTGATCCATACCCAGTCGAGCCGCGCGGTCAGCGCGGTGAGCAGCGCGCGCGCGTCCTCGGGCAGCCGGTCGCAACCGAACCTGTCGTGGAACGAATCGCCAAGGCAGTAGAGCGTGGTCGCGCCGGTCCGCTCGACCTCGCGTGCCAGCGCCTGGAGCGTGGCGAGCGAATCGTAGGGCGGCAGGAACTGGCCCAGCCGCGCGAACCAGCTCGCTTTCTCGAAATGCAGGTCGGCGACCAGCAGCGCGTTGCGCGCGGGCCAGTAGAGCGCGCCGTCGGCGCTGGGGACGAAGGACTGACCGCCGAACGAAAAGGGAACCATGGCCCGCTGTAACGCGCTCAATCGAGCGCGGTCAAATGGTCGCGGAGCGCGCGCGCGTCGTGGAGCGCATTGTGCGGGACGGCGCTGTTGGCGGCGGTCGAGAAGCCCGGCATCGGCACGAAGCGGAGCAGCAGCCCGGGCACCGGCAGCATCTGGCCGGGGCCGGTGACCAGCAGCATCGACAACTGGGCGAGGTCTTCGGGCCAGTCGGCGATGATCTCGGCGCCCTCGTCATAGGCGAGGTAATGCGCCAGCGCCTCGGCCGCCGCGGCGCGCGGCAGGCGCGGCGATTGAAGCGAGTCGGGGACATGGTCGAGATAGGGGACGACATGCCGTTCGACCCACGGGTGGGTCGCGGGCGCGTCGAGCGTCACGTAAAGCTCCTCGCCGCCGTCCTCGGGCACCAGCGCGAGGCTGAGCAGCTTGCCGCCAAACCCGTCATATTCGGTATCGAGGAAATAGCGCATCGCCCGCGGCCTTAGCGGCTGGGGACGGTCGCGGAAAGGTTGGCGCCCGGCGGCGGGGGCGGGCAGGGTCGCACCTCGGCCTGGAGCTTGCGGCACTGGTCTTCCCACAGGCGGGCGTTGCGGCCCGCCTCGCGCTCGGCCTCGATGATCTTGCGGCCGCGCGCCTCGTCGGCCTTGCGCTGGCTCGGGGTCAGCGCGTTGACCCCCGCGCCGACCGCCTTGACCGGGAGTGAGACGACGTCGACCGCGGTCTCGGCGACCTTTTCGACCACGCAGGCGCCGAGCAGGATCGGCAACGGCGCGAGCAGGAGGAGGATAGGGGGGCGCATGCCTCCTTGTACGCGGGCCGCCTTGCGGGGCGATGACTAGCCGACGCGCATCGCTTCCTCGACCAGCGCTTCGGCCTCGACCAGCAACGCCTCGTCGGCGGTGCCGGCGGGCGCCGCCTCACGGCCGATGACCACCATCAGCGGGATGGCGAGCGGGGTGACGCGGTCGGCCTCGACGTGGATCATCGTCGCCGCGGCGCGATCGACGAGGCGCGCGAGGCGGCCAAGCTCGGTCATCCGCCCGCGCGCATCGTCCCACGCGGCCTTCAGGAGCAGATGCTCAGGCTCGTACTTGCGCAGCACGTCGTAGATCAGGTCGGTCGAGAAGCTGACCTGCTTGCCGGTCTTGCGCTTGCCCGGGTGCTGGCGCTCGACCAGCCCACCGATCACCGCCACTTCGCGGAAGGCGCGCTTCAACAGGTGCGACTGCTCGACCCACTCGATGAACTCATGTTCGAGGATGTCGGGCGAGAACAGCGGGCGCGGGTCGGTCACCGGCTCGAGGCTGTAGGCGGCGAGCGCATAGTCGTTGGCGACAAAGCCGAGCGGCTTCAGCCCCGCCGTCTCCATCCGCCGGGTGATCAGCATGCCGAGCGACTGGTGCGCGTTCCACCCCTCGAACGGATAGACGCACATGTAGTGGCGGCCCTCGCGCGGAAAGGTCTCGACCAGCAGCTGGTCGGGCTGCGGCAGGATCGAGCGGCGCGCCTGGATCTCGAGCCATTCGCGCACGTCGTCGGGGAAGCGGTGCCAGTCGCGGTCGTCGGCGAGGAAGGCGCGCACCCGGTCGGCGAGGTGGGTGGTCATGCTCATCCGCTGCCCGCCGTAGGTGACAAGCCGCGCCTGCTTGGCCGAGGCGCGGACGACGATGTCGGTGTCCTGGAAGCGGATCACCTCGAGCCCCAGCCCGGCGAAAAAAATGTGGTCGCCGATGCTCAGCGTCGCGCCGAACCCTTCCTCGACCCGGCCGAGCATCCGCCCGTTCTGGAAGCGGACGTCCATCATCGGGTTGTCGACGATCACCCCGGCGTTGAGCCGGTGCTGGGCAATCACCGCGGGGCGGGTGATCCGCCACTTGCCGGGTTCATATTCGACCAGCCGCTTGAACTTGTCGTAAGCGCGGAGCGAGTAGCCGCCGGTGGCGATGTAATCGAGCACGCGCCGCCAGGCCTCGTCGGTCAGCCCCGCGTAGGGCGCGGCGCTGCGCACCTCGGCGAGCAGCTCGGCCTCGTCGAACGGCCCGGCGCAGGCGATGCCGAGGATGTGCTGGGCAAGCACGTCGAAGGTGCCGGGGCGGAAGATCTCGGGGTCGAGCTCCTTCGCCGCGACCGCGTCGAGCGCGGCGCGCGCTTCCAAATATTCGAAACGGTTGCCGGGGACGATCATGCCCTTCGACGGCTCGTCCATCCGGTGGTTGGCGCGGCCGATCCGCTGCAACAGGCGCGAGCTGCCCTTGGGCGCGCCCATCTGCACGACGAGGTCGACGTTGCCCCAGTCGATGCCGAGGTCGAGGCTGGCGGTGCAGACCAGCGCGCGTAATCGCCCATCGCCCATCGCCGCCTCGACCTTGCGCCGCGCCTCGAGCGCGAGGCTGCCGTGGTGGATGCCGATCGGCAGCGACTGGTCGTTGATCGCCCACAGCTCCTGGAAGATCAGCTCGGCGAGGCTGCGGGTGTTGCAGAAGACGAGGGTGGTGGAGTGCTGCTCGATCAGCCGCATCACCTCGGGCACCGAATGGCGCCCGCTGTGCCCGCCCCACGGCATCCGGCCCTCGGGCAGCAGGATCGACAGGTCGGGCTCGGCGGCGTCCTCGCCGCGGACTAGCGCGACCGTATCGAGGTCGGCGTCGGGCGCGAGCCAGCTGCGGTAGGCGTCGGGGTCGCTGACGGTGGCGCTCAGGCCGACGCGGCGCAGGTTGGGCGCGAGCGTCTGCAGCCGCGCCATCGCCAGCGCGAGCAGGTCGCCGCGCTTCTCGCGCGCGAAGGCGTGGATCTCGTCGACGATGATCGTCGAGAGATTCTCGAACAGCAGCGCGCTGTCGGGATAGCTGAGCAGCAGCGACAGCGATTCGGGGGTGGTCAGCAGCATCTGCGGCGGGCGCACCCGCTGGCGCGCCTTGCGGTCCGACGGGGTGTCGCCGCTGCGGGTCTCGACCCGGATGTCGAGCCCCATCTGCTCGATCGGGGTGAGGAGATTGCGCTGGACGTCGACCGCCAGCGCCTTCAGTGGCGATACGTAGAGCGTGTGCAGCCGGTCGGTCGGCGCCTCGATCAGCTCGACCAGGCTGGGCAGGAAGCCGGCCATGGTCTTGCCCGCCCCGGTCGCCGCGACCAGCAGCGCGTGATGGCCGGCGCGCGCCTCGTCCAGCATCGCCAGCTGGTGCCGCCGCGGCGTCCAACCGCGCGAGGCGAACCAGTCGGCAATCACGGGCGGTAAGGCAGTCAGGCGGCTTTCCTTCGGAACAGGCGGGCAGGCTCGTCCGTCATAACCCCCTGATGGCCCGCCTCGGTTCCTGGATCGAGCCTTTTCCCGAAGGCATTTACGTCAAGCCCGCCGATGCGTGGGTCGATCCCTCGCGCCCGAAGGACAAGGCGCTGGTCACCCACGGTCATGCCGATCACGCGCGCGGCGGGCATGGCGCGGTATGGGCGACCGCCGAGACGCTGGCGATCATGGACGTTCGCTACGGGCAGCAGAACGCCAATCCGGTCGCTTACGGCGAGAGCGTGCGGCTGGGCGAGGTCGACATCAGCTTTGTCCCCGCCGGCCATGTGCTCGGCAGCGCGCAGATCGTGCTCGATTACCGGGGCGAGCGGGTGGTGGTCAGCGGCGACTACAAGCGCCGTCCCGACCCGACCTGCGAGCCGTTCGTGGTCACCCCGTGCGACATCTTCATCACCGAGGCGACCTTCGGGCTGCCGGTGTTCCGCCACCCCGATACGGGGAGCGAGATCGACCGGCTGCTCCACCGCCTCCACGCCGAGCCCGAGCGGTGCGTGCTGGTCGGTGCCTACGCGCTGGGCAAGGCGCAGCGGGTGATCGCCGAATTGCGCGGGCGCGGGCACGATGCGCCAATCTATTACCATGGCGCGATGGAGCGTCTGTGCCGGCTGTACGAGAGCCTCGGGGTCGAGCTTGGCGAGCTGCGTCCCGCGACCGGCGCGTCGAAGGACGAGATGCGCGGGCATATCGTCATCTCGCCGCCGAGCGCGCTCAACGACCGCTGGTCGCGGCGACTGCCCGACCCGATCACCGCGATGGCGAGCGGCTGGATGCGGATCCGCCAACGCGCGCGGCAACGCAATGTCGAGCTGCCGCTGGTGATTTCCGACCATAGCGACTGGGACGAACTCACCCAGACGATCCGCGACGTCGCGCCCAAGGAAGTGTGGATCACCCACGGACGCGAGGACGCGCTGATGCACTGGTGCATGACCCGCCAGATCAAGGCGCGAGAATTGAATTTGGTGGGCTATGAGGACGAGGATGAATGAGTTCGACGAAAAGCTCGCGGCGGCAACCGACTGGCGCGGGGATGTCTTGCGCAAGGTCCGCGCGGCGGTGCGGGCGGCGGTCGCGGACGTCACCGAGGAGCTCAAGTGGAAGAAGCCGTCGAACCCGGCGGGGGTGCCGACCTGGTCGAAGAACGGCGTGCTGCTGACCGGCGAAACCTACAAGGACAAGGTCAAGCTGACCTTCGCGCACGGGGCGAAGATCGACGATCCCGACCGGCTGTTCAACGCCAGCCTCGACGGCGGCACGCGGCGGGCGATCGATCTTCGCGAGGGCGACCCGCTCGACGCCGGAAAGCTGGAGGCGCTGGTCGCGCGCGCGGCAGCGTTCAACGCGGCGAAGTCGTGACGCGCGCGCACTGACGGGAACGGGGGCGGCGCGCCGGACATTGGGTCGGCAACTCAAGTCCCGAAAGGTTTCCCGATGCACGTCCATGGTTATGCCGCCCTCAAGAAGGGCGGCGCGATGCAGCCCGTCCAGTTCGACCGCAAGCCGCTGTCCGCGGGCGAGGTCGCGATCGACAGCACCCATTGCGGCGTGTGCCACAGCGACCTCCACCAGGTGAACGACGACTGGAAGAACAGCCTCTACCCTTGCCTGCCCGGGCACGAGATCGTCGGCACGGTCCGCGAGGTCGGCGAGGGCGTGACCAAATATAAGGCGGGCGACCGGGTCGGGGTCGGCTGCATGGTCAACAGCTGCCAGCAATGCGATTATTGCAAGGCGGGCGAGGAGCAATATTGCAGCGGGCCGAAGAGCTGTACGCTGACCTACAACGGCCCCAAGGTGCCCGACGGGACCAACAGCTATGGCGGCTATTCGAACGGGATTATCGTGCGCGAGGAGTTCGTGCTCAGCATCCCCGAGGCGATCAGCTCGGAGGAAGCCGCGCCGATCCTGTGCGCTGGGGTCACCACCTACCAGCCGATGAAGCATTTCAAGGTCAAGGCGGGCGACACGGTCGGCGTCGCCGGGATCGGCGGGCTCGGCCACATGGCGATCCAGACCGCCAAGGCGCTCGGCGCGACGGTGGTGGCGCTGTCGACCTCGCCCGAAAAGGCGGAGGAGGCCGAGAAGCTGGGCGCGAGCAAGCTGATCGACATGGGCGACAAGAAGGCGGTCGAGGAGGCCAAGCAGAGCCTCGACTTCCTCATCTCGACCATCCCCTATCCACACGACCTCAATCCCTATGTCGGGATGATGAAGACCGATTCGACGATCGCGGTGGTCGGCAACCTGATCGAATTTCCGACGATCGAGAGCGGGCCGCTGGTGATGAACCGGATCCGCATCGCCGGGTCGCTGATCGGCGGGGTCGCCGATACGCAGGAAATCCTCGACTTCGCGGCGGAGAAGGGCATTCGGCCGGAGATCGAGCTGATCGACATCGCCACGATCGACGACGCGTTCAAGCGGATGAAGGACGAGGACGTCCGTTTCCGCCACGTGATCGACATGGCGACAATCAAGACCGATGGCGAGGCCGAGGCGATCGCGACGCCCGAGCGCGGCGAGGTGGTCGGCTAGACGCTACGCGAACGCCGCCGGCTCAGGCGTAGTCGGCGGCGTCGTCCCAGGGATCGAAATCGATATCGAAGGCGAGCGCGCGCCGCGCCGCCCACAAGCCGAGCCCGGCGAGCATCACGCCGCCAAGCCATTTGACCGATCTGCCGTTGAGGTAGCGCTGCACCGTTCGTCCTCCCCCGCTTTCGCCTAATAGCAGGATTTGGCGCGGGGGAGAACAAACGGTGGCAGTTCGGCGACAGTCCTTCTCAAGACCATTGCCTAATCGCAACGATTCTAGTGCGCGGCCTCGACCGCCGCGATGCCGCTGGCTTCGAGCTGGGCGTTGATCGCCGCGACCAGCCGGTCGAGCCCGGCCTGGTCCTTCGCCTCGGCGCGCGCGACCAACACGTCCTGCGTGTTCGACGCGCGCAGCAGCCACCAGCCGTCGCCGGTCTTGACGCGCACGCCGTCGGTCTTGTCGACCTCGGCCCCGCTGTCGGCGAGCCGCTGCGCGACTTCCTCAATCACCGGCCTTTTCCGGTCTTCGTTGACTTGGAAGCGAAGTTCGGGGGTGGCGATGCTGACCGGCATCTCGCCCTTGAGCTCGGTCAGGCTTTTGCCCGAGGCGCTGACCGCGCGGATCAGCCGGACGGCGGCGTAGAGCGCGTCGTCGAACCCGTACCATTCATGCTTGAAGAAGATGTGCCCGCTCATCTCGCCGGCGAGCGGGGCGTGGGTCTCCTTCATCTTCGACTTGATCAGCGAGTGGCCGGTCTTCCACATCAGCGGGGTGCCGCCCATTGCCGCGATCGTGTCGAACAGCGTCTGGCTCGCCTTCACGTCGGCGATGATCGTCGCGCCCGGCTCGTCCTTCAGCACCGGGGCGGCGAGGATGATCAGCAGCTGGTCGCCCCAGATCACCCGGCCCTCGCTGTCGATCGCGCCGATCCGGTCGGCGTCCCCGTCGAAGGCGATGCCGAAGTCGAGGTTCTTGTCGGCGACGAGCCGCTTCAGATCCTCGAGGTTCTTTTCGACGGTCGGGTCGGGGTGGTGGTTGGGGAAGCGGCCGTCGACCTCGGTGAAGATCGCGTGATGCTCGCCCGGCAGAATCCTGAGCAGCTTTTCGAGCACGGGCCCGGCGGCGCCGTTGCCCGCGTCCCAGCCGATCCGGTAGGCCTTGCCGTCGAACCCCTTGACCAGCGCGGCGACATAATCGTCGGTGATTTCGTACTCGGTGACCGTCCCCTGGCCCTCGCTCCAATCGCCGTCGGCGGCGCGGCGGCCGAGGTCCTGGATCTCCTCGCCGAACACCGACCGGCCGTTCAGCAGCATTTTGAAGCCGTTATAGTCGGCCGGATTGTGGCTTCCGGTGACCTGAATGCCGCCGTTCACTTCCATCGTCGCCGCCGCGAAATAGAGCATCGGTGAGGGGCCGAGTCCGATGCGCACGACGTCGAGGCCGCCTTCGGTGAGGCCCTTGACCAGCGCGGCCTCGAGCTCGGGCGAGGAGACGCGCCCGTCGCGTCCGACCGCGACGCGGGTCGCGCCCTCGGACCGGGCCAGCGCGGCGTAGCTTCGGCCGAGCGCCTTGGCATCGGCGGGGAACAGCGTGTCGCCGACCACCCCGCGGACGTCATATTCGCGCAGGATGGTGCGGTTGAAAATGTGGCTCATTGATGATCCCAAAGACAGAGTGACGCCTCAGCCCGCCGCCGCGATCGGGGCGGGTGTGTCGGCCTCGGCTGCCGGGATGGCGAGACCAGAGACCATTTCGCGCAACTCCTGACGGGCGGCAATGTGTCCAAGCCCGACCTCGCCGAGGTCCGAAAGGTCGAGCAGCGTGAGGCCTTTGGGAAACAGCTCGCGGTAGATGACGCGCTCGCCGAGGCCGGGGATGACGCGGAAGCCGACCCGCCGCGCCAGTTCGTCGAGCGCCGCGCCGACGCGCACGAGGTTGTGCGACTGGATATGCTGGAGGCGGTTGCGAAGCACGACCCAGTCGACCGACTTGCCGCTGTGCTTGGCGCGCTGGGTGCGGCTGTTCCAGATCAGCTCGGCATAGAAGCTCGGGCGGGTCACCTTGAAGGTGTCGGGGTGGACCTGCCCGATCAGATCGAGGTCGACGAAGCTGTCGTTCATCGGCGTGACCAGCGTGTCGGCCTTGAGGATCGCGGCGCGCGCGACCGGGTCGTCGCGGCCCGGCGTGTCGATGACGATGATCTCGGCGTCGTTCGACAGCCGCCCAATCGCGGCGTCGAGCCCCGCCTCGTCGAGCTGGGCGAGCACTTCGTATTTCGCCATCGGCAGCGCCTTGCCCAGTCGGTCGATCGTCGCGGCGCGGTTTTCGAGATAGCGGCCGAAGGTGCGCTGGCGGGTATCGAGGTCGAGGCCGGCTACCTTGCGCCCCGCCGCGGCGAGCGCGATCGCGGTATGGACCGCGGTGGTCGACTTGCCGGTGCCGCCCTTTTCGTTGGCGAAGACGATGAAATGCGGCTGGCCCATGCCCGCTTGGCCCCTTATTCAAACCCCGGCACGCCAGGTCGGCGCGCTCCCTCGTGAAGCTCTACCCAAGGCCGGAATCGCATGCAAACCGTTCGTGAATCCATCGGCTTGCGCGCGGCGGTCGCGGCCTGGAAGGCGCAGGGGCTGCGCGTCGCGCTGGTGCCGACGATGGGCGCGCTCCACGCCGGTCACCTCGCGCTGGTCGCGGCGGCCAAGGAGCAGGCGCACCGCGTGGCGGTTAGCATCTTCGTCAACCCACTGCAGTTCAACGACCCCGCCGACCTCGATCGCTATCCGCGCACCGAGGAGGCCGATGCCGAGGCGCTTCGCGAAGCCGGTGCCGACCTGCTGTGGCTGCCGACGCCCGACAGCCTCTACCCCGAGGGTTTCGCCACGACCGTCCACGTCGCCGGAGTCAGCGACCGCTGGGAGGGCGAGCATCGGCCCGGCCATTTCGACGGGGTCGCGACCGTCGTCGCCAAGCTGTTCGTCGCCGCCGCGCCCGACGTCGCGCTGTTCGGCGAAAAGGATTACCAGCAGCTCGCCGTGATCCGGCGGATGACGAGCGACCTCGGGCTTCCGGTCGACATCGTCGGCCATGCCACGGTGCGCGACAGCGAGGGCCTCGCGCTGTCGTCGCGCAACGCGCTGCTCGACGAGGCGGGACGCGCCGCCGCCCCCACGCTCGGCGCCGCGCTGCGCGAGGCGGGCGCGGCGATCCTTGCCGGGGAGCGGGTCGAGGCAGCGCTGTCGGCGGCGAGGGCGCGACTGGACGCCGCCGGTTTCGGCCCGGTCGACTATCTCGCCTATGTCGACGCCGACACGCTCGAGCCGCTCGCCGAGAGGCGCGAAAACGGTCGGCTGATCGTCGCCGCTTTTCACGGGAAGATCCGCCTGATCGACAATATCTGTGTCGATCCGGACACAGTCGACGGGTCATGGTCACCGCGCCGTTAACCATTTCTTCGCGATCGCCCGCGAATTCTCGGCCCAGGATCAGACAGGGGACACAAAATGGCGATCAGTCAGAAAAGCGCCGACTTCCTACTCCAGAGCCGGCTTGCCGATGCCGACGCGGGCAGCATCGAGGCGCTATTCGAACTCGGCGTGACCTATTCGACCGGGCGCGAGGGGGTCGGGATCGACCTCATCGAGGCGCACAAATGGTTCAACCTCGCCGCGCTCAACGGCGACACCCGCAGCCAGGCGTGCCGCGCCGACATCTCGATCGAGATGACCGCGCGCGAAATCGCCGAGGCGCAGCGCCAGGCGCGCGCGTGGCTCGGCTGCCACGCGACGGAGGCCCGACGTTTCGCGGCCTAGCGCCCGGACCCGACACGCGTGAAGCGTGCCGGGTCTCCGGCTCAGCTCCCGAAGCGTGCCGGGTCTCCGGCTCAGCTAACGAATAATCACCGTCACTTCGCGGCGGTTCTGGGCCCAGGCGGACTCGTTCGACCCGGTCGCGACCGGCTTTTCCTTCCCCCAGCTGGTGACCACCAGCTGCGCCGCCGGGACACCCTGCGAGAGCATGAACTCGCGCACCGAATTGGCGCGCCGCTCGCCGAGCGCCTGGTTGTACTCGCGGGTGCCGCGCACGTCGCAATGGCCCTCGAGGCTGGCGCGGACCTGCGGATGCGCGATCAGCCAGCGCGCCTGCGCCGCCAGCGTCGTTCGCGCAGGCATGTCGAGCGTATATTCGTCGGTCCCGAAATAGACGGTGTCGCTGCCCGCCTTGGCGACCATGTCGGCCTGCATGGCGGGGAGCAGCGTCGTCTCGAGCGAATTGGGGTCGGTCGAGTTGGGGTCGACCACCGGCGCGGGCGGAAGCGGCGGGGCGACCGGCGGGGGCGGCGCCTTCTGCCCGCACGCGCCGAGCGTCAGCGCGAGGGCGGTGAAGCCGATCAGGAAGGACTTGGTCATCATCTACTCCTTGGAAATCAGTTGAGCGGGGACCAGCTCGGGTCCGATCCGCCGGTGGGGGTTGGCAGCAGGCGCGGGTCGCCGCCGTCGACCGACACCGCGTAGAGCCGGCTCGCGCCCGAGCCCTGCGAGATTCGGTTGAACATCACGAACTGGCCGTTGGGCGCCCAGCTCGGCTGCTCGTCGTCCCACGCGTCGGTCAGCAATTTCTCGCCGCCGCCGCTGGGCGACATCACGCCGATGCGGAAACCCGCGCCGATCTTGGTGAAGGCGATGAGGTCGCCCTTGGGGCTCCATGCCGGGCTGGCGTAGCGGCCGCCGCCGAAGCTGATCCGCCGCTGGTCGGACCCGTCGGCGTTCATCACGTAGAGCTGCTGGGTGCCGCTGCGGTCGCTTTCGAACACGATCTTGCGCCCGTCGGGCGAATAGCTGGCGGCGGTGTCGGCCCCCGGGGTGACGGTCAGCCGGCGCGGCGCGCCCCCGGAAAGGCTGACCGAATAGAGGTCGGTATTGCCGTTCTGCGCCATCGAGAAGACGACCTGCCGCCCGTCGGGCGAAAAGCGCGGGGCGAAGCTGATGTGGTCGCCGGGGATCAGCAGACGCTCGGTAAGGTTGTCGGTATTGAGCAAAATCACGCGCGGCTTGCGCCCGATGTAGCTGGTGTAGACCAGCTGCGAGCCGTCGGGCGAGAAGCGCGGGGTGATGACGGTGCGGTTGCCGCCGGTCAGGAAGCGCTGGTTTGACCCGTCGGCGTCCATGATCGCGATCCGCTTGACCCGGTTGTCCTTGGGTCCCGTCTCGGCGACGTAGACCACCCGCGTGTCGAGATAGGCCTGGTTTCCGGTCAGCCGCGAATAGGCCATGTCGCTGCACTTGTGCGCCGCCTGCCGCCACTGGGTCGGGTCGACCGCATAGCCCTGGTGGGTAAGCTCGCTCTGCCCGGTGAGGTCGAACAGGTAGCAGCCGACGGTCAGACGCCCGTCCTGCCGCGCCTCGACGAAGCCGGTCAGCAGGGTCGAGGCGCCGACCGAGGTCCAGCGCGCGTAGGACGGGCGCGGCGCCTCGGCATAGCCGACCGCGGGAATGCCGTCGGGGCCGACCGGGTTGAACTTGCCGGTCGAACGCAGGTCGGAGGCAATCACCTGCGCGATCTGCTGGCCGATCGCCGAGGTGCTGCCGCCGGTGGTCTGCGCCTCGGCGGCGGGGGCGAAGACGGGGACGGCGATGACGCTCGGCGCGTTGGTGCCGCCGGTGACGCTCACCTCGACCGGCTGGCCGGGTTGCGGCGCGGCGTCCTGGGCCAGTGCGGGCATCGCCAGCGCAACCGCGGTCAACAGGGCGAACTGGAGCTTCACGGAATGTCTCCTCAGGGCAGGTTGTAGGTCAGGTTGATGTTCGACCAGCCGTTAGCATAGAACTCTTGCGGCAGGCCGGTGAGCGGGGCGCAGCCGGTGAAGGCGGCGACCGCGAGATCCTTGACCCGCTGTTCGAAGCGAGCGTTGTCGTCGGTCACGCCGCTGGTGCCGATGACCTGAGGCCGCCCCTTGAGCGCGCCGTTGGGGAACAGGCGGACGTTGAGTTTGACCTTGATCGCGCTCGCGCCCGGGCCCGGATTGATCTGGCGGTCGGCGCACGGCTGGACCTGGCGGCGGATCGCCTGCGCGATGCCCGCCATCGCCGAGGCGCTGACCGTCGGGGCCGAGGGGCGGGCGGGCGCGGCGGCGGGGCTGGGCGAGGCGATGCCCTTGAGGAAATCGGCGCCTAGCCGGCTCGCGCGCGGCGGGGTCGGTCGGGCGACCGGCGGGGCGGGTTTCGCGGGCGGCGACGGAGAAATACGCGGCAGCGGCCTCGGCGCTGGAACGGGGGCCGGGCTCGGCGCGGGGGCGAGGACCGGCACCGGCGCGGCGGGGTCGGGCAGCGGCGCGACGTCTGGCGCCTGCTCTTGCGGCGGGGGCGTGGGGGCGGCGGTTGGCGCGGCCGGGGCGAGGCCGACATTGTCGACGAATTCGACCTCCATCGCCGGCGGCTCGGGCACCTTGGCGACATGCGCGAGGCTGAGCGACAGCGCGGCGATCACCGCGAGGTGAAGCAGCAGCGCCGCGCCGGTCCCGGCGGCCTCGGCCCGGTCGATCCTCATGGCCCGGTCGATCCCGACGGTCCGTCGGGTCCGACCGAGACCAGCGCCACTCGGTTGAGCCCGGCGTGGTTGAGTTCGCCCATCACCCGCATCACCCGCCCGTAATCGAGGCTGCGGTCGGCGCGCAGGTAGATTCGGCGGCCGCCTTCTGGCTGCGGTCCGGCGGCGATTTTCGCCAGCGCGGCGGGAAGCGCGGGCTCGGCCACCACCGCGTCGTCGAGCGTGATCGTGCCCTTGCCGTCGATCGCGAGCTGGACCGGCTTGTCCTGCTGGTCGAGCGCGCCCGCCTCGCTCTTGGGCAGGTCGATCGGCACGCCGGTGACGAGCAGCGGTGCGGTGACCATGAAGATGATCAGCAGCACCAGCATCACGTCGACCAGCGGGGTGACGTTGATCTCGGCCATCGGCGCGCGCCGTCCGCGTGCCCCGCCGCCGCGCCGGCCATGGACGCCCATCGCCATCAGTGGCCGGCCCCGATCTCGCTTTCGAGCTCGCGGCTCAGCGTCGCGTGGAACCGGTCGGCGAAGCGGCCGAGCCGCGCCTCGAGCCGGTCGATGCCGTGGGTCAGCCGGTTGTAGGCGATCACCGCCGGGATCGCCGCGAACAGCCCGATCGCGGTGGCGAACAGCGCCTCGGCGATCCCCGGCGCGACCACCGCGAGCGAGGTGTTGTTCGCCCCGGCGATCGCGGTGAAGCTGCGCATGATCCCCCACACCGTCCCGAACAGCCCGACGAACGGCGCGACCGAACCGACCGTGGCGAGGATGTTGAGCCGGTCGGCGAGCGTCTCGATCTCGGCGGCGATGGCGAGGTTCATCCGGCTCGCCAGCCGCTCGCGGGTGCCCTGCCGGTCGACCTGCACCGCCTTGGTCGAGCGGCGCCACTCGTCGAGCCCGGCCGACAGCACCGCCGCGCTGGGCAGCTTCTCCTCGCCGCGGCGGGCAGCAAAGGCGTCGATGTCGCTCGCCTTCCAGAAATCGGCCTCGTAGGCGGCGACCTTGCGGTTGGTGCGGCGGATCCGGGTGGCGTAGGTGAAGATGATCGCCCAGGTCCACACGCTCGCCAGCAACAGGCCGGCCATCACCAGCTTCACCACGATGTCGGCGTGAAGGAACAGGGTGAGCGGGCTCATCAGGTCGGTCGAGGGAGTCAGCGTCGGCATCATTTTCCTTGCGTGTCGGCGATCGCGCGGAAGCGCTCGATCCAGTCGGCGGGCTGGCGGCGGGGCCGTCCGTCGGGGGTCAGGAACGCGGCGCGCACCGTCGCCTCGGCCAAGAGTTGGGTCCCGCGCATGACCCTTTGGTGAATGAGGCAGGTCGCGGCGCGCACCTCGGTCACGCGGCTGACGACGACCAGCGCATCGTCGAGCTTGGCGGGCGCGCGCCACGCGATGTCCATCGCGCTCACCGCATAGGCGCCTTCGCCGGCGTCGACCGCGGCGCGCTGGTCGATCCCCGCCGCGCGCAGCATGTCCGAGCGCGCGCGCTCCATGAACCGCAAATAGTTGGCGTGATAGACGATGCCCGACAGGTCGGTGTCCTCGAAATAGACGGTCAGCGCGAAGCGGTGCGCGCCGCTTTCGTCGAAGCCGCCACGATAGGGTTGGTCGAGGGCCGAAGGGTCCATCCGGGCCGCCTTAACCAATTGCGGACTCGCGGGGCAAGTCCGCCACGGCAAAGCGCCGCTTGACAGCGATGTAACGCTAAGGTTACCAGTAACCTAGAGGTTACATCAGGGGACCGCGCATGACCGAATCGACATTATCAGCCCAGGCTGAGCGACTAAGTCGCCGACGGGCGCGGATGCTGCCGGTGCTTGCGATTTTCTATCTTGCCCAACAGGCCGCCTATTTCAGCCAAACCGAAACCGGGCGCCCAGTCGATCATGTCCGGGTCGGCGCGTGGGTAATGATGTCGGCGGTGCTGCTTTTGGCGCTTGTCACCGGCGGCTTCTGGCTCCGATCGCGTGAAGTGCGGGCGATGCTGGACGACGAATCCACCCGGGCCCATCGCGCCTCGGCGATCGGCACCGGCTTTCTGTTTGCGATGGCAGTCGGCATCGGACTTTACCCGTTCGTTTCCGTTCTCGACATCAGCGCCCAGGAGGCCATCCATCTCATCGTCTCGTTCGGCATCGCCGCCGCCCTGATCCGCTTTGGCATGCTCGAAAGGCGCGCGGCCCAATGAGCTACCGCAAGCTTCCCCGCTTCGATACGCCGACCGCCGAGGATGTCCAGCGCAGTCGCCGCACGCTGATCTGGATTATGCCGCTGGTGATTATCCAGCAGGGCTTCGCCATCTTCGGTGCGTCGGACCCTTTTTCCGGCACGGTTTCGATGCTTGCGTGGGCGGCCGTCTCGCTCACCATCCTCAGCATGCTGATCGGGATGCGTTACCGCTGGCTCAGCGATCGGGACAATGCGCTGCTCAACGACGAGTGGCACCGGGAAACGTCGGCCGACGCGATGCGGTGGGGCGTGATCGCGCTGGTCGTGATCGGGATCGGGCTTGCCGGCCTTCATCGGTGGCGCCCGCTGGACGCTGGCGTGGCGGTCTATGCGCTGGTCAACAGCGTGCTGCTCATCGCGTCCGTTCGCTATGCCTGGCTCAATCGCCGCGAGCCCGACGAGGATGAATGACCGGCTGGCTAACCGGATCAAGGAGCGGCGGACTGAGCTTGGGCTGACCCAGGCCGAGCTGGCCGAGCGGTGCGGGGTGACGCGCAAGACCGTCAACACGGTCGAGAACGGGGTCTTCGTGCCCTCGGCGCTGCTCGCGCTGAAGCTCTCCGAGGCGCTCAGCGTTGGGCCGGCGGACCTGTTCTGGATCGAGCGGGGCTGAGCGCGCCGACGGTTTCCACGAGGTTGCCGAGCGCGGCGTTGACGTCGATCAGGTGCATCCCCCAGCCGGGCAGGAAGAAGCCCATTACGCCGACCTCGCCGCCGACTCGGTCGGTGCGCTTGTCGTTCGGGTCCGCGTTGGTGCGGACCGACAGATAGCCACGCGGACCGTCGTTGACGCAGCGGGCGGAGAGCAGGCCCGAGACGCTCAGATATTCCGCCGGGGGCGCTCCGGCACTCGACCAGCTGATCGGGCCGCCGGGAACCGGGTAGCGCCAGCTCGTATCGAAGATGCTGTCGAGCGGCTCCCACTCGGTCGAGCCGGGGCGCGCGGGGTTGGTGCAGCCGACCGTCATCCCCGGCTTGTCGGCGATGCCGAACAGCGCGCCCTCGGGCGGCACGTTGCGCTCGCGATAGCTGGTCCAGGTCAGGATGCAGCCAGTCTCGCCCGGCCGCCCGCACAGCGGGATCGACCGGAAGGTGCCGCCGACCAGCCGCCCCTGCGGCACCATCACGTTGAAGCCGGGGACGATCGCCAGCCGCAGCTGCTTCTGCACCGGCTTGCCGTCGATGTCGGCCGCCATCAGCCGGTCGAGCATCAGCGAGCCCTGGCTGTGCCCGATCAGCACGAACGGGCGGCCGTGGTTGTCGTGGTCGAGATAGTAGCGGAACGCCGCGCGGACGTCGCCGAGCGCGAGCAGCGCGGGCTCGGTCACGTCGAGCCCGATCGCGGCGGCGGCGACCGCGTTGGTGGTCATCTGCCGGTAGAGCGGGACATAGGTCCGGCAGACGCCCGAAAAGCGCGCGAACTGCGCCTCGACCGAGGCGATTTCCTCATATTTCGACGGGGCGAGGTCGCTGTTCATCCCCGGATCGTTCGACACCGTCGGGTAGACGATGAAGCAGTCAATCCCCGTATCGGCCTTCGCCACGGCGGATAGGCGGACCGGGCCATAGTCGTTCGGGTTGAGCGCGGCGGTCGGCTGCGGGGTCGAGCAGGTGTCGGCGCGGCCGGGGCGGCAGATCCAGCTCGACGCCTTCGAATAGTCGACGGGCTGGGCGCTGAGCGCGGCGGGGAGGGCGGCCAACGCCCCGACGCTGGCCGCGATCGGCAATAGGAAACGCGTCACTCAGCTCTCCGGATCGAACAATCCATTCTGGCTGCCCGAAGGCGGGTCGAGGCCGAGGTGGGTCCAGCCGCGCCCGTTCAGGCAGCGCCCTCGTGCGGTGCGGGCGATGAGGCCAAGCTGAATGAGATAGGGCTCGATCACTTCCTCGATCGTGTCGCGCGGCTCGCTGAGCCCCGCCGCCAGCGTTTCGATCCCGACCGGGCCGCCGTTGTAGAGCTCGGCGATCATGGTGAGGTAGCGCCGGTCCATCGCGTCGAGCCCGAGCCCGTCGATCTCGAGCCGGTGGAGCGCGCGGTCGGCGGTGGCGGCATCGATTTCGCTCGCCCCGGCGGCATGGGCGAAGTCGCGCACCCGGCGGAGCAGCCGCCCGGCGATGCGCGGGGTGCCGCGGCTGCGCCGGGCGATCTCGCGCCCGCCGTCCTCGGTCACCGGCGCGCCGAGCAGGCGGGCGGCGCGCGCGACGACCTGCTCGAGCTCGGCGACGGTGTAAAAGTTGAGCCGGACCGGGATTCCGAAGCGGTCGCGCAGCGGGGTGGTCAGGAGCCCCTGCCGCGTCGTCGCGCCGACCAGCGTGAACTTGGGCAGGTCGATGCGGACACTGCGTGCCGACGGCCCCTCGCCGATCATCAGGTCGAGCGCGCGATCCTCCATCGCCGGGTAGAGCACTTCCTCGACCGCCGGGTTGAGCCGGTGGATTTCGTCGATGAACAGGACGTCGCCGTCCTCGAGGTTGGTGAGCAGCGCGGCGAGATCGCCCGACTTGGCGATCACCGGGCCGCTGGTGGCGCGAAAGCCGACCCCCATCTCGCGCGCGAGGATCCCCGCGAGCGTGGTTTTGCCGAGCCCCGGCGGCCCGAAGAACAGCACATGGTCGAGCGCCTCGCCGCGCGCCTTGGCGGCGGCGACGAAGATGCGAAGGTTCTCGCGCGCGCCCTGCTGCCCGACGAATTCGTCGAGGCTCTTGGGCCGAAGCGCGGCGTCGGCGTCTTCCGACGTGCGTTCGGGGGTGGTGAGGCGGGCTGGGTCGGTGGCCATCGCCGCGACCTTATCGAACCCCCGCGCCGAGGGAAGCGTTTTGCACGCCGGTCAGGCCAGAAAGCCGGCGATCCGGTCGAGCCCGAGATCGATCGACAGGAAGCCCGCCAGCCCCATCGCCACCCCGAACGCGCCGAACGCCCAGGTGACGAACAGCAGCCACGGCAGCTCGATGAGCGCGGTCACCGCCGCGACCGAGATGGCGGTGGTGATCGCCGCGTCGGCAAGGTCGAACTGGTCGTGGCGCTGGTCGAGCCGGTCGTAATCCTCCTGCGCGGCGGTCGCCTGCCGGGCGAGCCGAGGCTCCTCGGCGGCATATTTGGCGACGTCCTTCGTGTCGGCGGCGACCAGTTTAGCGCTTCGCGCCGGGTCGGTGCTGAGCGCGGCGATCTCGTCGGCCGAAGCCTGCGACAGGTGGCGCTTGGTCTTGGTCGCCTGATATTCGTTCCACAGGTCGATCGCCTGCGCCTGGTCGCGGCTCATGTCCTTGGTGATGTTCCGGTCCTTGATCCCCGCGAAGGCCATGAACACCGATAGCAGGACGACGGTGATCGCGATCCGGCGATTGAGGGCCTTGTCCTTGGCCTCGGCGCTGACTTCGAGTTCCATGCGCCGCGCGGTGCGACCGCGATGCTGTCGCGCCGATGAACGGTCAGTCGTGCTCGATGTCGCCGACGATCTCGATCCACGGATGCTTGCGATTCTCGTAGACCGAGACGGTCGGCGCGAAGGCGAATGGATCGTCGAAACAGCCGAGCGGGATCGCGACCGTGCCCGGCGAATGGTCGGAGACGAAATAGACGGTCGAGCCGCAGGTTGGGCAGAAATGGAAGTCGGTGCCGTTGCCGCTCGGCCCGGTAAAATGCCAGATGTTCGAGGCGCCGTGTGTCGTGACGTCCGCGGCGTCGAACCGCACCTGCGCGTTCATCGGCGAGCCGGTCCGGCGTTGGCAATCGAGGCAATGGCAGGTCGAGATGCGGACCGGGGTCCCGCTGGCGTCGGCGCGAAGCTGGCCGCAGCGGCAGGCGGCGGAATGAGGAGGATCGGTGGCAGTCAATTGGTGATCAATTCGTTCGAGTTGATGTTGTAGCCCGCCAGCGTCGAATGACTGCCGTTGATCCTGAAGACGAATTGCTCCTTCGCCGTGCCGCGTTCGAATTGCGCGTTGCGGTTCAAGGTCAGGAAATGTCCATTCGTCGTGCTGTTGTCGTTCCATCCGACGGTCTTGCCGCTCTCGAAGTTTCCGAGTTTGCGATGGATCGCGTCGAGGAGCTTTCTCATCGCGTCCGTTGTGGTCGACGCTTTCATTTCGGCATCTGACGAAGCGTAGATCTGATCGAATTTGCCCGCGTTCAAGGCGGCATGGAACGCCTCGACACCCTTCTCGCCGGCGGCCATATCGGCCCTCGGCGAGCAAGCCGCCACGAATAACAGGGACGCCGTCAAAAGAGCTTTTCTCATTTCCAT
Organism: Sphingomonas sp. ASV193; assembly: GCF_040203355.1. Lineage (NCBI taxonomy): Bacteria > Pseudomonadati > Pseudomonadota > Alphaproteobacteria > Sphingomonadales > Sphingomonadaceae > Sphingomonas > Sphingomonas sp. ASV193. Next base: position 310,145 of record NZ_JBEHBW010000003.1, read on the forward strand.
CTCCTATTTCGCCGCCTTCCTGAGCGCCAGCCGGACGAGCGCGTCGAGGCCGGCGCCGTCGCCGAGTTCCTCGACCGCCGCCGCGACCGCCGCGCTCGCCTCGGCGGGCTTGAAGCCGAGGTTGGCGAGCGCGGAGAGCGCATCGTGCGCGGCGCCGCCGCGGGGCGCGGGGGCGCCGGCGGTCCCGGCGAGCGCGGGGCTGCCGAGCTTGCCCGCGAGCTCGTTGACGATCCGCTGCGCCAGCTTGGGGCCGACCCCGTTGGCGCGCGCCACCATCGCCTTGTCGCCGCGCGAGACGGCGGCGGCAAGCTCGGCCGGGTCGAGCACGCCGAGGATCGCCAGCGCGACCCGCCCGCCGACCCCCTGAACGCCGGTCAGCGCGCGAAAAGCCTCGCGCTCGCCGGCGGTACCGAAGCCGAACAGCATCCACCCGTCCTCGCGCACCTGCAGTTCGGTCAGCAGCGTCACTCCCCCCCCGGCGGGGCCGAGCGCGTCGAGCGTACGCGCCGACAGCTGAACGAGGTAGCCGACCCCGCCGACATCGACGATGGCGTGGTCGGCGGCGGTTTCGATGAGGGTTCCGGCGAGGCGCGCGATCATGCCGTAAAGTCTTGGGGCCGAGCGCGACCCGGTGCAAGCGCTCTTGCGCGCGGCCGCCGCGTCGGGAACAAGCCGGGCGATGCGGGCGCACAGCTTCGATCGGCATGGCGCGCGACGCTGGTTCTGGGCCCTGCTCGCGATCGCCGCGCTGCTTCGCGCCCTCGCGTTCAACCCATGGTCAGCGCACCATCCCGACGAGCTGTTCCAATATGTCGAGCAGGCTTACCGGATCGTGTTCGGCGACGGCATCGTGCCGTGGGAATATCGCTTCAGGATCCGCAACATGGCGATGCCGTGGCTGCTTGCCGGACCGATGGCGCTGGGCAGGGCGATCGATCCGGGCGGGATCGCCTACCTCGTCCTGCCGCGCGCGCTGATCGCGGGAATCGGGCTGGTCCCGGTGGTCGCGGCGTGGCGGATCGGGCGGCGTCATTCGCCGCGGCACGCGATCGTCGCGATGGCGGCGATGGCGGTGTGGACCGAAAGCGTGATGTTTTCGGTCCAGACGCTGAGCGAAATTGTCGCGGTGGCGGCGTTCCTGGCGGGCGCAGCGCTGTTTCGACGCGACGCGACGCGCTGGCGGATCGCGGCGGTCGGCGCGCTCATGACGGCCGCCTGCGTGTTCCGTTTCCAGTCGGGCCCGGCGCTGCTGGCATGGGCGCTCGTCGCGGCGGGCCGCGACCGGCGGGCGTGGGGCTGGCTGGCGGCGGGGGCGATACCGGTGATCGCGACTGGCGGACTGTTTGATCTGTCCGGTGGGCAAATTCCCTACACTTGGATTTGGCGGAACTATCAGTTCAACATCGTCGCGGGGCGGATGAAAGAAATTGGGGGCGTTAGCCCTTGGACTTACCTGCTGACCTGGCCTCAGGCGTGGGGAATTCCTTCACTTCTAGTAATCTTTCTAGCGATTAAGGGTTGGCGACGTGAACCAGCGCTGGTCATCGCGGCACTGGCAAACCTCGTGCTTCATCAATTTGTCGGGCACAAAGAGCAGCGCTACCTGCTGCTGACCACCCAGCCGCTGCTCATCGTCGCCGCGCTCGGATCGGTCGACCTAATGCGGCGCTGGACCCTCGTTCGGCTCGTCGCGGCGTGGGCCGCCGCGTCGGCGAGCCTGTGGCTGATCCCCTATTACTGGGTCGATTTTCGCGAAAACGGCGCGCGGACGCGGTTGGCGCGCGCGGTCATCGCCGACCCGGCGGTGTGCGGGCTGGTCATTCCCGGCGAGGAATATTTCTATTTCGGACGCGCGATGGTGCAATCGTCCAAGCCGATCTACCTCCTGCCGACGGGCGGCCCGCCGGTCACCTTCGACCGGCCCCACCCCCCGCGGCCCGCCGCGCCGCTTCGCGCGGCCAATGCCATGCTCGACTATGCGATCGAGGGGCCGCCCGCTGCGCCCTGGGTCGCCGGGCGCTGCGTCGGGAACGACGACCACCGTCTCTGCGCCTATCGTCGGCCGGGCGGCTGCGACGCGATCGGGCAGGCGCGGCCGCACCTGTTCCAGGAACAGCTCGACAGCCGCGGGATGTGAGGTTCAGCCCCCGCGCCGTGCGCTGGCGAGGTGATGCGCGTGGGTGATGGCGATGGCGAGCGCGTCGGCGGCGTCGGGGCCGGCGATCGCCGCGCCGGGGAGCAGCAGCTGGACCATCGCGTGGACCTGCACTTTTTCCGCCGCTCCGGTGCCGACCACCGCCTTCTTGACCAGCCGCGCGGCATATTCGGTCGGGTCGAGGCCGGCGCGCGCGGCGATCATCAGCACCACCCCGCGCGCCTGCGCCAGCTTGAGCGTCGACTGGGCGTTCTTGTTGACGAACACTTCCTCGACCGCCGCGGCATCGGCGGGACGGTCGGCCAGCAGCGCCTCGAGCTGGGTCGCGAGGTGCGACAGGCGCGCCGGGAGAGGCTCGGTGGTCGCGGTCTTCAGCTGGCCGTTGGCGATGTGCGACAGGCGATTGCCCTCGGCGCGGATCAGCCCCCAGCCCGTGCTGCTGAGCGAAGGGTCGAGGCCGAGAATGATCATCGGCGCGGGGTCAGCCGAGCTTCTCCAGCTCCTCGTCGGAGATGTCGTAATTGCCCCACACGGTCTGGACGTCGTCGTCGTCCTCGAGCGTGTCGACCAGCTTCATCAGCGTCGCGACGTCGTCGCCCGCGACCGAGACCTCGAGCCCCGGCTTCCACGCCAGCTTGACCGCCTCGGCCTCGCCGAGCGCGCCCTCGAGGCTCTTCGCGACGTCGTGCATGCCCTCGACCGGGGTCCAGATGCGGTGGCCGCCCTCGTCGCTCTCGACATCGTCGGCGCCGGCCTCGATCGCCGCTTCCATCACCTTGTCCTCGTCGCCCGCGCTGGCCGGATATTCGATCAGCCCGAGCCTCTCGAAGCCGTGGCTAACGCTTCCCGACGCGCCGAGGTTGCCGCCGTTCTTGCTGAACGCGGTGCGGATGTTGGTGGCGGTGCGGTTGCGGTTGTCGGTCAGCGCCTCGACGATCAGCGCGACCCCGCCGGGGCCGTAGCCCTCGTAGCGGACCTCCTCGTAATTCGCCATGTCGCCCATCGACGCCTTGTCGATCGAGCGCTGGATATTGTCCTTGGGCATCGACTGCGCCTTGGCGGCGAGCACCGCGGCGCGAAGCCGCGGATTCATGTCCGGATCGGGCAACCCCATCTTCGCCGCGACGGTGATTTCGCGGCTGAGCTTGGAGAACATCGCCGAGCGCTTCTTGTCCTGCGCGCCCTTGCGATACATGATGTTCTTATATTTGGAATGGCCGGCCATCGCCGAGCTCCTTAGGAAATGCCGAGGGCGTTGCGGTAGGTTTCGAGCAGCGCGTCCATCTCGTCGCGCGCGTTCTTTTCCATCTTGCGAAGCCGGACAATCGATCGCATCGTCTTGGTGTCGTAGCCGTTGGCCTTGGCCTCGGCATAGACGTCCTTCACATCGTCGGCGATGCCCTTCTTTTCCTCCTCGAGCCGCTCGATGCGCTCAATGAACAGGCGCAGCTGGTCGGCCGACACATTACCGTCACTCATGGGGGTCCTTGCTCCGATTCCCTGGGTTGGCCGCTCGATAGGCGAGGGCGCCCCGGCGCTCAACCCGGTTGAACCCACTGGCCCAAGCGACTAGGCCAGCCCACTTCCCGCCCCGGTTACGTAAGGAAAACATGTCGATCGCGATGAGCCCCCGCGGCCGTAAGGTCAAAGTGCTGGCGACGCTCGGTCCCGCCTCCTCGACCCCGGCGATGATCGAGACGCTGATGACCGTCGGCGCCGACGCCTTCCGCATCAACATGAGCCACGGCACCCAGGCCGAAAAGGCCAAGCTGGTCGAGGCGATCCGCGGGCTCGAGAAGAAGCTGGGTCGGCCGACCACGATCGTGTTCGACCTGCAGGGGCCGAAGCTTCGCGTCGGCGATTTCGAGGGCGGCAGCGCGATGCTGAAGGAAGGGCAGAAGTTCGTCCTCGACCGCGATCCCGCGCTCGGCAGCGACAAGCGGGTCGAGCTTCCGCATCCCGAGCTGTTCGACACGCTGTCGGCCGGCGACCGGCTGCTGATCGACGACGGCAAGGTGCGGCTGAAGGCGACCAAGGTCACGCCCGAGCGGATCGAGGCCGAGGTGATGGTCGGCGGCAAGGTCAGCAACCACAAGGGCGTCAACGTCCCCGACGTGGTGGTGCCGATCCCGGCGCTGACCGAAAAGGACCGCGACGACCTCGCCTTCGCGCTGTCGCAGCATACCGACTATGTCGCGCTGTCGTTCGTCCAGCGGCCCGAGGACGTCGCCGAGGCCAAGAAGCTGGTCGGCGACAGGGCCGGGGTGATGGCCAAGATCGAAAAGCCGCAGGCGATCGAGCGGTTGGGCGAAATCCTCGAGCTGGCCGACGCGGTGATGGTCGCGCGCGGCGACCTCGGCGTCGAGCTACCGCCCGAGAGCGTGCCGCCGCTGCAGAACCGGATCGTCGCCGCCGCGCGGCAGGCGGGCAAGCCGGTAGTGGTCGCGACCCAGATGCTCGAATCGATGATCGTGTCGCCGACTCCGACCCGCGCCGAGGTCAGCGACGTCGCCACCGCCATCTACGACGGCGCCGACGCGGTGATGCTGTCGGCCGAAAGCGCGGCGGGCGCCTACCCGGTCGAATCGGTCACGATGATGGACCGGATCGCCGTGTCGGTCGAAACCGACCCGGCCTTCTACGGCCGGATCCACTTTACCGAGACTCCCCCGCAGGCGACTACCGCCGACGCGCTGGCGCGCTCGGCGCGCGACATCGTGCGGACGGTCAACGCGGTGGCGATGGCCTGCTACACCGCGTCGGGCTCGACCGCGCGGCGGATCGCGCGCGAGCGGCCGCGAGTCCCGATCATGGCGATGACCAGCAGCATCAAGGCGGCGCGGCGGCTGGGACTCCAGTGGGGGGTCTACGCGGTCCACACCCGCGACGTCGGAAGCTTCGAGGAAATGGTCGGCAAGGCGCGGCGGATGGCGCTCCGCCACCACCTCGCCGGGGCGGGCGATAGGGTCGTGATCATGGCCGGCGTGCCGTTCAAGACCAGCGGCTCGACCAACGTCATCCATATCGTCCGGCTCGACGGCGACGAGCTCGAAACCTACCTCAACGAGGGCTGATCGCAATGGCGACCAAGATCGACCAACTCGAGGCACGGCGGGACGCGGCGCGGCTCGGCGGGGGGCAGAAGCGGATCGACGCGCAGCACGCCAAGGGGCGACTGACCGCGCGCGAACGGCTCTCGGTCCTGCTCGACCCCGACTCGTTCGAGGAAGTCGACATGTATGTCGAGCATAACTGCGTCGACTTCGGGATGGAGAGCCAGCACGTCCCGGGCGACGGGGTGGTCACCGGCAGCGGCACGATCAACGGGCGGCTGGTCTATGTCTTCGCGCAGGACTTCACCGTGTTCGGCGGCTCGCTGTCGGAGCGTCACGCGCAGAAGATCTGCAAGGTGATGGACGCGGCGATGAAGGTCGGTGCGCCGGTGATCGGCCTCAACGACAGCGGCGGCGCGCGCATCCAGGAAGGCGTCGCCAGCCTCGGCGGCTATGCCGAGGTATTCCAGCGCAACGTACTCGCCTCGGGCGTCGTGCCGCAGCTTTCGCTGATCATGGGGCCGTGCGCGGGCGGGGCGGTCTATTCGCCGGCGATGACCGACTTCATCTTCATGGTGAAGGATAGTAGCTACATGTTCGTCACCGGGCCCGAGGTGGTGAAGACCGTCACCAACGAGGTGGTGACGCAGGAAGAACTTGGCGGCGCGGTCACCCACACGACCAAGTCGGGCGTGGCCGATGTCGCGTTCGAGAACGACATCGACGCGCTGCTGGCGGCGCGCGACTTCTTCGACTTCCTGCCCCTGTCGAACCGGCACGATTTGCCCGAGCGGCCGACCGAGGACCCGTGGGACCGGCTCGAGGAAAGCCTCGACAGTCTCGTCCCGCCGTCGGCGACCACGCCCTACGACATGCACGAGCTGATCCGGAAGGTGGCCGACGAAGGCGACTTTTTCGAAATCCAGCCGAACCATGCCGGCAACATCATCGTCGGCTTCGCGCGTGTCGAGGGGCGGACGGTGGGCATCGTCGCCAACCAGCCGACGGTGCTGGCGGGCTGCCTCGACATCAACGCGTCGAAAAAGGCGGGGCGGTTCGTCCGCTTCTGCGACGCGTTCGACATCCCGATCGTGACCTTCGTCGACGTGCCGGGGTTTTTGCCCGGCGTCGGGCAGGAGCATAACGGCATCATCAAGCATGGCGCCAAGCTGCTGTTTGCCTATGCCGAGGCGACGGTGCCCAAGATCACGGTGATCACGCGCAAGGCCTATGGCGGGGCGTATGACGTTATGGCCTCGAAGCATTTGCGCGGCGACTTGAACTATGCCTGGCCGACCGCCGAGATCGCCGTGATGGGGGCCAAGGGCGCGGTCGAGATCATCTTCCGCAGCGAAAAGGACGATCCCGACAAGATCGCCGAGCGCACCAAGGAATATGAAGACCGCTTCGCCAACCCGTTCGTGGCCGCAAGCAAGGGTTTCATCGACGAGGTGATCTACCCGCACTCGACGCGCAAGCGGGTGGCGCTGGGGCTACGCAAGCTTCGCGACAAGCAGCTTGAGAACCCGTGGAAAAAGCATGACAACATTCCTCTTTAGTGTTCTAATCTTTTCGACCCAAATCTCAACTTTCGAGGACCGAAAGCTGAGCGAAGGATCTTTCTTTAGTGGTCGTGACGTGATTAAATTATGCACTTCGAGCGAAGCAATTCTGACTGCTGAATGCGAAGGCTATCTGAAGGCCGTTTACGACGGTCGTACGATTATATTTCCTAGCAATCATCCGATGGCGTGCTTGCCAAAGGATATTTCGATCATCGACGTTAAATCAAAGGTTGTAGAATATCTGATATCAGCTGAAGATCAGCAAAATTATCCGGGTACTGTTTCAGTCTATAATGCAATGATCTTTTATTTTCCTTGCGAAATCAGTCGATGAAACTCGGACGCCTCAACCATGTCGGGGTGGCGACCCCGTCGATCGAGAAGTCGGTCGCGCTGTATCGCGAGACGATGGGGGCGACGACGGAGCATGACCCGTTCGACCTTCCCGCGCAGGGGGTGCGCGTGTGCTTCGTCGATGCGCCGAACATGCAGGTCGAGCTGATCGAGCCGCTTGGGCCGGACTCGCCGATCGTGAAATTCCTCGAGCGCAATCCCGACGGCGGCCAGCATCACCTCTGCTTCGAGGTCGCCGACATCGACGAAGCCCGCGCCTGGTACGAGGGCAAGGGCGTGCGCATCCTCGGCCCGACGCGCATCGGCGCGCACGGAACGCCGATCTTTTTCCTGCACCCGAAGGACATGGGCAGCGTGCTGACGGAAATTATGGAAACGCCACGCCAAGCACATTGATGCCCAAGCACAGCGCCACCGTCGCCTGGTCGAACCCCGACCCCGCCGCCTTCCGCGAAGGCCGCTACAGCCGCGCTTTCACCTTCCATTTCGACGGCGGCGCGGCGGTCGCCGGGAGCGCCTCGCCCGACGTGGTGAAAGCGCCCTGGTCCGACCCGGCCGGCGTCGATCCGGAGGAAGCCTTCCTCGCCTCGATCGCCAGCTGCCACATGCTCTGGTTCCTCGACCTCGCCAAGCACGCCGGCCACGCGGTCATCGCCTACGACGACACCGCCGAGACGAAGCTGGTGCGGAGCGGGGACGGCAAGGTGCGGATCGAGACGGTGACGCTGCACCCGCGCATCGCCTTCGCCGACCCCGTGCCCGACGCGGCGGCGATCATGGCCTTGCATGAGGCGGCGCACGACAAATGCTTCATCGCCAATTCGGTCAGCGCGAAAATCCTGATCGAGCCCGCCTGATTGGCAGGCGCGCGCGGCGGCGCTAGGGCCGGTCGCATGTCGAACGATCTCGATGCCTGGAAAGCCCTCGCCGACAAGGAGTCGAAGGGGCGCGACCTGACGCGCCAGACGCCCGAACATATTACGCTCAAGACCGTCTACGGCCCCGAGGACGGGCGCGATAGCGGCTATCCCGGGGTCGCGCCCTACACGCGTGGGCCCTATGCGACGATGTATGCCGGGCGGCCCTGGACGATCCGGCAATATGCGGGCTTCTCGACCGCCGAGGAATCGAACGCCTTTTACCGTCGCAACCTCGCCGCCGGGCAGAAGGGTCTGAGCGTCGCCTTCGACCTCGCCACCCACCGCGGATACGACAGCGACCATCCGCGCGTCGCGGGTGACGTCGGCAAGGCGGGCGTGGCGATCGACAGCGTCGAGGACATGAAGCTGCTGTTCGACGGCATTCCGCTCGGCGAGATGTCGGTGAGCATGACGATGAACGGCGCGGTGCTGCCGGTGCTGGCGTTCTACATCGTCGCGGGGGAGGAGCAGGGGGTGCCGCGTGCCGCGCTGACCGGCACGATCCAGAACGATATCCTGAAAGAGTTCGCGGTCCGCAACACCTATATCTACCCGCCCGAACCCTCGATGCGGATCGTCAGCGACATCATCGCCTACACCAGCGCCGAGATGCCGAAATTCAACAGCATCTCGATCTCGGGCTACCACATGCACGAGGCCGGGGCGACCGCGGTGCAGGAGATGGCCTACACGCTCGCCGACGGCATGGAATATGTCCGCGCCGCGATGAAGTCGGGCCTCGACATCGACGCGTTCGCGCCGCGCCTCAGCTTCTTCTGGGGCATCGGCATGAACCTGTTCATGGAAGTCGCCAAGATGCGCGCCGCGCGCACGCTGTGGGCGCGGATCATGACCGACCTCGGCGCCAAGTCGGAGAAGTCGAAGCTGCTGCGCACCCATTGCCAGACGAGCGGCGTGTCGCTGACCGAGCAGGACCCATACAACAATATCGTCCGCACCACGATCGAGGCGCTTGCGGCGGTGCTTGGCGGCACCCAGTCGCTCCACACCAATTCGTTCGACGAGGCGATCGCGCTGCCGACCGATTTTTCGGCGCGGATCGCGCGCAACACCCAGCTGATCCTCGCCGAGGAAAGCGGGGTGACCGCGGTCGCCGATCCGCTCGGCGGGAGCTATTATGTCGAGGCGCTGACCCGCGAGCTCGAGGCGCGCGCCTGGGCGCTGATCGAAGAGGTCGAGGCGCACGGCGGGATGGTCAGGGCGGTCGCCGAGGGACTGCCGAAGCGGCGAATCGAGGAAGCCGCCGCCGAGCGTGCGGCCAAGGTCGATACGGGCGAGACGGTGATCGTCGGGGTCAACAAATATCGACTGGCCGAGGAGCCCGAGATCGACATTCTTGAGGTCGACAACGACAAGGTTCGCGGCGGGCAGATCGCGCGGCTGGCGGCGATGCGCGGGAGCCGCGACGAGGCGGCATGCCGCGCGGCGCTCGACGCGTTGGAGGCGGGGGCGCGCAGCAACGCGAACCTGCTCGCGCTGTCGGTCGAGGCGGCGCGGGCGCGCGCCTCGCTCGGCGAGATTTCGGACGCGCTCGAACGCGCCTTCGGGCGCTATGCGACCACGCCCGAGCCGGTCAGCGGCATCTACGGCCAGCGCGCCGACGCGCGGTGGAAGGAAGCGGTCGCGGGGACCGCGGCAGTGGCGACGCGGCTCGGCCGCAAGCCCCGCATCTTCGTCGCCAAGATGGGGCAGGACGGGCACGACCGGGGGGCCAACCTCGTCAGCTCGGCGTTCGGCGACCTGGGCTTCGAGGTCATCCCGGGCGCCTTGTTCCAGACCCCGCGCGAAACTGCCGAGCAGGCGGTGGCCGACAACGTCGACGTGGTCGGTGCCTCCTCCCTCGCGGCGGGGCACAAGACGCTGATCCCCGAGCTGATTGGCCACCTCCGCGACATGGGCCGCGCCGACATCAAGGTCGTCGCCGGCGGCGTTATCCCACCGCAGGACTACGACTTCCTGCGCAAGGCGGGCGTGCAGGCGATCTTCGGCCCCGGCACCAACCTCGCCGACGCGGCGGACGAGGTGCTTCGGCTGCTCGGGCACAACAAGCCGCCGGTCGAATGATGATCGCGGCGGCGCTCGCGGCGCTGGTTGCGCAGCCGTCGGCGGGGACGCCGATCGTGCTCGGGCAAGGTTACACGATGGCCGCCCCGACGCTCGGCGGGCGCTATGCGGTGAATGTCGTGCTGCCCGACGGCTATGCGACGAAGCCGGGCGCGCGCTATCCCGTGCTTTACATCATCGACGGCGGGGTGGCGCAGGACCTGATCCACATCGCCGGGGTCGAGAAGCTGGGGGCGGCGTGGGGCCGGTCGCGCGACGCGATCGTGGTCGGCATCGAAACCAAGGACCGTCGCCGCGAGCTGACGGGGCCGGTCGGCGACCCCGAAACGCGCCGCAAATATCCGACCGCCGGCGGGTCGGCGGCGTTCCGCGCCTTCATCGCCGAGCGCGTGAAGCCGTTCGTCACGCGCAGGTTTCGCACCAACGGTCAGGATGCCGTGATCGGGGAATCGCTCGCCGGCCTGTTCATCGTCGAAACCTGGCTGCGCCAGCCGGCGCTGTTCGGCGCCTATGGCGCGATCGACCCGAGCCTGTGGTGGGACAAGGAGGCGCTGTCGAAAGTGTCGGCGGGCCTGCTGGCGGGTCGCGCGACGACGCCTCCGCTGTACCTCGCGTGGGCTCGGGAGACGAGCGAGGAGCCGGGCGGCCTGAACCGTTTTCTCGGCAGTCTGGACGCGCATGGCGGGCGGCGCTGCCTCAACCAGCGGCTCGACCTCGGCCATTCGACGATTTACCAGCAGCTGTCGCCCCAGGCGCTGCAATTCCTTCTTCCCCCGGCGAGCCCACCGCCGCCCGAGTTCGGTTTCGAGGTCCAATGTTCAAAAAAATCCTGATTGCCAATCGCGGGGAAATTGCCTGCCGCGTCATCAAGACCGCGCGGCGGATGGGGATCGCGACGGTGGCGGTCTATTCCGACGCCGACGCGCGCGCGCCGTTCGTGAAGATGGCGGACGAGGCGGTGCATATCGGGCCGCCGCCCGCCGCGCAGAGCTATCTCCTCGCCGACAAGATCATCGCCGCGTGCAAAGCGACGGGCGCGGAGGCGGTGCACCCGGGCTATGGCTTCCTATCCGAACGGACCACCTTCGCCGAGGCGCTGGCCGCCGAGGGCATCGCCTTCATCGGGCCGCCGGTCGGCGCGATCGCGGCGATGGGCGACAAGATCGAGTCGAAGAAGCTGGCCAAGGCGGCCGGGGTCAACGTCGTCCCAGGCTTCGTCGGCGAGATCGCGGACACCGAGCATGCGGTGCGGATCGCGGGCGAGATCGGCTATCCGGTGATGATGAAGGCCAGCGCCGGCGGCGGCGGCAAGGGGATGCGGCTGGCGTTTTCGGAGAAGGACGTCCGCGAGGGGTTCGAGGCGACCAAGCGCGAGGGCCTCGCCAGCTTTGGCGACGACCGCGTGTTCATCGAGAAATTCATCGAGGACCCGCGCCACATCGAGATCCAGATCCTCGGCGACAAGCACGGCAACATCCTCTACCTCAACGAGCGCGAATGCTCGATCCAGCGCCGCCACCAGAAGGTGGTCGAGGAAGCGCCGTCGCCGTTCGTCACGCCGGAAATGCGGAAAGCGATGGGCGAGCAGTGCGTCGCGCTGGCGCGGGCGGTGGACTATCATTCGGCGGGGACGGTCGAGCTGATTGTGTCGGGCAAGGACCCGACAGGGAAAAGCTTCTACTTTCTCGAGATGAACACCCGCCTCCAGGTCGAGCATCCGGTGACCGAGGCGATCACCGGCATCGACCTGGTCGAGCAGATGATCCGCGTCGCCTACGGCGAGAAGCTGCCGTTCACGCAGGACGATATCGGCATCGACGGCTGGGCGATCGAGAACCGTGTCTATGCCGAGGATCCCTACCGCGGCTTCCTGCCCTCGACCGGGCGGCTGGTGCGATACGAGCCGCCGGTGCCGGGCTGGACCGACGACGGCTCAGCCAACGGGCGCCGCGGGATCGACGGGGTGCGGGTCGACGACGGCGTCTACGAGGGCGGCGAGGTTTCGATGTTCTACGACCCGATGATCGCCAAGCTGGTGACGTGGGGCGCCACGCGCGACGAGGCGGCGGACCGGCAGGTCGCGGCGCTCGACGCCTTCCGCATCGAGGGGCTCGGCCACAACGTCGATTTCCTCAGCGCGATCATGCAGCATCCGCGCTTCCGCTCGGGCGAGCTCACCACCGGCTTCATCGCCGAGGAATATCCCGACGGCTTTGCCGGCGCGCCGACCGACGAGGCGCTGGCCACCGACCTCGCCGCGCTCGCCGCGATCGCCGAGCTGACGCTGCGCACCCGCGCTGCGCTGGTCGACGGGCAGCTCGGCGACGAGCAGTTTCCCGACGCGACGCAGATCGTCCGCCTCGGCAAGCGCGACCATGAGGTCACCGTCACGCCCTATGACGGGGGCAACCTCGTCAGCGTCGATGACGGCGACGAGATCGACGTGGTCGGCGACTGGGCGCCGGGGGATTGGCTGATGATCGCCGACCTCGACGATCGCCGCCGCGTCGTTCAGGTCGCGCGCGACGGGCGCGGCTGGACGCTGACCACGCGCGGGGCGAAGCACCGGGCGACGGTGCTGGCGCCCCACGTCGCGGCGCTTACCCAGCACATGATCGAAAAACTGCCGCCCGACCTCAGCAAATATCTGCTCGCGCCGATGCCGGGGCTGCTCTCGCGGCTCGAGGTCAAGGCGGGCGACAGCGTCGAGGCGGGGCAGCCGCTGGCGGTGGTCGAGGCGATGAAGATGGAGAATATCCTGCGCGCCGAAAAGGCCGCCACCGTCAAGGCGACCCCGGTCGCGGCGGGCGAGAGCCTCAGCGTCGACCAGGTGATCGTCGAGTTCGAATAGGAACAATGTCCGCCGCCTCACCGTTGGGGCGGTCATGGAGGCGAACGGCAGATCGGCGTGGAAGGGCGCTGCCGCGGGGCTCGCCGGCGGCCTCGTCGCCAGCTTTGCGATGGACAGGTTCCAGGCGCTGTGGGCGCGGCAGGTCGATATGCCCAAGGGCGGCGACCCGGCGACGGTAAGGGCCGCGCAAAAGGTCAGCCGCGCCGCCACCGGCGAATATGTCGCCAAGGCGAACAAGCAAAAGGCCGGACAGGTCGTGCATTATCTCTTCGGGGCGGCGCTCGGAACGGCGTACGGGCTCGTCGCCGAATATCGGCCAGGGGTGACGAAGGGGTTTGGCAGCCGCTTCGCGCTGGCGGCGGCGACGGCCTTCGACGAACTGGCGGTGCCTGCGGCCGGGCTGGGCACGGCGCCGACCGAGGCGCCGGCAAAAAGTCATGCTTACGGTTACGTCTCGCACCTCGTCTTCGGCGGGGTGACCGAGGGCGTCCGGCGCTTGCTTCGCCGGCGCTGAACGCCCTCGCTCGCGTCGATCAGAATTCGAAGCCGAACCCCGCGTTCGCGCCGATGTGGCTGCTGCTGTCGTAGGTCACGCCGACCTTGTACGCCGACTGGCCGTTGGGCGCGCGGTAGGATCCCCCGATCGCGAAGCCGACCCGGCCGCGATAGGTGCCGACCCCACCCGCGATCATCGTCCTGCCCGGGTCCATTGCCTGCGGCATGCCCGCCGCGGCGAGCGCCGCCGAGGTTCCCGCCCGCGCATCGCGGTCGACCCGCGCGACCTGCTGGTCGAGCAGGTTGAACTTGAGGTCGGTATAGCTGTTCGCGCTGTTCAGCGTGGTCATCGACACCGCGTTGAGCTGCCCGACGTTGACCGCGTCGGTCGCCGCGGTGCCGGCCGCCACATTGTGGATCGTCGTCGCCGCGCCGCCCGAATTAAGCGTGATCGCGGTATGGCTGCTGTCGTCGTAGAGGACGGCGTTGGGATTGGCGCCGAGGATCGCCTCGTAGAGCTGGCCGCCGTTGACCGCGTCGGTCGAGCCCGCCCCGATCACCCCGTCGGCGACGTTATGGAGACCGACGCCGCCGGCCGCCGCGCCGACCAGCGTGACGTCGTTGGTCGGCGTGCCGCCGTTGGGCACGGTCGGCGTCGCCGGGTTGCTGTACTGCACCGGGCCGATCGCCCCGTTCTCGACCGCGACCTGGAGGTTGGTGACCGCCGTGGTGTTGGCATTCACTTGGGTGGTGAGATTGGTCACCGCCGTGGTGTTGGCATTCACCTGGGTAGTAAGGTTGGTGATCGCGGTAGTGTTGTTGTTGGTGGTCGTCGTCAAATTGGCGATCGCCGTTGTGTTGGCGTCGACCTGGGTCTGAACGGCATAGAGCTGCGACCCGTTGACCGCGTCGGTGGACGTCGCGGTGACCGCGCCCGCCTTGACGTTGGTGAGGGTCGTGCCGCCGACGCCGTCGAAGGTCACCGTGCTGTGGGTCGAATCGTCGTACTGGACGGCGTTCTGGGTCGCGGCGGTGAGCTGGCCGAGGTTGACCGCGTCGGTCGCGAGCGTGCCCGCGGCGACATTGGCGATGACCCGTTCGCTGCCGACCGCGCCGACCGACACCGTGTTCGGACGGTCGGCGATCGAGCCGGCGCCGAGCGCGACCGAATTGGCTCCGGTCGCCGCGACGCTCGCCCCGGTGCCGATCGCGACCGAGTTGGTCGCCAGCGCGTTGGTGGCGGCATTGTTGCCGATCGCGATCGAGTTGATTTCGCCCGCGACCGCCTGCTGGCCGGTCGCGCCGAGACCGGTGATCTGGTTGCCGCCGATCGAGACGCCCGCCGGGGTGTCGAGCGTGTAGCTGCTCGCGCTGGCGTCGCACTGCGAGGAGGGGCCGACCAGCGTCCCGTTCTGCGAAACGACCGACAGGCTGATGTCGCTGCCCGACGCAGCCGTGGTGAGCAGACCGGTCGTGTCGAAGCTAAGCGGCGAGGGGAGGCCGATGATGCCCGGCAGCGGGCCGAGCGCGGTCAGTGTCCCGTTCACCGTCGTTTCGAGCGGGTCGACCGTCCCGATGAGCACCGGCGCGATGATCCCGGTGACGACCGACGGCGGCAGCTTGACGCCCGAACAGACGCTGACGAGCGTGCTCGGCGTCGGCTGCGACGCCGCGACGGCGGGCTGCGCGGAAAGCAGGGCGACCAGCGAAGCCGAAACGCCGGCGAGCAGGCGATACCGCGACGAAACGAAGTTGGAAAAAAGGGCATCATGAAGATCAAGATCTGTAACATCATAACTAAACATCATTACTCTCCCTGTTTGATTACGGAAAAAACTTGGGAGATTAATCGCCTCTAATCGTGAAATTTGCTTTGGTACTGATTGATACAAAGACGATTCGAGTTAAGTATTGAGGAATACTTCGTCGTTGTCGGATTTTTGTAACCTAGGTTACAATATACTATTCCTTGCCGCTTCAAAATGCGTTATTCCCACCTCGCTCGGGTCAGGAGAACGGTGGTGAACGGCCTCGTCGAGACCTTTACCCCGGCGGTCCGGAACGAACTCCGGCTCGCCGGATCTGAATTTTTCTACCCGCCGGGCGCGGCGATTCCGACTGCCGAGCTCGACGGGAGCTACGTGTTCGTCGTCGACCGCGGCATCGCCAGCAAGGCGATGCGATCGGACGCCGGGATCATTTCCGAAGTCGGGTTGATCGGCGCGGAAGGGATGTTTCCGATCGGGGCCCTGCTTCGCGTTCCCAGCGCCTGCCGGACGATGGTCTCGCAGGTCGGCGACCTCGTCGGTCGCCGGATCCGCGCGCGCGAATTCAATTCGATCGTCGACGACGGCCCGCGCTCGGCGCGCGAAACGATCGTCCGCTTCGCCTACAGCTTCCTCACCCAGGTCAGCTGCAACATCATGAGCAGCGACCAGGACTCGGTGCGCAAGCGGCTCGCCCGCTGGCTGTTGATGTGTCACGACCGGATCGAGGGGGACACGATCACGATCACCCACGACATGCTGGCGATGATGATCTCCGCCCAGCGTCCGACGACCAGCAACGCGCTACAGGAAATGAAGCGCGAAGGGCTGGTCGAGCTCCTGCGCGGAGCGACGCGGATCCTCGACCGCGACGGGTTGTTCAGGATCGCCGACGGCAGCTACGGGCTCGCCGAGGCCTATTATCGCGACCAGATCGCGCCGTTCGGCAAGGCGGTCGCGCCGCGCGAGGACGATCCGCTGATCGGTTTCGCGTGACTCGTCAGGCGGTCGTCCCGCCGTCGATCGCCAGCGCCGCACCAGTGACCGACCGGCTCGACGGATGGCATAGATAGGCGATCGCCGCCGCGACCTCCTCGGACGAAATCAGCCGGCCATTGCGATTCATCGCCGCGAGCGAGGCGCGCGCCTCGTCCTCGCTGCGCTTCGCGGCGCGGGCGATGCGCGCCACGCTGTCGTCGACCATCGGCGTGTCGACGAACGCCGGGCAGACCACGTTGACCGTCGGCCCGGTCGCGGCGAACTCGACCGCGAGGCTCCGCGCGAGCCCGACCGCGCCATGCTTCGAGGCGGCGTAGGGCGCGGCGAAGGGCGCACCCTTCAATCCCGCCACCGAGGCGACGATCACCAGCCTTTTGTCGAGATCGCCGACGAGGTCGGGGAGCGCGAGCTGCGCGCCGTCGAACAGCGCGGTGAGATTGGTGGCGATGATCGCGTCCCAGCTTTCGCGCCGCGTCTTCAGGAACGGTGCGCTGTCGCCGATCCCCGCGTTGAGCACGACATAGTCGAACGGTCCGTTTGCCGCGCGCGCGGCGGCGAAGGCGGCCTCCATGGTGGCGCGATTGACGACGTCGCAGGGAAAGGCGCGGCCGCCGGTTTCGGCCGCGACCGCCTCGATCGCCTCGGGCCGGCGACCGAACAGCGAGACGTTGGCGCCCTCGGCGGCGAGCGCGCGCGCCGTCGCGGCGCCGATCCCGCTGCCGCCGCCGGTGATCAATGCGTGCCTGCCCGCTGCCCAGCCCAATCGATCCTCCTCGCTGCAATCGGGCATTGGCGGATGGCGCGGGGCGTGGCAAGCGGCGGGCAAAGGAGACGCCCATGAAGACCCGCGCCGCCGTCGCATTCGAAGCCAAGCAGCCGCTTGAGATCGTCGAGGTCGATCTCGACGGCCCGCGCGCGGGCGAGGTGCTGGTCGAGATCATGGCGACCGGCATCTGCCACACCGACGCCTACACGCTCGACGGTCTCGACAGCGAGGGGCTGTTCCCCTCGATCCTCGGCCACGAGGGCGCGGGCGTGGTGCGCGAGGTGGGCACGGGGGTGACCAGCGTCGTCCCCGGCGACCATGTCATCCCGCTTTACACGCCCGAGTGCGGCAGGTGCAAAACCTGCCTTAGCGGCAAGTCGAACCTGTGCACCGCGATCCGCGCGACGCAGGGCAAGGGGGTCATGCCCGACGGCACCTCGCGCTTCAGCTACAAGGGGCAGCAGATTTTCCACTACATGGGCTGCTCGACCTTTTCGAACTTCACCGTGCTGCCCGAGATCGCGGTGGCGAAGATCCGGCCCGACGCCCCGTTCAAGACCAGCTGCTACATCGGCTGCGGGGTGACCACCGGGGTCGGCGCGGTGACCGAGACCGCCAAGGTCCAGCCGGGCGACAATGTCGTCGTGTTCGGGCTGGGCGGGATCGGGCTCAACGTCATCCAGGGCGCGAAGCTGGCGGGCGCGGCGAAGATCGTGGGCATCGACCTCAATCCCGACCGAGAAGCGTGGGGGCGGCAGTTCGGAATGACCGACTTCCTCAACACCAGGGGCATGACCCGCGAGGAGATCGTCGCGAAGATCGTCGAGCTCACCGACGGCGGCGCCGACTACAGCTTCGACGCGACCGGCAATACCGAGGTGATGCGCACGGCTTTAGAATGCTGCCACCGCGGCTGGGGGACCAGCGTGATCATCGGCGTCGCAGAGGCGGGCAAGGAAATCTCGACCCGCCCGTTCCAGCTGGTCACCGGGCGCAACTGGCGCGGCACCGCGTTCGGCGGGGTCAAGGGCCGCAGCGGGGTGCCGGGGATCGTCGATATGTACATGGACGGCAAGATCGCGATCGACCCGATGATCACCCACGTCCTGACGCTCGACGAGATCAACAAGGGGTTCGACCTGATGCACGCGGGCGAATCGATCCGCAGCGTCGTCATCTACTGAAGGAGGAGCAAGCGATGTTCAGCCACATCATGGTCGGCACCAACGACCCCGACCGCAGCCGCGCGTTCTACGACGCGCTGTTCGAAAAGAAGGGCGGCACCGACGACAAGGGCCGCACCGCGTGGCGTAACAAGGGCAGCGTGTTCATGATCTCGAAGCCGATCGACGGCGAGCCGGCGAGCGCGGGCAACGGATCGACCATCGGCTTCGCCTTCGACACGCCCGAGGAGGTCGACGCGTGGCACGCGCGTGGGCTGGCGGCGGGGGGCAAGGCGATCGAGGATCCGCCGGGCATCCGCTCGAACGCGTTCGGGTCGCTCTACCTCGCCTACCTGCGCGATCCCGACGGCAACAAGCTGTGCGGGCTCCACCGCCCGGCGCAATAGCGCCTATTGCACCACCGGCGCGGTCGCCTGCGGCACCCGGCGAACGATGTGCGGGGTGACGATGATGAACAGCTCAGTCTTGGTCTTGCTCTTCCTGTCGGTGCCGAACACCCGGCCGAGGATCGGGATGTCGCCGAGCAGAGGCACCTTGACCCGCGTGTTGAGCTCGTCCTCCTGAGTCAGCCCGCCGATGACGAAGCTGTCGCCGTCGCGCACCGTCGCCGAGGTCTCGGCCTCGCGCTGCGAGATGGTCGGATAGCCCTGGCTGTAGCCGGTGACGCTCGAGACCACCGCGAACACATGGCTCGAGACGTAGCCGTCGGCCGACACCCGCGGCGCGATCTGCAGCGTCACGCCGACGTTGACGTACTGGACCTGCTGGCTGACCCCATTGACCCCCGACAGGGTGATCGCGGTCAGGATCGGCAGCGCGTCGCCGGTGATGATCTTGGCGGTCGAGCCCGACTGCGCGGCGATCCGCGGCTTGCTGACGATCCGCCCGTTGCCCTTGGTGATCTGGGCGTAGACCGCGGCCTGCACCTGCGCGCTGGTCAGTCGCCCGCCGACGAGATCGCCGTTCGGATTGAAGTGGCCGCCGTTGCTGGGGGTTTCGCCGATCGGAATGAACGAGCCGCTGGTCAGCGTCCCCGCGAAGATCTGCCCGTTGGCGTTGGTGAAGTCGATCCCGATCGCCTTCGACGCGCTCTCGGTCAGCTCGATGAACTGGGTTTCGAGGATCACGCTGTCGAGCGGGATGTCGATCGCGTTGATCATCGCCTTCATCCGCGCGATGTAATCGGGCGACCCGCGCAGCCAGATCGCGTTGAGGCGACGGTCGATCGCCATGCCGCTGTCGATCCCCTGGCCGAGCGGATCGCTGTCACTTCCCGGTGCCTGGCTGCTCGGCCCGGGATTATAGCTGTTGCCGGTCAGGCTGTTCGACCCGAACGCGGGCTCGCGCGGGACGAACAGGTCGTTCGACTTGACCGTCGCGCCCTGCGACAGCAGCCCGACGATCTCCGACACGTCGGCATATTTTAGCTGGACCAGCTCGAACGTGTCTCCAGCGCCGGGCTGGTAGGCCGCCCCGAGCGGCGCATTGGCGACCGCGGGCGTGGTCGCGAGCCCCGGCGCATTGGCGGGCGTGTTGATCGAGATTTTGACGTCGATCGCCTTGTCGTCGATCGGCTTGGCGACGATCGCCGCGTCGCGCGTCGTGGCGAAGCGCAGGATGAGCACCGTGTCGGCCTGGTCGAAGTCGATCTGGCGGACCAGCCCCTTGAGCCCCGACGGAGCGACCGCCCGCTGGCCGCGCACCGTCAACCCGAAGCCGAGCGAGGGGCGGCGCGTATCGGTGCCGACCGGGGCATAGCCGTTCGCCTTGGGCGCGAACACGAGGCGGAACTCGGCGTCCTGGTCGGACTGGCCGATCAGCTGGATGTCGGTGAGGATCGCCTGGCTGGCCGGCGGGCGCGTGCCTTGCGCGACGGCCGGAATGGCGAAGAAGATGGCGAGCAATAGCGCGAGCGACGCGCGAACTCGCCTGGGAAGCCCCCTCCCCGAATCAAGCTTCATTCGTCCCGCCCGCAAAAAACGCTTTAGATTGAACAAATTGATAGGGGTCCGCGTCGCCGGCCACAAGGCCATAAACGCGAACCCCCTCAATCGATCGCTTCGGTGGCCCTTAGAGGCCGGCAGACCCGATCGGCGTGCCGCGACCGGTCGGACCGTCATAGCCCGCGCCCGCAGTGCAGAAGTAGGTGCCACCGCAGCTGCCGTTGGTGCCCGACGTCACGTCGTTGAAGCCACCGGCCGCATCGGCATAGATAGTCGAGGCGGCGTTGGCGGTCTTGCCGCTCGCCCCGTACATGCCGCCGATCAGCGGCGCCGAGACGCTGGTCCCGCCGAACACCAGCCAGCCCGACTGCGAACCCTTGCCGGTCGGCCCATAGACCGCGACGCCGGTCGCTGGGTCGCCGACCGCCGAGATGTCGGCTTCCATGCGCATCGTGCAGAGCGAGTCGCTCTGGTAGCTCGGCTTGGCATAGACGGTCGAGCAGCCCGAGCTGCCAGACGACCAGGCGGTCTCGGCCCAGCCCCGGGCGTTCGACGCGCGCTTCAGATTGGTCCCGCCGACCGCGATCACGTGGTTCGAGGTGGCCGGGAACTGCGCGCCATAGCCGCTGTCGCCGGTCGACACGGTCACCGCGATGCCCGGGTGGTTGTACGCGCTCTCGTAGCTCGACGAGCCCGATTCACCGCCGCCGTAGCTGTTCGAGATCACGAACACGCCCGGCGTCGCGGCCGCGGTGTTGACCGCCGCCGCCAGGTTGGCGAGCGACGCCGACGAGGCCTGGACCAGCAGGATCTTGCAGTCCTGGCACATGGCCGACGCCATATCGAGGTCGAGCGCCTGCTCCTGCGCCCAGCCGCTGTTGTAGCGCGGAAGCGAGCTTCCGCCGCTCTGGTTCACGACCTTGAAGCAGCCGTTCGCCGTGGTGCAGGCCGGAAGGCCGTATTGCGCGCGGTAGACCGCCAGGTCGGCCTCGGCATTCGGATAGCCGTAGGCGTCGACGATCGCGATCGTCCGGCCCGCACCGCCGGTGCCGCTAGTGCTGTAGGCGCTGCGCAGGTCGGCCGGGCCATAGCCCGACGGAGTCACGTTCGGCGAGGCGGTCGGCGCCTTGCCGGCAAACGGGTTGCCGCGCGCATCGACGTCGACATGGGCGAAACAACGCGCTTCGCCGCGACCGATGGCCCGCGCGCAGACCGCCTGGTGAAGGACGTTGCCGCTGCGCTCGACCGGCTCGCCCGCGAACGCCATGGATGTGCTAACGACACTCAGGGCCCCCAGGCCCAACAGCTTCCAATTCATTGAATTGACCCTCCCATCGTCACGCACGACGCGCGGCGAGAACCGCAGAGACTGGCCAAGAATTTGACATTGGCAAGACTTAATTTCAGTTTACCGCGTCACGATTTTCGGCGCGAAAACATGGCTTTAGAGCATGGCGTCATGCGTGTCCCAGCGCGGGATAACGCAGGTTAAGAAAGGCGTCGTGCTGGCCAGCGCGACGCGTTCGGGCTAGGCGTCGCGGCGTGATCGAGACCATCAGCGAAACGCGCAGCCACGGCGGCGTCCAGGGCGTCTATCGCCACCAATCGGCGGCGACCGGAACCGACATGAGCTTCTCGGCCTTCGTCCCCGACCACCCGGCCGGAACGCGGTTACCCGTGCTCTGGTATCTTTCCGGCCTGACCTGCACGCAGGCCAATGTGACCGAGAAAGGCGAATATCGCGCCGCCTGCGCCGCGGCGGGGATCGTCTTCGTCGCCCCCGACACTTCGCCGCGCGGCGAGGGCGTCGCCGACGACGAGGGCTACGATCTCGGCCAGGGTGCTGGCTTCTATATCGATGCCACCGAGTCGCCGTGGGCGCCGCATTTCGCCATGTGGCGCTACGTCGCCGAGGAATTGCCCGCGATCGTCGCCGATTCCTTCCCGGTCGACCTCGATCGGCAAGGGATCACCGGCCATTCGATGGGTGGGCACGGCGCGCTCACCCTCGCGCTTGGCCTGCCGGGGCGGTTCCGCTCGGTCAGCGCCTTCGCCCCGATCGTCGCCCCGTCGCAGGTGCCGTGGGGCCGAAAGGCGCTCGGCGCCTATCTGGGCGGCGACGAGGCCAAGTGGCGGCGGCACGACGCGGTCGCGCTGATCGAGGACGGCGCGCGCGTCGACGCCCTGCTGGTCGACGTCGGCGAGGCCGATCCCTTCCTCGAGCAGCAGCTTCGCCCCGAATTGCTCGAGCAGGCCTGCGCGAAGGCGGACATCCCGCTGACGCTTCGCCGCCAGCCCGGCTACGACCACAGCTATTATTTCGTCTCGACCTTCATGGCCGACCATGTCGCGTGGCACGCCGAGCGGCTGGCGCCGTGAGGATCGGCTATGCCGGCGCGCCGGGGGCGTTCGGCTACCTCGCCTGCCGCGAAGCCAGGCCCGATGCCGAGGCGGTCGCGTTCGACTCGTTCGCGGGTGTCGCCGAGGCGGTGGCGAGCGGCGCGGTCGACGCGGGGATGCTGCCGATCGAGAACAGCATCGCCGGGCCGGTGCCGGGCAACCGCGAGCTGGTCGCGGCGCATGGGCTTGGCGTGGCGCGCGAGCTCGGGCTCCCGGTCGCGCTCCACCTGATGGCCCGGCCCGGCGTCGCCCTGTCCGATCTGCGGCGCGTCGCCAGCCACCCGATGGCGCTGGCGCAGTGCGCGGGCTCGATCGAGGCGCTCGGGCTTGAGCCGGTCGCCGCCGACAATACGGCGGGGGCGGCGCGCGACCTTGCCGACGGCGAGACCGCGGTGCTGGCGTCGGAAGAGGCGGCGGCGCGCTATGGGCTCGCGATCATCCGCCGCGATCTCCAGGACCGCGCCGGCAATATGACCATGTTCTGGATGGTGACCCCTACGGGAATCGAACCCGTGTTTCAGCCGTGAAAGGGCCGCGTCCTAACCGCTAGACGAAGGGGCCGTGATCGGCAGCCGCGCGGTTAGGCGAGCCGGGGCGGCGGGTCAAGTATCGCGGGTCAGGCGGCGGCGAGATCGTCGAGGTGCATCTCGGCCGCGTTGCCCCCGGTCCACTCGTCGCGCCGGATCGACCCGGCGAGCCACCAGCGCGCGTCGGGCGCGGCCGACAGCATTGCCTGCCCGAGCGGCGTGTCGGCGGCGCGGAAGGCGATCAGCTTGAACGATTTGCCGTCGTCGCCCGCCGCGATCGCGCGGACGTGGCCGTTGCCGACGATGCCGGGCTTGACCAGCCGCGCCGGCCCGACCGCGAGGCGGGGGCCAGGCCAGCCCGCGCCATAGGGCCCCGCCGCCTCCAGCTCGTCGCACAGCGTCCCCGCGACCCCGCCCGGCGACACCAGCGCGTCGATCGTCAGCGCGCGCCCCCCGACCGCGGCCTCGACCGGCGCGGCGAGACGTTCGACCAGGAAGTCGCGCAGCGCGGAAAGCCCGCCCGGCGCGACCGTGACCCCCGCCGCCATCGCGTGCCCGCCGCCCGCGCGGAGCAAGCCGTGGTCCTTCGCCGCGAGCACCGCCGAGCCGAGGTCGACCCCGTTGATCGAGCGCCCGCTGCCCTTGCCGGTGCCGTCTTCTTCTTCGGCGACGACCAGCGCGGGCCGCCCGAAGCGTTCCTTCAGCCGGCTGGCGACGATGCCGACCACCCCGGGGTGCCAGCCGCGGCCCGACACGAGGATCACCGGCGCGCCCGCCTGCTGCGCCGCCTGCTCGAGCGCCTGGTCGGTGACGAGCTGCTCGATCGCGCGGCGTTCCTCGTTGAGCCGGTCGAGCTCGGCGGCGATGGCGCGGGCTTCCTCGGGGTCGGTCGCGGTGAGCAGGCGAACCCCGAGATCGGACTTGCCGACCCGCCCGCCGGCATTAATCCGCGGGCCGAGCGCGAAGCCAAGGTCGCGCGCGGTCGGGGTGCGGACCAGCCGCGCCGCCTCGGCCAGCGCGACCATGCCGACGTTCTGCCGCGCGGCGAGCACTTTCAGTCCCTGAGTCACGAAGGCACGGTTGAGCGACTTGAGCCGCGCCACGTCGGCGACGGTGCCGAGCGCGACGAGGTCGAGCAGGTCGATGATCTTCGGCTCGGCGCCGTCCGCGAACCGCCCGCGCCGCCGCAACTCGCGAAGCAGCGCCACGCCGAGCAGGAAGGCCATGCCGACAGCGGCGAGGTGACCGTGCGCCGCGCCGGTCTCGCTCTCGTCGAGCCGGTTGGGGTTGATGAAGGCGGTGGCGACCGGGTGCCGCGCGGCGCACTGGTGATGGTCGCAGACGATCACCTCGAGCCCGGCGGCGGCGGCCTCGTCGAGCGCTTCGAACGCCTGCGCGCCGCAATCGACGGTGATCGCGAGGCTCGCACCGCGCGCTTTCAGCTCGACCAGCGCGCGGCCCGACGGGCCATATCCCTCCATCAGCCGGTCGGGAATATAGACCAGCGGCTCGACCCCCAGCCGGCGGAGCAGCAGGGTCAGCAGCGCCGCCGAGGTCGCGCCGTCGACGTCGTAATCGCCGAAGATGGCGATCGTCTCGCCCGCGTCGATCGCGTCGGCTATCCGCGCCGCCGCCGCGTCCATGTCGGCGAAGTGGCTCGGGTCGGGCAGGAAGTCGCGGATCGTCGGCTCGCGGTGGCGGGCAAGCTCGGCGCGGTCGACCCCGCGCCCCAGCAGCAGCTGGTCGGTCAGCGACAGGCCGAGCTCGTCGCCGCCGCCGCGCCGCCAGCGCCACGGCTGGCCGACGACCGACTGCGCCACCCCGCACACCAGATCCTCGCGGCTCATCGGGTCCTTATGATTCGGCCGCGGTGTCGCTTCAAGGGCCGCGACCCCGACGGCGGCGCGGTGGCTATTGCGCGCGGTGGGTCTTGTCGAGCGTCTCGGGCTTCTTCTTGTCGTCGCCCTTGGCGTCGATCGTCGCCGCCAGCTGCTCGGCGTCCTTGGCGATCGCCGGCGCGAGCTTCATCATGTCGGGCAGGGCGTCGTAGAAGCCGCGGATCACCTCGGGCTCGAACATCAGGCCGAAGGTCGCGCGGCCATAGGCCTGGCCGGTCGGGGTGGCGTAAAAGGCGTTGATCTGCGCCAGTTGCGCGACGTCGAAGCGGCGGGCCAGCGTCCGCGCCATCCCCTCGCGGAGCCGCGGCTCGAACGTCGCGCCGACCTTCAGCAGGGTGGTCCGCAAAAAGGCCCTGGCGGCGGCCATCTTGGCCTCGGCGTTGGGGTCTTCCTGCGCGAGCTTCGCGCGCAGCGGGACCGTGCTCGGCGAATCGCCCTTCTTTTTCTTGATGTCGGGGATGAGCGCGACCCAGTCGGCCTCGCTCATCGCCAGCCCGTTGTCGACCGCGGTGTCGATCAACCGGTCGAAGCCCTCGCCATAGGTCCCGTCGGGAAGCAGCGTCTGCATGGTGACTCGCGCCGCGGCGAGCCGCGCGGGCTCGGGCTCGGGCCCGCGCGGGAACAGCTTGTCCATCATCCGCGTGACGACCGCCATCAGCTGCTCGGGGGACATGTCGGGTTTCTTGGCGATGCTGGTGACGACCGGCGGCTTGGCCGGCGCGGGCCGGGCGGCGGGCGCAGCCGAAGTGGTGGCGGCAAGCGCGATGAACAGTCCGAACATGAAATCCCCCTTCTTGACGGGGTGCAGACTAGGCCGCGACCCTCACCCGTTCAAGGCGTCATCCGTCCTCGGCTTCATGTTCGAGCAGATGGGTGCCGACGCGGACCGAGCGGGTGCCGAGCCGGGTCTCCTGGAGGAAGATCGAGAAGCCGAACCCGGTCGAAAGCATCGCGCCGATGAACAACAGCGCGACCGCGGTGCCGAAGTGCAGCCCGGTGAGGAAGGCGGTGAACAGCAGGATCACCACCGCGCTGATGAGGACCGCGGCGAGCACGGTGACGAAGATCGCGCGGTTGACGACCTTGATCCGGCGGTCGAGCAGGTGGAGCTCGGCGAGCAGCCGGTCGTGGTCGGCGCCGCGCGACGCCAGCAGCCGCGGCTCGAGCGCGCGCGCCCGGTCGACGATCCGCGCCAGCCGCCCGACGCACACGTTGAGAAAGGCGCCGAGCCCGGCGAGCAGGAACACCGGCGCCACCGCAAGTTGGATGATCCGCGCCAGCTGCTCGAGCTCGGGGGTCGCGGCGAGACCCGGCTCAGGCATCGTCGGCGCCGATGCAGGCGGCGATGTTGAACAGCATCGCCGCGGTGATCGCGAAGCTCGCCGCCAGCGCCCAGGCGAAGCTGGCGATCATCGCCGGGGTCGGGCCGAACAGCAGGACGACGAGGTTGGCGATCGAAAGCCCGACGACGAAGGCGGCGCACAGCAGCAGGTCCATTGCCGCGGCGAAAAAGGTCCAGCGCCGGACCGCACCCCGCGCCCGGCGCCCGGCGACGAACAGGGTGGCGCTGCGCAGCGCCAGCCAGCCGGCGACGATCTGCAATGCCGAGAGGAAGTGGGTCGCCGAACGGGTGAGGAACAGCAGCCCCGCGACCATCGTCAGCACGCCCGCCAGCATCGCCGGCGCGCGCGCCGCGTGCCGCTGGTTGCCGGCGAATAGCTCGGCCGCCCCCGCGCCGAACAGCAACGCGCCGATCACCGGCGCGCCGCGCGGCACGTCGAGGCCGGGGGACAGCGCCGCGCCGACGCCCAGCGCCATGACGACGAACGCCGCGCCGCGCACCAGGCTGGCGCGGCGGGTCGGGTCGCCGGGGATCGCTTCGCTCATCGCCCGCCTGCTAGCAGAGGCGGGCGGTCAGCGGCAATCGATCAGGGAAAACCGATCGCGCCGCTGAACGACTGGTAGCTGCCCCCGGTATAGGCGTCGCCAAGCGGGCCGTAGCCGGGGTAGGGGCCGTAGCCCGCGTAGGGGCCATAACCGGCGTAGGGGCCGTAGCCGCCGCGATAACGCCCCTGAGCGGTGCCGTAGCTGAACGAGGCGAAGGCGCCGTGGCCGAAATCGATGTTGGTCGTCGCGTGCGCCTCGCGGTAGCCATGATTGCCGACGGACACGCCCATCTCGCCGCTGACCAGCGGATAGTGCGGCTGGGCGGCGGCCTCGGCCGCTTCGCGCCGCGCCTCGGCCTCGCTCAGCACCTGCTGGATCTGCGCATCGGTCAGCCGTCGCTCGTCCGTAGGGGAGGCTGGGGTTGAAGAAGCAGGGGCCGGCGGATCGGCGAACGCCGGGACCGCAAGGGGCAGCAGCAACAGGGCCGCGATGGCGCGCATGATCGATCTCCCTTTGGCGCTCGCCTGCGCCCCGCCGCCTGTCGCCGCGATGAACGGCATCAGCCCTTCAGCATCTTCCTGATCCCGCGCGCGGCTTGGCGGAGCCGCTGCTCGTTCTCGACCAGCGCGAGCCGGACGAAGCCCTCGCCCTCCTCGCCGAAGCCGACCCCGGGGGCGACCGCGACCCCGGCCTCGACCAGCAGCTTCTTGGCGAATTCCATCGAACCGAGGTTGTGGAACCGCTCGGGGATCGGGGCCCAGGCGAACATCGACGCCTGCGGCACCGGAATGTCCCAGCCGGCGCGGGCGAAACTGTCGACCATCACGTCGCGGCGCCTTTTGTAGAGCGCGCGGTTCTCGGCGATGATGTCCTGCGGCCCGTTGAGCGCGGCGACCGCGGCGGCCTGGATCGGGGTGAAGGCGCCATAGTCGAGGTAGCTCTTCACCCGGGTCAGCGCGGCGATCAGCCGGCGGTTGCCGACCGCGAACCCCATCCGCCACCCGGCCATCGAATAGGTTTTCGACATCGAAGTGAATTCGACCGCCACGTCCTTCGCGCCCTCGACCTGGAGGATCGAGGGGGTCGGGACGTCGCCGAAGTAGATCTCGGCATAGGCGAGGTCGGAAATGACGATCAGCTCGTGCTCGCGCGCGAAGGCGACCAATTTCTCGTAGAAGGCGAGGTCGGCGACATAGGCGGTCGGGTTCGACGGATAGCCGACCACCAGCACCTTGGGGCGTGGCACGCTGTAATGCATCGACAGCCGCAGCCGCTCGAAGAAATCGTCCCCCGGCGCGGCGGGGATCGAGCGGATCGCGGCCCCGGCGATGATGAAGCCGAAGGTGTGGATCGGATAGCTCGGGTTGGGCGCCAGCACCACGTCGCCCGGCGCGGTGATCGCCTGCGCGAGGTTGGCGAGGCCTTCCTTCGACCCCAGTGTGACGATCACCTCGCTGTCGGGATCGAGCGTCACGCCGAAGCGGCGCTGGTAATAGGCCGCCTGCGCCTTGCGCAGCCCGGGGATGCCCTTCGACGCCGAATAGCGGTGCGCGGTCGGCTTGGCTGCGACCTCGGCCAGCTTGGCGATGACGTGCGGCGGCGGCATCCCGTCGGGATTGCCCATGCCGAGGTCGATGACGTCCTCGCCGCGGCCGCGCGCGGCGGCCTTCATCGCGTTCACCTCGGCGAACACGTAGGGCGGCAGGCGCTGGATGCGGTAGAAGTCGTCGTCGCTCATGATGACGACCCTTAACGACCGTAGGCGGGCAGGCTCAACCCCCGCGCGATCGCCGCCGCGCGAAGAGCGAAGCCGGCGAGCCCGCCGACCAGCGCCCCGAGCAGCGCCGGCCCGCCCGCGATCGCGACCAGCACGTAGAGGCCGGAGGCGAGCGCGGCGGCGGTGACGTAAAGCTCGGGCCGCATCAGGATCGACGGCTCGCCCGCCAACACGTCGCGGATGATCCCGCCGACGCAGGCGGTCATCACCCCCATCGCGAAGGCCGGGACGGGGGCGACGCCATAGGCCAGCGCCTTCGACGCGCCATAGGTGGCGTAAGCGGCCAGCCCGACCGCGTCGAACCATAGCAGCGCCTTGTCGGCGATCGCGTGGCGCGAGAGGAACCACACCCCGAAGGCGGCGGCGATGCAGATCAGCAGGGTCGAATTGGTGTGCACCCAGAACACCGGCGCGCCGATCAGCAGGTCGCGCATCGTCCCGCCGCCGACCCCGGTGACCACCGCGAAGAAAATGAAGGTGACCAGCGTCTGCTTCTTTTCCGCCGCCAGGATCGCGCCCGACACCGCGAACACCGCGATCCCGACATAGTCGAGCAGGACCAGCGCGTCGGGCAGGATCGGTGGAGGCAGCATTGTCGGGGGCAGGGCCATGGGCCCCCATGCCCTGCGTCGCCTTCGTTCGCAATCGGCGCTAAGCAGGCGCCATGACCGACGACAGCACGACGATTCCGACGCTCGAGGACTGGCAGCACTGGGGGCTGGTGATGGCGCGCGCCAACCAGATGATCCTCGAGGCGTGGGCCGACAATCTGACCAAGGGGGCCAACCAGCCCGGCTTCGGCTTCGGCCCGGCGGCGGGCGGGGGCGACCCGATGCAATGGATGACCGCGGGGGCCGAGGCCTGGTCGAAGGGGCTCGAGGCTTGGGGCCAGATGATCGGCCAGGCAACCAAGGCGGGGGAGGCGCGCGACCGCCGCTTCGCCGGCCCCGAGTGGCAGGACCCGATCTTCGACACGGTCAAGCAGAGCTATCTCGCCATCTCCGACCGGCTGCTCGGCACGGTCGACGAGATCGAGGGGATCGACGAGGCTGCGCGCGACCGGCTGCGCTTCGCCACGCGCGGGTTCGTCGAGGCGATGAGCCCGGCCAATTTCATGGCGCTCAACCCGCAGGTGATGAAGCGCACCCTCGAGACGAAGGGCGACAATTTGCTCGCGGGGCTGAAGAACATGCTCGCCGACGTCGCCCGCGGTCAGGTGACGCAGAGCCCGCAGGGCGCGTTCGAACTCGGCCGCAACCTCGCCACCACGGTGGGCAAGGTGATCCACGAGACCCCGCTGTTCCAGCTAATCCATTACGCGCCGACGACCGACAAGCTGCTGGAAACGCCGCTGGTGATCTTCCCGCCGTGGATCAACCGCTTCTACATCCTCGACCTCACGCCCGAGAAGAGCTTCGTCAAATGGACCGTCGACGAGGGCGTGTCGCTGTTCATGGTCAGCTGGAAGTCGGCCGACGAGACCATCCGCGACGTGACCATGGACGATTATGTCGCGGCGCAGGTCGAGGCGGTCGAGGTGATCCGCGACCTGCTCGGCGTGAAGTCGGTCCACACCATCGGCTATTGCGTGGCGGGCACGACATTGATGGCGAGCCTCGCCTACCTGACCGCGACCGGCGGGGCGGACAAAGTCGCCAGCGCCACCTTTTTCACCGCGCAGGCCGATTTCGAGGAGGCGGGCGACCTCAAGCTGTTCCTCGGCGACGAAGTCATGACCACGCTCCAGAACCTCACCGCCGAAAGCGGCATCCTCGACGGGCGGGTGATGGCGGCGACCTTCAACCTGCTGCGCGGACGCGACCTAATCTGGAACTATGTGGTCAACAATTACCTGCTGGGGCAGGACCCGCCGCCGTTCGACCTGCTCCACTGGAACGGCGACGTCACCAACCTGCCGGGCGAGTGGCACCGCGACTATCTGCAGCGGCTCTATCGCGAGAACCTGCTGGTGAAGCCCGGCGCGGTCGCCGTGAAGGGCGTCCCGATCGACCTGTCGACGATCGCCAACCCCGCCTACATCCAGGCGGGGCGCGAGGACCATATCGCCCCGGCGGCGAGCGTGTGGAAGCTGATGAAGCTGCTCAAGGGCGACAAGCGCTTCGTGCTTGCCGGCAGCGGCCACATCGCCGGGGTCGTCAACCCGCCCGCCGCGGGCAAGTACCAATATTGGACCAACGAGGCCGACCCGGCGCCCGCCAGCCTCGACGAGTTCGTCGCCGGCGCGACCGAGCACAGGGGAAGCTGGTGGCCTGACTGGATCGAGTGGCTTCGCGCCCGCGCGCCGAAGACCGTCGCGGCCACCGGCGCGCGGATCCCGGGCGCGGCCGGCAGGCCGGCGATCGAGGACGCGCCGGGGCGCTACGTCAGGACGCGCTAGGCCCGCGCAGCCGCTCGACGATCAGCTGGAACACCGCCGGGTGGAACGGATTGTCGAACTCGACCCCCGCCTGCCAGTCGCGCATCCACGCGATCCGGCCGTGGATCGCGTCCATTCCCGGCACCTTCAGCCACACCTGCTGACCCGCCTCGACCCGGACCGGCGGGCTGATCCGCGCGCCCTCGGGCGAAATGTCAAAAATGTCGACCGGGTAGCGCGACCCGCCGTGCTTGCGAAACTCGAGCTCGCATCGCATCGCGACGCGGCCCGATTGCCGCTGGTTTTCGCTGTCGTCGGTCATATTCAAGCCTGTTCGACGGGGCGAAACGCGCCCCCACCCCTATGTCCATCGCCCCGTTAAGCGATCAACGCGCCGGTCGCCAAGCGCGATTGCGTCCGATCGGCGCGGCTAAAGGATACCGTGGCCGAGAATCAGGCGGACGACGCCGATGACGATCACGAAAATGTTGAGGTTTCGACCTGCCTTGTGGCGCGAGATCATGCCGATCCCCGCACCGACCAGCGCGAGCGGGATGATCAGCCAGTTGGCCCAGCCGAGAAGCGGGAGGAAGGCGACGACCGCGAGCAGCAGCGCGACGAGCCCGATGATCAGCGAGACGAGAGCGAACATGGCCCGCTTCCTTAATCGCTCGACGCGCGATTGTCATGAGGACGACGCTGCCCCGCGACGAACAGCCCCAGCGCGATCCAGATCGCGCCGAAGGCGACCGCGTGGGCATGGGTGAAGCGCTCGTGATAGGCGGCGACGGCAAGCAGGAACTGGAGCGTCGGGGCGATGAACTGCAGCATTCCGACCACAGAATAGGGCAGTCGCCGCGCGGCCTCGGTGAACAGGAGCAGCGGCGTGCAGGTGACGACCCCCGACACGGCGAGCAGCGCCAGCGTCGCGCCGCTCGCGTCGCCGAAGATTGGGCGCCCGGCCGCGAGCCCGAGACCGAGCCAGAGAAGCGCTAGCGGGACGAGGACGACGGTCTCGATCACCAGCCCGGTCAGAGAATCGACCGCCACCTTCTTGCGGACGAAACCGTAGAGCGAAAAGCTGATGCACAGCGCGAAGCTCAGCCACAGCGTCGACAGCGCGCCGACCGCCAGTACCGATACCCCCGCCGCGGCGATCGCGACCGCAAGCCACTGCATTCGCGACAATCGCTCGGACAGGAAGAAATAGCCGAGCAGGATGTTCGCCAGCGGGTTCATATAATAGCCGAGGCTGCCGGCAAGGACCTGACCGCTGTCGATCGCATAGACGTAGAGCAGCCAGTTGGTCGCCACCAGCGCCGACGAGAGCAGCAGCAGGCGGATCACCGCGCGGTCGGCGAAGGCGGCGCGAAGCTTCGGCCAGCCCCCGATCGCGGTGACGACGAGCGCCAGCGTCAGCAGCGACCAGCACACCCGATGGGCGACGAGGTCGACCGGCCCGACGCTTTCGACCGCCTTGAAATAGACCGGAAGCACGCCCCACGCGGCATAGGCCGCAAGCCCGCAGGCAAGCCCCGTGCGGTCGAGCCGCTGGTCCGTCGCTGGCGAAGCCCCCATCGCCCCGGCGGTGCGTGTCGCGCCGGGACAAGTCAAGGCGCGATGGACCGCTTAACGGTTGCAAGCGTTCGTCCTCGCTGTCACCTTCCCACCATGCCGAGAGGGACCAGGGGAATGCGCCGCGATTTCGCCTCGCCGTCGATCGCTCTTCCATCGATCGTCCTCATCGCCGCGCTCGTCGCGGGATGCCAGACGACGCCCAAGCCCGTCGCTCACCCGGTGGTGGTCGCCCCGCGCACCAAGGCTGACGCGTGGATGAGCGTTGCCTCGGTCGCCGACCAGAACCGGCTGGCGCGGATCGGGATGGCGTGGAGCGAGGGGCTGGCCGAGGCCAGGAAGACCCAGGCCGGCCGCGATATCGTCCGCGACGAAGGGATTTTGCTCAAACCGCTCGCCGGGCTGCAGCGCCCCGCGCCGACTCCGGGGAGCTATAATTGCAAGCTCGTCACGCTCGGCCGCGACAAGCTGAAAAGCCCGGTGGCCGAGCGGTTCAAGCCCTTCTTCTGCTACGTCAACCTCGAAGGCGACCTGTTCACCATCGTCAAGCAGACCGGCAGCCAGCGCCCCGCCGGGCGCCTGTGGGAAGACGACACGCCGACCCGCTACGTCTTCCTAGGAACGCTCGCGCTCGGCGACGAGTCGGAGGCGCGGGCCTATGGCGACGACCCAAAACGCGACATGGCTGGCATCTTCGAGCGGATCGGCCCGTTCCGCTGGCGGCTGACGATCCCCTATCCGCAGGACGGCGCGAAGCTCGACGTGTTCGACATGACCCCGGTCGCCGACCAGCCCAAGGACTGATGAGCCTCGCCGACCCCGACGAGGTCCGCGCGCACCTCGTCGGCGCGGCGGCGGCGGGGCATCCGCTGACCTATTCCGAGCTGCTCGCCCGTCTTGGCCACGGCTTTTCGCGCCCGAAGATGCGCGCTCTGTGCAAGACGCTCGGCGCGGTCGACCGCGACGGCGCCGCGCGCGGCGAGCCCGAGCTCGCGGTGCTGGTCGTGCGCCAGTCGGACGGGCTGCCGGGGCAGGGCTGGTGGGTCGACGGCGGCGCGCGCGATCATGGCTATGACGGCCCGTGGGAGGGGCCGCGGGCGGCGGCCTTCGTCGCCGGGCTCCAGCAACGCGCGTTCGATTACTGGGCGGTGGCGCGCGAAGGCCGGCTCGACTAAGGCGCATCGCATGAGCGGCCCCGACAACGCCCGGACCTTTCGCGTCGGCGACGACGACGACGGCATTCGCCTCGACCGCTGGTTCAAGCGCAATCTGCCCGACGTCAGCTTCAACCTCGTCTCGCGCTGGGCGCGGACCGGGCAGCTGCGCGTCGACGGCAAGCGCGCCACCCCCGGCGACCGGCTCGAGGCGGGGCAGACGCTGCGCGTGCCCCCCGCCGAAGCGGCCCCGATCGAAGGCGCACGGCCGAAGCGGATCGTCAAGCCGCTCAATGACGACGAGCAGGCGTTCGTGCGCGAGATGGTGATGGCGGAGGGGCGCGACTGGTATTTGCTCAACAAGCCCCCGGGCCTCGCGACGCAGGGCGGGACCAAGACCCACCAGCACCTCGACCGGCTGCTCGACGGGCTGGCGAACGATGAGGGACAGCGCCCGAAGCTGGTTCACCGGCTCGACAAGGACACGTCGGGGGTGCTGCTCGTCGCACGCTCGGCGCGCGCGGCAGCGCATTTCTCGAAGGCATTTTCGGGCCGCACCGCGAAAAAGATCTACTGGGCGATCATCACCGGCGCGCCAAGCGTCGAGGACGGGCTGATCGACCTGCCGCTCGCCAAGCAACCCGGCACCGGCGGCGAAAAGATGCACGTCGACATGGAGGAAGGGCTGGCCTCGAAGACCCGCTACCGGGTGATCGACCGCGCCGGCAATCGTGCCGCCTTCGTCGAGCTCCAGCCGCTGACCGGGCGCACCCACCAGCTTCGCGCGCACATGGCGGCGATCGGCCACCCGATCGTCGGCGACGCCAAATATGGCGGGGCCGAGGCGATGCTGACCGGCGGGATCAGTCGAAAGCTCCATCTCCATGCGCGGCGGCTCAAGGTCGACGGAAGCGACGCCAAGCCGATCGAGGGCACCGCCGAGCTGCCGCCGCACTTCGCCGAGAGCCTCGCCGCGCTGGGATTCGAGGCGATCGCGGGCGACATGATGCCGATCGACCAGCCGCCCCGCGCGACCCCCGAGGCCAAGGCCAAGCGCGCCGCCGCCAAGGCCAAGGACGCGCGTCGCGCGCGCAAGGGCGAGCGGCGCAACCGCGGCGGCGATTCGAGAACCGCCGCGCGGCCCAAGGCCAAGCCCCGGCGCAAGTGATCCGTCTCGCCATCTTCGACGTCGACGGCACGCTGGTCGATTCGGGCGCGACCATCCACCGCGCGCTCGCGGCCTCGCTCGACGCGCACGGCCACCCCTGCCCGCCGCGCGCGACGACGCAAAAGGTGATCGGGCTCAGCCTCGAGCGGGCGATCGCCTCGCTCGCGCCCGACGCCGATCATGAAGCGGTGGTCGGCAGCTACAAGCAGGCCTTCGCCGACCTGCGCAGCGCGGGCGACGCCGACGAGCGGCTGTTCGACGGGGTCGCGGCGATGCTCGAGGCGATGGAGGAGGACGGCTGGCTGCTCGCCATCGCCACCGGCAAGAGCCGCCGCGGGGTCGACCATCTCGTCGATCTCCACGGCTGGCAGGGCCGCTTCGTGTCGATCCAGACCGCCGACACCAACGCGTCGAAGCCCGACCCGGCGATGGCGCTGGCGGCGATGGCGGCTACCGGGGCCGATCGCGCACGCACCGTGTTCGTCGGCGATACCGGCTGGGACATGGGCTGCGCGCGTGCCGCCAGGATCCACCCAATCGGGGTCGCATGGGGCTATCATGACGCCGACGACTTGCGCGGGGCGGGGGCCCACTACATCGCCGGGGCGCCCGCCGAGGTCGCGCCGCTGGCGAGGGCCTGCGTCGATGGATGACGACCGGGTCTGGCAGCGGCGCCTCCTCGCACTGACCGCGCTTCGGCTCGCCGGGGTGACGATGATCGGGCTCGGCGCGGCGATCGCGGTGACCGACTGGGTGCGGCCGGGGGGCGATCGCACCGTCGGGGCGTTGCTGATCGTGGTCGGGACGCTCGATTCGGCGCTTGCGCCGTTTCTCCTCAAGCGGCTGTGGAAACCGCCGTCGTGAAGCGCTTCTGGACCGAGGTCGCGATTTCGGCCGACGGGGCGGGGCACCAGGTGACGCTCGACGAACGCCCGGTCCGCACCCCGGCGCGCCACCCGCTAGCGGTGCCGACCCGCGCGCTGGCCGAGGCGATCGCGGGGGAGTGGAGCGCGGTCGACGGCGAGATCGACCCGCGCGCGATGCCGCTGACCGGGCTCGCCAACGCCGCGATCGACCGGGTCGCGCCCGACCCAGCGCGTTTCGCCGCCGACCTCGCGCGCTACGGCGAGAGCGACCTTCTCTGCTATCGCGCCGACTCGCCGCCCTCGCTCGTCGCTCGGCAGGCGGCGGCGTGGGACCCGCTGCTGGCCTGGGCGCGGCGGCGGTTCGACCGCGATTTCGCGGTCACCGACGGGCTGGTCCACGTCGCCCAGCCCGACGCGACGGTGGCGCGGCTGGCGCACGCGGTGGCTGCGCTCGACCCGTTCCGGCTCGCCGCTTTGTCGCCACTGGTGACGATCGGCGGGTCGCTGGTCGCCGCGCTCGCGCTGCTCGAGGGAGCAGCGACGCCCGCGGCGGCGTGGGACGCGGTCAGCCTCGACGAACGCTACCAGCTCGACCAGTGGGGCGCCGATGCCGAGGCCGAGGCCGCGCTGGCGGCGAAGCGGCGCGATTTCCTCGCCGCCGCGGCCTTCCTCGCCCTAGTTGGGCCGCTCGACCAGCTCGCGCACGAAGCCTAGCAAATAGGGCTGCCGTTCGCGCCGCAGCCGCTCGGCGGCGACGATCGCGCGGACCTTGGCGGTGCAGGCCTCGACCTCGTCGTTGATCAGCACATAGTCATATTCGGCCCAGTGCCCGATCTCGGCGGCGGCGCGCTTCATGCGGAAGTCGATCACCTCCTGCGCGTCGGTGCCGCGCGCCTCGAGCCGGTGGCGGAGCTCGGCCATCGACGGGGGCAGGATGAAGATCCGCACGAGGTCGGTGCGGAAGGCATATTCGAGCTGCTGGGTGCCCTGCCAGTCGATGTCGAACAACGTGTCGCGGCCGTCCTTCAGCGCGTCCTTGATCGGCTCCTTCGGGCTTCCGTAGCGATGGCCGAAGACATAGGCCCACTCGGCCAGCTCGTCCTCGTCGACCAGCTTCTGGAACGCCGCTTCGTCGAGGAAATGATAGTCGACGTCGGCGACCTCGCCGGGGCGGATCGGGCGGGTGGTCGCGCTGATCGACATCGAAATGGTCGGATCGTCGGCCATCAGCTTGCGGCTGATCGTCGACTTGCCCGCGCCCGAGGGCGATGAGAGCACGATGAGCAGGCCGCGGCGGCGGCGATCGGCGGTTGGCGCGACGTCCATGACCGCTCTTGCCGCGCGGGCGCGCGGGGCGTCAAGCGCCGACCCGAAAATGCCTTTTGTGCGACGCAACAAAATCGCTTGAATGTTGTTTTGCACTGCATTATATTGCACCGCAGCAAAGGAGATTATACGGTGGCGAACGAGACGATTGAAGCGATTGCGGACAAGGCCAGCGAAGCGGTCGAGGCGGTCAAGGCCCCGGTCGCCGAAGCGGTCGCCGCGGTCGAGAAGACGGTGGCCAAGCCGGTCCGCAAGGTCCGCGCCAAGGTCACCGCCCGCCGCGCCCGCAAGGCGCCGGCGAAGGTCGTCGAGACCGTGACCAAGCTCAACAAGCGGACCGCCAAGGCGGCCAAGCGCACCACCAAGGCGGCGGTTGCCGCCGTGACCAAGATCGAAAAGGATGTTCCGATGGCTTATGATTTCACCAAGTTCTTCAACGGCTTCGAATTCCCGGCCGTGGGCGGGTTCGACTCGTTCGTGACCGAGGGCCGCGAAAAGGGCGAAGAGTTCGTCGCCAAGGCGCAGAAGGGCGCCGAGCAGGCGGTCGAGCTGACCAAGGCGAATGTCGAAGCGATGGTCGAGGCGGGCAAGATCACCGTCGCCGCGGTTCGCGAACTCGGCCAGGAAGCGCTTGCCAACGGCCGTGACGGCTTCGAGCGCGCTAGCCAGAACGCCAAGACGCTCGCCGAGGCGACCAGCCCGACCGAGTGGCTGCAGCTCCAGTCGGAGTTCGCCCGCGCCTCGTTCGACCGCATGGTCGCCGAAAGCTCGAAGCTGACCGAAAAGATGGTCAAGCTGGCTGGCGAAGCGGTGCAGCCGCTCCAGGCCCGTGCGAGCCTCAACGCTGAAAAGATCAACGAGCTGATGGCCTGACCCCTCTCCTCCTCTCCTGAGGGTTGGACCATTGAAGGGCGGTCGCCTCCCCAACGGGAGGCGGCCGTTTCCTTTTGCGGGACGAAGCGGTCGCCTGCCGACTTGCAGCGCGTCCGGCAGTTGCCATATTTCAGGCGAAGCGATGACCGAGCGACTGACGATTCTCATGGCCGGCGACGAGCCGGGCCGCGGCGACGGCCTCGACGATGTCGAGACCGGCGTCGTCACGCGCACGCGCCCGAAGACCAAGAAGCCGAGCAACTACAAGGTGCTCATGCTCAACGACGACTATACCCCGATGGAGTTCGTCGTCCTGATCCTCCAGCGCTACTTCTCGATGGATATCGAGGCCGCGACCCGGGTGATGCTCCAGGTCCACCAGCAGGGGGTCGCGGTGTGCGGGGTGTTCACCTACGAGGTGGCCGAGACCAAGGTCAGCCAGGTGATCGATTTCGCGCGCGAGAACCAGCACCCGCTTCAGTGTACGCTCGAAAAGGCCTGACCCGCCCCGCCACCGGCATCTTGTGAGTCGCGACCGCTGCGTTAAAGCGCGTCGATGGACTCGATCAGAATTATCGGCGGAAAGCGCCTCAGCGGCGAAATCCACATCTCGGGGGCGAAGAACAGCGCGCTGACGCTGCTGCCCTGCGCGCTGCTGACCGAACAGAAGCTGACGCTCGGCAACCTGCCGCGGCTCGCCGACGTCGACAGCTTCGGTCACCTGCTCAACGAGCTCGGCGTGTCGACCAAGGTGTCGGGCGCGCGAAAGGGCGACGGGCCGAAGCGGCGGATGACGCTCGAGGCGCGGGACATCGCCTCGACGACCGCCCCCTACGACATGGTGCGCAAGATGCGCGCCTCGATCCTCGTGCTCGGCCCGATGCTGGCGCGGATGGGCGAGGCGACCGTGTCGCTGCCCGGCGGCTGCGCGATCGGCGACCGCCCGATCGATCTCCACTTGAAGGCGCTCGAGGCGATGGGTGCGACGATCGAGATCGCCGCCGGCTTCGTCAAGGCGAGTGCGCCCGGCGGGCGGATCGCGGGGGGCGACTACAGCTTCCCGGTGGTGTCGGTCGGCGCGACCGAGAATGCGGTGATGGCGGCGGTGCTGGCCAAGGGCACCAGCCAGCTGTTCAATGCCGCGCGCGAGCCCGAGATCGTCGACCTGTGCAACCTTCTGGTCGCCATGGGCGCGAAAATCGACGGAATCGGCAGCTCGCACCTCACCATCCACGGGGTCGAGGCGCTCGGCGGCGCCGACTACGACGTGATGCCCGACCGGATCGAGGCGGGCAGCTATGCCTGCGCGGCGGGGATCACCGGCGGCTCGGTCGAGCTGGTCGGGGCCAAGGCCGACGACATGCTGGCGATCACCAACGCGCTCGCCGCGGCGGGGCTCATGATCGAAATGACCGGGCGCGGTATCAAGGTGACCGCCGACAGGCCGCTCAAGCCGCTCGCCATCTCGACCGCGCCCTATCCGGGGTTCCCGACCGACATGCAGGCGCAGTTCATGGCGATGCTGTGCGTCGCCGAGGGGCAGAGCTTCCTTGAGGAGACGATCTTCGAGAACCGCTACATGCACGTTCCCGAACTTCGCCGGATGGGCGCCGAAATCGAGGTCCACGGCCGCTCGGCGATCGTCAAGGGCGGGGCGAAGCTGACCGGGGCCAAGGTGATGGCGACCGACCTGCGCGCGTCGATGAGCCTGATCCTCGCCGGGCTCGCGGCCGAGGGCGAGACCGAGGTGATGCGCGTCTACCACCTCGACCGCGGCTACGAACGGCTCGAGGACAAGCTCGGCGCGGTCGGCGCGACGATCGAACGAATCGGCGGCGGCTAAAGCGGTTTCGCGAAGCGCAGGCTCGGCTGGTCGTAACCGAGGCGCGCGTAGAAGGCGTGCGCCTCGGTCAGCCGATGGTTGCTGGTCACCTCAACCATCGCGCAGCCGAGCGCCGCGAGCCGACGTTCGGCTTCCTCGACCAGCCGCCGCCCGACCCCGCGCCCGCGGACCTCTGCATCGACGACGAGGATCGTGATCCGCCCGACCGGCGTCTCGCGATGAAGATGCTCGGTCACCGCCAACCCGCACAGTCCGACGACGCGCCCGCCGACCTCGGCGACGAGTTGCGGCGGGTGGACCCTGCTGAGGCGCGCGGCGACTCCCTCGACGGTCACCTCGTGCCCCAAGAGGGCGATCAGCTCGGCGAGCCGCGCCGCATCCCCCACCGCCGCGTCGCGGACGATCATCCGAGCGTATCGAGCGCGTGGAGCAGGACACCGACGCTCCCGCCGACCAGCGTGCCGTTGATGCGGATATATTGTAGGTCGCGGCCGACCGCCTGTTCGAGCCGGTCGGTGACGGTGCGCGCGTCCCAGCCGCGGATCGTCTCGCTGACCAGCTTGACGATCGACCCGCCATAGCTTGCCGCCATGCCCGCCACCGCGCGGCGGGCGAACTGGTTGATCGCGCGGCGCATCCGCTCGTCGGTCTCGAGGCTCTGGCCGACCGACTTCAACACCTCGCCGAGCTTGCCGGCCATCGCCGCGTCGGGGTTGCGCGCCGCCTTGACCATCGCCTCGCGCGCCTTTTGCCACAGCGTGTCGAGCCACAGCGCGACCGATCGATTGTCGAGCAGGTCGTCCTTCATCCGCTCGACCCGCTCGCGGGTTTCGCTCTTGTGCTGGAGGTCGTCCGCGAGCTGGACCAGCGCCTCCTCGATCTTGCGGCGCACCGGGTGGTCGGGGTCGGTGTGCATGTCGGCGGTCAGCTTGCGCGCCCCCTCGAGCAGCGAATCCGAGATCCGCCCGTCGACCCCGGCAAGCTTGAGCACCCAGTTGGTGCGCTTCTTGACCATCGCCCGGATCAGCTCCTCGTTGGCGTCGAGCGCGCGCGCCGACCAGCGGATCGCCGCCTCGAGCATCGGCACGTGGCGATGCTCGTCGATCGCGCTGGCAAGCGCAGCGCCGAGCAGCGGCGACACCTCGGTCTGACGCAGCCGGTTGGCGACCGCGGTCTTGACCAGGCCGCCGAGCCGCTCATCGCCGAGGCTTTCGAACAGGTCGGCGATCAATCGGGAGGCGCCGCGACGGATCCGGGTCTCCTGCCCCGGCGGCGCCTGCAGGAAGCGCCCCGCCGCGCCCGCGAGATCGAGCCCGCGCATCCGCCGCGCCACCACCGGCGCGATGAGAAAATTGGTCTTGAGGAAATTGGCCAGCGCCTCGCCGATGCGGTCCTTGTTGCGCGGGATGATCGCGGTGTGCGGGATCGGCAGGCCGAGCGGGTGGCGGAACAGCGCGGTCACCGCGAACCAGTCGGCCAGCCCGCCGACCATCCCCGCCTCGGCGAACGCCTTGACCCAGGCAAGACCCGGATAGGCCGGCTGAAGCGCGCGGCACAGGGCGAACAGCGCGGCCATCGCCACCAGCAGCCCGGTCGCCGCGACCTTCATCCCGGCGGCGCCTGGCTGGGCGGGATTGAAACGGGCGAGGGCAGGGGACCGGCGCATCGCGCTCACCCTAGCGGCCGGGACGGCGAAGTCACTCCGCGGGAAGCGGCTCCGGGCTGGGGACATGCTCCTCGCCATTGTCGATCACCCGGCGGAACCCGCGCCCGATCCAGCTCTCGATATCGACCGCGAGCGAGAAATAGGCGGGAACCAGCAGCAGCGTCAGCACGGTCGAGAAGATGAGCCCGCCCATCACGGTGATGCCCATCGGCGCGCGCCAGCTGCCGTCGCCGGTCAGCGACAGGCTGACCGGGACCATGCCCGCGACCATCGCCACCGTGGTCATCACGATCGGCTGCGCGCGCTTGTGCCCCGCCTCGACGATCGCCTCGTCCTTGGTCATGCCGTGGTCGATCATCTCGACCGCGAAGTCGATCAGCAGGATCGAGTTCTTGGCGACGATGCCGAACAGCATCAGCAGCCCGATGAATACCGGCAGCGACAGCGGCTGGCCGGCGATGTGCAACGCCAGCGCCGCGCCGAGCGGGCACAGCAGCAGCGAGCCCATGTTGACCAGCGGCGACAGGAAGCGGCGGTAGAGCAGCACCAGCACCGCGAACACCAGCATGACGCCCGACAGCAGCGCGATCAGGAAGTAGTAGACCAGCTCGGCCTGCCACTTGTCCGCGCCCAGCTTCAGCACCTGTACCCCGTGGGGCAGGTTCTTGACCGTCGGAAGCGCGTTGATCTGCTTCCACGCCTCGCTGGTCACCACGCCGGGCGCAAGGTCGGCGCCGACCGCCAGCCGGTCCTGCTGGTCGGTGCGGTTGACCGAGGCCGGACCCGAGCCGAAGCCGATGTCGGCGACCGATTTCAGCGGCACCGACCCCCCGGTGGTGGTCGGCACCGGCAGGTTCTCGAGCGTTGCGATGTCGGTGCGGTCCGACTGGGGCAGCGCGACGCGGATCGGTACCTGCCGGTCGGACAGCGAGAATTTGGCGCTGTTCTGGTCGATGTCGCCGATCGTCGCGACGCGGATCGTGTTCGACAGCGCGGTGGTGGTGACGCCAAGGCTGGCGGCGAGGTCGAAATGCGGGGTGATCCGGATTTCGGGCCGGACCTGCTCGCCCATCACGCGCGGCGCGCGGATGACGTTCAGCCCCTGCATCTCGGCGCTGATCTTCTCGGCGGTCTTCTGCAGCAGGTCGCCGTCGGAGGAGCCGAGGAACAGCATCAGGTCGCGCGACGAGCCGCCGGGGCCGCCGTTGGTGCGCGACTGGAAGCTGACCTGCGCGTCGGGAATAGCGGCGAGCTGCGGCTTCAGCCGGTTTTCGAACGCGCTGGTCGTGTCGGGCCGGTCCTTTTTGAGGTTCACCACCAGGCTGGCCGAGCCGACGTAGATCCGCTCGAACACGTCGACCACGTCGGGGTCCTTCTTGAGCAGCGCGGCGACCCGGTCGGCCACCGCCTGCGAATCGGCGAGCGTGGTGCCGGGGGCGAGCCCGACGCGGACATCGGTGTTGTCGACGTTGACGTCCGGCTGGAACTGCATCGGCAGCGTCGCGATCAGCCCGATCGTCGCGATGAAGCAGAGAATGCCGACGCCCGCCATGCGGATGCGATGGTCGTAGATCATCGACCGGATCGCGGCGAGCTTGCCCGGATGTTCGGCGCGGTAGCGGTCGGCCTTTTCGTGCGACAGGCTCCAGCGCAGGATGCCCATGTAACGGTCCATCCACTTGCCCGAGGCATGTTCCTGGACGCCGTGACTCTTGAGGAAATAGGCGGCGATCAATGGCGTGATCATCCGCGCCACGAACAGGCTCATCAGAACCGACAGCACGACGGTGAAGCCGAAGCTCTTGAAGAACTGCCCCGAAATGCCGGGCATCAGCGCGACGGGAAGGAACACCGCAACGATCGACATGGTCGTCGCCAGCACCGCCAGCCCGATCTCGTCGGCGGCATCGAGCGAGGCCTGGT
The DNA here is from genome assembly GCF_040203355.1 of Sphingomonas sp. ASV193. Lineage (NCBI taxonomy): Bacteria > Pseudomonadati > Pseudomonadota > Alphaproteobacteria > Sphingomonadales > Sphingomonadaceae > Sphingomonas > Sphingomonas sp. ASV193. The sequence continues at coordinate 353,541 of NZ_JBEHBW010000003.1, forward strand.
AGGCGCTTTTGCCCATCCGCATGTGCCTGACGATATTCTCGATCTCGACGATCGCGTCGTCGACCAGCACCCCCGCGACGAGGCTCATCGCCAGCAGCGACAGCCCGTTCAGGTTGATGTCCATCAGGTGCATGAAGGCGAAGGCGGGGATCGCCGACAGCGGGATGGCAAGCGCCGAGATGGCGGTGGCGCGCCCATCGCGGAGAAACAGGTAAACCACCAGCACCGCCAGCGCCGCGCCTTCGAACAACGCCTCCATCGACGATTTATACTGGGCCCGGGTGTAATCGACGCTGTTCGAAATCTCGTCGAAATGAATGCGGGGATCGCTCTTCTCGATCTCGTGAAGCTTCTTCCACGTCCCATCGTAGACCGACAGGTCGGACGTGCCGTTCGATCGCTGGACGTAGAAGCTGACGACCTGCTGGTTGCCCAGCTTGGCGATCGTGCGCTGCTCCGAATAGCCGTCGACCACCTGCGCGATGTCCGACAGCCGTACCGAGCGTCCACCGCCGACGTTGATCTGGGTCTGCGACAGCTCGTAGGCGGTCCCGGCGTTGCCGACGACGCGCACCGACTGCTCGGACCCGGCGACCTCGGCGCGTCCGCCGGTGGTGTTCAGGTTGACCTGTCGAAGCGACTGGTTGACCTGCGCGGCGGTAATGCCCTGCGCGGCCATCGCCGCGGGATCGAGGATGACCTTGATCTCGCGGTCGACCCCGCCCTCGCGGCTGACCGCGGCGACGCCGGGGACGCTGCGGACCTGCCGCGCGACGTCGTTGTCGATGTACCAGCTGAGCTGTTCCAGCGTCATGTCGTTGGTGCGCGCGGCGACATAGGTGATCGGGTCGCCGGTAATGTCGACCCGGCTGACCTGCGGCTCGAGAATGCCGTCGGGCAGGTCGCCGCGGATCTGGGTGATCGCGTCGCGGATGTCGTTGACCGCGCGGTCGGTCGGGGTGCCGATCTGGAACTGGACGAAGGTCTGGCTGTTGCCCTCGCGGACCGAGCTGTTGATCTCGTCGATGCCGGTCACCCCGCGCACCGCCGCCTCGACCTTCTGGGTCACCTGCGTCTTCATCTCGCTCGGCGCGGCGCCGGGCTGGGCGATATTGACCACCGCCGCCGGGAAATCGATGTTCGGGTTCTGCGTCACCGTCATCTGCGAAAAGGCGTAGAGCCCCGCCAGCATCAGCGCGACAAACAGGACGATCGGCGGAACCGGGTTCTTGATCGACCAGGACGAGATATTCCGGAAGCTCATGGATCTACGCTCTCGCTCGGTCGATTATCGCGCCGCGGTCCGGCGCGGCTGGACCTTCTGGCCCTCGTTGAGGAACGGCCCGGCCGAGGCGACGATTGTCTCCTGCCCGGTCAGCCCGCCGGCGATCGCCACGCCCGCGTCGGTCACCTGCCCGATCTGGACGTTGCGGCGGCTGACCTTGTCGTCCTTGCCGACGACATAGACGTAGGTCCCCTTGTCGTCGCTCAGCACGGCGCTCTGCGGCAGGACCGGCGAGTTGATCGTACCCGCGCTGATCCGCGCCTCGGCGAAGCCGCCCGGACGGACGTTGGCCGAATAGGGGATCGAAATCCGCACCTCGCCCTGGCGCGAGGTCGGGTCGATCACCGGCGACACCAGCCACACTCTCCCCGCCACGCTTTGCGTGCTGCCAACCGGGGTCACGGTCGCGGGCATCCCGACATGGACCCGCGCCAGGTCCTGCTGCGATAGCAGCGCGCGCATCTCCATCTCGCCGCCGGCGGCGATGCGGAACAGCGCGGGCGAGCCGGCGCTGACGATCTGCCCGAGCTCGACCGAGCGCGACAGCACCAGCCCCGCGGTCGGCGCGCGAACGTCGAGCTGACCGATCTGGGCGCGGGTCGCGCCGAGCTGCGCCTGCGCAACGCGAACCTGCGCGAACGCCGAATCGCGCGCCGCCTTTTTCGCGTCGAGGTCGGCCTTCGAGATGAAGCCGTTGCCGACCAGCGCGAGCGCGCGATCGTAATTGTTCTGCGCCAGCGCCGCGTTGGCGCGCGCCGAGGCGATCGCGGCGGCGAGCTGGTCGGCCTGCTGCACCTGCACCGACCGGTCGACGGTCGCCAGCGGCTGGCCCGCGCGGACCCAGCTGCCGGCATCGACCAGCACCCGGGTCACCCGCCCGCCGGTCCCGGCGATCCCGACCGGCTGGTCGCGCCGGGCGGCGAGCGCGCCCGAGGCGGTCACCACGTTCGCGCCGCCCGCCTGGCCGGGGACGATCACCGTCACGGTCGGCACCTGCCCGCCCGCCGCGCCGCCGCTCGCCGCCGGGGTGGCAGACTTCGACGGCTTCATCAGCGCGAAGGCGCCGACCAGGATCAGCGCGATCGCGGCAATCGCGGCGACCACGAGGATGATCTTGCGGCGCGAGCCGGAGCGATCGATCACGATCAGGTCGTCGGAATGGCGGATCATGGTTTCCCGGTTCATGGCTTCTTGAGTTCTCGTGAGCGTTGGACTGTATTACGCGAATATATCAGTAACCGCAATTGCACCCATTGGGAACGGTGGCGGAACCAAAATTCGACAAGCGACGGAAACGGCTCCACCGGCGCGCGTTGATGGCCCGACACGATCGACAAGGAAGGGGAGTGTGGCGATGATTGAACATTATGGCTGGCTGGGCTGGATCATCATCGGCGGTCTCGCCGGGGCGATCGCCAAGATGCTGATGCCGGGCAAGGACCCGGGCGGATGCATCGTCACCGTCGTCCTCGGCATCGCCGGCGCGTTCGTCGCGGGATATGTCGGCAAGATGGTCGGCTGGTACAAGGACGGCGATGCCGCCGGGTTCGTCGCGGCGATCGTCGGCGCCTTCATCCTGCTGCTAATCTATCGCCTCGTCGCGGGGCGCCGTCGCTACTAGGACTTTCCGCCGATCCCTGTTCATGGTCGGGCCATGACGGCGGCGTAATCGTCCGCCGCATGGTTCGATCAATCAGGGAGACAGAGATGATCACTCGTTATGCCGCCGCCCTGGCGCTTGCCGGTGCGGCAGTCTTCGTGCCTGTGCAGGCGTTTGGGCAGGACAATGTCGCCGCGGTGCGGACGATCAACGGCACGCGGCTCGACGTCAGCGCATCGGGGTCGGTGACTCGCGTGCCCGATATCGCGACGATCAGCGCGGGGGTCGAAACCCGCGCGACGGGCGCCGCGGCCGCGCTTGCCGACAATGCCGCGCGGATGCAGCGCGTGCGCGCCGCGCTGAAGCGCGCGGGAGTCGCAGACCAGGACGTCCAGACCAGCGCGATCAGCCTCAACCCCGATTATGCCTATGAAAACAACCAGCCGCCGCGGCTGACCGGCTACCGCGCGTCGAACACGCTGTCGGTCAAGTTCCGCGACCTCAAGCGCGCGGGGCCGATCCTCGATGCGCTAGTCGCCGAAGGCGCCAACCAGATCGGCGGCCCGAGCCTCGGCATCGACCATCCGGAACAGGCGCTCGACGAGGCACGGGTCAAGGCGCTCGCCGCCGCCCGCGCTCGGGCCGACCTCTATGCGCGGGCGCTCGGGATGCGGGTGGTGCGGATCGTGTCGCTCAGCGAAAGCGGTGGTTACACGCCGCAGCCGCCGATGCCGATGTTCGCGCGCGCCGAGATGGCGGCGGCCAAGACCGCGGTCGATCCGGGCACCCAGAACCTCGAGGTCGGCGTCAACGCGGTGTTCGAGCTGCAGTAGGTACAAACGAAAGGGGCCGCCCGGTCGCCCGGACGGCCCCTCGAAACCGTAACTTTGCGTCGCTTAGCGGACCGAACCGCGGCGAACGAGGTTCACGATCGCCAGCAGGATCACCGCGCCGACGAGCGAGATGAGGATGTTGGTCAGATCGAGCGGGTTGCCGCTGTTGATGTTGCCGCCGCTGAAGATCAGGCCGGCGATGAACGCGCCGACGATGCCGACGACGACGTTGAGCACGATGCCCTGCTGCGCATCGGTGCGCATGATGAGGCTGGCCAGCCAGCCCACGACACCGCCGATGACGAGCCAAAGAATGATACCCATAACTGCGTTCCCTCCTGTTATGCGGCCGCGACTCGATGCGGCCTTCCGGCCCTAAGACGCGCAGCCGCCGATGATTGTTCCGGCGCAACGAACGCAACTTTCGCGCTCCCGCGACGAAAAAGGGCCCCGCCGTCGCCGGCGAGGCCCCGAGTGTTTGGGAAGAAACGAAGGGTAATGAACGCTTAGAAGCGCTGCTGGCGCTCGTACTGGTCCCGGTAATGCTTGATCCGCGTCACGCGCAGGCCCGGCATTCCCGAACGATCGACCGACCGTTGCCAGCTGGTGAATTCCTCGAGGCTCAGCGAATAGCGCTGGCACGCCTCGTCGACGGTCAACAGACCCCCGGCGACCGCCGCCACCACTTCCGCCTTGCGCCGCACGACCCAGCGGGTGGTGCCGACCGGCGGCAGCGACTCGAGCGTCAGCGGCTCGCCCAACGGGCCGATCACCTGTGCGGGACGGATTTTCTGATTCTCAAGCATTCAATTCGCCTCAACGCCGTTAATTCGTGGTCGATGGTCCCTGATTAAACGACGGCCCTTATCAACATCTCAAACCGTCTGGTTTCCCGCCTCTTCATCGTTCCTTACCGGCCGTTAACCATGTTTGCCCGGCAAGCGGCCCGGCGAACGTCCCGCCAAGGCACTCCGCGGCATGTTTCCACCCGCTTCCCCCGGAGAGGAGGCAGGCCATCGCCGAGCGGCGGCCATCGTCGTCGAGGTCCGCCGAAACGACCGTGCGAATCAGCGCCGACAGGTCGACATCGACCTCGTGCGCCGCTTCAAAATCTTTCGTGAACCGTGACAATGCCCGCCCCGCAACGCATGAAAACCAATCCCGGCTCTAGCCGAATAGGGTGAATTTCGAGTAAAGACCTGCCCCGAATGTCCCTCCATTTCGGTCTTGAATCCTGCGCCGGCCGGCGTCCGCGGATCGTCGTCGCCATGTCGGGCGGGGTCGATTCCTCGGTCGTCGCCGCGCTCGCCGCGGGCGGCAGGGCGGAGACGATCGGGGTCACGCTCCAGCTCTACGACCATGGCGAGGCGGTGAAGCGCAGCGGCAGCTGCTGCGCTGGGCAGGACATCTACGACGCCAAGACCGTCTGCGACCGGCTCGGCATCCCGCATTACGTCCTCGACTATGAAAGCCGCTTCCGGTCGAGCGTGATCGACCGGTTCGCCGACGATTATGCCGCGGGCCGCACCCCGGTGCCGTGCAGCCTGTGCAACCAGGGGGTCAAGTTCGTCGACCTGATCGCCTTCGCGCGCGAACTCGGCGCCGACGCGCTGGCGACCGGCCATTACGTCCGCCGCATCGTCGATGGCGACCGGGTCGAGCTGTGGAAGGGCAAGTCGCCCGATCGCGACCAGAGCTATTTCCTCTACGGCACCACCCGCGACCAGCTCGACTACCTTCGCTTCCCGCTCGGCGAGCTGCCCAAGGACGAGGTGCGGCGGCTGGCGGGCGCACACGGCCTCGCGGTCGCCGCCAAGCCCGACAGCCAGGACATTTGCTTCGTCCCCGACGGCGACTATGCCTCGCTCGTCAAGAAACTCCGCCCCGCCACCGCCGCGCCGGGCGAGATCGTCGATCTTCGCGGCCGGGTGCTCGGCGCGCATGAGGGCGTCGTCCACTTCACCGTCGGCCAGCGTCGCGGGCTCGAGATCGGGGGGCAGGCCGAACCGCTCTACGTCGTCCGCATCGAGCCCGAGGCGCGGCGGCTGGTGGTCGGGCCCAAGCGCGCGCTCGCGGTGTCGGGCGCGCGGGTCGAGGGGGTCAACTGGCTGGCAGAGGATCAGCGCCGGGTCGCGGTCAAGGTCCGCAGCCTCGCGCGCCCCGTCAGTGCGTCGTGGGACGGTGAAACGGTGCGCTTCGACGTCGACGAATTTGGCGTCGCGCCGGGCCAGTCGGCGGTATTCTACGACGGCGACCGGCTGCTCGGCGGGGGCACCATCGTCGAGACGGTCGCGGCCGCCGGCGTCGCTGCCTGACCGGACGCACAGCAAGGAGCAGGATCATGGCCGACTTCACCCTCGTCGACGTGTTCGGAAGCGGCGGGCCGAGCGGCAACCCGCTGCCGGTGATCCACGCCGCCGACGCGCTCGATACCGAGACGATGCAGGCGATCACCCGCTGGTTCGGCCTGTCCGAGACGACCTTCCTGTGCGTGCCAACCGACCCCGGCGCCGACTTCCGCGTCCGCATCTTCACGCTCGACCGCGAGCTGCCCTTCGCCGGCCACCCGACGCTCGGCACCTGCCATGCCTGGCTCGAGGCCGGGGGACGCCCGCGCGATCCGGCGACGATCGTCCAGCAGTGCGGTGCCGGGCTGGTCCCGATCCGCCGCGAGGCACAGCTCGCCTTCGCCTCTCCGCCGCTGGTCCGCTCTGGCCCGGTCGCCGAGGCCGAGCTCGACACGCTCGCCGCCTTTCTCGGCATCGCGCGCGCCGACATCGTCGACTCGCGCTGGATCGACAACGGTCCCGGCTGGGTCGGGGTCATGCTCGCCTCGGCCGCGCAGGTGCTCGCGCTCGACCCGCCGCGCCACTGGCCCGATCGGATCGAGGTCGGAGTGGTCGGACCGCACCCCGACGCGCGCGACGGCGCCTACGAGGTGCGCGCCTTTTTCAGCGGCCCCAATCGCGAGATCATCGAGGACCCGGTCACCGGCAGCCTCAACGCCAGCGTCGCCGAATGGATGGTCGACACGGGCCGCTTCGCCCCGCCGTTCGTCGCCTGCCAGGGCACCGCGCTCGGCCGGCGCGGGCGGGTCTCGGTCAGCGGGGAAGCGGGGGCGCTGTGGATTGGCGGGCGGACCGAGACGATCGCGCGCGGGACGACCAGCCTAGCCTAGCGCGTCTCGGTGAGGTCCGACGACAGCATCGTCTCGCGGTCGGTGTGCCCCTCGGGGTCGAGGTGGATGATGATCTCGGTATTGGGAAAGCGCGCCTGCAGCGCCTCCTCGACCCGGTCCATCACCGTGTGCGCATGCTCGACCGTCCATTCGCCCGGGACCCAGGCGTGGAACTGGACGAAGCGGTGGGTGCCGCTGCTGCGGGTGCGCAGGTCGTGGAGCCCTTCGAGCTCGGGATAGTCGGCGGCGGCGGCAAGGAAGGCGGCGCGCTCCTCGTCGGGCCACTCGCGGTCCATCAGCTGGCCGATCGCTTCCTTCGACGCGCCGTAGGCGTTCCACCCGAGCCACAGCGCGATGCCGATCCCGAACAAAGCGTCGGCGCCCTTCAGGTGAAGCATCTGCTCAAGCGCGAGCGCAAGCACCACCGAGCCGTTGAGCAGCAGGTCCGACTGGTAATGGGCGTGGTCGGTCGAAATGGCGACCGATTCGGTCCGCCGCACGACGTAGCGCTGGTAGCTCGTCAGTCCAAAGGTCAGCACGATCGCGATCAGCGACACGACGATCCCGAACTCGGCGTCCTGCGTCTGCTGCCCGCCCGCTAGCCGGTTCGCCGACCGCGCGAAGATCGCCAGCGCCGACAGCGCGATCAGGATGACCTGGACCATCGCCACCAGCGCCTCGGCCTTGCCGTGGCCAAAGCGATGCTCGCGGTCGGCGGGCTGCGCGGCGATCCGCACCCCCGCCAGCGTCACCAGGCTGGCCATCAGGTCGAGCCCCGAGTCGGCGAGGCTACCGAGCATCGCCACCGACCCGGTCTTCGACGCCGCGATAGCCTTCAGCGCGATCAGCACGATCGCCGAGGTCACGCTCGCCACCGCCGCGCGGGTCGCGAGCGAAGAGCGATGATCGTGGCTGATCCCGGTCCCGCTCACGGGTAAAGCAGTCCTTCGTCCCAAGAGCCGTCGTTCTGCGCCAGGAACAGTCGCCGCTCATGGAGGCGATGCGGGCGATCTCGCCAGAACTCGATGGTGAGAGGCTTCACTCTGAATCCGCCCCAATGTTGCGGGCGGGGGACCGGCTTGCCGTCGAACTCACGGGCGGCTTGCTCGACCTTTTGCAGGAAAACGTCGCGCGAAGGCAGGGGCCGCGACTGTTCCGAGGCCCATGCACCCAGCTGCGATTCGCGACCGCGACTCGCGAAATAGGCATCGGCCTCCGCGTCGGAAACCCGTTCGACCGAGCCTTCAATGCGCACTTGTCGTCGGAGCGTTTTCCAATGGAAGAGCAGCGCGGCATTTGGATTCTCCGCCAGCTCGCGACCCTTGTTGCTTTGCTCGTTGGTGTAGAAAACGAAGCCGTCGGGGCCAAAACCCTTCATCAGCACCATACGAACGGACGGATTGCCCACCTCGTCCGCCGTCGCCAGCGCCATCGCGTTGTGATCGTTTGGCTCGGCGCCCTCGGCCTCGGCCAGCCAGGCGCGGAACAGTTGGATCGGATCGTCGGCCATCGTCTCGCCCTAGGGCGCGCGGCGGCGGGCGGCAACCGGGCTTTGGGACCGGGGCTTCGGCCCGGGGCGGTTGCGGCGCGGGGCGCGAGACGCCATCTGGCGCTCGGCCCGGTTCAACGGCTAGGGAAGCGCATGGATCTTTATCAACGGCTGGGAATCAAGCGCGGCGCGAGCGAGGCCGAGGTCAAAAAGGCCTATCGCAGCCTCGCCAAGCAGCTCCACCCCGACCGCAACAAGGACAATCCCAAGGCCGCCGAGCGCTTCAGCCAGGTGACCCAGGCCTATGACATCCTGTCCGACAAGGACAAACGCGGCCAGTACGACCGCGGCGAGATCGACGAGACGGGCCAGCCGAAGTTCGCCGGTTTCGGCGGAGGCTATGGGGGCGGCGGCGGCTTCGGTGGCGCGGGGGCGCGCCCCGGCGGCGGGTTCGGCGGCCAGCCCGGCGCGGGCGGCTTCGAAGGCTTTCCCGGCGGCGCGGAGGGCTTCGACACGATGCACACCGCCGACCTCAACGACCTGTTCGAAGGGCTTTTCAGCGGCGGCGCGGGCGCGCGCGGGCGGAGCGCCGGCGGCTTCGGGCGCCGCGCCCCGCAAAAGGGCGCCGACGTCGCCTACCGGCTGAAGGTGCCGTTCGCCGATGCCGCCGCGGGCAAGCCGCAGCGGGTGACGCTGGCGGGGGGCAAGACGGTCGACCTCAAGCTCCCCAATGGCGTCGAAAGCGGGACGAAGATCCGGCTCGCCGGGCAGGGGCAGGATGGCCCGGCGGGCAAGGGCGATGCGATCGTCACCATCGAGATTGCGCCCCACCGCTTCTTCACCCGCGACGGCAACGACGTCCGGCTGAACCTGCCGATCAGCCTCAAGGAGGCGGTCGCGGGCGCCAAGGTCAAGGTGCCGACCGCCGACGGCGCGGTGATGCTGACGGTGCCCAAAGGCTCGTCGTCGGGCAAGGTGATGCGAATCCCCGGGCGCGGCTTTGCCGACCGGCAGGGCAAGCGCGGCGACCAGCTGGTGACGCTCCAGATCGAGCTTCCGGCGGGCGATCCCGCACTCGAACAGTTCGTCGCCGGGTGGAGCGGCGGGGGGAACCCGCGCGAAGGGCTCGGCGTCTAGGGCGCGGTGAAGGACTATCATCCCCAGTCGCCCGAAGCGCGGCGCAGGCGGCTGGCGGCGCTCCACGCGCGCTTCGGCCCCGACGCGGTCGAACTCGTTCGCCAGCGCGGGACCAACGCCTGGGAAATTGCCAGGCGAGTGCTGACCGGCACCTACGACGACGGCTTCATCCACGCCGGCAACCTCGCCTACATCTCGCTGGTGGCGATGTTCCCGTTCATCATCGTCACCGCCGCGCTGGCCAAGATCATCGGCCGCAGCGAGGATGCGCAGCTGACCGTCATTGCGCTGCTCTCGCGCCTCCCGCCGCAGGTGTCGGCCGCGCTGTCGGGGCCGATTGACGAGATGCTCCAGGCGCGGACCGGGCCGCTGCTGTGGTTCGGCGCGATCGTCGGGCTGTGGACCACCGCCAGCTTCATCGAGACGATCCGCGACATCCTCCGCCGCGCCTATGGCGTGCGCTACTGCTCGCCATTCTGGGAATACCGGCTGCTATCGATCGGGCTTATCGTCGGGCTGGTGGTGCTTCTGCTGTTCGCCTTCGCGGCGACGGTGCTACTGACCTCGGTCCAGCATTACATCACCGCCGCGCTGCCCTTTTCGAGCGGGCTCGGCCACCGGTTGGGGCTTTACCGGCTGGTCCCGGCGATCACGCTCTACATCACCTTCTACGCCATCTTCCTCGCGCTCACCCCGCAGCGTTACCGCACGCTCGAATGCCGCAAGTGGCCCGGCGCGCTGCTGGTCACCGGCTGGTGGCTGGTGACGGTCGAGCTGCTGCCGCTCGCGATCGGGATGTTCGGCGGCTACGCGCTGACCTACGGCAGCCTCGCCGGGGTGATGGTCGCGTTGATCTTTTTCTGGATCATCGGGCTGGGGGTGGTGATGGGGGCCGAACTCAACGCGGCGCTGGCCGACGCGGGGGATACGGCGCTAGAGGGCGAGAATTACAAGGGGCCGTATCGCGGCGAAGTGCCGACGACCGAGGCGGCGCCCGACGAGGTGGTGAAAAAGGAAGGGATCGCCGCATGAGCGGACTGATGACGGGCACGCGCGGGCTGATCATGGGCCTCGCCAACGACAAGTCGCTGGCATGGGGAATCGCGCAGAAGCTCGCCGCCGAGGGGGCCGAGCTCGCCTTTTCGTTCCAGGGCGAGGCGCTCGAGAAGCGAGTCCGCCCGCTCGCCCAGTCGCTCGGCAGCGACTTCTGCTTCGACTGCGACGTGTCCGACCCGGCCAAGCTCGACGCCGCGTTCGAAGCGCTCGGACAGTGGTGGGACGGGCTCGACTTCGTCGTCCACGCGATCGGTTTTTCGGACAAGAACGAGCTTCGCGGCAAGTTCGTCGATACCAGCCTCGACAATTTCCTGATGACGATGAACATCTCGGTGTTCAGCTTCGTCGCGGTGGCGCAGCGCGCGGCGCGGATGATGAAGCCGGGCGGATCGCTGCTGACGCTGTCCTACTACGGCGCGGAAAAGGTCATCCCGCACTACAACGTGATGGGGGTCGCCAAGGCGGCGCTCGAGACCAGCGTCAAATATCTCGCCGCTGACCTCGGTCCCGACGGGATAAGGGTCAACGCGATCAGCGCGGGGCCGATCAAGACGCTCGCCGCCTCGGGAATCGGCGACTTCCGCTACATCATGAAGTGGAACGAATATAATGCGCCGCTTCGCCGCAACGTGACGATCGAGGACGTCGGCGGGGCCGGGCTCTATCTGCTCAGCGGCTTGGCGAGCGGGGTGACGGGCGAGATCCACCACGTCGATTCGGGCTACAACGTGGTCGGCATGAAGGCCGAGGACGCGCCCGACATGACGGTCGCCTGAGGAGGCTCAGCGGCTCGGGGTCAATCCGATCTTGCGCTGCATCTGGCGGATTTCGGGATTTGCCATGAACGAGCGCCAAACGAGGCCGGTCCGACCGTTTTCGATCATCACCGTTTGCGGCGCCTGGTTGAGGCCCATGGTGATGCCCGACACCCAGTCCTGTTGCTGGTTGAAGGCGTCGGGGAAACCATAGATCCCCCACAGCCGGTCGCCGAGGTCGCGATACCAGTGGCGGATCGCCGCCAGCGACGCGTCGGGAGTATAGGCATAGCTCGCCACTGCGCCGGTCGGCGCGATGGTGCCGTCGTCTTCTAGGAACGGCTTATATTCGTGATAGGTCTCGTCGGGCCCGTCGACCGCGGTCAGGCCCCAGCTGTTCGCGCCGTAGCCATTATATTTGCCGGGATTGGCGATCGAATAAGCCTGGCTGATCTGCGCCAGCGCGCGGTTGCTTTCGAAATAATCGCCATATCGGTCACGGACCCCGCGCGGGTCGTAGCCCATGTAGGAATAGTGGGTGAAGAACAGCGGCCCGGTGCTGCCCGGCGAGGTGGCGGTCGGGGGGTAATAGCTTTGGTTGGTGGTGATCCCGAAGTAGGTGCGCGGTACGCCGTACGGCTCGCTTCCCCCGGCGCGGGTGTAGCCGCTGTAGTAGATCGACGCCGGCATCGGGTGGGTCGGCGAGGCGATCGCCAGCAGGTAGGTGATCATCACCTCGTTCCAGCCCTCGAGCCGGAAATGGATCGCCCAGCCGTAATCGGGCGACCAGTGCCAGTAGAGCGCGTCGCGCTTCGGCGTCGCGCGGAACCAGTCCCAGTCGACCCCCTGCCACAGCCGCGTGATCCGCGCGCGAAGCTCGCGCTCGGCGGGGGTGTCGCGCGTATAGTAGCCCCGCGCGGCGAGCAGCCCCTGGATCATGAACGAGGTTTCGACGAGGTCGGCCCCGTCGTCGTAGATCTGGAAATGCGGGATGACGTGCCCGGTCTTGCCCGAGATGAAATGGCCCCACGCCCCGTGGAAGCGGTCGGCGCGTTCGAGGAAACGGGTGATCTTGAGCATTCGCTCGACTGCCGCCTCGCGCGGGACGAAACCGCGATCGGCGGCGACGATGGTCGCCATCACGCCGAAGCCGCTGGCGCCGAGCGCGATCATGTCGTCGTTGCCGGGCTGGCTTTCGAGCGTCATTCCCGAATTCGGCTCGGCCGCGTCCCAGTAATAATGGAAGCTCGCGTCCTGGACCATCGTCAGCAGCTCGTCGTCGCTCATCGCCCGCGTCGCGGCGCCGGCCTCCGCCGAGGCGGGCGATTCGGCGAGCGCCGAGGTGCGCGCCGAGATTCGGTAGCGTGCGTGCGCGCCGACCCTGCCGATCCAGTCGACGTAGCGGGTGACGCCCGCGCGCTGCACGCCGACCGGGCGCCACGGCCCGCCGTCGAGCGAGCGGTAGATGACATATTGGGCGAGGTCGGGGTCGTCGACCGGCCGCCAGCTCAGCAGCGCGTGTCGCTCGTAACCGGTGACGACGAGGCCGCTGGGGGCGGGCGGGGCGGCGGCCGGCCCGGGATCGGGCTGGATGCGGATATCGTCGAGCACCAGCGTGTGCGGCCGGCCGTCGCTCGCCGCGCCTTGCGAGAAAACCAGCTTGCTGACCCGCGACGGGTCGAATCCGTCGATGTTGGTGCCCTTGAACCGCGTTAGCGGCACCGCGAGGCGGACCCACCGGCGGGCCGGGATGTCGCCGCTGAACTGCGACAGGGGAAGGGGCGCGGTCGGGTTGTTCGACCAGTCCTTGGTGAGCGAATCGACCAGCGCCAGTTGCGGCAGGTCGCGCGCGGCGATCGATTCGTCGCTCCATGCCCAGACGTAGAGCGTCGTCCCGGCCCAACGGGTCGGTCGATTGCGCCAGCGATAGCTGCGGATCTCCGCCGACCAGTTCCCGCCCTGGCTCGAGGTCCAGGCGAGCTTCAGCGCATTGGGTCCGCTGATGAACTGCGTCGCGGTGACCGGCAGCTTGCCGTCGACCAGCTCGAGCCGGCTTGCGCCCGAGGCCTGTCCGCTGCTGTAGAAATAGGCGTCGGGAACGAGGCTGGTGTCGAAGAAGACTTCGTCCGAATAATGCTGGTCGGCCCAGGCCGGGGGACCGGCAAGAACGATTGAAAGGGCGGCAAGGACGAAACCTCTGGTCATCGGCGGCAATCCCTTCCTCCCGTGGTCGGACGACAGGGTGACGCAAAAGGCGGCCGGTCGCAAACGCCCTCACGTGACGGAGCGACGACCTCGAGCTTTTCGCGGAGGGGTGGAAAGCGCGCCCCGCGCGGTTATGGCGGGGCGATGAGCTTTCGCCTGATCGCCCTGTGCTGCCTGATGGCCGCCGCGCCCGCCCGCGCCGAGGCGCCGCACGGGACGACGATCGCGAGGCAGCCGTTTTCGCCCGCGGGATCGGTCACGGTCGTCAACTTCTGGGCGAGCTGGTGCGCGCCGTGCCGGGCGGAAATGCCGGTGCTGGACGCCACTTACCGCCGCCACGCGGCGCAGGGGCTGAAGATGGTCGCCATCTCGATCGAGCAGGGCGCGTCGGTGGGGCGGCTGGCGAAGGCGACCGCGGGCTATGCCTTTCCGGTCGCGAGGGTCGCCGACATGAAAATCGCGCGGCGCGACATCCCGACCGTGTTGCCAGTGACCCGCGTCTACGACCGGGCGGGGCGACTGGTGTTCGAAACGCGGGGGGACGGGCGCACGCCGATCGACGCCGCCACGCTCGAGCGCGTGGTGTCCCCCCTGCTTCGCGACCGTTAAAGGTGCATCAGCAGCCCGACCGAGGCCTTGGCGCGGGGGGTCAGCTGGTAGCCGTTGACCCGGTTGTAGAGCGGCAGCTCGACATTGCCGAAGCCGACCAGCCGGTCGCTGAGCTTTGCCGACAGGCCGGGGGCGAGGTTGACCTGGGTCCCGCCGCTGTTGGGCCGGTCGCTGTCGATCCCGCTGTCGCGCCAGCTGTGGCGGACGCTTAGCTGGAGCTGCGGGGTCACCCCGTTCCAGCCGGTCCAGTTGAGCGCCGCCGAGGCCTGGACGAAGCCGCCCGGGCGATAGCCGGCGCGTTGGTCGAGCGCCCACTGTCCGCCGGCCTGGAGAAAGTAGCCGACCGACCTGGCGACCGCGCCGAGGCGGTAGACGCCGGCGACCGCCTGCACCGTTCCGGTCCCCGGCTGGAGCCCGCGATCGACCCGCTCGCCCGCCTCGGGCCCGCCGTCGAAGGCCTGGCGGAAGCCGCCGGTGGGAAGGACCAGCCCGGCCTCGATCCCGGTGACGCTGCCCGGGGTCGACAGCCCCTGCCACCGCCCGACCACGCGAAGGTCGCCGATCCCGCGCGTGTCGCTGTGCGAGAGCGCGACCGTATCCTCGGCATAGGTCGCGTGCGGCCGGGTCAGGATCGGCAGCTGAACGTCGATCCCGAAATCGTTGGCGAACTGGTGGTCGAGCGTGACGGTCAGGCTGTGGTTGTAAGTATAGCGCTCGATCTCGCGGTCGGCCGGGAGCGCGATCTGCGAACGGTCGAGGATGGTGGTGCCCGACTGGAGCCGGGTCTGCGGGATATAGTCGTAGCGCAGGCCGAGCGTCGTGCCCGGCTGCGCGGCGAGGCCCTGGCTAAGCCAGTCGGCGGTCAGCGTGCAGCCGCAGCTCGCGCAGGCGGCGGCGGGGGTCGAGCCGAGGAGGGTCGGCAGGAAGATCGACGCCGCGAGCGCGCGGCGAAGCAGGTGGTGAGTCATTGGAAAATGCCCTGTTGGCCGCCCGCGAGGCATGGCGGCGCGAGAAAGAAATTTGGGTCGGTCAGGCCGCGGTGGGCGGACCGCGGACGGGCGGGCGGGCATAGCCGGTGTAGGGCGACAGCAGCGCGGGGGTCCGGTCGGCCGCGTTGAGGGGGACGCGCCAGCCGGGCTGGCCGAGCGGGGGCGGCTGGGCGAGGTCCGCGGCGGCGTGGCCGCCGATCGCGAACGGGCAATGGCCGGGCTTGGCCCCCTTCGCGCCGTGGACGTGCCCGTGGTGGGAATCGAGCGCGGGCAGGGTCGGGCCGTCGTCGGGGCAGGCGACGATCGCGAAGCCGCTCGCGCCCGCGCTCGGCATGAACCCGACCGGGACCAGCAGCCGCGCGGCGAGCAGCAGCGCGAGGAGCACGGCCCCCAGCCGGTGGCGACGGGACGGATGCGGCGCGCGGGTCACGGGCGCAGGTTAGCCGATTCGCGGCGGCAAGTCAGGATCGACCGGTGCGCGCCGACCCGCTCAGCCCGCGAACGGGTCGCGGACGAGGATGGTGTCCTCGCGCTCGGGGCTGGTGCTGACCAGCGCGACCGGGCAGCGGATCAGCACTTCGATCCGGCGGACATATTTGATCGCCTGCGCGGGCAGGTCGACCCAGCTTCGCGCGCCCGCGGTGGTCTCGCTCCAGCCGGGCATTTCCTCGTAGACCGGTTCGGCCGCCGCCTGGTCGGCGGGGTGCGGCGGGAGGTGGTCGTAGTGCGAGTCGCCGAGCCTGTAGCCGGTGCAGATCTTGACCGTGTCGAGCCCGTCGAGGACGTCGATCTTGGTCAGCGCGATGCCGGTGATGCCGCTGACCGCCGCCGACTGGCGGACCAGCACCGCGTCGAACCAGCCGCAGCGGCGCTGGCGCCCGGTGACGGTGCCAAATTCGTGACCGCGTTCACCCAGGCGCTGGCCGACCTCGTCGTCGAGCTCGGTCGGGAAGGGGCCGCTGCCGACGCGGGTGGTGTAGGCCTTGACGATGCCGAGCACGAAGCCTGCCGCGCCGGGGCCCATGCCGCTGCCGCTGCCGGTGGTGCCGGCGACGGTGTTCGACGAGGTCACGAACGGATAGGTGCCGTGGTCGACGTCGAGCAGCACGCCCTGCGCGCCTTCGAACAGGATGCGCCTGCCCGCGCGGCGCGCCTCGTCGAGGTCGCGCCACACCGGGCGGGCGAAGGGGAGGACGAAGTCGGCGATCGTGGCGAGGTCGGCCTTCAGCCGCGCGCGGTCGACCGGGGGCTCGCCGAAGCCGGCGCGAAGCGCGTCGTGGTGCGCGCACAGCCGGTCGAGTTGCGGGTCGATCTGGTCGAGGTGGGCGAGGTCGCACACGCGGATCGCGCGGCGTCCGACCTTGTCTTCATAGGCCGGGCCGATGCCGCGGCGGGTGGTGCCGATCTTGCCTGCGCCCGAAGCATCCTCGCGAAGACCGTCGAGGTCGCGGTGGATCGGCAGGATCAGCGGGCAGGTCTCGGCGATCATCAGCACGTCGGGCGTGATGGTGACGCCCTGGCCGCGCAGCTTCTCGACCTCCGCCTGGAGCGCCCACGGGTCGAGCACGACGCCGTTGCCGATCACCGAGGGAGTGCCGGTGACGATCCCGCTGGGGAGGAGCGAGAGCTTGTACACCTTGTCGCCGACGACGAGCGTGTGGCCGGCGTTGTGCCCGCCCTGGAAGCGGACGACGACGTCGGCCTGGGAAGCGAGCCAGTCGACGATCTTGCCCTTGCCCTCGTCGCCCCACTGGGCGCCGATCACGGTGACGTTTGCCAAAGTAAGATTCCTTTCCGCGCGCCCCTAGCGGCTGGGGGGGCGGAAGGCTAGCGGCGCTTCGATTTCGCGGGGTGGGCCTTGCGGGCGTCGGCGATCAGCGCGGTGAGGCCGGTGGCGGACAGCGCGCCATCGGCCTGTCGGTTGCCGACGATGAAGGCGGGGGTGCCGGAAAAGCCGGTCGCCTCGCTGAGCGTCTCGTTCCACTTGATCTGTGCGTCGATCGCCTTCGACCGGGCGGCGAGGTCGCGGGTGAGGCGCGGCCAGTCGATCCCGGCGACCGACGCGGCATGGCGGATCGCGGCGTCGGTCAGCGGCAGCTTTTCGGCCATCAGCGCGCGGTGAAACGCCTCGTGCCGGCCCTGAAACTGGCTGGCGATGGCGAGGCGCGCGGCGGCTAGCGAGCGCGGGCCGAAGATCGGGGTGTCGCGGTAGATGACGCGAAGCTTGTGGTCGCGGTCGAACGCGTTGCCGACCTCGGGGGTGAGCTTGCGGCAGGCGGGGCACTGGTAGTCGAAGAAATAGACGATGGTGACGTCGGCGCCCTTGTCGGCGCGGGTCGGGGCGAGGCGCGGGACGAAATAGTCGGCCCTGGTCGGGGCGGGATCGACCCCGGCGAACTCGTCCTGCGTGACGGCAGGCGCGGCGATAAGAAGCAAGGCGAACAGGGCGCGGCGAAGGGTCATGCGGTTTTCATCGTTCCATGGCAGGCAGGACGGGACAAGCCGATGGAGGGCTAAACATGAACCGGGTCGGAATCGCGGGGATCTGGGCGGGGCTGGCGGCGAGCATCGCGGTCACCGGGGCGGCGGTGGCGCAACGGCAGCGGCTTCCCGCCGAATGCCGACAACAGCTGGTCGAGAGGTGCCGCGGCGCGGGGCTGGGCGGGGTTCGCCAGTGCCTCGCCACCGCGCTGCCGACGCTGAGCGACGACTGCCGCAAGGCGATCGGCGCGCGCGAAGGCACCCCGGCGGCGGGGATGCGGACGCTGAGCTACGGGCGCGATCCGAAGCAGGCGCTCGACCTTGCCGTGCCCGCCGGTGGCCATGCGCCGGTGCTGCTGTTCGTCCACGGTGGCGGCTGGTCGATCGGCGACAAGGCGGCGAACGAGGCGGGGCGGGTCGCGCATTTCGGCAAGGCCGGCTGGGCCTATGCGAGCGTCAACTACCGCCTTGTCCCGCAGGCGAGCGTAGAGCAGCAGGCGGCGGACGTGGCGAGCGCGGTGGCCTATCTGCGCGCCAACGCGGCGCGGTTGGGGATCGACGCCAACCGGATCGTGCTGATGGGGCATAGCGCGGGGGCGCACCTCGTCGCGCTGGTCGGGACCGACGAGCGCTATTTCCGCGCGGTCGGGGTGCCGGTGAGCGCGATCCGCGGGGCGGTGCTGCTCGACGGGGCGGGGTACGACATCGCCGGGCAGATGGCGCGGCCGGACAACCCGGTCGCGGCGATGTACGACGCCGCCTTCGGGCGCGATCCGAAGCGGCAGGCGGCGCTGTCGCCGACGCGCTGGACCGCCGCGCCCAACGTCGGCGCGTGGCTGATCCTGCCGATCGCGCGGCGGGCCGATTCCCTGGCGCAGTCGCAGGCGCTGGCGGCGGGACTGTCGAAAGCGGGCGCGCGGGCGCGGGTCGAATCGATTCCCGACAAGAGCCATGGCGGGCTCAACAAGGCGATCGGCGAGGAGGGCGATTACGCCACCGGGCTGGTCGACGCGTTCCTTGCCGGCGTGAATTAGTTCGGGGCTGCAACGAAAATCGGGCGGGGCGGTTGAGGGGGGATGGCCGAGCCCGAGTCCCGCCCCGCGATCATCGCCGCGCTGCTCGGCAATCTCGCGATCGCGGCGACCAAGGGGGCGGCCTTCCTGTTCACCGGCAGCTCGGCGATGCTGAGCGAGGCGATCCATTCGGTGGTCGACACGGGCAACGAGGTGCTGCTGCTCTACGGGCAGAAGCGCGCCGCGCTGCCGGCGGACGAGGAGCATCCGCTCGGCCATGGGCGCGAGCTATATTTCTGGAGCTTCGTCGTCGCGCTGCTGATCTTCGCGGTCGGGGCGTGCGCGTCGATCTACGAGGGAGTGGCGCGGATCCGCGCGCCCGAGCCGATCGCCAAGCCGTGGATCGCCTATGTCGTGCTCGGCTTTTCGCTGCTGTTCGAGGGGATGTCGTGGCGCTTCGCGTGGAAGGTCTTCGCCAGGACGCGGCGCGGGCGCGGCATCTGGCGGACGGTCAACGAGAGCAAGGACCCGACCAGCTTCATGGTGCTGTTCGAGGATTCGGCGGCGCTGATCGGGATCGTCATCGCGCTTGCCGGGACGTTCCTCGCCGACCGGCTGGATCAGCCGTGGCTCGACGGGCTGTCGTCGGTGCTGATCGGGCTGCTGCTGGCGGCGGTGGCGGCGATCCTTGGGCGCGAGACCAAGGACCTGCTGATCGGCGAGCGTGCGAGCCCGAAGCTGGCGGCGACCATCCGCGCGTGCATCGAGCAGGAGCCGAGCGTCGAGCAGGTGACGCAGATCCTGACCTCTCAGCTGGCGCCCGAGCAGGTGGTGGCGACGGTCGGCGTGCGCTTCACCGAGGGGCTGGAAGTGCGCGAGGTCGAGGCGCTGATCGAGCGGATCGAGACGCGGATGCACGGCGAGTTTCCCGACCTGTTCGGCATCTTCGTCCGGCCGCAGCGCGAGGCACGGGAGGGGCCGGGGCCGAGGTTCGATCCGTGAGGGGCGTGTGGCCGACGCTTGAAGAAGATAAATTCAATCTATCCCGGTCGGCCATCCATCTCAGGATCGAAGTGAACCTGCCGCCCTTACCGAATGGTTCATCCTTCGACGCCGGAAGGAGAATATTGGGCGGAGTTCTTGGCTGCGTGTTTGGGCGCTTTAACGGCGCCAACCACGATCAGCGATGCGACGATGGCAAAGGCAGAAAGGCCCCAGATTTTTCGTCGGCGCCGTGAAACCTTGCGATACTCGGCCAAATATTGTCGTTCGCGTTGACCCCCGATCCAGTGCCTGATGAGCAGCCAGCAAGGAAATAGGACGATCGCTGAAGTCAGACGGCTGTTCGCAGAGATCGCCGCCGCCACCGGTCCTCGCGTGGGCAACAAGACAATTATCGGCACAGCAACGATGAGCGCGACCAATGCTTGCGCGGCAAGTCTCCGCACGAACGGATCTTCCTGGTTCCCCTTGGCTTCACGGACCGTGAAATACGGTATCAGGAGCAGCCAGCGTAGCGACGTCCAGTTGCGCATCGCGCGGTGGTTATCGGCGTGGGAATAGCCTCCGCAATGAAATTCTGGCCGACGCTAGAACTTCAGCGCGACCACCTTTCGTACGCCGTCGAGCGCGCACAGCTTCTGGACCACCTGCGCGTCGATCGTGCCGTCGACCGCGAGCAGCGCGGCGGCGTCGTCGCGGGCGGCGCGGCGGCCAAGGTTGAAGGTGGCGATGTTGATGCCCGCCTCCCCGAGCGCGGTGCCGAGCTTGCCGATGAAGCCCGGCGTGTCGGTGTTGACGATATACAGCATCGCGCCCTCGAGCGCGGCCTCGATCTCGATCCCGAACAGCTCGACCAGCCGCGGCTCGGCGTTGCCGAACAGCGTCCCCGCGACCCGGCGCTTGCCCTTTGCGGTGGTCGCCTCGACCGCCACCAGCGTCTGGTAGGCGCCCTCGCGGTCGTGGCGGGTCTCGCGCAGGTCGAGCCCGCGCTCCTTTGCCAGCACCGGCGCGTTGACCATGTTGACCGTGTCCGAATAGGTGCCCATCAGCCCGGCGAGCACGGCAGCGGTGATCGGCTTCATGTTGAGCTGCGCGGCGGCGCCCTCGACCTCGATCGCGACCGATTTGATGTCGTCGCCGAGCACCTGGCCAACGAGCTTCCCGAGCTTTTCCGCGAGCGCCATGTAGGGCTTGAGCCGCGGGGCCTCCTCGGCGCTGAGGCTGGGCATGTTAATCGCGTTGGTGACGCCGCCGAGCAGGAGGAAATCGCTCATCTGTTCGGCGACCTGGATCGCGACGTTGACCTGCGCCTCGCTGGTCGACGCGCCGAGGTGCGGGGTCGAGACGAAGCCCGGGGTACCGAACAGCGGGCTTTCCTTCGCGGGTTCGGTGGCGAACACGTCGAGCGCGGCACCGGCGACATGGCCGCTGTCGAGCGCTTCCTTCAGCGCGGCCTCGTCGACCAGCCCGCCGCGCGCGCAGTTGACGATGCGGACGCCCTTCTTGGTCTTGGCAATGTTTTCGCGGCTCAAAATATTGCGAGTCTGGTCGGTGAGCGGGACGTGGAGGGTAATGAAGTCGGCGCGGCGAAGGAGGTCGTCGAGCTCGACCTTTTCGACCCCGAGGTCGACCGCGCGTTCGGGGGTGAGGAAGGGATCGTAGGCGACGACCTTCATCTTCAGCCCCAGCGCGCGCGAGGCGACGATGCTGCCGATGTTGCCCGCGCCGATCAGCCCGAGCGTCTTGCCGGTAACCTCGACCCCCATGAAGCGATTCTTTTCCCACTTGCCGGCCTGGGTGCTGGCGTCGGCCTCGGGAAGCTGGCGGGCGAGCGCGAACATCAGCGCGATGGCATGTTCGGCGGTGGTGATCGAGTTGCCGAACGGGGTGTTCATGACGACCACGCCGCTGGCGGTGGCGGCGGGAATGTCGACATTGTCGACGCCGATCCCGGCGCGGCCGACGACCTTCAGGTTGGTCGCGGCGCCGAGGATCGCCTTCGTCACCTTGGTCGAGCTGCGGATCGCCAGCCCGTCATAGTCGCCGACCCGCGCGGCGAGCTGTTCGGGGGTTTCGCCGGTGATCTCGTCGACGTGGATCCCGCGTTCGCGGAAGATGGCGGCGGCGCGGGGGTCCATCTTGTCGGAAATGAGGACCTTGGGGATGGTGGTCATGGGGGACTATCCTTGTTCGGGTCGCCGGTCTTGGTGCGGCGGTGAAAACGGGGGCGCGCCGGCGTTGGCCGGCGTGGGAGGGGGTCAGACCGAGAGCTGCGCCCTGGCCCAGTCGAGCCACGGGCCGAGCGCCTCGATATCGGCGGTGTCGACCGTCGCGCCGCACCAGATGCGGAGCCCCGGCGGGGCGTCGCGATAGGCGCCGATGTCATAGGCGGCACCCTCGGCCTCGAGCAGCTTGGCGAGCGCCTTCGGGTCGACCCCGTCGACGGTCAGGCAGACGCTGGTGGTCGAGCGGATCGCCGGATCGGCGGCGAGATGGCCGAGCCAGTCGCGGCCTTCAACGATCGCGTCGAGCGCCGCGGCGTTGGCGTCGGAGCGGGCGATGAGGCCGTCGAGGCCGCCGACCGACTTGCCCCATTCGAGCGCGACAATCGCGTCCTCGACCGCGAGCATCGAGGGGGTGTTGATCGTCTCGCCCTTGAACACGCCCTCGGCCAAGGCTCCCTTGCTGACGAGGCGGAAGACCTTGGGGAGCGGGCGATCGGGCGTATACGTTTCCAGCCGCTCGACCGCGCGGGGGCCGAGGATGAGGACGCCGTGCGCGCCTTCGCCGCCGAGCACTTTCTGCCAGCTGAAGGTGGCGACGTCGATCTTGTCCCACGGGATGTCGTAGGCGAACACCGCGCTGGTCGCGTCGGCGAAGCTCAGCCCTTCGCGGTCGTCGGGAATCCAGTCGCCGTTCGGGACGCGAACGCCGCTGGTGGTACCGTTCCAGGTGAACAGCACGTCGGTCGACCAGTCGACGGCGCCCAGGTCGGGGACCTGGCCGTAATCGGCGCGAAGCACGGTGGGGTCGAGCTTCAGTTGCTTGACGGCGTCGGTGACCCAGCCCTCGCCGAAGCTTTCCCACGCCAGCGTGGTGACGCCGCGTTGCCCCAGCATCGTCCACATCGCCATTTCGAACGCGCCGGTGTCCGAGCCGGGGACGATGCCGATGCGGTGGGTGTCGGGCAGGCCGAGCAGCTCGCGCATCAGGTCGATGCAATATTGAAGGCGCTGCTTGCCGAGCGCCGAGCGGTGCGAGCGGCCGAGGCTGTCGGTGGCGAGCTTGTCGGGGCTCCAGCCCGGCGGCTTGGCGCAGGGACCGGACGAGAAAAACGGACGCGCCGGAAGCGGCGGCTTGGTATCAGTCATGTAACTCTCCTCACAGAGAGCACGCGCCGCGTTGGGACGGCGTGGCCCGGCGCCGCTGATAAAGGCAAAATGCTGCAATGCAAGAGCGGACCCGTGAAGGGCGCGCGGGGTGCGACCAGTTGATTCGAATGGGGCGGAAAGCGAGGCGCGCCGTTAAATTCGGAGAAAATCATTGATCTGAATCAAGGTCTTCGCACCGTTCATCGCGGTGAAGGGACCGTTCATCCCCCGAAACGGAACCCGAGGTTGTATTTGTTAACCGTCCGGGCAGAAGTTTCGGCCGGTCGAGGCGTGAGGGCAATCGCGCGCGACCGATCGGGGCCGGGGCGCCTCTGGACATGATGGGATCGGGAGCCGGCGCGGGGCAAGCCGGGGCCGCGAGTTTGGGAGCGGACGGGGAATGTCGAGTCTGGCGGTTTCGGAGACAGCGTTGCTGCGCAAGCGCGAGTTCTTCCTTCACGACGGTGCCCATCTTCGCCGCATCAGCCTGACCGTTCCGGTGCAGGCGCTGTTCGCCTTCATCCTCGTCGCGATGGTCGGCTGGAGCGGCTTTGCCACCGCGCGGCTGCTGACCGGCGGGACGGCGGCGTCGAGCGACGTGGTCGCCGCGACCGAGGCGCGCACCGCCGCGCTCGAGCAGCGGCAGGAAATGATCGAGAAAATGCTCGCCGGCGAGCGGGTCGACCCGGCGATGGTCGCCGCGACGCGCGCGAGCGGCAAGCTGCCGCCGCGGGTCGAGGCGCTGCTGGCGCGGGCCGAGCGCGCGACGACCGTCCAGGCGCAGCTGCTCGCGGCGAAGCTCGACCAGCGCTACGAGGAGCAGGTCGCGGCGATGAAGGCGCTCGGCTTCCAGCCGGGGGTCGGCGGCGGACAGGGCGGCCCGTTCGAGGCGATCAAGAGCGGCGACGCGACCTTCCGCAACCTGTTCAACAGCTGGAAGAAGCTCGACAACCTCGCCGACGGCGCGATCGCGGTGCCGTCCGAAAAGCCGGTGCAGACCGCCGCCTTCACCAGTGGCTTCGGGGTTCGCGCCGACCCGTTCCACGCCGGGGCGGCGATGCACCCGGGGATCGACCTTGCCGGGCCGGTCGGCACCCCGATCTACGCGACCGCCGATGGCACCGTGCTCCGCGCCGGTTGGAACAGCGGCGGCTACGGCAACCTCGTCGAGATCGACCATGGCCGCGGCATCACCACCCGCTACGGCCACATGTCGGCGGTGCTGGTCCACGCCGGGCAGCACATCAGCCGCGGCCAGCAGATCGGCCGGATGGGCTCGACCGGGCGTTCGACCGGCAGCCATCTCCACTACGAGGTTCGTATCGACGGGCGCGCGGTCAACCCGATTCCGTTCATGAAGTCGAACGACTACCTCATCGCGATGCAGAAGAAGGGCCCGGGCGTGCAGTCGATGGACGCGGTCGCGCTCGGCGGGCCGCAGCGCTAAGCGCCTTGTCGGGGCGCGGCGCCGCCCTTATTTCTAACCCATGAGCGTCACCCTCACCCAAAGCGCCGCGCGGCGCGTCGCGGCGATTGCCGACCGGCAGGGCAAGCCCGCGGTGCTTCGGCTCGCGGTCGACGGCGGCGGGTGCGCGGGGTTCAGCTACAAGTTCGAGCTCGGCGAGATCGCCGAGGACGACAGCCAGAGCGACACCGAGGGCGCGACCCTGGTGGTCGATCCCGTCAGCCTCGACTTGCTCGACGGCAGCGTGGTTGATTTCGTCGAGGACCTCGGCGGGGCGGCGTTCAAGGTGACCAATCCCAACGCGCAGAGCGGCTGCGGCTGCGGGTCGAGTTTCTCGATCTAACCGGCTAGGGGGATGCGGATGCGCATCACCTCCTTCAACATCAACGGAATTCGCGCGCGGCTGCCGCGGCTGCTCGACTATCTGGCGCGCGAGGCGCCCGACGTCGCCAGCCTGCAGGAGCTGAAATGCGCCGACGACGCGCTGCCGATCGGCGAGATCGAGGAAGCGGGCTATCACGCGGTGTGGCACGGCCAGAAAGGGTTCAACGGGGTCGCGATCCTCGCGCGCGCCGGCCAGCCCGAGTTGCGGCAGGTCGGGTTGCCGGGCGATCCTGACGATACCCACAGCCGCTATATCGAGGCGGCGGTGGACGGGGTGGTGGTCGCCTCGCTCTACCTGCCCAACGGCAACCCGGTCGGGACCGACAAGTTCGCCTACAAGCTGGCGTGGATGGAGCGACTTCGCGGCCGCGCGGCGGCCCTGCTGAAGGAGGAGAAGCCGGTGGTGCTGGCGGGTGACTGGAACGTAATTCCGGAGGACCGCGATACGTTCAGCCGGCGGGCGATGGCGAACGACGCGCTGTTCCAGCCCGAAAGCCAGGCGGCGTTTCGCGCGATCCTGGGCCAGGGCTGGACCGACGCGTTGCGGACGGTGCATCCCGACGAGGACAAGCTCTATACCTTCTGGGATTATCAAGCCGGCGCCTGGCCGCGCGACGCGGGGTTCCGGATCGATCACTTCCTGTTGTCGCCGCAAGCGGCCGACCGGCTGGTAGGGGCGGATGTCCATAAGTGGGCGCGGGCGGAGGAGAAGGCCTCCGACCACGCGCCGGTCATGATTGAGTTGAGGCCCCGCGATTAGCGTAAGCGGCGCGAAGCAAGCGTCGCTAATCAAGAGAGGCCGAAACGCGGCCGACGGGTCGCGCCAGCGAACCCGATCGACGGGCCGGATTTACTCCGGCCCGCGAGGCACTCGTCAAGCAATTGGTCCTAGGCGTGGGGCTTGCGGCGACCGGCGATTTTGCTGGGCGGTGGAGATTGTCTTGTCGCGGTGAGGTGGCTGTCACGGAGTTAATCCGTGACGTCGATCCGGTCGACTAGGGCCGCCGGTCGGCCGGCCGGCGCCGGCTCTTCGCGCAAGCGGCGTTCGCTTCGCTTCACGTCGCTTGCGCTCGGGGGCGCCGTGACGTCGATTCGGTCCGCTATGGCCGCCGGTCGGCCGGGCGGCGCCGGCTCTTCGCGCAAGCGGCGCTTGCTTCGCGCGCTTGGCTTTCGCGAGGAGGCGCCTTGGTTACCCGTTGACGATTTCGCCGCCGTTGGGGTGGAGCACCTGCCCGGTCATGTAGCTTGAATCCTCGCAGGCGAGGAAGAGGTAGGCGGGGGCGACTTCGTTGGGCTGGCCGGGGCGGCCCATCGGGGTCCATTCGCCGAACTGGGCGAGCTTCTCGGGGCTCGACCCGCCGCAGGGGTTGAGCGGAGTCCAGATCGGGCCGGGAGCGACCGCGTTGACGCGGATGCCGTCCTTGACGAGGTTTTGCGACAGCGAGCGGGTGAAGGCGACGATCGCCCCCTTGGTCGAACTATAGTCGAGCAGCTCCTTTTCGCCCTGGTAGGCAGTGATCGACGTGGTATTGATAATCGCCGCGCCTTTCGTGAGATGCTCGCGCGCCGCCTGGACGGTGAAGAACATCGAGTAGATGTTCGACTGGAAGGTGCGGCGGAGCTGCTCCTCGGTGATGTCGCGAATGTCCTGGTCGGGGTGCTGTTCGCCCGCGACATTGACGAGGATGTCGAGCTTTCCGAACGTGTCGACGGTCTTCTGGACCGCGGCATGGGCGAACCGCTGGTCGCCGAGATCACCGGCAATGGCGATGGCGCGGGCGCCTTCTTCCTCGCATGCTTTCTTGGTGATCTCGGCGTCTTCATGTTCGCTGAGATAGACGATGGCGATGTCGGCACCTTCGCGCGCGAACAGCACCGCGGTGGCGCGGCCGATGCCGCTGTCGGCGCCGGTGACGATCGCGACCTTGCCCTTCAGCCGCCCCGAGCCGGGATAACGCGGCTTCCATTCGGGCGCGGGGGTGAGCCTCGCCTCGCTGCCCGGCTCGGCGCCTTCGTGGATCGGCGGATCGATGGTCTGGGTCGACATGGATAAACTCCTCGGCGGGTCATAACCCGCGAGGCGCGCGCACGTTGCGTCGGGTCGACGACGTTGGGGGTCGGGTCGGCGGGCGGTTGGGGCGTACTGGCGCAGGGGCGGGCCGCGCAGGCCGGCCGGCGGGCTCGGCTCTGCGCCCATGCGGCGCTCGCTTCGCTCCGCTCCCCTCAGGCTCGGCCGAGACTCCGCTCGAAGATGCGGTAGGTGTGGTTGATCCCCGCGCCCGGGAGCTGGGCGATCGACATCATGCCCTGGTTGTCTTCGAGCACCCAGCCGAACTCGCCGGTGTAGATGCCGTATTTGTTCACGCAGACGCGGCGGGTGAATTCGATCAGCATGAAGGCGAGCTGGGTCGCGAGGCGGCCGTGCTGGTGCTTTTTTCGCACCCCCATCAACGGCACGCGGACTCGCTTGGTGGTCACCTTGTGAAGCCGCCACAGCAGCTTGGCGAAGCCGAACGGGAACAGCTTGCCGTCGAGATCGGCGATCATCTCGTTCAAGTCGGGAATGGTCAGCATGAAGGCAGCAGGCCGGAAACCTTCGCCGTCGTCGACCTCGGCGATCTTGACGAGGTCCTCGACGATGATCGGCTTCAGCTTCTTGCCGGCATAGGCGATCTCGGCATCGGTCAGCGGGACGTAGCCCCAATTGTCCGACCAGGCGTCGTTCAATATGTCGAGGATGATCGCCGCTTCCTGATCGAACTTCGACTTGTCGACGTTGCGGATGCGGATCCGCGGGCTCTTCTCGCCGGCCTTGATGAGGCGGTCGATCATCGGCTCCATCTCGCAGCGGATGTCGAGCTCGAAGGTGTGGAGGTCCTTCGCCTTGGAATAGCCCGCCGCCTCGATCCAGCCGCGATATTGCGGGCGGGCGTGGCCCATCATCACGATCGGGGGCTCGTCGAACCCCTCGATCAGCAGGCCAGGCTCGTCCCAGATGGAGATGGTGATCGGGCCCATCGCCTTCGTCATGCCCTCGCCGCGCAGCCACTCCTCCGCCTTGGCGATCAGCGCGGCGGCGGCCTCGCCGTCGAGCGCGTCGAAGAAGCCCCACTGGCCGAGGCCCTGTTCCATGTGCGTCTGGACGAGGTCGTCGACCTGCGCCGAGATTCGCCCGACCACCTTGCCGCCGCGCCGGGCGAGGAAGAAGGCGGCGCGGCCGTGACCGAACCACGGGTTCTTCTTCGGGTTCATCAGCCCGTGGACCTCGTCCTTCAGCGGCGGGATCCAGGCGGGGTCGTCCTTGTACGCTTCCCACGCGAAATCGACGAAGGCGTTGCGGTCGGCCCTGGTGGCGACGGGGGAGATGGTGAGGTCGGTCATCGGCGCGAAGGGCTAGGCCGGGGCGGGGGCAATTGCAAATCGCGGGACCGACGCCATCTTATCGCCACGTTGGCGGGGCAATTGCCCGCGCGGACAAGAGGTTATGACCAGCACGACACTGACCCGAGACGCCCGCGAGGCACCCGCGCCGCGCCGCGAACGGCCCGCCGACGACAAGGCGATGCTCAAGGCCGCCGCCGACCTGACGCGCGAGCTCAACCGGCCGAGCAAGGCCGTTTACTGGGGCGACATGATCGCCTCGGCGGTGATCGGCTATGCCGCGCTCGGGGTGGCGATCGCCGCCGCCTCGCCGTTTGCGATGGTCGCGGCGGGGCTGGTCGCGATTCTCGCCCTCTACCGCGCGGGGCTGTTCATCCACGAGATCACGCACCTCAAGGCGGGCGCGCTGCCCGGGTTCAAGGCGGCGTGGAATGCGCTGGTCGGCGTGCCGCTGTTCGTGCCCTCGTTCATGTACGAGGGCATCCACAACATGCACCATGCCAAGATCCGTTACGGCACGGTCGAAGACCCGGAGTATCTCCCGCTCGCGCTGATGAAGCCGTGGACGCTGCCGCTGTTCGTGGTCGCCGCGCTGCTTGGGCCGGTGGCCCTCCTGTTTCGCTATGGTGTGCTGGCACCGCTGTCGATGCTCAGCCCGAAGCTTCGCGAACTGGTCGTCGGGCGTTTTTCAGGCTTGCAGATCAACCCGCTGTTCCGCCGCAAAGCCCCCGAGGGCGCGTTCGCGCGCGAATGGGCGATCGAAGAGACGGCCTGTTCGATCTGGGCGATCGCGCTGCTCGCGCTCGTCGCGACGGGGGTCGTGCCACTCCACGCCTTTCTCGTTTTCCTCGGGGTCGCGTCGGGGGTCATGTTGCTCAACCAGGTGCGCACGCTGGTCGCGCACCTGTGGGAGAATGACGGCGAGCCGATGAGCGTCACCCAGCAATATCTCGACACGGTCAACGTGCCGCCGCCGGGGATCTGGGCCGAGATCTGGGCGCCGGTCGGGTTGCGCTATCACGCGCTTCATCACCTGCTGCCAGGCATTCCCTACCACGCGCTGCCGGTCGCGCACCGGCGGCTGGTGGTCGAGCTCGACGCTGCGTCCTCCTATCACCGGTCGAACCATCGCGGGCTGTTCCCGCTGGTCGGGCGGCTGGCGGTGTCGAGCTGGCGCGGCGGGCCCGCCTAGCGCGCCCTACTCTTCCGTGCGAATGAGCACCGTCTCGCCGATCAGGAAAAACAGCAGGAACGGCGCCCAGGCGGCGACGAACGGGGGATAGGCGCCGGCGTTGCCGAGCGCGATGCCGACATTGTCGACCACGAAAAAGGTGAAGCCCAGCGCCATTCCGACCGCGGCGCGGACGAGCACCTGTCCCGAGCGCGCGAGCCCGAAGGCGGCGAGCGCGGCGAGGATCGGCATCAGCACGATCGACAGCGGGGTCGACAGCTTGTGCCAGTAGCCGGTGCGCGCCTCCTCGGTCGGGCGGCCCGACTTCTCGAGCGCGTCGATCGACGCGCCGAGCGTGCCGAAGCCCTGTTCGGCGGGGACCACCTTGGCGAGCGTGAAGCGGTCGGGGGCGACCCCGTCGAGCGCATGGAGCGTCGGCAGCCGCCGTTCGGCGAGCGTGTTGACGTCGTAGGTCGCGACGTCGCGAAGTAGCCAGCCGTTGCCGTCGCGGGTCGCGCCGGCGGCCTTGACGATCGACTTCAGCCCGGTTCCTTGCCGGTCGTAGATGGTGAGGCCCGCGAGCCGCAGTCCCGGGCCGCGGCCGATCACCTGCGCGGCGTGGATCATGTCCTCGTTCTCGCGCAACCAGACGTCGGCCTGAACCCCGCTATCGGGCGGCACGGCGCGATAGTCGACCGCGTTCCACGCGTCGAGGATCCGCGCGGCGCGGACCGCGACCGTCTCGTTGAAGGCGAAGTTGATCGCCGCGACCCCGAGGCTGGCGATGACCAGCGGGGCGAGGATCTGGTGCGCGCTCATCCCCGCCGCCTTCATCGCCACCACCTCGCTGTTCGAGTTGAGCCCGGTCAGCGCGATCAGCGTGCCGAGCAGCACCGAGAAAGGCATCAGGAACTTGATCAGCAGCGGCAGGCGGAGCGAGAGATATTGCCAGATCTGCGCCTCGCCATTGCCCTTTACCGCGAGGATCTTGCCGCTCTCGCCGAGCAGGTCGAGCGCCATCAGCACCAGCGCCAGCCCGACCAGCACCGCGAGGCTGCGGGTGATGAACAGCCGCGCGAGGTAGAGCGCGATCTGGCGCGAGGGGAGGAAGTCGAAGTTGATCATGCCGCCACCGCCCGGTCGCGCCGCTTGAGCAGCCGGCGCAACGCCTTGCCGAGCTTGGCGGCCAGCGCCTCGAGCGCGCCGATCGGCTGGCCGCCCGGGCGGTTGGCGATGACGTGGTACATCCACCCGATCATGATCACGAACAGCACGAACGGGGTGTAGAGCGCGACTTCGGGCGGGATCCGCCCCTGCGCGCCGACCGCGGCGGCATATTGGTTGATCTTGTGGTAGGTCACCACGATCACGATCGACAGAAAGATGCCGAGCGCGCTGGTCGAGCGCTTGGGCGGGACCGCCAGCGCGACCGCGAGCAGCGGCAGCATCAGCATCATGATCACCTCGACGAAGCGGAAGTTGAAGGTCGCGCGCGCGGCGAGCGCGTCCTGCGGCGAGCGCGCCGCGCCGAGATAGGCGCGCTGGAAGATCTCGATGAAGTTGAGTTCGACCTGGTCGTTGCCGCGGCTGCGGAACTTGTCGATCGAGGGCAGCTTGATCGGGAAGTCGTAGTTGGCGAAGGCGAGCGTCCGCGGCGCGGCGAACTTGGGATTGTCCTGGATCAGCTTGCCGCGCTTCAGGCGGAAAGTGATCGAGTCGGGGTCGTCGGCGGTGGCGAGGAAGCGCCCTTCCTCGGCGGCGGCGGTGATCTGGTTGCCCTTGCCGTCGCTGGCGGCGACGAAAATTCCGCTGAGCTTGCTGCCCCCCGCCTCGCTGCCGTCGATGCGCAGCGTCATGCGCTTGCCGAACTGGTTGAACTCGCCGACCTTGATCGACGCGCCGAGCGCGCCCGAGGTGAGGTCGAAGCGCAGGTGCTGGTAACGATATTCGGCGTAGGGCTGGAGCCAGCCGACGTTGGCGGCATTGACCAGCATCAGCGCGAAGGCGAACAGGTAGGGCACCTTTAGCAGCCGGGTGTAGCCGACGCCGATTCCGCGCAGGCTGTCGAGCTCGCTAGACAGCGCCAGCTTGCGGAAGCCGAGCAGGATGCCGAGCATCAGCCCGATCGGGATGCCGAGGCTGAAATATTCGGGGAGCAGGTTGGCGAGCATTCGCCATACCACGCTGACCGGGCCGCCGGCGTTGATCACATAATCGAAGAGCCGGACCATCTTGTCGAGGATCAGCAGCATCGCCGCGAGCAGCAGCGTGCCGACCAGCGGCACCGTGATGGTCCGCGCCAGATAGCGGTCGATCAGCGACAGCCGTCCCACTTTTCGTCGTCCTCGTACCATCATTTGGCCGCAAACCCGACGCACATCGCACGATGGCGACGGGTCTTCGCGCGGGACACCCCACGCGGCCTATAGCCGAATGGAGCGCAATTGCATGCCGGAATGTAGGGCGATGGGCGGCGAAGCGAAGGGCACGGGCCTGCGCCCGCGCGTCGCGCTGCTGTCGAACCCGCGTTCGACCGGCAACCTAGCGCAATTGCCGCGGATCCGCGCCTTCTGCGACGCGCACCCCGACCTATTCCACTACGAGGTCGAGCATAGCTGGCAGATCGGCGAGGCGATGGCGACGATCGCCAAGATCGGGCCCAAGCTGCTGGTCGTCAACGGCGGCGACGGGACCGTGCAGGCGGCGCTGACCGAGATGGTCAGCGGCGATCATTTCGGCGGGCGCGCGCCCCCCGTGGCGGTGCTGCCGAGCGGCAAGACCAACCTCATCGCGCTCGACCTCGGCGCGGCGGGCGATCCGGTGGCGGCGCTCGAGCGGCTGCTCGCGGTGGCGCAGGGCGACCTGTCGCCGCACACCGTCGAGCGCGAGCTGATCGCGCTGACCGGGGGCGAGGGTGCGTCGCGGCCGGTGATCGGCATGTTCCTCGGCGGGGCGGGGCTGGCCGACATCATGCTTTACTGCCGCAACCGCATCTATCCGCTCGGCCTGCCCAACGGGATCAGCCATTTCCTGACCGCGGTGGCGGTGATCGTCCGGCAGGTGTTCGGGCTCCACGCCAGCTTCCTGCCCCCCGCCGCCAAGCCGCTGAGCATCCAGATGAAGAGCCGCGGGCCGATTCAGGGCAAATTCTCGCTGCTGATGGTGACCACGCTCGAGAAGCTGCTGCTGTCGGGCGACATCGGCGCGCACCGCGCCGGGCAGCTCAAGTTCGTCGCGGTCGAAGAGAAGCCCTGGTCGCTGATTCGTGCCATCGCCGCCAGCCTGCGCGGGCGGCTCGGGCGGCACCAGCTCGACGGGGTGCATATCGAGGAAGCCGACGAGATCGAGATCGACGGCGACCAGAGCGAGGTAATCCTCGACGGCGAGAGCTTCCGCGCCGGGGTCGGCAAGCCGATCCTGCTCAAGCGCGCGGCGCCGCTCGCCTTCGTCAAGCTGGCGGCCTAAGTCCGCTACCCATGATGGTGCTGCGCGATCTGGTCGCGGACGAACTGGCGTTGCCGGTCGATCCGCGCGTCACCGCGATGGCGGCGGGGATCGCGGCGGCGCACGGCGCGGCGAGCCGGGCGGTGCTGTTCTACGGGTCGTGCCTGCGCGAGAAACAGCTCGATGGACTCATGCTCGATTTCTACCTCATCGTCGGCGACTACCGCGCGGCCTATGGCAAGCGCTTGCTGGCGGCGGCGAACGCCTTGGTGCCGCCCAACGTTTTCCCCTTCGCGCACGACGGGCTGATCGCCAAATATGCGGTGCTGAGCGAGGCCGACTTCAATCGGCTCAACGGGCCGGAGACACGCAGCGTGTCGGTGTGGGCGCGCTTCGCGCAGCCGTCGCGGCTGGTGTGGGCGAGCGACAAGGCAGCGCGCGCGGCGGCGATCGACGCGGTGACGCGCGCGGCGCCGACGCTGCTGGCGGCGGCGGGACGAGTCGAGGGCGAGGCGCCGCTCGACTGGTGGCGGCGGGCGTTCGCGCTGACCTATTCGGCCGAGCTTCGCGCCGAGCGCAAGGGGCGCGCCGGGTCGGTGGTCGACCAGGACCGCGAGCGTTACGAGCGATTTTCCGGGCCGGCGATCGCCGCGATTCCCGCCGGCGCGGCGTCGGGCGGCGGCTGGGCGGCGCGGCGGCTGCAGGGCAAGGCGCTGTCGGTGATCCGGCTGGCCAAGGCGAGCGCGACCTATGCCGGGGGCGCGGACTATATCGCGTGGAAGATCAATCGCCATGCCGGGACCGACATCCGCCTGACCGACTGGCAGAAGCGGCACCCGCTGCTTACCGCGCTCCGCCTGCTGCCGCGGCTGCTGCGGTCGGGGGCAATCCGGTAGGGGCGCGCTCGATCGCCCCGGCGACCGCCGCCGCGAGCGCGCCGACGGTGAAGGGTTTCCTCAGCAGGTCGTAGCCGACGAGGTCGTCGCCCTCGCCGTCGCCGACATAGCCGGTGACGAACAGCACCGCGATGTCGGGGCGGCGGACGCGAAGCTCGCGGATCAGCTCGGGCCCGGTCATCTCGGGCATGATCACGTCGGAGATGACGAGGTCGAAATCCTCGGTCGCGAAGGTCTTCATCGCTTCTTCGCCCGAAGCGCAGGCGACCGGCTCGTAGCCGAGGTCCTCGAGCGCGCCGACCGTCGCGGTGCGCACCCGCGGATCGTCCTCGACCAGCATGATCCGCGCCCCGGTGACGGTGATGTCGGGCTCGGCGTGCTGCGCGGCGGCCGCGGCGGCGGGGTGGACCCGCACCTTGCTCTCGGCGCCTTCAAGCCGGGGCAGGTAGATCGAGACGGTGGTGCCCTTGCCCGGCACGCTGTCGATCCCGACCTCGCCCCCCGACTGGTGCGCGAAGCCGAAGATCTGGCTGAGCCCGAGCCCGGTGCCCTTGCCGACCGGCTTGGTAGTGAAGAAGGGCTCGAACGCGCGTTCGAGCACCTCGGGCGCCATCCCGCAGCCGGTGTCGCTGACCGAGATGCGAAGATAATCGCCCGCGCGGATGTCGCCGACCTGGTTGGCACGCATCGCGACATTGTCGCTGGCGATCGTCAGCCGGCCCTCGCCCTCCATCGCGTCGCGCCCGTTGACCGCGAGGTTGAGGATCGCGTTCTCGAGCTGGTGCGGGTCGACGTAGACCGGCCACGCCTCGCCGTTGAGGTCGGTCACGACCTGCACCCGCTCGCCGAGCGTGCGGTCGAGCAGCTCGCCCATGCCCTTGATCAGCCCGCCGCTGTCGACCTGTTCGGGAAGCAGCGGCTCGGACCGGGCGAAGCTCAGCAGGCGGCGGGTCAGCGCGGCGGCGCGGGTCGCGCCTTCCATCGCATTGTCGAGGTGGGTCTGGACCTCGCGCCGCGGGCCGTTGAGGCGGCGCCGCGCGAGGTCGATCCCGCCGACCACGACCGCGAGCATGTTGTTGAAATCGTGCGCGATGCCGCCGGTCAGCTGGCCGACCGCCTCCATCTTCTGCACCTGGCGGAGCTGCGCCTCGGCCGCCTGCCGCTCGATCGCCTCGGTCTTGAGCGCCTGGTTGGCTTCCCACAGCTGCTGGGTCCGGTCGCGCACCGCATTTTCGAGGTCGGCGGCGCGTTCGGACTCGTCGTCGGCCTGCTTGCGCGCGGCGGCGTTCTGGCGGAGCGCCTGGACCGCGACGAAGCCGAGGAAGATCGACAGCACGCCGACGATCACCCCGAGCCACGACAGCACATCGATCAGCTGGTCGGCGCGCGCCGCGAACAGCTCGGTCTGTTCGATCCGGCCCGACAGCGATTCCCTTTCGGCGGTGGCGATGTCCTTGAGCTTGCGGCTGAGGTCCTGCCCGACCGGCGACTGCGCGGCGGCGTAATAGTAGCTGGTTCCGCCCGCGCCCTTGCCCGCGACGGTGGCGCGCGCGGCGAGGTCGAACTCGGCGCCGCGCCGCTGGAACAGGCTCTCGAGCTGGTTGAGGCGGATGCGCTGTTTGGGCTCGGACGCGAGCAGCTTGTCGAGCTGATCGATCTGCTGCTGCGCGAGCCGCCACTGGGCGTAATAGATGTTGCCCGACACCGCCTGGTTCTCGTCGAGCACGAAACGGCCGAGCGCGGCTTCCGAGCGGGAGATGCTGCTGTCGAGCGCGCCGGTGAGGATGGTCACGTCGTAGGCGTGGCGCTCGCGGTCGAGCGCGCGGTCGCGCGCCTCGCTCGACATCGCGACGACGAACACCATGCCGAGCAGGATCAGCGCGGCCAGCAAGGCGCCCGCCGCAGCGCCGCTTCGGCGCCAGTCGAACCGCGGTTCGTCCCCCTCGATCATCGCGCCAGTGTAAACCCCCGGCTCGCGCGGCGAAAGAGTCTAATGGTCGACTGTCGCGCCGATCGGGCGATCAGCCGATGACCCCGGTCGCCTGGCCCGCGCGCTCGAACATGCCGAGGATCTGGTCGACCTGCGCGCCCGAATGTTCGGCGCACAAGGAGCATCGCAGCAGGGTCATCCCCGCCGGGGTGGCGGGCGGACGGGCGAGGTTGACGTAGAGCCCCTCGTGGAGAAGCGCCTCCCACATCGCCGCGCCGCGCTCGAGGTCGGGCATGATCACCGCGATGATCGCCGACTGCGGTTCGTCGGTGCCGAGCGTGAAGCCGAGCGCCTTGAGCCCGCCATGGAGCTTTCGGCTGTTTTCCCACAGATGGTCGCGCTTGGCCTTGCCGTGCATCAGCTTGCGGATCGAGGTCGCGGCGGTGGCGACCACCGACGGCGGCAGCGAGGCGGTGAAGACGTAGGGGCGGCACACCAGCCGCATGATCTCGAACTTGGGATGGTTCGAGACGCAGAAGCCGCCGACCGTGCCGACCGACTTGGAAAAGGTGCCGATGATGAAGTCGCAATCGTCGATGACGCCCTGCGCCTCGGCGACCCCGCGACCATGGTCGCCGATGAAGCCCATCGAATGCGCCTCGTCGACCAGCACCATCGCGCCATATTGCTTGGCGAGGGGGACCATCTTGTCGAGCGGGGCGATGTCGCCGAGCATCGAGTAGACGCCTTCTAGCACGACCAGCTTGCCCGCCTCGGGGGGCAGGCGCTTCAGCCTTTTTTCGAGTGCGTCGAGGTCGTTGTGGCGGAACGGCACGATCTGCGCGTTGCCGAGCGAACAGCCGTCGTAGATCGACGCGTGGCTGTCGATGTCGAGGATGATGTAATCGTCCTTGCCCGCGATCGTGCTGATGATCCCGAGGTTGGCCTGGTAGCCGGTCGAGAAGACCATCGCATGGTCGGCGGCGTAGAACTCCTTGAGCGCTTCCTCGCACTCCTTGTGCGGCGAATAGGTGCCGTTGAGCACGCGGCTGCCGGTGGTGCCGCTGCCGAACGCGTCGAGCGCCTGCTTGCCCGCGGCGATCACGTCGGGGTCGAAAGTCATCCCCATGTAATTGTAGGTGCCGAGCAGGATCGTCTCGCGCCCGTTGCAGATCGCGACGGTGGGGGAGACAACGCGCTCCATCACCAGGTTGAACGGGTCGGTGACCCCGGTCGCGAGGAGGTTCTCGCGGGTCTGGATCAGGTCGTCGAATTTGGAGAAGAGGTCGGCGCCATGCCCGGTGCGCGGCGCGGGCCGGTCGGCCTCGTCGATCCCCTCGCTCACCCCTTGAGCCCGTCGACCGCGTCGACCAGCTGGCCGACATTCTCGATCTCGGCCTGCTGGTTCATGGTGATGACGATGTCGAACTCGTCCTCGACGTTGGCGACGAAGTCGAGCACGGTCAGGCTGTCCCATTCGAGGTCCTGCGCGAAACGGGTCGCGTCGGTGACGGGAATGCCCTTCTTGTTGAACGGCTCGATCAGGGTCATAACCCGGCGCTGGGTTTCGGCTCTTTCGGTCATGGGCTCGCTCTAGTCAGGGGAGCGCGCTTTCGCAATCGAATGGGGCGCAAAGAGGGCGCGAGAATGGCGGACGGGGGGAAGGACGCGGGTCGGGCGCCGGAGGTAGCGTCGCCAACAGCGCCATCGTCGCCAGCGCCGCCCGCCCGTGCACCGATGATCGGCGATCCGGGGTTCCAGTTCCCCAAGGAGGTCCACAACCTCCTGATGGCCGCCAATTCGACCAACATCACTTTGTCGGGGATGGCTGACAGCAAGGCCTCGATCCTGCTGGGCGCGAGCTTCGTCGTCTTTTCGCTGTCGATCGGCGACATTGCCGAAGGCAAGGCGAGCCCGCCGCTGCTCGTGCTGACCGCCTTTTCGTTCATCGCGACGCTGTTCGGGGTGCTGACGGTGCGGCCCAACCGGATGCGCCGCAGCCCTGAGCCGATCCCCGCCGACAAGGTCAACATCCTGTTCTTCGGCAGCTACATCGACTGCCCGCGCGAGGATTATGTCGACGAGATGATGCGCGTGCTGTCGAGCGAGGAGGAAACCTATCGCCGGCTGACCCGCGACTTGTGGGATCACGGCCACGTGCTTCGCGACAACAAGTATAAGTGGCTCTTCTGGAGCTACACCTTTTTCTTCTGGGGGATGATCGTCACTGCCTTCGCGGTGGTGATGCAGCTGGTCGGCCGCGCGCTCGGCTAGAGCCAGCCTTCGCGGCGATACCATTGCGCGGTCGCGGCGAGCCCGTCGGCGAGCGCGACGCGCGGCTGCCACAGCGCGGCGGGGACCGCGCGCGCCGGGTTGGCGGCCCAGTCGGGATGCGAGAAATAGGAGGCGCGGTCGGGGGTCAGCTTGGCCCGCGGACCGCGGACCAGCCGGTCGAGGTGCGCCGCGCCCTTGAGCAGCGGGGCGGGGGTCGAGAGCGCGGCGACCTTGCGCGAAAAGGCGGCGCCGAGCGCGGCGGCGAGCGCACGGTGGGTCAGCGGGTGGCCGTCGTCGGGCTCGTAGAGCGCCTTGCCGGTCGCGCCGGCGAGCGCGAGCAGCAGGTCGGCGAGGTCGTCGACGTGGATCAGCGAGAGCCGCCCCTTGGGCGGGAGCATGACCAGCCCGCGCTTCGCCATCTTGAACAGGTCGAGCGTCTCGCGGTCGCCCGGGCCATAGACCGCGGGGGGACGGACGATGCTCCAGTCGAGTCCCGAGCCCTCGACCAGCTCCTCGGAACGCGCCTTCGACGCGCCGTAGAGCGACAGTCCGGGTTCGCGCGCGGCGAGCGAGGAGACGTGGACGAAGCGCTGCACCCCGCTGGCGGTGGCGGCGGCGAGCATCGCCAGCGTGCCGGTGACGTTGCCCGCCTCGAACCCCGCCGCGTCGGGAGCGCTGATCACCCCGGCGACATGGATCACCGCGTCGGCATGGTGGCACAGGGCCTGGAGCGCGTCGGTCCGCTCGAGCGCGCCGACCACCCAGTCGACCCGCTCTCGCGCGGGCTGCTCGCGCCGGGTCAGCGCGGCGACCGAGTGGCCTTCGGCGAGCGCGCGGTCGAGCAGATGCTGTCCGACGAAGCCGGTCGCGCCGGTGATCACCAGCCGGAGCGGCGCGGTCACAGCGCCGCGGTCATAGGGGCGACCAGGGCGATTCGCTCGCGCCGGGCTCGCCCTCGTCGGCGTGGGGCGCACCGGCGGCGTGTCCGCTGGCCGGGCCGAGCCGTTCGACCAGCGCGTCGAGCACCGGGTCGAGACCGATTTCGCCTGCGGCGGAGAGGGCGAAGACCTTCTGCCCGCACGCCGCATCGAGCTCGGCCGACAAAGCGGCGACCAGCTCGTCGTCGATCGTATCGACCTTGTTGAGCGCGACGATCACTGGCTTGTCCTCGAGCCCCGCGCCATAGGCGTCGAGCTCGTCACGGACGATGCGGTAGCTGGTGGCGACGTCCTCGTCGTTGCAGTCGACGAGGTGGAGCAGGACGCGGGTGCGCTCGATATGGCCGAGGAAGCGGTCGCCGATCCCCGCGCCCTCGGCGGCGCCCTCGATCAGGCCGGGGATGTCGGCGACGACGAACTCGCGGCCCTTGTGGCTGACCACGCCCAATTGCGGGCGGAGCGTGGTGAAGGCATAGGCGCCGACCTTGGCCTTGGCGTTGGTGACCGCGTTGATGAAGGTCGACTTGCCCGCGTTGGGGAGGCCGACGAGCCCGACGTCGGCGAGCAGCTTGAGGCGCAGCCAGACGTACATTTCCTCGCCCGGCCAGCCGGTGGTGTGCTGGCGCGGGGCGCGGTTGGTCGAGGTCTTGTAGCTGGCGTTGCCGCGCCCGCCGTCGCCGCCCTTGAGGAACACCAGCCGCTGGCCTTCTTCGGTGAGGTCGGCGAGCAGGCTTCGCTCCTCGTCGTCGGCGAGGATCTGGGTGCCGACCGGGACCTTGATGACGAGGTCCTTGCCGCCCGCGCCGGTCATGTTGCTGCCCGCGCCGCCCTTGCCGCGCGGGGCGCGGAAATGCTGGGTGTAGCGGAAGTCGATCAGCGTGTTGAGGCCGTGGACCGCCTCGAACACGATGTCGCCGCCCTTGCCGCCCTCGCCCCCGTCGGGGCCGCCGAACTCGATGAACTTTTCGCGGCGGAAGCTGACCGCGCCGGGGCCGCCGGCGCCCGAGCTGATGAAAATCTTGGCTTGGTCGAGGAAATGCATGCCCGAGCCCTTAGGGGAGGGGGCTCGCCGAGTCCAAGGTCAGACGCGTTCGGGCGCCTCGCGCCGTTCGAGCTGTTCGAGCCGGAACATGAACGCCTCGGCGAGCTGGAGGCGGCGTTCGCGCGCGGCGGGGGTGATCGCGCGGTCGGCGGCGGCGGTCTCCTCGGCGGCGCGGCGGCGGAAGAAGCGCACGTCGGATTCCATTTTCGTCGCCATGGCGGTTCCTGTTAAGTCCGAGTCGATTAACGATCGTTTAGCACGGGCGTTTCGTTCAGACGATAAGCTCGACGATCATCGCGATCGCCGCCGCCGCCATCACCGCGGTCGCGATCCAGCCGAACACGAGCACGCGGCGGCTTTCGGTGAAGTCGCCCATCACCTTGCGGCTCGACGCGACGATCATCATCGCCGCCATGATCGGCACCGCCGCGACCCCGTTGATCACCGCGCTCCACACCAGCAGCTGGACCGGGTTGGTCTTGGTCCACACCATCGCCGCGCCGACCAGCGTGGCGGCGGCGAGGATCAGGTAGAAGCGCTTGGCCTCGCCGGGCTTTAGCTCGAGCCCCGCGCGCCAGCCGCGAGTCTCGCTGAGCGCGAAGGCGGCCGAGCCGGCGAGCACCGGCACGGCGAGCAGCCCGGTGCCGACGATCCCGATCGCGAACAGCGCGAAGGCGAAGTCGCCGGCGATCGGGCGGAGCGCCGAGGCGGCGTCGGCCGCGCTGTTGAGCTGGGTCGTGCCCGCGGCGTGGAGCGTGGCGGCGGTCGCGACCATCACCGCGAGCGCGACGATGTTCGAAAAGGCCATGCCGAGCAGCGTGTCGAAGCGGATCCGGCGGAACTGGCGCGGGGCCTGCGACGGCTCGTCGCGGATCGGCTTGGCGTCGGGGCTCTCGCCGATTTCCTGCGCCTCCTGCGCGCTTTGCCAGAAGAAGAGATAGGGGCTGATCGTCGTGCCGAACACCGCGACCACCGTCTCGATCGCATCGCGGCCGAGGTTGGTGGGAATGAACAGCCCGTGCAGCGCCGCGCCCCAGTCGACATGGGTCAGCAGGATCACGCCGATATAGGCGAACAGGCTGAGCGTCAGCCATTTGAGGACGCTCGAATAGCGGCTGTAGGGGACCATCACCGGGATCACCGCGCACAGCGCGGCGAAGCCGACGAGGAGGAGGTGCTGGTTGATCGGCGCGACCAGCCGCACCGCGGCGGCCATCGCCGCGAGGTCGGCGCCGATGTTGATCATGTTGGTGACCAGCAGAATCACGACCAGCAGCGTCACCGCCCAGTTGGGGAAGACGCGGGTGAGGTTGCGCGCGAGCCCGCGTCCGGTGACGCGGCCGATATGCGCGCTGACCAGCTGGACCGCGCTCATCAGCGGGTAGGTGAGGACCATCGTCCACAAGAGGCCGTAGCCGAACTGCGCCCCGGCCTGCGAATAGGTGGCGATCCCGCTGGGGTCGTCGTCGGCGGCGCCGGTGACGATCCCGGGGCCGAGCGAGGCGAAGAACGGATCGCTGGTCTCGCGCTGCTGTTCGGACTGCGGCGTCTCGAAGGGAACCGTCTCTGCCATCTGCGCCCTAACGTTCGAATTGCGATCGAGTCGCAGGGCCTAGCCGATGACGGGGCGCCCGGCGAGCACCGCGATCACCTGCTGGACCGCGATGTCGCGGGCGGCGGTGGCGGGCAGGCCGCAGGCGCGCGCCACTTCCTCGCCGGCGAGGCTGTCGCCGACCGCCAGCAGCACGAGCCCGAGCGTGGCGCGGTCGAGCGGGCGCTCGTCGCCCGGCGCGCTGATGTCGCGGACCACCTCGGCGATCGCGTCGACCAGCGGGTCGAGCGCCTCGCGCTGGCCGGTCATCGCTACCCACGCGATCAGCTCGCCCACCTTTTCGGTGCGGAAGGCATCGAACATCCCCTCGATGACGTCCTTCAGGCGGCCCTGGCCGCGCCGCATCCGGCCGATCGCGGCGACGATCGAGTCGGCGACCGAATGGGCGATGTCGTCGGCAAGCGCGCGATGAAGCCCGGCGACGCTGCCGAAATGGTGGAGCAGGTTGGCGTGGGTACGCCCGACCCGGCCCCCCACCGCCTTCAGCGTGATCGCGGCGACGCCTTGCTCGCGAAGCAGGTCGCGCGCGGCGGCGATCGCGGCGGCGCGGCTTTCGTCAGGCGACAGGCGTTTACGGTTTGGCAATACTATTGACATTTATGTCAGCTATATCCAGTTACTGGATGTGTCTTGGAGTGGAAGCATGAGCGTCGCAAGTGTCACCCCCGCCGACCTGACGATCACCCCGCGCGACCGGCGGTTCGGGCGCGACGAGGCGACTCCGCGCTGGTGGCATGGCGGCAACCCCTATGCGAGCGCGCTGTACAACGCGCTGTCGGCGACCTTTCCCAAGGGCGAGGCCTTTTTCGTCGAGAGCGTTCGCGCCTTCCGCGACGGCGCGCCGCCGCGGCTGGCCGAGGACATCCGCAACTTCACCACGCAGGAAGTCGTCCATAGCCGCGAGCACGACGCGTTCAACAAGCGCGCGGCGGTGGCGGGCTACGACCTCGCCCCGCTCGAGGCGCAGGTCGAGAAAAGGCTGGCAATCACTCGCGCCAAGCCGAAGATCGTCAGCCTCGCGGCGACGATGGCGCTCGAGCATTTCACCGCCATCCTGGCGCACGAGCTGCTCGCCGATCCCAAGCACCTCGCCGGGGCCGACCCGGCGACCGCCGAGCTGTGGCGCTGGCACGCGAGCGAGGAGATCGAGCATAAGGGCGTCGCCTACGACACCTGGCTTTACGCGACCAGGGACTGGACGCGATCGAAGCGGCGGAAGGTCAAGGCGCTGGTAATGCTCTACGCCACCCGCAATTTCGTCGTCGACCGCACCGCGGGAACGATCGAGCTGCTCAGGCAGGACGGGATCACCGGGCCGCGCGCCTGGGCCGGGACGATGTGGACGATGTGGGGCCGGCCGGGAATGATGCGCAAGATCGGCGCGGCGTGGCTCGCCTATTTCATGCCCGGCTTCCACCCGTGGAACGAGGACGATCGGCACCTGATCCGCGATTACGACGCGGCGGCGCCGGCCTTTTCGACCGCGCCGCCGCGCCAGGTCCGCCGCGCGCGCAAGGCGGCCTAGGGTCTCGTCCTAGGCTGCGAGCGGCGCGGGTTCGCCGCCGAGAGCCTCGCACAGCTTGAGCCGGTAGAGCCGGGTCATCGCCTCGCCCCCGCGCGCGCAGCTGTGGCGCGGCGCGCTCAGCCCGGTCGGCCGGAAGCCGAGCTTGGCCAGGACGTTGGCCGAGGCCGGGTTGTCGATGAAATGCGCCGCCTCGATCCGCGGCAGGCGGAGCATCCGCGCCATGTCGATCACCGCGCGCGTCGCCTCGGTGGCGTAACCCTTGCCCCAGTGGGCGCGCGCGATCCAGTAGCCGAGCTCGACCGCGCCCGAAGGGCGACGCTGGAGCCCGACGCCGCCGATCAGCTCGGGCGCGCCGCCGGTGCGCAGGAAGACGAGGCAGCGGGGGAGTGCCGGGTCGGCGGGCGCGGCGAGAAAGGCCTGCGCCTCCTGCACGCCATAGGGCCAGGGCGGGCTCGACATGTTGCGGCAGACCTGCTCGTCGGCGATGGCGCGGGCGAGCGCCGACGCGTCCTCGGCGAATCCGGGTCTCAGCAACAGCCGTTCGGTCCTGGCGAACATCTTCATTCTCCCCTTGCGACCGGCCGCTAGCGACCGACCGTGACAGTTTCGGGAGAAGATTTGGTCCCTTTGAACACAGAAAAAGGGAGAGGAGGGGGGTGCCCTCTTCTCCCTTTTTCGAGATCCGGTTTCCGGATGTTCGATCTGGGCTACCCCCTCGTGGGAGCGGCCCTTTATCGACCGATCCCTATTCCGCCGCCTCCGGCATAATCGCGTCTACGTGGACGTATTTGCGACCAAGCTTGCCATCGCGGAACGCGACGCGGCCTTGGGTAAGCGCAAAAAGGGTGTGATCCTTGCCCAGGCCGACGTTCGTCCCCGGGTACCAGCGCGTGCCGCGCTGACGAACGATGATGTTGCCGGCGAGCACGGCTTCGCCGCCGAACTTCTTCACGCCGAGGCGCTTCGATTCGGAGTCGCGACCGTTGCGGCTCGAGCCGCCTGCCTTCTTATGTGCCATCGTCTTGTGCTCTTACTTCTTCTTGGGCGCGGCCTTGGGGGCCGCCTTCTTCGCCGCCGCCTTAGCAGGTGCAGCATCCTTTGTCGACGTCGCCTTTTCCGCGGCGGGCTTCGCCTTTTCCGCGGCCTTGGTCTCGGCGGCGGGCTTGGCCGCCTTTTCGGCCTTCGACGCGGCAGGCGCGTCAGCCTTGGTTTCCGCCTTGGGCGCGGCCTCGGCCTTCGCCGGGGCGGCCTTCTTCGCCTTTTCGCCACCGATGCTCAGGATCTCGAGGATCGTGTGCTGCTGGCGATGGCCCTTCTTGCGGCGATAGTTGTGGCGGCGGCGCTTCTTGAACACCGTCACCTTTTCGCCCTTGGCCTGCGCGACGATCTTCGCGCCGACGGTCAGCCCGCCGGTCGACTTGAGGTCCGAACCCTCGCCCGCCAGCAGGATGTCGGTCAGGTCGATGCTGTCACCGGCCTCGCCGGCCAGCTTCTCGACGACGATCTTGTCTCCGGGGGCAACGCGATACTGCTTGCCACCCGTGCGCACGATAGCGAACATGGGCCTCTTCACTTTCC
This sequence comes from Sphingomonas sp. ASV193, assembly GCF_040203355.1. Lineage (NCBI taxonomy): Bacteria > Pseudomonadati > Pseudomonadota > Alphaproteobacteria > Sphingomonadales > Sphingomonadaceae > Sphingomonas > Sphingomonas sp. ASV193. Next base: position 398,184 of record NZ_JBEHBW010000003.1, read on the forward strand.
AACTAATCTCTTGCCCGCGCGTCGCAGCGTCCGCGAGGGACATGCCTCGCGCGGAAAGCGTGCCGCCTATGCAAGGCAGCCGATTCTGTCAACCGAGGACGAGGCTTTTTAGTGGCGAAGGCCGGGTTTAAGCCGGTAGCGCTTGCCGTCGAACCGTTCGAACATCGTCTCGACCGCCGGATGGTCGACCGGCTCCTCCTCGTCGTCGGCGACGAGATTGCCCTGGCTGACATAGGCGACGTAGCTCGCCTCGGCATTTTCGGCGAGCAGGTGGTAGAAGGGCTGCTGCTTGGGCGGGCGCAGGTCCTCGGGGATCGCCTCGTACCATTCGTCGCTGTTGGCGAATTCGGGATCGACGTCGAAGATGACGCCGCGAAAATCGAGCAGGCGGTGGCGCACCACCTCGCCGATCCCGAACCGGGCGGCGGGGAGCGAGCGGGCGAAGTCGGAGCGGGCGGAATCGGGGCGAGCGGTGTCGGGAGTCATCATGTCCCTCGAAATCTAGTCTCGCCAACGCATCGTGCAAGGGAAAGGGTGCATCGCGCCCTTGCCGGGAAATCCGCGAGATGCGGCCTTTGCAAGCCGCGCAACCCTTGCTAGAGGCGCGCACCGACCGACCGGCGTTCGCCGGCCAGCAGATAGGCTTCACTTCGCGGAGAGGTGGCTGAGAGGTCGAAAGCACCGCACTCGAAATGCGGCGTGCCGGCAACGGTACCGTGGGTTCGAATCCCACCCTCTCCGCCAGCAAGTCTGCCAATTTGAGAGAACCGCGAGACACCCTCTCGAAATTCCCCGCAAAGTCGTAATTTTCACGCGTGACGTGGTACCAAGAGACGGACCTGTGCCCCACAAATTCACGTGATTTCACCGGTTTTCTCTGTTTGGGTTTTCAGAGGTACCGCTTCGAAAAGGCTGCTGAAGCGCGACGCCACGACCTTAGACCGCCTGGCGTTCCCAACGTGCCTCGATGGCGTTTGGCACGGTCAGACTGTCAAGCGTCATGTCGACTGGAGCAGTTCCATCGACAACGCTCTGAAGGATGGCAGGAGAGAGAAACGCCAACCGAACCAGCCGAACAATGTAGGGTCCGCTCAGGTTCTCGCGTCGAGCAATGTCGCGCATGGTGAGCTTGGGATTCGCAAGCAACTCGTCCCACCAGGCTCGGCCCTGCACGATCGCGTTGATCAACGACCGTTCGGTCGACGGTGTCGCGGGAGTGCCCGACGGCATCACTAATCGCATGACTTGCCCGCGCCGCTTTAGCCGAGCTTCCGACCGAAGCACGATAGGCTCATCGTTGAGACTGAGACCAAGTAAAGCTGCAAGTCGATCGGCGCTCAATGCAATTGTGACTTTGCCGGCGCCGATCCGTACCGACGAAACAAGCTCGCAGAGAAGAAGTGCGGATTTCCGATTCGAGGCCTCGATCGTCCGAGCAGATTCGATCCCCCTGTTGATGAGCGTCTGAACCTCAATGGGCGAGATGTCGTCGCCAAGCGTCAGCGCAGGCACATCGAACGGGTTTCGAAGCATTCCAATTACCTGATCGCGTACAAGCGGCTCGATCTCTCGTGCGGGCAGGCGCCACCCCTCCGATGCTGAGGCGTCCCCGGAATGCTGGAGGTCGCTACTGACGTAATAGCGATAGCGTGTCTTCCCCTTGCAAGCATGGGCAGCGACCATCGGAGTGCCGCGCTCGTCGACAATCTTTCCGGCGAGCAGGCTCGTTTCGCGAGGAGCCCGACTGCGCGTTCCGTTTATATTGGCCGCGAGCGAGGACTGGACCCGATCCCACAGCCCAAGGTCGATGATCGCAGGGTGATTGGCGTCATGACGTCTTCCGTCATGATCAATCCGGGCGATATAGGCCGGGTTTCGCAGGATGCGGTACAGTTGTCCGCGGCTGAAGGGGCGCCCTCCAAAGGTTCGGCCGGTCTCAGCAATCCGCTGTGGCGATTGGATGCCGTCGCGGCGCAGCTCGTTTGCGAGGAGCCGAACATTGCCCACTTTAGAGTAGCGCCCGAAGATTTGTCGCACTATCGCGGCATCCTCTTCGACAATGGCGAGTGAGCGACCGTCGGGGCGGTAGCCAATTGGGGGAACGCCGCCCATCCACATCCCCTTGGCCTTGGATGCAGCGATCTTGTCGCGGATCCGCTCGGCGGTGACCTCCCGCTCAAACTGGGCGAACGACAGGAGCATATTAAGCGTCAGGCGGCCCATGCTGGTGGTCGTGCTGAACGACTGCGTAATCGAGACGAAGCTCGTGCCCGCATTGTCGAAGGCCTCGATCAGCTTGGCGAAGTCGAGCAACGAGCGCGTAAGCCGGTCGACCTTGTAGACGACGACGATATCGATCCGGCGGGCCTCGATGTCGGCCAACAGTCGCTTAAGCCCCGGTCGATCCAAGGTGCCGCCGGATATTCCGCCGTCGTCATAGCGATCGCGGACGAGCTTCCAGCCTTCGCTGGCCTGGCTCTTGATATAGGCTGAGCAGGCCTCGTGCTGAGCGTCGAGACTATTGAAGTCCTGCTCAAGTCCTTCCTCGCTCGATTTGCGGGTGTAAATTGCGCAGCGCAGGCTCATGCGGCCCTCTTTCCGGTCTTGGTGCCGAAAAAGGCTGGCCCAGACCATTGGGTGCCGGTGATTTCGCGGGCGATTACCGACAGGCTCGGCCAATCGCGATCCCGCCAGCGATAACGACCGTCCTCGGTCATCGTGACGACGTGAACCTTGCCGCGCCACTCGCGGACATAGCGCGTTCCGGGATTAGCCGTCCGAGCGGCATTGCCGCCGACGATGGTCGCTAGTCTGCGCTCGACCGACTTGGGCACCCCGCCCATCACCTTCGATTGAAGATGATGGGCGAGAGCCAATCGCAGGACGCCGGCGCTGACGTTTGGCGGCGTGGATCGGGTATGCTTGCTCCAAGCATCCCGAAGGTCGCCCAGCGACATCGTCTCCAGGTTCGTCAGCGCGTCATCGAGTTCATGTCGGGTCATTCGGGGGCGACACCGCGATACGTGCGGATGCCGTCGACCTTGTCGCTGGTAATGACATAACCCTTCTTCCGTAGACCGGTCAGCGCCGCCCGGGTCGTGTGGGGGAGCCAACCCGTTGCAGCGATCATCTGCTCGAGCGTGGCCCCGTCGTCTCGCACGACTAGCGCCGCCAGCTGTCGCTGCTTGCTCGGCGCTTTCATTGGCGCCGATGCCTCGGCGACAGCTCCTTCGATCTCGGCCTTTGGCGCGTTTTTGCGCTTGTTCGTTATCGTCATGGTGGTCTCCTTTCGAACGGCTTGTCGCCGTCCCACCAACCACAGCCCCGCCGGTCGACCGGTCGGGGCGGCGCGAGGCCGAGGCTTCGCGATTCACTTCAACGACCAATGCTCTGGTTCGAAGCGAAGTCCAGTCGAGTTCGCATACGTTCAAAGAAGATGACGGTGGACTTCGGCGCACACTGCGGGCGTCAGTGGGTAATGGCGACCTCCGAGCCGACTGACCCCGACACGATCGACCTGGCGGTCAAACTTTGCACTCGCGTCGGAATGATGATGGAAGACGTGAGCCCGATCGCGCTCGATGCGTCGCGTTACGGGCTACGCGAGCGACTCGCGTCTATCGCACGATCAATAGACGCTATGCGGAGATTTGCGTCGGCTGCTCAGGCTCTGCTGGATATGGCCGATTAGCGCCCTAATTGGTTGTTCAGCGGGATTGAGCGTCCGCTTGAAAGCAGACGTTTAATACGGCCATGACTGGATGGCAGCTATCGGGCAGAAAGCGGTCGTTGTCCGTTTGCTGTTTTAAATCGGACCTGCTCCACCTATTCAGGCCGCTCAATCGCTTTGATCAGGGCTCGCTGAATGTCAGCCAAGCTATATGGTTTGGAGACCGTCGGCACCGTGGTGAAGCGTTCGGGGTGCAGTTTGTCGCCGTAGCCGGTGGCGAAGATGAAGGGCAAGCCGCGCCGTAGCAAGACATCCGCGACAGGGTAGCTTTCCCTTCCATGCACGTTTACATCGAGAATTGCGCCGTCGATCGCTGATCCCACCGCAAGGTCGAGCGCGTGGTCGATACGATCGACCAATAGTGCGATGCCTCCGGCACCGACGATCTCGTCTTCAAGCTCCAATCCGACGATAGCTTCGTCTTCGAGCACGAGAATAGTGCTGCCCGCGATCATCATAGGCTCGCTTCCGGCAAGGTTGCCAAAACCCGGCAACGCAAGCCGTCTGCTTCGAATTTCAGTCTCACATCCGAATTCTGATCGGACGCAATGCCGCGAGTGATCAGCCGCGTTCCGAACCCGCGACGAGTCGGCGGCGTTACCGGTGGGCCGCCCTTTTCGGTCCAATCCAGCGACAGCCGGCGACGACCGCCGATTTCTTCCACGCCCCAGTCGATTGCGATCGTCCCCTCCGGCCGTGACAACGCACCATACTTGATAGCGTTGGTGCTGAGTTCGTGGATGAGCATAGCGACAGAAGTCGTCATCTGTGGTGGTAGGGCGAGATTGGGTCCGCTGAGCGAATACCGAAGAGAATCCGTTCCGGCAGTAGCTTCAAGGCTGGTGCGGACAACATCCTCAATGCTTGCCGACTCCCAATTGCCGCGTGTTAGCAATCCATGGGCGGCGGACAACGCCGCAAGCCGAGCACTGAATGTCGCTAGCCCCGCGCCGCTGCTGTCCGCTTGGCGAAACGACTGGCCGGCAAGGGCCTGCACGATCGCCAGCGTGTTTTTCACTCGGTGATTGAGCTCGTTAATCAGCAATTTTTGATGTTCTTCGGCCTCGACCTGATCGCTCACGTCATGGCCTTGCACGAAAACGCCCGACACTTCGCCGTCAAGCACGATAGGCTGGTAGATGAAGTCCAGATAGCGCTCCTGGCTTTGTCCGGCCGCAGCGTTCTGCAACATCACCTTTTGTCGCCTGCCAATATAGGCGGTCCTGGTCGAGCGAACCTGATCGAGCAGGGCGAGAAAACCCTGTTCGATGACCTCGGGCAGCGCAGCCGCCAATGGCTTTCCGACCACGTCTCGTCCGCCCACAAGAGTGCGGTAGGATGCATTCGCCATTTGAAAGACGTGATCAGGCCCAGCGAGCACCGCCACGAACCCCGGCGCCTGTTCGACCAGCGCGTTCAGACGATGGGTCTCCTCGGCGAGGCTGAAATTTCTCGCTTGGACCGCGCCTGCCCGCTCCACCACGCCCGTCGCGTCGCGCAGTGCACGGAGCGAATGGAGTTCAGTGACGTCGACGGTATGCTGCAGGATGAATTCGACACGGCCCGAGGAGTTCAGCAGCGGCGTGTGCGTGGCGCTCCAATAGCGCGTCGCCATTTGGCCGTCACCGCGGGGAATGTCGTAACGGATCAGCGCCAACTCGTCTGCTATACCGCTCCTCAGAACACGCTCAAGCGAGGCGCTTAACAGTCGGTAACTCTCGGAGGCTGGATCGCTGGGGAAAGCTTCGAAGATTTGGCGACCAATGATATCCGCGCGATCACGCATCGTCACTTGGAGGTAACTGTCATTCATCCACGCGATCCGTAGACCGGCATCTAACAGAACGTATGGATTGGGCGCCGCAGCGAGGAGCGCCTCAAAGTCTATCTGCACTTAAGCCAACGTGCACAGCTAAACATCGTAAACAACTACCTTGAACATTCCCGCCGTCGAAACTTTTGAACCGGTGCTCAGACGGTAGAGAGGTGTAGCCCGAACGGTCAATGGGCGCGTAGGACACGAAGATCAGACGATCGCGTTGGGTAGGGAGCTACCCTTCGCGCCATGCCGGATCGGATTGGCTGCTATGCGCCCATTGCCGCCGTTCAGCGCTCAAACCATCGGTCGCGAAAGCGGACGCCTGTCGGGTGCCCTGGCGGAGTCAATTTGCGCGCGTAATTGCTCCAAGACCTAAGCGTTGCAAAGAGATCTTGACCTTCCCTCAGGCGAGGGCCTGACTGCTGTATCAGGGTCGCAACGAGGCAGGTCGTAATCCGCTGATGAAAAAGTCCGACGCACGCCGTCTTCTCGCCGAACTCGATGAGGAGATCCAAGATCTGGAGTTTGCTCTCTTCGAGGCCGACGAGGGGGACACACTGCAACTCGACCCCAATGGTGCTCGAAAGCGCATCCCGTCGTTAGCGCAGACGATCGGGGACCGACTGACCAGCCTCGCACAATTGGGCTCCCCTGCCGACAGCCTTTCATCCGAGGCCGCGCGGATTGCAGGCGGTTTACGAACTGAGCCCTCCTCCATCATTGAGATAGCGACCGCGCATGATGATCATCCGGTCGAAGAGGATTACGAATACCCACTCGTGGCGAGAAGGCTCGTAGCGCGCATACGATCTCTCTGGGGCCTTCAGAGCAATCCGAGCCAGCATCTAGCGCCGAAGGTCATCGACCAAGTCAAAATAATATCGCGGAATGTCGGGAGGACGATCGAACACCTCATACTAAAAAAGTTTGTGAGTGCGCCCTTGGACGAGCACGATGTGAAGCATGTGCTCTTCTCAGTTATCAGAGCTCTCCATCCTTCTGCGCTCCCGGACGGCAGCATATCGTTCGAGGACACCTTGAAAAATCACAAGCCGGACATGGGGGTGCCGGACAAAGGCATCTGCATTGAAACTAAGGTCGCCAGGTCAAAAGCGGATCTGTCTACCGCCATTGACGGCTTGCTCGGGGATCATGGCAACTATGGATCAGCCGAATATAACACGTTCATCGGCGTGATCTATACTAACAACGATGAGCTGACGCAGGAGATCGTGGATGCGGCATATCAGGCCCGTTGTAAGCGCCTATCTGCCGACCCAGTTCACGAGTGGAGCATTGTGCTCGCCCACGGACCGTTAGCGGAAAAGGGCGCCAAGCTCGCGCTTAATAAGGCGCGTGCAAAGTGACACAAGCCGTAGCTAATGCCTGTCGCTTCGTGCGATCGAAGGCAACCAGTCCGCGACCGGCCAGGCGCTGCCGGGCAGAAAGCTTGGAAAGCGGACATTAGCCGGTGCGCCGCGGATGCGATCCTCGCTGCGAGGGTGGCCGCCTAATCACCAAGAGCCGCCGCGAGCGGGGCAAGCAACTTTTGCTCTAACTCGCCGCTTTGCTTAGTCTCAGCGCTCATTGCTCCGACCACCTCAGCACAAAGCGCTGTCTTGCGCCGCGTGATCCCGTTCAAGCTGATCTCGTCGCCAGTAATGCTGAGGGATGGCAGGTCCGACGATCCACAGCTAAAGACCTCTGCGACAATCTGAGGCGGATACACATATTCGATGCCATTCTTGTCCCAGACGATGACGTTGTCGGGCAAAGCTCCCATGTCGATTAGGTCTTGCCGCGTCCCCGGCGTGTGCACCGAATCAAGCACCACGAACGTGCGGCTGCGGAACGGGCTTTTGTAAATGTCTCCTAAGGATTGAGAGAGCGTCCGGAACATCCGCTTCACGTCGCCTTGGCTATCGATCACAAGCACGCGCCTGCCAGGGTGCCGAAGCTGGATCAGCCGTTCGATGAAGGGCTTGTCCGTTTTGCCCTCGCAAATGATGAAAGCGCTCGGCAAGAACAGCGCCTCCAACGAGTTGCCGAGCATGTTGAATTGCAAGTCGTGAAGCTGCGTCATTGATTGGACTTGCCGAATGTCAACGTCCCTGTCGGTCTTCGTGACTGTGAAGTTGTTCCCGATGTTGGAGCGATCCAGGAAGATGTGGGAGTGGGTGGCCACGAAGATGCCCTTGAGGTGCGGAAAGTATTGGTCCCTCCGTTCCTTGTCGGCAAAAAAGCGCGCTAGCTCCCCTTGGACGCGCGGAGAAAGGCCAAGCTCCGGCTCGTCAATGAGCATCATGTCGAATTGTTCGTCCATGCATAGGCCGAGCAGCGTCATCAGGAGCCGGGTGCCGGTGGAGCCCACCGATAGGTTCTGTCCGTCCATGTCAACGTAACGCGGCGACAGGTCATTGTCCTCTTCACGCCTCTTAAGGTCGAAGTGGCTACCGATGAGCGAGCCGCAAAGCTCGAACAGCTGTTGGCGTTTCGCGTCCTTCAACGCTCCGATGACCCGCCCTAGATCGATGAAGTTCGTCTCGGTGTTTGCTTCTTCTTGATAGAAATTTTGCCGGAAGGATTGGTCCCAGTTGTCGTAGTCTTGAAGATTCCAGCGCTGAGTTGAGAGTTCATAAATGTGATAGAAGCGCTGTGGGCCAGCCATGTAAGCACGGCGGCCCAAGTGGATCTTCATGTTCTTCAGAAGGACCGACTTACCGCTGTTATTCCCGCCCGAAAGGGTCGTGTAATAAGCCGCCTGACGATCCGCGAGAAACTGCGTGAGATCAGGATGGAACGTGAGACCTTTGCTGTTCGTCATGAACGTCAGTTACATTTCACATGACGGCGCGGCAAGGTTACGGGCATGAGTGCAAGCCGGAAGAGCTTCCGCTGAAGGAAGCCTTCTATCTCAATCGAGCGGGCGATGAGGTCGCTTGTGATCGGGTGCGCTTTGCAGTTGGGGATCGAGGCACAGGCGTTCGCAGCGCCATCTGGTCCGCGATGTGCTCAGACGCGCGCAGATAGACGGACATGTTCTTGGTCTCGGATGGAAACAGTGATGACATCAAGGTGACGTTTCATTCGCGCGACGCGAACGTCGCTTAGTCAATGTCTTCTTCTCACGCTTAGCGGATGGCAGCTCCAGACAGGGAGCGCACCGTCTGCTTACCTCGGCCAAAACATTGAAACCGGACGGTCCGCAATCGGCCATTCGGCGCCGAATGAGGCCTAGGGTTGCGTGTCGGCCACCGCCGAGTTTCGTTCATTTTCCGCTTAGTTCCCCCGTCAATTCCCCGCTCTGAAGCCACTGACAGATCTCTCTAAGCAGGGAACCTTCGCCAAGCTTCTCTTTGCCACTCAACGCGCACTGCCAGACGACCAGGCGACGGATTCCGAGCGCCCGAGTGGCGTCGGCGTTGCGCCGATCACGCGCCACATTCCCATCGAGCTTGGCGGCCCAAAACTCTCGATTGGCCTCAGGGCGGCTCTTCACGAGATGGCAGTCATGCGAATGGAAGAAGCAGCCGTGCACCTCGATGACTGCATTCCATTTAGGGAGACTCAGATCCGGCTTGCCGGGCAGGTCACGGCGATGGAGCCGATAGCGAAAGCCCGCACCGTGAAGCAGGCGCCTGACAATCATTTCCGGCTTCGTGTCGGTCGCCCTGATTGCCGCCATATTTCGGCTGCGCGCGGGCGAAGGCTTACGCAGCTTTGCGGCGACCACCAGTTTTCCTGTTCGCGTCCCGCTTCAGCATCACCTGTAGCGACGGCTCCATGTACCGCGCAATTGTTTCCACAACCGGGACGACGACCGCATTCCCGAATTGACGGTATGCCTGGGTGTCGGAAACGGCGCTGATGTCCCATCGCCGCTTCCCATGGTCGAACCCCATCAGGCGCGCGCATTCGGTCGGCGTCAGTCGGCGCGGGCGAATGTTCTTCTGTTCGATCAGGATCTCGGATCCGTCCTTGTGGTAGCGGGCCGAAAGCGTCCGGGTCACGCCATGTTCGTCAAACAGACTGTACCCGAAGCCGTTGCCGGCTTTCTCATGCTTGGCGCGGTAGGCCTTCAGATATTCCCAGAGCTTCGGCGTCAGCGTGTATTTGCTGTCGACTTCATTATGCCCCTGAAGAATCGATCCAAGCTTCGGCCACTTGTCGGCTTTGGGGATCAAAGCGTCAAAGCCGTCAAACGAGAAGCCGACGTCCTCCCGGAAGCCAACGATGAAGATTCTTTCCCGGCCCTGCGGCACCCAGGGCCTTGAGCTGACCACACGATAGTCAATCGCATACCCGAGATCGTCCTCAAGGGTCCGGCGGATTACCTCAAAGGTGTTGCCGCGGTCATGACGGGTGAGGTGCTTCACATTCTCGAGAAGGAAGGCAGCCGGCCGGTGATGGCGGATAATGCGCTCGATTTCGAAAAAGAGGTTGCCCTGCTTCTCATCCTCGAATCCGTGCCGTCGGCCGAGCGAGTTCTTCTTCGACACGCCGGCAAGGGAAAATGGCTGGCAGGGGAAGCCAGCAAGAAGGACGTCGAACGTCGGGATTAGGGTCGGATCAGCACCATAGGGTCGAATGTCGCCGGCCATCACGTGCTCGTCGCACTCGGGGAAGTTCCGAGCATAGGTCTTCTGGGCAAACTTGTCCCATTCGCTGGTGAAGACGCACTGACCGCCAATGGCCTCGAACCCGAGTCTTAGGCCGCCGATGCCGGCAAACAGATCGATGAACCGGAAGGCAGGCTTCGGCAGGCTTTCGGCGCGGCGGGAGGCGATCTCGCGAACCCGATCGCCGACGAGCTTGGGGACCGGACTTTCGCCGGAGATGTACCGCTGGACTTGGCGCTCGGAGATTCCAAGCTCCACCCCGGCTTCGGCCAGCGACATGCCGGACCGGGCAAATTCCGTCTCGAAGTTCGTGCTGCAGTCAGTCAATGTCGGCTCCACTGGGCAATTTTCCGACACGATGGCGCGGAGACTCCCAGGAAGCAAGCCTGTACTGCAAACGTTCCACATTAATTTCCGGGCGCTCGCTGATCCAACCCATCCGCCGATCGCGCGCCGAAGAACTCAACTCTTCACAAATCAACCAGAATAAATGGCTGTTTCGCTGCAATAGGGATCACTATGCCGGGTTTTCACGGCGATTTAGGGGATTGTGCGAGAGGTTACCGCCTATTATCTGATGGCCTCAATCAAACATGAGGCCGCTGCATGACCTTCGAAATTTCGCCCGCGCACCTGACTGAGCTCGCGGACTTGCTGGCGAGGAGCGGCGTGACGGAGGCGGTGATCAAGCACTTGCGCCGGAACCACAACGACAAGAATCAGATCTACTCTGGCTCCGATTTCAGCCCGCTTTATCCCATGTTCGACGTTAGCTTCGCGACGCGGGGACCATCGACGAGCGGCAAGAAGGGCGGCGGGTCGAAGGGAAAATTCATCCCCGAGGCGACCTTCAAGAGCTTCGCATGGCTGAAGGCAGATGGCAGTGAAGTCGCTGCGCGCGACGTCAAAATGATCATCTACTCCCAGTACCCTGAAACGCGCCTCAGCGGCTTCAGGAGCGTGGAAAATTCGATGCCGGAGACCCTGTCGATCGATTTCACCAAGGCGCACCCCGAGATTGAACGGTTCCTCGTCCTCGGACGGCGCGGCGCGGGTGAGGTGCTTGGCGTAGTGGTCGCACAGGCACCCGCCTCGTTCGGTGATGAGGTCGAGGCGCTGCCCTCCGCGCCGGGCTCGCGCACGTGGAAGCATCTCCGGCTGCGGAGCACGGCGCCGGAGCGCCTGCTGGCCCTGCTGGCACGCGTCGCCGGTCGCACGCTGCCGGGGAGTCGACTAGACGCTTCCCGTCGGACGCTGCCGTTCAACGGTACGCAGGTGTGTGGCTACACGCTCGAGCATGCGCTGGGGATCATCCCCAACAGCAGCAAGGACGGCGACTTCGAGGGGATCGAACTCAAGACCCACACCCAGAAAAAGGTCACGCTCTTCACGCCCGAGCCGGACATGGGGGTTTATGCTGCCGACTTTGCGCGGTTCATGACCGACTTCGGCTACCCGGATGGACAGGGTAATCAACGCCTGACCGGGATTCACCGCGTCGGCGTCCGATGCGACAAGAGCAAGCTGACCCTGCGGATCATGAACCATGAGCGCGGAACCTCGCTGGCATCGAGCGCGGACCGAAATGTCCATCTGGGCCTGTTCGACGATGCTGGTACGCTCGCCGCCGGCTGGTCGCTCGAGCGGATTCTCAACAACTGGACCTCGAAGCACAATGAGACGGTTTACGTCCCCGCGATCAAGTCGGCCTGCGAGGACGGCGATCTCCTCGCCCGCGGCCACCGGCATCTCGTCGAGTTTTCCGATCGCGTCCTGTGGTGCCGGCAGACTTCTGCCGAGCGGCTGTTCGAAGCGCTCTACAAAGGGACTCTGTTTCTCGACCCTGCACCAAAGTATCGCGCTGGCAGGCCGGACCTGACCAAGCGACGGTCGCAATGGAGAGTGAACGATATCGCGGAAGCCGCCCCAGACCTCTATACCGAGGTACGCAGTATCTCCCTTCCGCAACGCGTATTCGCATGAAGGGCGATCGGCAGAATTCAAGAATGCGGTGGCCCATCATGCTTCCACGGGATCAGCAGTGGCGTGACGGTGCGCGTGCGCTTTGAGAGGCTTCAGGAGCGCCGCCCAGTACGGGGACAGTGTGGCGGTTGAAATTCCTGTCGCTCGCAAATTGCGTTCTGCATCCAGGAAATCTGGCAATTCGGCGATGTTGTCCATTGGGATCATCGGTGAAGTGGCGATAGTTTGCTCTTCAGCGATTCGGAGCGCCCACTCCCGGTGGCGCTCGTAAAGATGGAAAGAGCCCGCAACATGAATATAGCTTCCCAGCTTCACGCCGAGCTCGAGCGACAGCATCTCTTGTAGCATCGAGAATAGGAAGACATCGTAGGGCAAGCCCCAGATGACATCGTTGCTCCGCATGTTGAGCAGCGCATGGAGCCGGCCGTCGCGCAGGAGAAACTGACAGCCGTTGACGCAGGACACATCTCTTGAGGCAGCATCAAGGGAAAGTTCCGGCGATTGCTGGACATTGAGAACTGCACGCCGGGATTCAGGATCCTCCCTAAGCAGGTGAACCAAGCGTTCCCATTGGCTCAAGCCGTTGCCGCCCGGGCCGAAAATTCGCTGGCCATAGCAGCTGCCGCGGATGACAAATCCATCGTCGGAAAAATCGCGCCATCTCGATGCATAATATGCGATCGGTGCGACCTCGTTCGATCCAGACAAATGCCAAGCGAACTCCCCGACAGCAAGAGCGGTGCTCCAGCGTCTCGCTGCGCTGGTTATCAACCGTGCACGCGGATCAAGGAGCCGAAAACCGGCCCCAATCATTTCAATGGTCCGATCCGCGCGGGGCGCGCTCGGCGAGCCATTCGCCAGCAAAGTAGCGAGCGCCCAACGCTGCACCTCATCCATTGATCGAAATGCGGGTAGATTGCCAATCAACGTCGTTGCTCCGCCGTCTTCTTCTTGCCGTTCTCAACCGGCGGTAAGCTTCGCTCGATTAGAGTCAGGCGCCTATTCAATTCTTCATTCTGATCAATGAGACGCCCCACCTCAACGCTTTCGGTTGGACCCGCATTTGAAACCGCCGGGGGAGTCGCGGGCCATTTCACCCACATTGTCGCGAAGTTCAGTAGGAATGTGAGCACTGCAAGGACGAGAGCTGCGCCACCAACGTATGCAAGAACTGCATTCTTGTAATCCTTGAAGACCTTTCCAGCACTCTTGGATGCCACAGTGTCGATGCTCAGAAACGTTGCCTCGAATTTCTCAACCGAGGCGCGTTTCCGCTCTCGCATCATCTCATCATAATCGAGCTTCACTGGAGTGGGATTCGAAGGCTCGCCATCGAGCTTTTGGTAGGTTGTTCTGAGAAAGATCTCTCCCTTCTGCAGAAGTCGGACTTCCTTTCCGAAGTTGATCAGGAAACTGCTAATTTTCCCTTCGAACCCCGGGTCGATGATCCCAATACTGAGAGCGAGAATGCCTTCTTGGCAAAGACGCGTCTTGACCATGGCGATCCCGATTACGGTCGCCGGCAAGGAGACTTCCTCTTGAGAAATGACCTCGACAATGCCTTGGGCCGGGAGTTCATAGCTTTCGACAACGTTACCTTGCGGGTCGATTAGCTCACCAATTCGGAGGTCATAGCTGGCTGACCGGTAGTTTTTTTCGGCTGCGTCGCGGATCAAATGCAACCGTTGAATCTCCGCATCACTCAGCATTGCGTCGCCTCAGCGCAGGGGTTTCGAAAATGCTGTCTCGCACGACTGTGGTCTAAGGAACAGATAGCACCGCTCTCGTACCAAAAATGAGGACACGTGAGGGGATTCGAACTTCGCTTCACATAAGATCGGCTCTAATCGTCCTAACCCTTCGCTCCGTCTGAGACGGGAATGGGTGAGAGGCGGATATCGAAGCGCTTGATCCAAGAGGAGTTTGCGTCCGGTAGGACTTACTCGAGATGATTACTTGTGGCGACGCCAGGCTGATGGTGCCGTTGGCGTTTCGATAGGCTCGCTGTGATTGGGATCGCGATGATCGCCAACCCAATGGTCAGCCCCCAGAAGGGCCCGGCGCTTGAGCCCGGTCTTCCTGAGAAGAAATAGAATGCGCCAGCATTCACTCCATTGTGAAAAAGCACGCACAAGAGAACGCTTCCTCGCGATCGCAGGTAGAGCCAGGTGAGTAGGAGCGAGTTTGCGATACACCCAAAAAACAGGGCGCCGAACTGAGCAAGGCCCGCTTGCGGGTTCGTCGTTGCTGCGAGCGCCATCGGTAGATGCCATACACCCCAGATCACGCCGATCAGAAGTGCTGCGGTTACTGCCTTCATCCTGTCCAACAGCCGGGGCAGCAAATAGCCACGCCAGCCGAGCTCCTCCCAAACGGCGCTGAAGGGAAGGATAAGCAGGAAGTACATTAGTAAGTCGACGGGAGAACCCAAAGGATCAGGAACGCCCGTCGCCAACCGGAAAGTCAGGTACAAAATGAGGCATAAGCCGACGCTCAGCCCGAGGGCTACGGCATACAGGTATGGCGAAACTCGCCAGCGGACTAACGAAGCAAGGAGGCTCTTGAGCCCATCGCCGCCGAAACGCCGGAGCGAGAGAGTGAGCGCGGCCATTCCGGGGCTGAGCGCAGCTAGCATCTGGAGTCCGCCGGGCACCTTCCATGGCGACCAGCCATGGACAAACGCAGCAGCCGCAATGATGACCGGCCAAGCAAACAGGAACGCGAGCGCACAAAACCAAAACGCGCCTCGTGACGAGCCGTCCTCGGGCCGCCGAATATCACTCCGCGATGCAAGCGGAACAACCGTTGCTTGGTTCATTGGAACTGCGGCCCGCTGTTTCCTCCGCGCACGTGTAAGCGGAGCAGCGACCAGGCGCAAACTAGATCAGTCCTCGATCGACCCCGACTTTGCTTCTCGGCGCCGCGACCACAATGTCCGCGATGGCTCGAAAGCAGACTATCCGCTACCGGCTACAAGGCGTCGCACGTGTTAATCGCCAAGTGGATTAGCCGCTCGCCACCCCTTCGAGCATTCGTTTCAGAGCCGGGGCATGGGAGAGCAGGAACCCAGTGAACTCGCGAATGTGAGGCACGTCCCTGATGTCCTCGCGGGTTACAAGATAGTAGCCATAGTCGAACGGCGGCAGGACGAAGCATTCGATGAAGTCGGCCCCCTCGAACGCCTTAACCGCACAGGGCAGCGGTCCGACGCCATGACCTGCGCCGACCGCGGCGAGCGCGTTGGCGATCGTGTTCGCGGCCACCCGGCTGCGCGCATCGGGTGCCTGCCGGGCGAGCCAGCGGAAAGGGGCGAGCCCGGCGAGGAAGCCCTGAGCGCCGATGATGATGTGCTGAGTTAGCTCGTTCGCCGAGCGCGGCGTGCCGTGGCGGGCGGCGTAAGTCTGGCTGCAGAACATCGACCAGCGGTCCTCAGCAAGCTTCCGAATGGTAATGCCAGCTCCGCTCGGGGTCGGGCCGGCGCGTATCGAAAGGTCGGCCTCGCCCTTCGCCAGGTCGACCGGCCCGGGCGCGACGATCACCTCGACATCGACGCTGGGATGAAGCTCCATGAAGTCGCTGAGCAGCGGCGTAAGAATGTTGTTGGCGATCGGTTCGGTGGTGGTAATGCGCACGACGCCCGACAGACGGCGGCTGGCCTCGGCGCACAGACGGCTGAGCGCTTCTGCTTCCTCCGCCATGCGCTCGACATGGCCGAGGATCGCCGATCCCGCTTCGCTGATCCGATAACCCTGTTGGTGGCGATGGAACAAGCGCGTCGACAGCTCCTTCTCGAGCGCAGCAATGCGCCGTGCTACCGTGGTCTGATCAACACCGAGTTGGCGCGCTGCAGCCAGCGTGCTGCCAGTCCGAGCAGTGGCAAGAAAATATTGTGCGTCGGTCCAGCTTAGCATCCGCCTATCCTGCAACAATGCAGAATGAGACTGCAAGTGCGAGGATAGGCAGGAAAAACGCTACGCCCTAGACTTGGAATTGCGGACCTTCGACGGGCGCGCGAACCGGCGACGGGCGAAAGGGGCGGGGTTTTAGAGATGATGGCCGGTCAGCAGCCGCGGGCGGAACGCCGTTTCTATGTCGGAGCTGGTGTTTTCCTGCTCCTCCTCAATCTCCTGGCGTTCAGTCCGGCAATCCTCGATCCGTCGACCCGGCGGGTGCCACTGCCCTTTACCCCGCTGGTAATCGCGCATGTCGCAGTTTCACTGCTCCTCCTGCTGCTTTTCATCGCCCAAGGAGCGCTCGTAGCGAAAGGCCGGATCGATTTTCATCGCCAGCTCGGCATCGTAGGGGCCGGGCTCGTCGTGGCAATGATCGGGCTCGGTTATGCCGCGCTAGTCGGCGAGGCGCGACGCGGGTTCGACCTCAGCGGCGATCTCTCGACTCCGCCACTTCCGCCTGCGCTGGTGGTTCCGATCACGATGAGCACCGTTATCCAACTAGTGCTATTCGCGCTGCTATTTGGAAGCGCGTTCCTATATCGGCACCGGCCCGACATTCACAAGCGACTGATGCTAATGGCCTTTCTTGGGGTACTGAGCCAACCACCAGTGGCGCACTTGGTCGGTCATTGGCCAGCCTTCCGTCCGTATGCGCTGCTGCTGTTCCCGATCGCATCGGCGATATGCCTTGCACCGAGCGCCATCCACGACAAACTCACAAGCGGCCGCGTGCAGCCTCTCTCGATCTGGGCGCCCGTGGCAGTGTTCGTGACGCAAGTCATCTTCTTCGTTGTGGTCGCTCCGACCCCTTGGTGGGGCTCGGTTTCGCGGGAGCTGATCAGATAGACTTCGATCCGCCGCAAGCGGCGCACGACTGTCTGAAATCGAGAATTCGCGGCTTCGGCGGTCGGACGGTGTCCAGCAAGCTTACGCGTCGCAAAGCACGTCCGCCGACTCTCTCTCGCAACGACTCTGACTGATAGCCGCCTAGGCGAGGGTGTTTCAGCATTATCTAAACGGACTGCCGAAAGCCTGACTTTGCGCTCCAAATCAGACGGACCGCTTCCGGCCGTCACCAGGCATTCGGAACTTGCGCCGGCCCCGCAATAACGTCCCCTTCGGGTCGCTAGCGGCCGGGGCGGCTGGACGGCGAGTCTCGAATTGCGAAAAAGAGTTGCGGCCGACCAGGGCAAAAACTGGCTCGAGTCCAAGCCGAGCTAGATCGCGCAGAGACTGCTTGGGCACAGAAGATCGAGAAACTTGAAGGGGCCGTCGAAGAAACTTAATCGGCTTACCCGCGTGACGGGTCGACGAGCCTAAGGAGCAAACAGTGAGCCCTCCGGAAAACAGAACTGAAAAGGGCTTCAGGCGTCTTAACCGCTCACCCGCGACTATTGCCAATCCTCTAGTTGGCCCGCCCGGCGTCTCTGGGGCGGGCCTTCTTTTTTAGCTCAGTGGTCAGGCCGCTTCTTTGAGACCTCCAAATCGAGTCTGGCTAAATCCTGCTCTCCCTCATTCGCGATCTCGCGAAGAGCCTCGGCTGTGCGAGGATCAACTGTTGTCGCGGCGAGGTTGCGGCACAGTTGAATCCGGGCCCGCATCTTGTCGGCCAGTTCCTCGTGTTCCATAATCCGTTGATAAGGCTTGCCGGCCCGGTTGCAAAGTGGCTCCCAGCCGGCTCGCCAACTCAAGATATCGAGCCGCCATCTCGAGGTGAAGGTCGCGTGCCTCTCCCGAAGTTGCGGCTTCAGCCAGGGCTCGCTCAGATTTCTCGCGCTCAAAATAATATTGCGCGGACTCGCTTTCTGCAGTGACCATACGGGTACTCCCGTTGCTTCGTCTCCATCGCTTTTCGAGAGCCGGGTAGGAGGTCCGACTCCAGTCTCCCGAAATCTGAAAATGCCACATTCGAAACCCGGATTGCAAATCTCAACGGCCCGCGGCTTCTTCGCATAAAATACGCGGATCACCGTCGTAAGGTGACGCCTCGACGGATCTAAGAGGCGTGATTTCATTTCAGTCCCCAAAGTCTTAGCGATAGCGAGCGCGAGTTTCGGGCCACCGTATTCATCACCGACTGACGTTGGCGAATTTCCGCAATGGGTCGAAAGCGGCCAAGGGCCTAGACGGCAGGTTTGGGTGGAAAGCGGACGTTGATATTCGGCCACTTTCGCCCATAAGGCGGAGCATGGAAGTAGTTCGTATCGTCGAGTCACGGAAAAAGGTCCTGCTTCTGCTGGCAGCGTCGTTGGTATTCGTCGCGATCTACGCATTCTTACCCGATCCGAGGCACGAGCTACCGAGTTGGGGAGGATGGTTTTTCAGCGCCTGTGGATTGGTGTTTTTTGTTCTTCTTTTGCGGCCTCGCACCCTAACTCTCGATAATGCGGGATTCTCAGTAACTGGCGGGCTGGCTCGGAAGGCAATGTTCATCAAATGGGAGGATGTGGCTCGTTTCTTTCCTGTTCGATTAGGGCCAGCGTCAACCATGGTAGGGTTCGACTACAACGCCAACCTGATTGATGAGCCGCGGGGAGTTCGGCTTGCGAGACGAGTTTCAGGCGCAGACGGAGCTATCGCTGGAGCCTGGCCTGGATCTACGGGCGACCTAGCGCAAAAACTGAATGCTTACCGGGAGCAGGTTTTGGCCGCTCGTCAATGACCGAATTGGGTCGAAAGCAGACATTCGCATTCGACCGAACTTTCCTGTATGAAGCAGCCGTCACAGGGCATGGCAGGGGGTTTGCTATGGCGACTGTTGCGCGTGGGATCACCTACCCTGATCGCGAACTCG
>NZ_JBEHBW010000004.1:0-140000 GCF_040203355.1 Sphingomonas sp. ASV193
GTCCTAGCGCTGGGCAAAATCGGCTCCGTCACGGCCGTTGCGGGTATCGAGGACGGACCCTATGGCGGTGCGTTCATGCCGGATCTCGTCGACAAGCAGCCCCACCTCTATCTGGTCGACGGGTCGAGCTATATCTTTCGCGCGTTCCACGTGCTGCCGCCGCTGACCAACCGGCAGGGGCTTAATGTCGGCGCGGTCTATGGCTACACCTCGATGCTGTGGAAGCTCGCCGACAGCCTCGAGCGGAGCGACGGACCGACCCACCTGGCGGTGATCTTCGACGCGTCGAGCATCACCCACCGCAACCAGCTGTACGACCAGTACAAGGCCAATCGCCCGCCCCCGCCCGAGGAGCTGGTGCCGCAATTCCCGCTGTTCCGCACCGCGACCCGCGCCTTTTCGATCCCGTGCATCGAGGAGGAAGGGCTGGAGGCCGACGACATCATCGCCTGTTACGTCGGCGCGGCGCGAAAGGAAGGGTGGAAGGTCACCATCGTCAGCAGCGACAAGGACCTGATGCAGCTGATCGAGGACGGCGCGGTCGACATGCTCGACACGATGAAGGGCAAGCGCTTCACCCGCGCCGAGGTGGTAGAGAAGTTCGGGGTGGGGCCCGAGAAGCTCGGCGACGTGCTCGCGCTGATGGGCGACAAGGTCGACAATGTTCCCGGCATCCCCGGCATCGGGCCGAAGACCGCGAGCCAGCTGATCAACGATTTCGGCGACCTCGACGCGGTGCTGGCCGGGGCCGAGACGATCACCAAGCCCAAGCTGAAGCAAAGCCTGATCGAGCATGCCGACGCCGCGCGACTTTCGCGCGAACTGGTGCGGCTGGTGTGCGACAGCAAGCTGCCCGAGCCGCTGGAAGGCTTGGCGCTTAAGGGAATTCCCGAGGCGCCGCTGCGGCTGTTCCTGGAGGAGCAGGGATTCAAGACGTTGATGGCGCGGATGACTGGCGCGTCAGGGAAAACCGTTCCGCCGCAATCGCTTGGCCGTGACGTCAAGCCGTCGTCGAGCGCGCCGGTGCCGTCGGGGACCGGGCGCGGCGAGGTCGACAAGCAGGCGTTCGACCGGTCGAAATATGTCACCGTGACGAGCGAGGAGGACCTTGATCGCTGGATCGGCGCGGCGGGGCAGAACGGGATGGTCGCGGTCGACACCGAGACCGACTGCATCGACTGCCAGGTCGCCAAGCTGGTCGGGGTCAGCCTCGCGCTCGAGCCCAACCTCGCCTGCTACATCCCGGTCGCGCATCGCGGGAGCGACATGTTCGCCGAGGCGTCCGCGCAGCTGTCGGCCGAGACGGTGCTGGGCAAGCTCAAGCCGCTGCTCGAGGACCCGGCGGTGCTGAAGGTCGGGCATAATTTCAAATATGACCTGACGATGTTCGCGCGGGCCGGCATCCATGTCGCGCCCTACGACGACACGATGGTGATGAGCTTCGACCTCGACGCGGGGCTTGGCACCCACGGGATGGACGAGCTCGCCAAGCTGCATTTCGGGCACGAGTGCATCGCATTCAAGACGCTGTGCGGGACCGGGCAGAAGCAGATCAGCTTCGACCAGGTGCCGCTTGCCCCCGCGACCGAATATGCCGCCGAGGACGCCGACGTGACGCTGCGGCTGTGGCGGCGGCTGAAGCGGCGGATGGCGGGGGAGCGGGCAACGCGCGTGTACGAGATGGTCGACCGGCCGCTGGTCGCGACGGTCGCGGCGATGGAGCGGCGCGGGGTGCTGGTCGACCGCGGCTATCTCAGCAAGCTGTCGAGCGAGTTCGCCGCCGAGATCGAGAAGCTCGAGGCCAAGGTCTACGAGGCGGCCGACGGGCCGTTCACCATCGGCAGCCCGCAGCAGCTGGGACAGGTGCTGTTCGAGCGGCTGGGGCTGAAGGGCGGGCGCAAGGGCAAGAGCGGCGCCTATTCGACCGACGTCAACGAGCTCGAGCGGCTGGCGGGCGAGGGGGTCGAGGTGGCGACCCGCGTGCTCGAATGGCGGCAGCTGACCAAGTTGCGGTCGACCTATACCGAGGCGTTGCAGGCGCAGATCAACCCCGAGACGGGGCGGGTGCACACCAGCTTCGGGCTGGCGGTGGCGCAGACCGGGCGGCTCTCCTCGACCGACCCCAATCTCCAGAACATCCCGATCCGCACCGAGATCGGGCGCAAGATCCGCGACGCGTTCGTGGCGAAGCCGGGCCATGTCCTGATGAGCGCCGACTATTCGCAGATCGAGCTTCGCCTTGCCGCGCACATGGCCGACGTGCCCCAGTTGAAGGCGGCGTTTCGCGAGGGGCAGGACATTCATTCGATGACCGCCGAGGAATTGTTCGGCAGCGTCGACCGCGAGACGCGCGGGCGCGCCAAGACGGTCAATTTCGCGATCCTCTACGGCATTTCGCCGTGGGGGCTGGCGGGGCGGCTGGGGATCCCCAAGGAAGAGGGCAAGGCGATCATCGACCGCTATTTCGAGCGCTTCCCCGGGATCGGCGCCTATATCAACGACACGCTCGCCTTCGCGCGCGAGAACGGGTTCACCGAGACGCTGTTCGGACGCAAGACGCACTTCCCCAACATCCGCTCGTCGCAGATGAACCTTCGGCAGGGGGCCGAGCGGGCGGCGATCAACGCGCCGATCCAGGGGACCAGCGCGGACCTCATCAAGCGGGCGATGAACCGGATGGACGGCGCGCTGGCGGACGCGGGGCTGGGCGAGGTAGCGATGCTGCTGCAGGTCCACGACGAGCTGGTGTTCGAAGTTCCGCAAGGCCGCGAGGAAGCGGCGGCGGCGGTGATCCGTGACGTCATGGCGTCGGCGGCCGAACCCGCGCTGACGCTCGACGTGCCGCTGGACGTCGAGGTCGGCTGGGGCGCGCACTGGGGCGAAGCGCATTGACCGACGCATCGCCGGCGGCGGCGGGGGCCGCGCCCGAGAAAAAGGACAACACCGCCGACATGGCCGCGCTGGCGCGGGGCGGGCGGCTCAACTTCATCGGCTTCGTGATGCGGCTGATCGCGCGGCTGCCGTTCCTGTTCATCGCCGGGCGAAGCTATGGCCCCGAGGCGCTGGGGCGCTTCGCCTATGCGACGATCGTGGTCGAGCTGGTCGCGCAGCTGGCGAGCCTGGGGCTGAAGCGCGGGCTGGCGCGGCAGCTCGCCAAGAGCGACAGCGAGGGCGGAAAGGCGCAGGCCAATCTCGTCGCCGACGCGCTGCTGGTGTCGCTGTTGGGCAGCGTGGTCGGGATGGTGATCCTCGGCAGCTTTCCCAAGGCGATGTTCCCCAACAGCCAGATCCACGGGCTCGAGTGGCTGCTGCCGGTGACGGTGCTGGCGATTTCGTGGACCGACATCGCGCTCGCCGCGCTCGCCTATCGCAACGACGTCGGCGCGACGGTGCGCGCGCGCGGGGTGGTCGAGCCGTGGACGATCAGCATCGTCGCTTTCGGCTGGGCGTGGATCTCGATCCGCGACGGACTGATCATCGCCTATGTCATCTCGATGGTCGCGGCGATGATCGCGGCGGTGGTGCCGCTGGTGAAGAGTTTCGGGCTCCCGCGCGGGTGGCGGCCCGACCTGCCCGACGCGTGGGCGACCGCCAAGCGCAACATGCCGCTCGCCGCCGCCGACGCGGTCGAATGGGCGAGCCGGCGGATCGACATCGCGGTGCTCGGCCTGTTCATGTCGCCGGTGTTCGTCGGCATCTATTACGTCGCGCAGCAGGTGGCGACGCTGCCCGCCAAGCTGAAAACCAGTTTCGAGCCGGTGCTTGGCCCCGCCATCGCGCGCGGGGTCGAGGCGAAGGATTATGGCGGGATCGCCGGGCAGGTGCGGCAGGTCGGCTTCTGGATCCTCGGCGCGCAGGCCGGGATCGCGCTTGCGCTCGGCATTCCCGGGCGCGCGGTGATGGGGCTGGTCGGGGCCAAGTTCACCGGCGGTACGGCGACGCTCGGCTTCCTGCTGGCGGCCGAGGTGATGGCGGCGACCGCGGTGGTCAGCGAGGCGGCGCTGATCTACCTTGCGCGGCACCGCAACATGATCATCAGCCTCGTCATGCTGGCGATGGAGGCGGGGCTGAGCGTGCTGTTCATCGTGCTGATGCGCGGCGCGCACTGGCCTGAGCCGTTCGTCGCGACCGGGCCCGCGGTGGCGCTGACCGTGTCGCTGGCCTTCGCGTCGGTGATGAAGTCGCGGCTGCTCGCCAAGATCCTCGGCCACCGCGTGTCGGGCTGGCGCTGGGACCTCGTCTGGGCGGCGGCGGCGGCGGTCGCGGTCGGGGTGCCGGCCCGCCTGCTGCTGAGCGAATGGCTGCAGCTGTTCGTCGGCATCCCGCTGATCCTCGCCGCGTTCGGCGCGGTGCTGTGGACCAAGGGCTTCGGCCCCGAGGACCGCGAGCTGTTCCGGATGCGCAAGCGGGATATCGAGAAGCTCAACGAAGACCCGAGCGCAGCGACGCCGGCGCGCTAGCGCCGCCGGAGCAGCGCGAAGAGAGGCTTCGCCGCGGACGGCCTGCGCCTGAAAGGCGACAGGACCGACGGCGCGGATTGTTTCCGCGGCGGCTCTTTCCTTCCTGTCCCTACTTCGACCGTCGCTGGCGGCGCGGAGTAAATCCGCGCCGTCGGTCCTGTCGAGCTTGCGCTCGCAGGCCGGCCGCATTTCGCCGGCTCTTCGCGCTGCTCCGGCGACGCTTCGCGTCGGCGTCGCTGCGCTCGGCGGCTTAATGCCGAAAGTGTCGCATTCCGGTGAACAGCATCGCCAGCCCCGCCTCGTCGGCGGCGGCGATGACCTCGTCGTCGCGGATCGAGCCGCCGGGCTGGATCACCGCGGTGGCGCCCGCTTCGACCGCCGCCAGCAAGCCGTCGGCGAAGGGGAAAAAGGCGTCGGAGGCGACCGCCGAGCCGACCGTGCGCGGCTGGGGCCAGCCGTAGGTCTCCGCCGCCTCGCGCGCCTTGATCGCGGCGATGCGCGCGCTGTCGCGGCGGTTCATCTGGCCCGCGCCGATCCCGGCGGTGACGCCGTCCTTGGCGTAGACGATCGCGTTCGACTTGACGTGGCGCGCGACGGTCCAGGCGAACAGGCAGTCGGCGAGTTCCTGCGCGGTCGGCTCGCGCCTGGTCACCAGCTTGAGGTCGTCGGCGGTAATCGCGCCACTGTCGCGGTCCTGAACGAGGATGCCGCCGGCGATGATGCTCATCACCTGCCCGGCGCGGCGCGGGTCGGGCAGCCCGGCGGTCAGCAGCAGGCGGAGGTTCTTTTTCTTGGCGAACAGCGCCTTGGCCTCGTCGCTCGCGCCCGGGGCGACGACCACTTCGGTGAAGATACCGGTGATCGCCTCGGCGGTCGCGGCGTCGAGCGGGACGTTGGTGGCGACGATCCCACCGAATGCCGACACGCTGTCGCACGCCAGCGCCTCGTCCCACGCGCCGCGGAGCGAGCCGCGCTGCGCGACCCCGCACGGGTTGGCGTGCTTGACGATCACCACCGCCGGGTCCTGCCCGGCGAATTCGGCGGCGAGTTCGAGCGCGGCATTGGCGTCGTTGTAATTATTGTAGCTGAGTTCCTTGCCCTGCACCTGCGTCGCCTGCGGCAGGCCGTGGGTGTCGACGCTGCCCGGGACGTAGAGCGCGGCGTCCTGGTGCGGGTTTTCGCCGTAGCGGAGCGTCCCCGACAGGACGCGCGCCGAGGCGGCCTTCGCGGGGAATTTCGTCTTCTGGTCGGCGGAAGCGAACCAGTGCGAAATCGCGCTGTCGTAGGCGGCGGTGGTGGCGAACGCCTTGGCCGCCAGCCGCTTGCGGAAGGCGAGGTCGGTGCCGCCCGCGCCGAGCGCGGCGAGCAGCTCGGGATAGTCGGCGGGGTCGGTGAGGATCGCGACCGAGGCGTGGTTCTTGGCCGCCGAGCGGACCATCGAGGGACCGCCGATGTCGATATTCTCGATCACCTCGTCGCGCCCCGCCCCCTTCGCGACGGTCGCCTCGAACGGGTAGAGGTTGATCACCGCCAGATCGATCGCGCCGATGCCGTGCGCGTCCATCGCCGCGACATGGTCGGGGTTGTCGCGCACCGCGAGCAGCCCGCCGTGGACGGTCGGGTGGAGCGTCTTGACGCGCCCGTCCATCATCTCGGGAAAGCCGGTCAGGTCGCTGACGTCGCGGACGTCATGGCCGAGCGCGCGAAGCTTGGCGGCGGTTCCACCGGTCGAGACGAGTTCGACCCCGGCCGAGGCGAGCGCGGCGGCGAGCGCCTCGATCCCGCTCTTGTCGGACAGCGAGATCAGCGCGCGGCGGATGGGGACGATATCGGTCACGTGGGGTCCTTTTTGCTGGGAGCTTAGCTGGCGCGGCGGAACTGCCAGCCGATGTCGCCGCCGACGCCGCTGACTTCGCCGACGACGACGAGCTGGTAGGTGGGGACGATCCGGCCGCGCCCGTCGACGTGGAGGCTTTCCTCGACCTGGAGCATCGCGCCGCGGCAGCGGAAATTCCACGGCGGCGCGCCCGCCGAGCGGAGGATCGCGCCCATCCCGTCGGCGGTGACGGTCGGTTCGACCCCGGGGGCGAGGTGGAAGCGGATCGCGTAGGGCGCGGCCTCGCGGATCTTGCGACGGCCCTTGGGCAGCAGCCGGTCGTCGCCGCGCAATTCCTTGCCGTCGTTGCCGAGCGTCAGCCGGCGCTGGTGGACGAGGCCGAACTTGCGGACGTAGCCGTCGTGGCTCGCTTCGAGCCGCGAAGCGTCGTCGCTTTCGTCGCGGCTGGTCGTCACCTCGCCGACCCCGCGGCCGAGCGCGCCGCCTTCGCCGATCGCGGTCGAATTGGTGTCGTCGAGCACCAGCGTCGAATGGGCGGCGGTGGTGCGCAGCGCCGCGGCGAGGTCGGGCGAAAGGTCGGCAGGGGCGAGTCCGGGGCCGCCGCAATTGACCACCAGCCGCTGCGCCCCGTCGCTGAATTCGAGCGCGAGGGTCGAGGCGCAGCCGGTGGCGAGCAGCCGCGCGGGCGGGGGCGCGGCGGCATCGACCACCACCACGCTGCCGAGCGCGCTCATCCGCTGGTAGCCCCAGCCGCGCGCGGCGCGGAGCGGGCGGGCGCGGAGCCCGCAGCCGTCGACCAGCGCGGCGAGGCGCGCCGCGTCGCCGGGATTGCCACCCTGCCAGCTCGACAGCGTGCCGTCGCCCATGGTGACGCCATGAAGCGCGGCGAGCGCGGCGGCGGCGGCCGATTCGAACGCGTCGGGCGGGGCCTGCTTGGCGGCCGAATAGGCGGCACGGACGAGGCCGAGCCGGTCGACCAGCACCGCCTGCTGCGCGGGCGACCGGCTCATCAGCCCGCCGTCGTCATATTGCGCCGAGGCGAGCGCGCGCATCAGCCCGCCCTCGGCCTTCGACAGGCGCGGGAGCCCGCCCTGGAGCGTCAGCGCGGCGACCAGCGCGCCCGCCCAGGCCGAGATCCGGTCGAGCCCGGCGGGGGCCTTGTCGGCATTCGCCTCGAGATGGCGCGCGCCGCGCGCGAGGGTGTTGAGCAGCGCCGAGCGGTAGGAGGGATCGCGGCTCGACAGGACGTAAGGGGCGTAGGCGGTCCAGAACAGGATCCGCACCCCCCACAGCGCGGGCGCCCAGGCGGCGTCGGGTCTGGCGCCGTGCGCGACGAGCCACTTGCCGGCCACCGCCTCGGCCAGCCGCGCGCCCTTTTCGCGCGAGGCGGCGGCGGCGAGATCGCGCAGCCATTCGAACCCCTGTGCGTAGCGATCGAGCGGGTCGGCCGAATCGAGCGCGGCGAAGTCGAGCGCCTCGAGCGACAATTCCTGCTTGCCGAGCCGCAGCCGGCCGGCGAGCAGTGCGTCGCCCGCCGCGCGCTCGCCCGCGACATGGTCGCGCGGGACGGCGGTAAGGCGGAGCGGCTGCTTGCCCGCACCGAACAGCCGCGCGAACAGCCCGCCTTTCGCCAGTTTGCCGACCGCCTTCGCCGACGCGTCGGAGGCCATCAGTCGCCCCGGAGCGCGGCGATGTTGCGGGCGTAGCCGGCGGGGCCGTCCTTGAACACCGCGGTGCCCGCGACCAGCGCGCCCGCGCCGGCATCGACGCATTGGCGCGCGGTGACGGGGTCGATCCCGCCGTCGACCTCGACGATCGTCGACAGGCCGCGCTTGGCGATCATGGTGGCGACCGCCTCGATCTTGCCGAGCTGGCTGGCGATGAATTTCTGCCCGCCGAAGCCGGGATTGACGCTCATCACCAGCACCACGTCGGTCAGGTCGAGGAGGTAATCGAGCATCTTCGCCGGAGTGCCGGGGTTGAGCGAGACGCCCGCCTTCTTGCCGAGCGAGCGGATGTGCTGGAGCGAGCGGTGGATGTGCGGGCCCGCTTCGGGATGGACGATGATGTGGTCGGCGCCGGCGTCGGCGAAGGCGTCGAGATAAAGATCGACCGGGCTGATCATCAGGTGGACGTCGAACGGCTTGGCCGAGTGCGGGCGGAGCGCCTTCACCACCGCCGGGCCGATGGTGAGGTTGGGGACGAAATGGCCGTCCATCACGTCGACGTGGATCCAGTCGGCCCCCGCCTCGTCGATCGCGCGCACTTCCTCGCCGAGCTTCGCGAAGTCGGCGGACAGGATCGAGGGCGAGATGAGCGGCGCGGGCATCGGCTCGATTAGACGTTAATCGCTGCCGCGGACAAGGTGGGCGATGAAGAAACCGTCGAGCCCGCCCGCCTCCTCGAGCTGGCCGGGGAGAAGGCGGAGCCAGCCGCGTTCGCGCGGGGCGATCCCGGGGACGGCGGGGGGCGCGGGTTCGAGGCGCCAGCCGGGGTGCTTACCAAGGAAGCGATCGACCTGCACCTCGCCTTCTTGCGGTTCGAGGCTGCACACCGCGTAGACGAGGCTTCCGCCGGGCCGGAGCCAGGTCGCGGCGCGATCGAGCAGGCGGGCCTGCAGCTCGGCGCAATCGGCGATGATCCGCGCGGTGGCGCGGTGGAGCACTTCGGGGTGGCGGCGGAAGGTGCCGGTCGCCGAGCAAGGGGCGTCGAGCAGCACCGCGTCGGCAGGAGCGGGGGGCGACCAGTCGAGCGCGTCGGCGGCGACGGGGGTGGCGTCGAGCCGGGTGCGGGCGAGATTGGCCCGCAGTCGTTCCAGACGACTTTCCGAGCGGTCGAGCGCCGTCACCGCATGGCCCGCGGCGGCGAGCTGCATCGTCTTGCCCCCCGGCGCGGCGCAGGCGTCGATCACGCTGCGCGCGTGGGCGGGGACCAGCCGCGCGGGGAGCGAGGCGGCGAGGTCCTGCACCCACCAGTCGCCCTCGGCATAGCCGGGCAGCGACGTCACGCCGCCATCGTCTGGGCCGAGGCGGCGGTGGCGCGGGGCGAGGCTTTGCCCAAGCGGAAAGTCGTCCGAGACGACGTCCGACCTGAAGCTGAGGTCGAGCGGGGGGCGGCGGAGGATCGCGCGGCGCGCGGCGGCGACGACCTCATCGCCCCAGGCGGCGCGCCAGCGTTGTTCGACGGCATCGGGGAGCGGGTCGGCGTCGGAAAAGGTCGCGCCCTTGCGCAGCAGCGTCCCCAGCACCCCGTGGACCAGCCGGCGCGGGCCACCGTCGACCAGCGGCAGCGCGGTCGCGACCAGCGCATGGTCGGGAACGTCGAGCGCGGCCTTTTGCGCGAGCGCGAGGCGGAGGACGGCGCGGGCCTTCGAATCGTCGGGCAGCGACTGGCGGGTGGCCGAATCGATCGCCGCGTCGAGCGCGGGCAGGCGGCGCAGCGTTTCCCCCGCGATCGCCAGCGCGAGCGCGGCGTCGTGGGGCGCAAGGCCCTTGGTCAGCGCGGCGGCGCGATCGAGCGTCTCGCCGCGGCGAAGCACGCCGTCGAGCATGCGGAGCGCGGCGCGGCGCGGGGCGAGACCGGGGACGGCTGGCATGCGCGGCCCATAGCGCCCATATCGACCAGATGGAACGCGAACCGCCGCCCGCCTACCTGACGCCTTCGCCGCCGGTGCCCGACCCCGAGGCGGTCGAGGTCCCCGACACGCCCGAAGGCGAGGAGGACCGGCTCGACCCGACCCGTTATGGCGACTGGGAAAAGAAGGGCGTCGCGGTCGACTTCTAGAGCGTTTCGTCGCGCGGCGGGCGGCTGAGCAGCCCGTCGAGCACCGACTCGATCCCGGCGTTGCCCGACAGCAGCGCGTTGACCGCGGCGACGATCGGCATGTCGATGCCCTTCGCCTCGGCGACGCGGTGGAGCACAGGGGCGGTGAAGGCGCCTTCGGCCACGGTGCGGCGGTCGGCCATCAGCGCGGCGGCGTCGCGCCCTTCGCCGATCGCACGCCCAAGCGAGAAGTTGCGGCTGCTGGTCGAGGAGCAGGTGAGGACGAGGTCGCCGAGCCCCGACAGCCCCGCCAGCGTCTCGCGCTTCGCCCCCAGCGCCAGCCCGAAGCGGGTCATTTCGGCGAAGCCGCGCGCGATCAGCGCGGCGCGCGCGTTTTGGCCGAGGCCGCGCCCGTCGACCACCCCGCAGGCGATGGCGAGGACGTTCTTGACCGCGCCGCCGATCTCCGCCCCGACGACATCGTCGCTGAGATAGGTGCGGAAGGTCGGGCGGGCGATGCGGTCGCGGAGCCGCGCGCCGAGCTCGGCATCCTCGCAGGCGAGGGTGACGGCGGTGGGCAGCCCGGCGGCGACCTCGTGCGCGAAGGTCGGGCCCGAAAGGACGGCGACCGGGGAGGTGGTGCAGACCTCGCGCGCGACCTCGTGAAGCAGTCGGCCCGAACGGTCCTCGATGCCTTTCGAGCAGAGGATCAGCGGCATGTTCGGGCAGGGGGCGCGCGACAGCACCGCGCGCATGTGCTGGGCGGGGGTGACGACGACCCAGGCATCGACCCCGGCAAGGTCGGAGAAGTTGGCGGTGGCGCGGATCGCGGGGCTGAGCTTGAGCCCCTTCAGGTAGACCGGGTTTTCGTGGACGCGGTTGATCGCCGTCACGACGTCGTCCTCGAGCGCCCACAGCAACGTCTCGCGCCCGTCGGCGGCGAGCACCTGCGCGAGCGCGGTGCCCCACGCGCCGCCGCCAATCACCGCGACGCGCTCGATATTCGGGTCGATCTCGCTCATGCCTTCACTCCCGCGCCGCGCACCTTTTCCGCGCCTTCGTCGAGCGGCCAGCGCGCGCGCGCGGCGGCGCCGAGCGGGTCGGTGAGGCCCGCGGCGAAACGCTCGGCCCCCGCCCAGCCGATCATCGCCGCATTGTCGGTGCACAGCCAGCCCGGCGGGACCGAAAAGCCGCGCCCTTCGCGCGCGGCGAGGTCGGCGAGCGCGGTGCGGACCACACGGTTGGCGGCGACCCCGCCCGCAACGACCAGCGTCGGCGCGGCGCTGGCGCGAAGCGCCCGCGCGGTGCGGTCGACGAAGCAGTCGACCACCGCCTGCTGAAAGCTCGCGGCGATGTCGGCGTCGGCATGCTCGCCGCTCGCTTTCGCGCGCTGGACCGCGGCCTTGAGGCCCGCGAAGCTGAAATGCGGTTCGGGCGAGCCGAGCAGGGGGCGCGGGAGCGGGACCGCGCCCGCGTCGCCTTGCGCCGCCAGCGCCTCGACCGCCGGGCCACCGGGATAGCCGAGCCCGAGCAGCTTGGCCGCCTTGTCGAACGCCTCGCCCGCGGCGTCGTCGATGGTCGTCGCCAGCCGCCGGTAATCGCCGACCCCGCGCACTTCGAGCAGCTGGCAGTGGCCGCCGCTGGCGAGCAGCAGCAGGTAGGGAAAGTCGAGGCCGGGATCGACGAGGCGGGGCGAGAGCGCATGGCCTTCGAGATGGTTGACCGCGACGAGCGGCTTGCCGAGCGCCAGCGCGAGGCCCTTGCCCGCCATCAGCCCGACCATCACCCCGCCGATCAGCCCCGGGCCGGCGGTGGCGGCGATCGCGTCGACCTCGCCTGCCGCGACGTTCGCCTCGGCGAGCACCTGGCGGACGAGGCCGGGGAGGATTTCGACATGGGCGCGCGCGGCGATTTCGGGGACGACCCCGCCGAACGGGCGGTGCGCCTCGTTCTGCCCGACCACCGCCTGGGCGAGGATCTGCCGGTCCGAGGTGACCAGCGCGGCGGCGCTGTCGTCGCACGAGGATTCGAGGGCGAGGATGAGGGCCATTGCATTCGCCTTTGCCTTATGCCGCGGCGTTGCGCTAGCGCTTGGCGGCGATGGACAATCCTCCCCTCCTCCTTCTCGGCACGCGCGGGTCGCCGCTGGCGCTGGCGCAGGCGCGGATGACCGCGGCGGCGCTCGAGGCGGCGCACGGCTGGGCGCCCGGCACGGTCGCGCTCAACGTCATCAAGACCAGCGGCGACAGGATCCAGGACCGCGCGCTGGCCGAGGTCGGCGGCAAGGCGCTGTGGACCAAGGAATTGGACCGCGCGCTGATCGACGGCGAGACCCATGCGTCGGTCCATTCGATGAAGGACGTCGAGAGCGAGCGGCCCGACGCGCTGGTGATCGCGGCGATGCTGCCGCGCGCCGACGTTCGCGACCGGCTGATCGGGGTCGAGGAGATCGACGCGCTGCCCCACGGCGCGCTGGTCGGAACGAGCTCGCCGCGCCGCGCCGCGCAGCTTCGCCGGTTGCGCCCCGACCTTCGGATCGGGCTGCTTCGCGGAAACGTCGACACACGGCTCGCCAAAGTCGCCTCGGGCGACTTCGCGGCGAGCCTGCTGGCGGCGGCGGGGCTTGACCGGCTCGGCAAGACCGTCGGGGTCGCGGTGGCGACCGACGTCATGCTGCCCGCCCCGGCGCAGGGGGCGGTGGGGATCGAGTGCCGCGCCGACGACGCGGCGACGCGCGCGCGGCTCGCCGCGATCGACCATCGCGAGACCCACGCGGCGGTCGCGGTCGAGCGGGCCTTCACCCGCGCGCTCGGCGGGACCTGCCACAGCCCGGTCGCGGCGCTGGCGCTGGTCGCCGAGGAGGGCTTCGAGTTCCGCGCGGCGATCTATTCGGAGGACGGAGCCGACATGGTCGAGGAGCGCGCGCTGCTGCGCGACGCGGGCGAGGCCGAGGCGCTGGCGGGGGCGATGCTGGCGCGTGCGCCCGACAGCATCCGCCGCCTGTTCGAGGCGTGAGGCCACTCGTCCTGCTGCGCCCCGAGCCGGGGCTGTCGGCGAGCCGGTCGCGCGCCGAGGCGATGGGGATGGCGGTGATCGCCGCGCCGCTGTTCACCATCGAGGCGGTCGAATGGGAGCGGCCGGCGGCGGACGCGTTCGACGCACTGCTGCTGACCAGCGGCAACACGCTTCGGCGCGCGGGTGCGCTGGGCGACCTGGCCGGGCTGCCGGTCCACGCGGTCGGCGAGGCGACCGCGGCGACCGCGCGGGCGATGGGGCTGACGGTCGTCACGGTCGGCGAGCGCGGCGCGCGCGAACTGCTCGAGGGCCTGCCGCCGGGACAACGACTCCTGCACATCGGCGGCGAGGACCGCACCGACACCACCCCGCGCGGGCACGCGATCACCACGGTCACCGTCTATGCGGCGGTGCCGATCGAGACCCCCGACCTGCCCGACCTCAGCGACACGGTGGTCGCGGTGCACAGCCCGCGCGCGGGGCGGCGGCTGGCCGAGCTGGCGCGTGGCAAGGCGGGCGCGCGGGTGGCGGCGATCGGCCAGCCCGCGGCCGAGGCGTGCGGGCCGGGGTGGGAAACGGTCGAGGCGGCGCCGCTGCCCAACGACGCCGCCTTGCTTTCGCTCGCCGCGCGGCTGTGCCAGACAGGCGGGTGATGCCAACGTCGCCCCCCAATGCCTGGACCGCGCGCCTTGCCTGGGCGGTGCTGCTGCTGCTGGTCGGCGCCGGGCTTGCGGTGTGGGGCCTGGCGCGCTGGCAGGCGGGGGCGCAGTTCCTCGGCGTCGCGCCCGCGCCGAGCGCGCCGCGCGTGGTGAGCGTGCCGCAGCCGGTCGCGGCTCCGTCTCCGGCGGCGGCGGCGGTGCCCGACGAGGCGGCGCGGCTGGCGGGGATCGAGGCGCGGCTGTCGAACGTAGAGAATGCGACCCAGCAGGCCGCCGGGTCGGCCGGGCGCGCGGACAACCTGCTGGTCGCCTTCGCCGCGCGGCGCGCGATCGAGCGCGGGATGCCGCTCGGCTACCTCGAGCCGCTGCTGGTCCAGCGGTTCGGCCCGAGCCAGCAGGCGGCGGTGACCGGCGTGATCAGCGCGGGGCGGCAACCCGACACGCTCGACCAGCTGACCGGCGATTACCAGGCGCTTCAGGCGAGCGTCGAGGGGCCATCGCCGAATGAGGATTTCTGGACCGGGTTCAAGCGCGGGCTGGGCGAGCTGGTGTCGATCCGGCGGACCGACCGGCCGAGCCCGGCGCCAGCCGCGCGGTTCGGGCGCGCGCTCGACGCGCTGAAGGGCGGCAAGGTCGCGGTCGCGCTGGCCGAGACGCTGCGGATGCCCGGCGCGGGGCGGCCCGAGGTCAAGGCGTGGATCGACCGCGCACGGCGGATGGCGGGGGTCGAGGCGGCGCTCGACCAGCTTGAGAGCCAGGCGCTGCTGGGTGGCGCCCCGAGCGCTACGAGCGTTCCGAGCGCCCCCGGTGGACCGCAGGCGAAGTGACGTCGTGACGTCGCGGCGGGCGGTGCTGGGCTGGATCGGCGCGCTGCTCGCGTGGCCCGCGCTGGCGCAGCGCGACCCGTTGGCGCCCTCGCCCGAGGCCGGGCCCGAGCGCGGCGCTTCGCCGGAGAGTCTTCGCGCCGAGATCGCCGCCATCGCGCGCCGGTTCAATGGCCGTGCGGGCATCGCCATCGTCAACCTGCGCGACCGGTGGGAAATCGACTTCGGCGCCGACCGGCTGTTCCCGCAGCAGAGCTGTTCGAAGCTTTGGGTCGCGATCACCCTGCTCGACGAGGTCGACGAGGGGCGCGTGTCGCTGGACCGGCAGGTCACCATTCATCCGCGCGACCTCACCCTGTTTCACCAGCCGCTGGCCGAGCTGGTGCGGCGCAAGGGAAGCCATACGACGACGCTCGGCGCGCTCCTTTTCCAGGCGATCACCGAGAGCGACAATACCGCCAACGACACGCTGCTGCGCTCGATCGGGGGGCCCGACGCGGTGCGCGCGACGATCCGCCGCAAGGGCCTCGGCGCGATCCGCTTCTACAATGGCGAGCGCTCGCTCCAGTCGCGGATCGCGGGGCTGACGTGGAGCCAGGGCTATTCGGTCGGCAACGCCTTTTCGCGGGCGCGGGCGGCGCTGCCCTTTGCGGTGCGCAAGGCGGCGTTCGACCGCTATCTCGACGACCCGTTCGACGGCGCATCGCCGCGCGCGGTGGCGCGCGCGCTGGCGCGGTTGAAGCGCGGCGAGCTGCTGTCGCCCGGATCGACCCGGCGGTTGCTGGCGATCATGGGGCGGACGCGGACCGGGCGGGCGCGGGTCAGGGCGGCGCTCGCGCGCGGCTGGGACTGGAACCACAAGACCGGGACCGGGCAGGAGCTGCACGGGCGGATCGGGGGGATCAACGACATCGGGCTGCTCACCGCGCCCGACGGGACGGTCTACGCGATGGCGCTGATGACCGTTCCCAACACCGCGAACGGCGGCGCGCAGGGACTGATGCAGGCGGTGACGCGCGCGGTGATCGCGAGTCATCGTGGGCGCTGATCCGGCGGCGGCGCTGGCGGCGCGGGCGGGGGCGCAGCGGGTGCCGAGCAAGGCGCTCGAACTGTTCGTCGTTCGCGATTTCCTCGACGAGGCGAGCTGCGCGGCGCTGTGCGCGGCGATCGAGAAGCGGCGGACGCCCTCGACACTGGCCGACCATGACGGGCGCGCGGCGTTCCGCACCAGCGAGACCTG
Organism: Sphingomonas sp. ASV193; assembly: GCF_040203355.1. NCBI lineage: Bacteria > Pseudomonadati > Pseudomonadota > Alphaproteobacteria > Sphingomonadales > Sphingomonadaceae > Sphingomonas > Sphingomonas sp. ASV193. Next base: position 15,798 of record NZ_JBEHBW010000004.1, read on the forward strand.
CCATTTCGCGCCGGACGACCCGCTAGCGCGCGCGGTCGATGCGGCGATCGCCGGGGCGCTGGGGATCGACCCGGCGCTGGGCGAGCCGATCCAGGGGCAGCGCTATGCGCCGGGGCAGGAGTTCAAGCCGCACACCGACACGTTCAACCCGGGGAGCGCCGACTTTTTCGCGCATTGCGCCGAGCAGGGCAACCGCACGTGGACCGCGATGATCTACCTCAACCGGCCCGAGGACGGCGGGGCGACGCGGTTCAAGGCGATCGGCAAGACGGTGCAGCCCGAAACGGGCAAGCTGCTGGCGTGGAACAACCTCCTGCCCGACGGAACGCCCAACCCGGCGACGCTCCACCAGGGGATGAAGGTGCGGCGCGGGACCAAGTACGTCATCACCAAATGGTTTCGCGAACGGGCGCCCGCCTAGGCGCCTAGGCGAGCGAGCCGGCGTCGGCGCCTTCCTTGAGTACCACCGGAACGCGCAGGTAGCGCACTCCGTTCGCCTCGGCCGGCGGGAAGCGGCCCGCGCGCATGTTGACCTGGATCGAGGGGACCAGCAGCCGCGGAGTATCGAGCGTGCGATCGCGCGCCTGGCGCATCGCGACGAAAGCCTCCTCGCCGATGCCGTCGTGGACATGGGCGTTGGCGCGGCGCTGATCGGCGACGGTGGTTTCCCACGCGAAGGCTTCGCGGCCCGGCGCCTTGTAATCGTGGCACATGAACAGCCGGGTTTCGGGCGGCAGCGCGAGGAGGCGGCGGATCGAACGGTAAAGCTGGTGCGCGTCGCCGCCGGGAAAGTCGCAGCGCGCGGTGCCATAGTCGGGCATGAACAAAGTGTCGCCGACGAACACCGCGCCGCCGATGCGGTAGCTGACGTCGGCGGGGGTGTGGCCGGGGGTGTGCATCACCTCGATCGCGAGATCCCCGACCTCGATCGTCTCGCCGTCGGCGAGCAGCCGGTCGAAGTCGCCGCCGCCTTCCTTGACGTCGCTGGCGCCGAAGATCGGGCGGAAGATGGTCTGGACGTCGCGGACGTGCTCGCCGATCGCGATTCGCGCGCCGGTGCGCGCCTTGATCAGCGGCGCGCCGGACAAATGATCGGCGTGGACATGGGTTTCGAGCACCCAGTCGAGACTCACCCCTTCTTCTGCGGCGGCGGCGAGGATCGCGTCGACCGAATGATTGTCGACCGTGCCCGAGGCGACGTCGAAATCGAGCACCGGGTCGATCACCACGCCGTGGCGGGTCGCCGGGTCCCAGACGAGATAGCTGACGGTAAAGGTCGGCTCGTCGAAAAAGGCGCGGATCGCGGGCTCGGTCATGGGGCGAATATAGGGGTTGACGAATATATGATCAATTTCTAATTTAGCGTTCTCTTATGAATACCGGCCTCGAACCCGATTTCGTCGCCCGCTCGGCCGAGGCGGCGCAGCTGATGCGGCAGCTGGGCAACCAGCAGCGGCTGCTGATCCTGTGCCATCTCGAGGAGGCGGGGGAGCTGGGCGTCGGCGCGCTCGGCGGGCTGCTCGCGCTCAGCCAGTCGGCGCTGTCGCAGCACCTCGCGCGGCTTCGGAACGACGGGCTGGTCACCGCGCGTCGCGAAGGCCAGTCGATTCGCTATTCGGTCGCCGATCCGCGCGTCGGCACGCTGCTGGCGACGCTTCGCCAGATTTTCTGCCCGGACCTGTAGGAGGCCGTTTCGACGATGACGACGACGATTTCCCCCGACGAGGCGCACACGCGGATCCGCGGCGGTGCGACGCTGGTCGACCTTCGCTCGGCCGACGAGCGCGCGCGGGCGCGGATCGCCGGCAGCGTTCACGCGCCGCTCGATTCGCTTGGGGCAAGCGCGATTCCCGGCGAGACGCTGGTGTTCCATTGCCGCTCGGGGATGCGGACCCGCGCGGCGGCGGCGACGCTGGCCGAGGTCGCGAACGGGCGCGACTGCTACATCATCGACGGCGGGATCGACGGCTGGGCGAAGGCCGGGCTGCCGGTCGAGCGCGATTCGCGCGCGCCGATCGAGATGCAGCGGCAGGTGATGATCGTGGCGGGGACGCTGGTGCTGACCGGTACGCTGATGAGCCTGTTCGTGGCGCGCGCTTGGATCGGGCTGGCGATGTTCGTCGGGGCCGGGCTGACCGTCGCCGGGGCGACCGGATTCTGCGGAATGGCGAAGATCCTCGCGCTGATGCCGTGGAACCGCCGTGTGGCCTGACGCGCACTGGGCGATCGCCGCGATCGGCGGCGGGCTTGTCGGCTTCAGCCTCGCGCTGGTCGGCGGGGGCGGATCGATCCTGGCGGTGCCGATCCTGGTCTATGCGGTCGGGATCCGGTCGCCGCACCTGGCGATCGGCACCAGCGCGTTCGGGGTCGCGGCGAACGCGGCGATCGGACTGGTCGGCAAGGCGCGTGACGGTGCGGTGCGTTGGCGGCCCGGGCTGACCTTCGCCGCCGCCGGGGTGGCCGGGGCGGCGCTGGGCTCGGTCGCGGGCAAGGCGTTCGACGGGCAGCGGCTGCTGGCGCTGTTCGCGCTGTTGATGATCCTGGTCGGTGCGCTGATGCTTCGGCGGGGCGAGCCCGGCGAGGCCGCGCCCGCGCCGGGCGACCGGCGGACCGACGCCAGGCTGCTCGGGTACGGCTTCATCACCGGGGTTTTGTCCGGTTTCTTCGGGATCGGGGGCGGCTTCCTGATCGTCCCCGGGCTGATGGCGGCGGCGGCGCTGCCGATCTTCAACGCGATGGCGACCAGCCTGGTCGCGGTCACCGCGCTCGGGCTGACGACCGCGGCGAGCTATGCGCTGTCGGGACTGATCGACTGGCCGGTGGCGATCGCCTTCGTCGCCGGCGGGCTGGTCGGAAGCCTCGGCGGACGGCGGCTGGCGAAGCGGCTGGCGGCAAGACGCGGGGCGCTCACGCGGATCTTCGCCGGACTGATCTTCGCGGTCGCCGCCTACATGCTGTGGAAAGCGGGCGGGGCGGCGCTCGGTCAGGCGCGGTAGAGCGCCGGGAACAGTCGCTTCAGCGCCTCGACCTTCGGCCGGTCGTTGATCGCGATGTAGGGCGCGTCGGGGTGGGCGCGCATATAGCCCTGGTGATAGGTCTCGGCGCGGGTGAAGGCGCCCTGCTCGATGCTGGTGACGATCGGGCGCGGGAAGGCCCGAGCGGCCTTCAGCTGGGCGATGTAGGCGCGCGCCTGCCGCGCCTGCGCGGGCGAGGTCGGGAACAGCGCGGTGCGATACTGGGTGCCGCTGTCGGGGCCCTGCCGGTTAAGCGACGTCGGGTCGGCGACCACCGAGAAATAGATCCGCAGCAGCTGGGCATAGCTGACCACGCGCGGATCGAAGGTGACCTTGACCGTCTCGGCATTGCCGGTGGTGCCCGACGACACCTGTTCGTAGCTGGTCCCGCGCTTCGGCCCGGCATAGCCGGCGACCGCGCTGGTCACGCCCTTCACATGTTCGAACACGCCTTCGACCCCCCAGAAGCAGCCGCCGGCGAAAAAGGCGGTCTCGGACGGGCCGCCGGCGGGAAGCGAAAGCGCCGGGGGCGGAGTGAGGCGCGCCGATTCGGCGCTGGCGGTCAGGCTGGGGGCGAGCATCAACGCGCCGAGCGCGGCGGCGCCGAGAACAAGGGCAGTGCGGATCATCTTCTTCTCCATCGTCGCCACAGGTACGCGTGATAGCGCGCGCCGGATGAACGGTGGTGGAATTTCCGATTGGAAAAATGGAGCGGGCGAAGGGATTCGAACCCTCGACCCCAACCTTGGCAAGGTTGTGCTCTACCCCTGAGCTACGCCCGCTCGAACGCTGAGCCGCTCGGCCGGCACGCGTCATGCGTGTTGGCCCTGCGGCTAGGGTGATCGGGCCGCTAGCAGCCTCCCCCGCCCCACGCAACCCCCGTGCAAGCGCCGCTTGCTCCTTGCGCGCCGGACGCCCATATCGCGGCGCATGGCGACGCTGGGTATGAACGACGACGAGAAGGCGGCGATCGAGCGGTTCGAGCACGAGGTGATCGCGCCGTCGATGACCAGCCTGGTCATCCTCGATTTCTGGGCCGAATGGTGCGGGCCGTGCAAGCAGCTCGGCCCGGTCCTCGAAAAGGTCGCGGCCGACTATGCCGACCGCGGCGTGGTGCTCGCCAAGATCGACGTCGATGCCGACAAGCTGATCGCGAGCGAGTTCCGGGTCCAGTCGATCCCCACCGTCTATGCCATCTTCCAGGGACAGCCGGTCGCCGACCTGACCAATTATCGTACCGAGGCGCAGCTTGGCCGAGCGCTCGACCAGCTGCTCGGCCAACTGCCGGTCAAGGGCAAGGCGCAGGACCTGGCGGCCGAAATCGCGCCGCAGCTCGCCGCCGCCGAGGCCGCGCTCGACGCGGGCGATTCGCAGCGCGCCGAGATGGCGTTCGCGCAGCTGCTGGGGCTCGACCCCGACAATCCCGAGATCATCGGCGGACTTGCGCGCGCGATGCTGGCCGAGGGCAAGGTCGAGGCGACCCGCGCGCTGGTCGACCAATATGCCGCGACGATGCCCGACCACCCGGCGCTGGCGCGGGCGAAGGCGGCGCTGGAGGTCGCGTCGGCCCCCGCGGTCGACGTGTCGGGCGAGGAAGCGCGGCTGGCGGCGAACCCCGACGACCACGAAGCGCGCTTCGCGATTGCCAATGCGCGGATGGCGGGTGGGGACCGCGAAGGGGCGGCCGACGCGCTGCTCGAGATCATCGCGCGCGACCGCGACTGGAACGAGGGCGCGGCGCGGACGAAGTTGCTGCAACTGCTCGAGGCGGCGGGGTTCGGCGATCCGTGGGGCCGCGAGCAGCGGCGGCGGCTGTCGGCGATTCTCTTCACATGAGCGTGACTCGCGTCCGGCTGTTCCCGCTGTCGGGGTCGATCCTGTTCCCGCGCGCGCAGCTGCCGCTCCACATCTTCGAGGAGCGCTACAAGGAAATGGTCAGGGACGCGCTGGCGGGCGACGGGCGGATCGCGATGATCCAGCCGAGCCCGTCGGACCTGCGCGGCCCGGGCGATCCGCCGCCGCTCTATCGCGCGGGGTGCATCGGCGAGATCGTCGGGGTCGAGGAGCTCGACGGCGGGCGCTACAACATCGTGCTTCAGGGATCGGACCGGTTCCGGCTGATCGCCGAGGTCGATTCGGGAACGCCGTTCCGGCAGGCCGACGTCGACCCCGACGCGTTCGACGATTCGGAACCCGAGCCGCTGCCGCTCGCCCTGCGCAGCGCGGTCGAGCAGGAAGCGCGGCTGTTCGGCGACGCGCTCGGGCTGGTGGTCGACTGGGAAGCGGTCGGGCAGCTCGACGACGAACTGCTGGTCAACGCGATCGCGCAGGTCGCGCCGTTCGACAGCGGGGCGAAGCAGGCGCTGCTCGAGGAACCCGCGCTAAAGGACCGCGCCGACCTGGTCGTCCAGCTGATGCAATTCCAGCGAATCGCGCCCGGCGGCGCCGACGCGGGTCAGACGATACAATGATCGCGCGCAGCCTGTCCGGGGGACAGGCGAGCACGGGCATGCTCTAGATCGGCAGGCCGCGCAGGAGCAGGGGCAGGTCGCCGCTGGTGCCGCGCGCTTCGGCCATCAGCCGGTCGCGGACCGGGCCGATGCGGTTGATCACGCCCATGCCGAGCCGGCGCACCGCCGAGGCGGTCCGGCCGGGGACGCCGTAGAGCCGGGTCAGCCCGTCGGTCGCGAGGCTGACCATGAAGGTGTCGAGGCTGCGCCAGCGCTGGTAGCGTTCCATCAGCTGCGCATCGCCGAGGTCGAGCCCCAATCGCGCGCCTTCGACCAGCACCTGGGTCAGCGCGGCGACGTCGCGGTAGCCGACGTTGATCCCCTGCCCCGCGATCGGGTGCATCCCGTGCGCGGCGTCGCCGACGAGCGCCAGCCGCTTGCCGACGATCCGCGCGGCGTGGTGGAAGCCGAGCGGGTAGGAGGTGCGCGGGGCGATCGCGCTCATCGCGCCGAGAAAGCCGCCGCACGCGGCCTCGGCCTCGGCGGCGAAGTCGGCGTCGGACAGCGAGAGAAACCCGGCGGCATCGTCCTTGCCGACCGACCAGACGATCGCCGAGCGATGGCCCTCCTCATCATCGGCCATCGGCAGCAGCGCGAACGGGCCGGCGGGGTAGAAGATTTCGTAGGCGACACCCTCGTGCGGGCGTGCGTGGCGGAGCGTCGAGACGATCGCGGCATGATCGTAGCGCCAGCTCGCCATGCGGATCCCCGCCGCCTCCCGGGTCGGGCTGCCCCGGCCCTCGGCGGCGACCAGCAGCGGCGCGGCCACCTCGCGCCCGTCGTCGAGCGTGACGCGCACCCCGAAATCGCCGCGATCGACCGCGACCGGCTTCGCCGTCCAGCGCAGGTCGATCGCCTTGCCCGTCTCGGCGCGGGCGCGGAGCGCGGCGCGCAGGTGGCGATTCTCGTGCATCACCCCGAGCGGCTCGTCGTCACCCTCGGACGGCTCGAAGGTCAGCCCGCCGGGCGCGAGGCCGTCGGCGACCTGGATCGCGCGGATCGGGCCGCCGGGGACGGGGAAATGGTCGGCGACCCCGATCGCCTGGAACATCCGCATCGACGAGGAGGAGACCGCGGTGGTCCGCCCGTCGAACGCGGCGTCGAGCCGCGTGTCGGGATCGGCGGGGTCGATCACGATCGAGGAAAGCCCGCTCGAATCGAGCGCGGCGGCGAGCGACAGGCCGACCAGCCCGCCGCCGAAGATGATCACGTCCGTCCGGTCCATGCCCGCTAATTAGTGATTGCGCCGTGGCTTGGCGAGGCTTGTCGGCGAGTCCGGCGCAAGGCATTGTGGCGTCACGACGAATTTTTCGGGGGATCGAATGGCGACCGCGGTGCAGCGGGCACAGAAGCGCGACCTGGAGCCGCATTGGCGCGACAAGCTGTCGGCGTCGATGCGCGCCTTTTTGCGCCGGTCGAGCGGGATGCTGCTGGTCGCGCTGGCGGTGGCGCTGGCGGTCGCGCTGGCGACCCATTCGTCGACCGACCCGAGCCTGTCGACCGCCGCCGCCGGGCCGCCCGCCAACTGGCTGGGCGGGTTCGGCGCCTATGCCAGCGACGCGCTGCTGCTGCTGTTCGGGATTCCGGCGGCGCTGCTGCTACCCTTGGTCGCGCTCGCAGGGCTTCGGATGGCGCGCGACAGCGACACCCCGCACCTCGGCCGCGCGCTGCTGGTCGGGGCGGTCGGGGCGGGGCTGATCGGGATCGCCGCGGCGATGCTGTCGGGATCGGGCGTGTCGGGGCTCCCTGCCGGCTGGGGCGGGCTGGTCGGGCTGGGCGGGGCGCACGGCATCGACGCGCTGGTCGGGCTGATCGGCAATCCCGCGATCGCCGGGCCGGTGCGGCTGGCGGCGATGATGATCCTGGTGCTCGCCGGGCTGGCGGTCGGCTGGCTCGGGCTGGGGCTGACCAGCGAGGAAAAGGCGTGGGCGGGCGACCGGCTGCGCCGCGATCCCGACCGGCCGGTGCGCCCGCGCCGGACCGAGCGCGACGAGCGCGTCGGCGACGAAGACGAGCCGGTCGCCGCGCCGCCGCGATCGCGGCCCGCGGTCGCGGTCACCGACCCGACCCGCGCGATCCAGCCCGCCGCCAAGGCGCCGGCGGCCAAGCGCGGCAAGGCCGCAGCCCCTGCCGCGGGGCAGGCGACGCTGGCGCTCGGCGATACCTACAAGCTGCCGCCGATCGACCTGCTGAGCCCGCCCCCGCCGCACGACAAGAAGTCGATCGACCGCGCCGCGCTCGAGCGCAACGCAAGGCTGCTCGAGAGCGTGCTCGAGGACTTCCACGTGCGCGGCGACATCGTCGAGGTGCGCCCCGGCCCGGTCGTCACCATGTACGAGCTCGAGCCCGCGAGCGGGATCAAGGCGAGCCGGGTGATCCAGCTGGCCGACGACATCGCGCGCAACATGAGCGCGCTGTCGGCACGCGTCGCGACCATTCCCGGGCGAAGCGTGATCGGGATCGAGCTGCCCAACGCCAACCGCCAGACGGTGTCGCTGAGCGAGCTGGTCGGGAGCCAGGCGTTCGCCGACCAGGCGATGAGCCTGCCGCTGATCCTGGGCAAGAACATCTCGGGCGATCCGGTGATCGCCGATCTCGCGCCGATGCCGCACCTGCTGGTCGCGGGCACCACCGGGTCGGGCAAGTCGGTCGGGCTCAACTGCATGATCCTGTCGCTCCTCTACCGGATGGACCCCGACGAGTGCCGGATGATCATGATCGACCCGAAGATGCTCGAGCTGAGCATCTACGACGACATCCCGCACCTGCTGTCGCCGGTGGTGACCGAGCCGGGCAAGGCGATCCGCGCGCTCAAATGGACCGTCGAGCAGATGGAGGAGCGCTACCGGATGATGGCGAGCCTGGGGGTGCGCCAGCTCGCCAGCTTCAACGCCAAGGTACGCGAATCGAAGGCCAAGGGGGCCAAGCTCGGGCGGCGCGTCCAGACCGGTTACGACGCCGACACCGGCCAGCCGATGTACGAGACCGAGGAGCTGGAATACGACCTGCTGCCCCAGATCGTGGTAGTGGTCGACGAGCTGGCCGACCTGATGATGACCGCGGGCAAGGAGGTCGAGTTCCTGATCCAGCGGCTGGCGCAAAAGGCGCGCGCGGCGGGCATTCACCTCATCATGGCGACCCAGCGCCCGTCGGTCGACGTCATCACCGGCGTGATCAAGGCGAACCTGCCGACGCGGATCAGCTTCCAGGTTACCAGCAAGATCGATTCGCGCACCATCCTTGGCGAGCAGGGGGCCGAGCAGCTGCTGGGCAAGGGCGACATGCTCTACATGCCCGGCGGCAAGCAGATCCTTCGCGTCCACGGCCCTTTCGTCAGCGACGACGAGGTGCGCGCGGTCGCCGATTACTGGCGCAAGCAGGGCACCCCCGACTATATCCAGGCGGTCACCGAGGAGCCCGAGGACGGCGGCTATCTGTTCGACGGCCAGCCGACCGGCGACGACGACCCCGAGACCCAGCTCTATCGCAAGGCGATCCAGATCGTCGCCGAGAGCCAGAAGGCGTCGACCAGCTACCTCCAGCGCCAGCTTCGCGTCGGCTACAACAATGCCGCGCGGCTGATCGAGCGGATGGAAAAGGACGGGCTGGTCGGGGTCCCCGACCATGTCGGGCGGCGCGAGGTGCTGATCGATACCGACGGACACCCTCTCTAGGATACGCGCCCGGCTGAACCGTTCGGAACCGGAAGGTTCAGGGGGCATTAAATGGGCGGGGGCCAGAGCGGGCCAGCATTTTTCACGGAGATTTTCATGTTCGCCACCCGTTATGCGCGTTTCGCCGCGCCGGTCGCTCTCGTCGCGCTGGCCGCGCCGGCCCCGGCCCAGAACGCCGACCTTGCGCGGGTCCAGCAGAGCATCGCCGCGACCCAGTCGCTGACTGCCAACTTCGTCCAGACCGACGGGCGCGGGCGGCAGTTGCGCGGCGCGCTGTCGATGAAGCGGCCGGGCAAGATCCGCTTCGACTATGGCCAGAACGCCGACATGCTGCTGGTCGCCGACGGGCGGCAGATCCACTTCCTCGACTATTCGGTCGGGCAGCACAGCCGCTATTCGATCGCCAATTCGCCGCTGTCGGCGCTGCTCGACGCCAACCCCAACCTTGCGCGGATCGCGACGATCCAGAACAGCGGCAGCCCGAACCTGGTCGTGATCCGCGCGCGCGACGCGCGCCGTCCCGAGTTCGGGACGCTGGTCATGGCCTTCTCGCGCAATCCTGCCGCGCCCGCCGGGCTGAAGCTGGAGGGGTGGACCGCGATCGACGCGCAGAACAAGCGGACCAAGGTCGTGCTGTCGAACCAGCGCTACAATGTCGCGGTGCCCGACAGCGCCTTCACCTTCGCCGAGCCGAAAAAACGCGGCTGAGCTTCATTTCGTATTGAATAGCAACCCGTTAAGCTTGGCGACAGACTTCGCCCGTTATGGGCAAAATCGATTGCGGCGATAACCACTGGGTTTCCCCCTGTTACCCGAGGTTGCCGCGATCGCCTTGCGTGACGAACGCTTGGTTGGCCCTGGTTCCATGCCCCCGGAACCAGGGCCTTTTATTTTGCCTGCGCCCAGCGGCGCGCTAGGAGCCGGGGCGTGACTCGCCTGAAAATCGCCAGCTGGAACATCAACTCGGTGCGCGCGCGCGCGGGGATCGTCGCGCGGCTGCTCGACGAGGAGCAGCCCGACGTGCTGTGCCTGCAGGAGACCAAGGCGACCGACGACGTCTTCCCCGGCGGCCTGTTCGCCGAGCGCGGCTACGTCCACCACGAGCTCAACGGGCAGAAGATGCACCACGGGGTCGCGATCCTCAGTCGCGTGCCCCTGACCGACCCGGGGCGCCACGACTGGCAGGACAATGGCGAGGCGCGGCACGTCGGGGCAATGCTTCCCGGCGGGGTGCGGCTGGAGAATGTCTATATCCCCGCGGGCGGCGACGTTCCCGACCGGACGCTCAACCCCAAGTTCGGGCAGAAGCTCGATTTCCTCGAGCGGATGACCCGCTGGTCGGAGGGGCTTCGCCAGCCGACGCTGATCGTCGGCGACTTCAACGTCGCGCCGCTCGAATGCGACGTGTGGAGCCACAAGGCGCTGCTCGACGTCGTCAGCCACACCCCGATCGAGGTCGAGACGCTCGCTCGCCTGCAGGCGGCGCACGAGTGGGTCGACCTTGGCCGTCGATTCATCCCCGCGCCCGAGCGCAATTTCACCTGGTGGAGCTACCGCGCGCAGGACTGGGCGGCGAGCGATCGCGGGCGGCGGCTCGACCATATGTGGGCCTCGCCGAGCCTCGCGCCGCAGGCAGTCGCGCACCGCGTGCTCGAGCCGGTGCGCGGGTGGGAGCGGCCGAGCGACCATGTGCCGCTGCTGGTCGAGCTCGAGCTGTGACGGGCGCGCCGCCGCTCGCCGCCGCGATCGCCGCGCTTCGCGCCGGGCGGCCGGTGCGCGTCGACGGAATCGGCGTGCTGTCGGTCGAGACCGGCGGTGCGGCGATGCTCGAGCTGCTCGACCCGACCCATCGCGCGCCGCTGCTGATCAGCGGCGAGCGCGCGGCGGCGCTCGGCATGGGCAATGCGCGCGAGGCGAGCGATTCGGCGCGCCCGGTGCAGGTCGCGCGCGACGCGTGGCTCAACCAGGCGGCGGCGCTGGCATTCGCCGACCCGGCGACCGACGGGTCGCGCGCGCCGTCGGGGCCGCTGCGGGCCGAGCCGCTGGAGAGCCCCGGGTCCGCCGCGGCGGCGCTCGACCTCGCGCGGCGCGCCGGGCTGTTGCCCGCGCTGTGGCGGGTCGAGCCGGGGGAGAACTGGCCGGCGGTAAGCGCGGGCGAGGTCGTCGCGCCGGGCGAGGCGGTGATCGTCGCGCGCGCGCGGCTGCCGGTCGACGGGCTGCCGCCGTCGCAAATGGTGTCGTTCCGCGATTCGGCGTCGGGCGAGGACCATGTCGCGCTGGTCGTCGGCGCGTTCGGCGGGGCGCCGCCGCTGGTCCGGCTGCACAGCGAGTGCCTGACCGGCGATGTGTTCGGCAGCCTCAAATGCGATTGCGGGCCGCAGCTCAGGCAGGCGCTGCGGCTGATCGGCGAGGCGGGGGGCGGGATCCTGCTCTACCTTCGGCAGGAAGGGCGCGGGATCGGGCTGGCGAACAAGCTGCGCGCCTATGCGCTTCAGGATCGCGGGCTCGACACGGTCGACGCCAACCGGCGGCTGGGGTTCGCCGACGATGCGCGCAACTATGACATGGCGGCGGCGATGCTCCGTGCGCTGGGGGTGCGCGAGGTGCGGCTGCTGACGAACAACCCGGCCAAGGTCGCCGGGCTCGAGGCGGCGGGGATCGCGGTGGCCGAGCGGGTCGCGCACCGCATGCCCGCCAACCCGCACAATGCCGATTATCTGGCGACCAAGCGCGAGCGGTCGGGGCACATCGGCTAAAGGTCCTCGAACAGCGCGGTGCCGACCCGGACTTGGGTCGCGCCGAGCATCACCGCGGCTTCGTAATCGCCGCTCATCCCCATGCTGAGCCCGGTGACGTCATGCCGCCGCGCGAGCTCGGCGAGGAGCGCGAAATAGGGGGACGCCTGGACCCCTTGCGGGGGGATCGCCATCAGCCCCGCGAGCGCGACCGGGCCGGCGCGGACCCGGTCGAGGAAGGCGGGCAGCGCGTCGATCGCGATCCCGCCCTTCTGCTCTTCCGCGCCAATGTTGACCTGGACGAAGGCCGCGGGCGGGGCGTCGGTCGCGGCCATCGCCTCGAGCAGAGAGTCGCGGTCGAGCGAGTGGATCGTGTCGAACAGCGCCGCCGCCTCGGCCGCCTTGTTCGATTGCAGCCGACCGATCATGTGGAGCCGGACGTCGGGGTAGCGGGCACGAAGCGCGGGCCATTTCTCGGCGGCTTCCTGCACCCGGCTCTCGCCGAAGTCGCGCTGGCCGGCGGCGATCAGCGCCTCGATCGCGTCGACGCCGCGGGTCTTGGAGACCGCGATCAGGGTGATGTCCCCGGGCGCTCGGCGCGCGGCCTTGGCGGCGCGGGCGATCCGGGTGCGGATCGTGTCGAGGCGGGTTGCGGCGTCGGTCATCGCGCGCGCTATAGCAGCGCGATGGACCCGCGCCACATCCCGACCCGCTGGCTGATGACCGATGAGCGGCTTGGGGAGCGGCTGTTCGAGGCGATCGCGCGGGTGCCGCGCGGTGGCGGGGTGATGTTCCGCCACGATTCGCTCGGTCCCGCGGCGCGCGCCGCGCTGGCCGGGGCGGTGGCGGAGCTTTGCGCGCGGCGCGGGCTGGTGCTCGGCGTCGCCGCCGATGCCGCGCTGGCGCGGAGGCTCGGGGCGCGGTTCGTCCATCGCCCGGTCGGGGATTCGGCCGGGGTGGCGGTCACCATGCCGGTGCACGACGCAGAAGAAGCGCGGGCAGCGAGCGCGGCAGGAGCGGCGGCGGTGTTCGTCTCGCCGCTCTTCGCGACGCGCTCGCATCCCGGTGGCGGCGCGCTCGGTCCGCATCGCGCCGCCGAGCTCGCGGCGATCGCGGGGGTGCCGGGAATCGCGCTCGGCGGAATGGACGAGGCGCGGTTCGCCGCGCTCGACGGGTTTCACGGATGGGCGGGGATCGACGCCTGGCTGGCGGCGTGACGACGGCTCAGAACTTGAGCGCGGTGCCGATGTAGACTGCCTGGCTGTCGCGGCGCTTGTCGGACAGCAGATTGTCGCGCTGTTCGTCGATCCGGTAGCGGACCCCGCCGGTGACCGCGAGCCGCATGCTGAGATCATAGGCGCCGCCGACGTCGAGCGAATAGCGCTGCGGCTGGGCAAGCGCGGGGACGGTGCCCGACCCGCGTTCGGCCCCGACCGCGACCCGGCCGCTGAACCGGCGGAGGCTGTAGCTGACCCCGACCAGTGCGCTCGAGCGGGTGCCGATCGCCGAATCGGGATCGCGGGTCGAATTGACGTCGCCGCCGACCGCGAACCGCTTCCAGCCGACCGCCACCCCGAGGTTGTAGCTGGTCGGGGTCAGCGGGTTGGCCGACGGGGCCGGCACTGACGCCGGGCGGGCGACGCCGGGGCCGGAGACGCGGGCGCGTACCGCGACGCGGATTTGCGACGGGCGGCCCTTCGCCGCCGCGGGGGTGAAGCTGAAATCGGTGATCGACGAGGCGCGCCCCGCGAACTTGGCGGCGAGCCGGGGATCGGCATCGGCCGGGGTGAAGGAGGATAGCTGGTCGACGCTGAACGAGACCGCCGGCGGGCGGGAAGCGCCCTTGCCGGCGCCGATCGCCATCGCCGGGGCGAGCAGGAGCAGCGCCGCGATCCCCATCGCGGCCCGTCCACGCTTCGTGCTGATTGCCCCTTGCAACACGCCAACGACTCCGTTCCTGCCCCGAAATATAGCTCCAGCCCCGCGTCTGTTCCATGACGAAAGAGTCGTTTGCCCGGCGCTGTTGCGGCGGGGGCACAGCCGCGCGGCCAAACTGCCCGCTTGCCGAAGGGAGCGCGCACCCTATAACGGCGCCAACGCCCCTCAATCAGGCCCTTAGTCAGGAACCTTCGGATGTCCCGTTTCAAGATCGCCACCGCCGCCGTCGGCCTCGCTGCGCTTGCCGCCGGGGGCTGCGCCCGCCATTCGAACGCGCCGACCCCGCTGGCGTCGGCCCGCATGACCTCGATCGGGGTCAACGCCTACCTGTGGCGCGCCGCGCTCGACACGCTGTCGTTCGCGCCGCTGGCGAGCAGCGATTCGAACGGCGGGGTGATCATCACCGACTGGTATTCGAGCCCGAACAACCCGAATGAGCGCGCGCGGATCACCGCGACGATCCTCGACCAGACGCTCCGCGCCGACGCGCTTCGCGTCGCGGCGGTGCGGCAGGTCAACCAGGGCGGAAGCTGGGTCAACGCGCCGGTGTCGGCGGCGACCACCCAGAAGCTCGAGGACATTATCCTCACCCGCGCCCGCGAGCTTCGCCGGACCACCCTCATCAAGTAAGGCCCGATCATGACCGAGCGTTTCGATCCGGGCCAGGCCGACGCCCGGTGGCAGGCGCGTTGGGAAGAGGCCGCCAGCTTCCGCGCCGACAGCGGTAGCGCCAAGCCCAAGAGCTATGTGCTCGAGATGTTCCCCTATCCGTCGGGGCGCATCCACATGGGCCATGTCCGCAACTACACGATGGGCGACGTGCTCGCCCGCTATCGCCGGATGCAGGGGCACGAGGTGCTCCACCCGATGGGGTGGGACGCGTTCGGCATGCCCGCCGAAAATGCGGCGATGGAAAAGAAGGTCCATCCCGGCGCATGGACTCGCGAGAATATCGCGACGATGCGCGCGCAATTGAAGCGGCTCGGTTTCGCGCTCGACTGGAGCCGCGAGCTCGCCACCTGCGAGCCCGACTATTACGGGCACGAGCAGGCGCTGTTTCTCGACCTGATGGCCGCGGGCCTCGTTTTCCGCAAGGAGAGCGAGGTCAACTGGGACCCGGTCGACATGACCGTGCTGGCCAACGAGCAGGTGATCGACGGCAAGGGCTGGCGGTCGGGGGCGCAGGTCGAGCGGCGCAAGCTGAGCCAGTGGTTCCTCAAGATCACCGACTTCGCCGAGGAGCTGCTCGACGGGCTGAAGGGGCTCGACCAGTGGCCCGACAAGGTGCGGTTGATGCAGGAAAACTGGATCGGCCGGAGCAAGGGGCTGCAATTCTGCTTCCGCCTCGCCGGGACGCCGCCCGGGGGCGCGAGTTGCGACATCGAGGTGTTCACGACGCGGCCCGACACCATCTTCGGGGCGAGCTTCGTCGCGATCGCGCCGGGGCATCCGCTGGCCGAGGCGGTCGCGGCTGGCAATTCCGAGGCGGCGGCGTTCATCACGAAGGCGCGCGCCGGCGGGACGACCGAAGCCGAGATCGAAACGGCGGAGAAGCTGGGGTTCGATACCGGGCTCGAGGTCGTCCACCCTTTCGACAGCCAGCGCCGCCTGCCGGTGTGGATCGCGAACTTCGTGCTCTCGGACTACGGCACCGGCGCCCTATTCGGGGTGCCGGCGCACGACGCGCGCGATTTTGATTTTGCGAATAAATATCATCTGCCGATCCGGCGTGTCGTAGCGGCGGATGCCGGGCAGGCCGACCAGCCGATCATGGAGCCGGAGACTGCGCCTGGAATCGCGGTCCACTCCGACTTCCTCGACGGGATGACGAGCGAGGCGGCGAAGGCCGAGGTGATCCGCCGCGCCGAGACCGGCGGGTGGGGCAAGGGCGTCACCCAATATCGGTTGCGCGACTGGGGCGTCAGCCGCCAGCGCTATTGGGGCACCCCGATCCCGGTCATTCACTGCGACAAGTGCGGGCCGGTCGGGGTGCCGCGCGACCAGCTGCCGGTGGTGCTGCCCGAGGACGTCGCCTTCGATCAGCCGGGCAACCCGCTCGATCGCCACCCGAGCTGGGGCAAGGTCGATTGCCCGAACTGCGGCGGCGCGGCGCGGCGCGAGACCGACACGCTCGACACCTTCGTTGATTCGAGCTGGTATTTCATCCGCTTCGCCAGCCAGCCCGACGGCGCGCCGTTCGACCGCGCCGAGGCCGAGCAATGGCTCCCGGTCGGCCAATATATCGGCGGGGTCGAGCATGCGATCCTCCACCTGCTCTACGCGCGCTTCTGGACCCGCGCGCTCGAGCGGATCGGCAAGCTGGGGCTCGCCGAGCCGTTCAAGGGGTTGTTCACCCAGGGAATGGTGACCCACGAAACCTATCGCGCGGGCGACGGCAGCTGGCTGAGCCCGGGCGAGGTGCGACGTGAGGGCGACGACTGGATCCATGTCGAGAGCGGGTCGCCAGTGACCGCCGGCCGGATCGAGAAGATGTCGAAGTCGAAGAAGAACACGGTCGATCCCGAACCGATCGTCGACCGCTACGGCGCCGACGCGGTGCGCTGGTTCATGCTGTCGGACTCTCCGCCCGAGCGCGATCTCGAATGGTCCGAGGCCGGGATCGAGGGGGCGGCGCGCTTCGTCCAGCGCGTGTGGCGGCTGGCGATGGCCGAGGCGAACGGCGACGGCGCCGACGACGCGCTCGACCGCAAGCGGCACCGAGCGATCGCCGCGGTGGGCGAGGCGATCGACGGGTTGCAGTTCAACAAGGCGGTCGCCGCGCTCTACGAGCTGACCAACGCGGTCGAGAAGTCGGCGCCGTCGGCGAGTCGGAGCGAGGCGATCGACACGCTGCTCAAGCTGGTCGCGCCGATGGCCCCGCACCTGGCCGAACAGGCATGGGCCGAGCGCGGCGGGGCGGGGATGATCGTCGACCAGCCGTGGCCGGCCCATGACCCGGCGATGCTGGTCGACGAGCAGGTGACGCTGGCGGTGCAGGTTAACGGCAAGCTGCGCGATACGCTCAGCGCGCCGCGCGGGCTGTCGCGCGAGGAGGCCGAGGCGCTGGCGCTGGCCAGCGACAAGGTTCGCGCGCACCTCGGCGGCGGCGCGCCGCGCAAGGTGATTGTCGTTCCCGACCGGCTGGTGAATATCGTCGCATGAGCCGCCGCCTCGCCCTGCTGCTATGCTTCGCGCTTCCCGGTTGCGGGCTTCACCCGCTCTACGCGGGCGGCGCGTCGGCCCCGGTGGCGGTCAGCCTGGCGTCGATCAAGGTCGACCCGATCCCCGAGCGCGGCGGCTGGCTGGTGCGCAACGCGCTGGTCGACCGGCTGGGAAGCGAGCAGGGCAACGCGCCCGCGCCCCGCTATCGGCTGCGAGTCGAGCTCGACGACAGCATCACTGGCTTCGGCATTCGCGGCGACCGCGCGGCGACCCGCGAACGGCGGGCGCTCCGCGCGCGCTATCGGCTGGTGACGGTCGACCGGGGCGAGACGGTGCTCGACGCGACCGCGGTGGCCGACGCGGGGATCGACGTCGTGTCGAGCCCCTATGCCACCGTCGCCGCCGAGGACAGCGCGCTCGAGCGGCTGTCGGGCGAGATCGCCGACCAGATCGTCGCCCGGCTCGGCCTTTACGCGACCCGCGCCGGGGCGGCGCCCGCGCCGTGACGCCGCGACGGTGAAGTCGGCGAAGGGGCAGATCGAGCGGGCGATCGCGCGGCCCGATCCGGGGGTGCGCTTCTACCTGTTCCACGGTCCCGACGAGGCGGGCAGCCGCGCGCTTGCGCTCAGGCTGCTCAAGGGCCTCGGCGATGCCGAGAAATTCGTCGTCGTCGGCGCCTCGGTCAAGTCGGACCCGGCTTCGCTCGCCGACGAAGCGGGTGCGATGTCGCTGTTCGGCGGCAAGCGCGCGATCTGGATCGAGCCGGCGGGGGAGGAGATCCTCGACGGGGTCGCGGCGCTGCTCGATGCGCCCGGCGGCGAGAGCGCGGTGATCGCGATCGCCGGGACGCTGAAGCGCGGATCGGGGCTGCTCAAGCTCGCGGAGGCGCATCGCGCGGCGCTGGCGCACGTCAGTTATGTGCCCGAAGGGCGCGGAATGGCCGAAATCGTCGCCGAACTCGGGCGGCGTCACGGGCTGGCGATCGGGCACGACGTCGCCGAGCGGATTGGCGAGGCGAGCGGATTCAACCAGGCGATCGCCGAGCGCGAGGTCGAGAAATATGCGACCTACCTGTCAGCCAGCGCCGACCGCCTGGTGTCGCTCGAGCTCGAAGTGCTCGACCTGCTCGAATCGAACCATGGCGAGGTCGACCTGATGCGGCTCGGCGACCTCGCGCTGGCGGGGAAGATGGACGAATTGCTCGACGACCTCGGCCAGCTCCCGGGATCGGGCTCGGACGCGATTCCGATCGTGCGCGCGGTGCAGCGCCGGCTGCTGATGTTGGCGCCGCTGCGCGCCCAGATCGAGGCAGGACGAAGCCGAGACGACGTCATGACGTCGATGGGCAAGGCGCTGTTCTGGAAGGATAAACCGCTGATCGGCCGGCTGCTCTCGTCGTGGCCGTCGAGCGCGCTCGCCGAAGCCGCCGCGCGCGTCGGCGCGCTCGAGAAGCGGCTGATTTTCGGCGACGGGCCGAGCGACGCCGAGCTCGGCGAGACGATGGTGTCGCTGGCGCGCGCGTCGCGTCGTTCGCGCTAGATCGGTTCGCCGCTGAGGCGCTGGCAGATCATGTCGAGCTGGTCCAGGCTGGCGTAGGACAGGGTGACCGTGCCGCCGCCGCGGCCGTGCGCGACCCGAACCTTCAGCCCAAGCATATCGCCCAACTGGCGTTCGAGCGCGGCCAGGTCGGCGTCGACCGGCGCGGTCGCCTTCGTCTCGACCCTCTGCTTCGGTTTCGCCCCCTTGGCGCGCGCCTCGGCTTGGCGGACGGTGAGGCCGTTCTCGACGATATCTTTCGCCAACGCCGACGGATCGTCAGCCCCGACGACGGCGCGCGCATGTCCCATGCTGATATCGCCTCGCAGCAGCATGTCACGCACGTCACCGGGAAGGCCGAGCAGCCGGAGCAGGTTGGTAACATGGCTGCGGGACTTGCCGACGAGCTTGCCGACCGCGTCCTGCGTGTGGCCGTGCCGGTCGATCAACTGCTGGTAGGCGTCGGCTTCCTCGATCGCGTTGAGATCGGCCCGCTGGATATTCTCGATCAGCGCGACCTCGGCGGTCGACTCGTCGTCGAGGTCGCGCACGATCGCCGGGATGCGGTGAAGCTGTGCGCGCTGCGCCGCGCGCCAGCGACGCTCCCCCGCGACGATCTCGTAACCATCGCCGACCGCGCGGAGGAGGATCGGCTGGAGCACGCCGCGCGCCTTGATCGACGCGGCGAGGTCGGCGAGCGCTTCCTCGTCGAACTGCTTTCGCGGCTGGTCGGGGTTCGGCCGGATCGACGCGACGTCGATGTCGCGCACGCCGGACGATTCTCCATCACGCGGACGGTTCGATTCCTCGATCAGCGCCCCGAGCCCGCGTCCAAGTCCAAGCGGCCGCTTCACGCTGCCTCCGCCTCGGCATGACGCGGAAGCCGCGCGACAATTTCGCGCGCGAGCTTGAGATAGGCCTCCGACCCCGGGCATTTGAGGTCGTAGATCAATGCCGGGAGCCCGTGACTCGGCGCCTCGCTAAGTCGCACGTTGCGCGGGACGACCGTGTCGAACACCGCGCTGCCGAGGCACGCCCGAACGTCCTCGGCGACCTGCTGCGACAGGTTGTTGCGCCGGTCGAACATCGTCAGCGCGACCCCCAGGATCGCGAGGTCGGGATTGTAGGCGACGCGGATCCGCTCGACCGTCTGGAGAAGCTGGCTAAGCCCCTCGAGCGCGAAGAACTCGCACTGGAGCGGAACCAGCAAGCGCTGCGCGGCGACCAGGGCGTTGATCGTCAGCGTGCCGAGCGACGGCGGACAGTCGAGCAGGCAAATTTCCCACGCGCCGGCCGGCGCTTCCTCCATCGCCTGCTTGAGCCGATGCATGCGGTCTTCGAGCCCGACCATTTCGACCTCGGCACCCGATAAGTCCATCGTCGCGGGGACGATCGACAGCAGCGGAACGCGCGTCTCGACCGCCGCCTCCGCCAGCGTCGCCTCGCCAAGCAACACGTCGTAACTCGAGTGAAGGCGATCGCCCTGCCGCACGCCAAGCCCGGTGGACGCATTCCCCTGCGGATCGAGGTCGATTAGCAGCACGCGCCAGCCGATCGCGGCCATCGCGGTCGCGAGGTTGATCGCGGTGGTCGTCTTGCCCACCCCGCCCTTCTGGTTGGCGATTGCGACGCAGATCATCTCTTCCCCCTCCGCCGGACATTGGTGGCGACGACGACCGCGGCTTCGTCGCTGGTGACGCTCGGTCTGAGCCGGAAGTCACCCTGCCACGACCGAGTCGCGGTTTCCAGCTCGCTTTGGGCGTTCCGCCCCTTGGGGAAGACGAATGTCGTCCCGGCGTGAGCCAAATGCCACGTGAGACCGAGCAAGCGATCGAGCGGGGCCACAGCGCGAGCGGTGATGACGTCGAATGCGCCCGACGCCGACGACGCCGAGCCGTGATGGATCGAAGCGTTGGCGAGGCCGAGATGATCGACCACGTCGGTGAGGAACTGCACCCTTTTTGCCCGGGGTTCGATGAGAACGATCGGTGCGTCGGAGGCAATGGCGATCGGGATGCCCGGCAGCCCGGCGCCGCTCCCGACGTCGGCCCAAGTTCGACCCTTGGCGAGGTCCAAGAGCTGCAGGCTATCGCGGATGTGGCGATCCCAGACGTCCGCTTCGGTGCTCGATGAAATCAGGTTCTGTTGTCGTGATTCGGCGAGGAGCATTGAGACGTAGGCCTCAAGCTTCTCCGATGTTTCACGTGAAACACCGTCGATCATCGCGCTTTGGCCAAGGCGAAGTGAAGCGCGGCGATGGCGGCGGGAGAGATACCTCGAACGCGCTCGGCCTGCTCGAGGGTCTCGGGCCGACTGCTCTCGAGCCTCTCCCGCATTTCGTTGGAGAGACCGGGAACGGCTCCATAATCGAAGGCGGCGTTGATCGGCCAGTGACTCGCCTTCCGGCGGCCGTCCAGCTCTCGGCGGTTCCGTTCGATATAGGGCGCGTAGATGTTGTCCTGCTCGGCCTCGGCCATGGCAAGGACGTCGAGAGCGGTTGACGTATGATCGTTCGAAGCGCCCGTCTTTGACTTGGCTTTGAGGTAAGCACGCCATGCCTCTTGCTGCGTCTTGTCGAGCAACCCGTGCCCTTCGGCGATCGGCCCCAACCGACTCCATGCGTTGTCGGCCCGGAGCGACAGGCGATGCTCCGAGCGCGCGGTCAGCATGCGGTACGGTTCGCTGATCCCGTGGAGTGTGAGATCCTCGATCATGACACCGAGATAGGCCTGCCCGCGCTCGATCGTCAGCGGTTCGAGCCCGCACGCCATCGCCGCGGCGTTGGCCCCGGCGACCAGGCCTTGGGCTGCCGCTTCCTCGTAACCGGTGGTGCCATTGATCTGGCCCGCGAGGAAAAGGTTGGGCAAGTCGCGGTGAGCAAGCGTCCGATCGAGATGGCGGGGATCGGCGTGGCGATACTCCACCGCATAGCCGGGGGCGGTCATTCGCACACGCTCGAGCCCGACGATGGCGCGTAGAAATGTCTCCTGCGTGGTCGTCGAGAGCGAGGTAGAGATGCCGTTTGGATAAACGGTCGTATCGTCGAGCCCCTCTGGTTCGAGGAAGATCTGGTGATGGTCGCGATCGGCGAAACGCTGCAACTTGTCCTCGATCGACGGACAGTAGCGCGGCCCGCGCCCCTCGATCTCGCCGGCCAGTAGCGGCGATTCGTCGAAACCTTCACGCAAAGCCGCGTGAGCGCGCGGATTGGTGGCCGTGATCGCGCAAGCGAGCTGAGGCAGATGGACTTGCCCGACGGCACCCAGCGACATCCACCAGGGCTCGCGATCGCTGGGTTGCGGGGTTAATCTTGCCCAGTCGATCGTCCGTCCGTCGAGGCGCGGCGGGGTGCCCGTCTTCAGCGTGTCTTTCGCCAGCCCGAGTTCGGCGAAACGGTCGCCAAGTCGCGTCGCCGCGAAATCGCCAAGCCGCCCGCCCTGCCAGCGCTCACGGCCTCGAAACATGGTGGCGCCGAGAAACGTCCCCGTGGCAACGACAACCGCGCCGGCTCCAACCAGATTGCCGGAAGCGAGACGGAGTTCGACGACCGTACCGGCGCTCTCGACAAGGTCGACAACTTCTCCCTCGATCACCGTTATGCCGGCCTCTTGGACCGTCTGCCGAACCGCCGCCGCAAAGAGCCGCCTATCGGCCTGGATCCGAGGACCGCGGATAGCCGCGCCCTTGCTAGCATTGAGCATACGATAGTGGATTGCCGCTCGGTCGGCGGCTTGGGCCATCACTCCGCCGAGCGCATCGACCTCGCGCACGAGGTGCCCCTTGCCGACGCCGCCGATCGACGGATTGCAGGACATCCGCCCGATGTCGTTCGACGAGAAGGTAACTATCGCCGCGGTGGCGCCACGACGCCGCGCGGCGCACGCAGCCTCGACGCCCGCGTGACCTCCACCGATGACAACGACGTCGAAATGTTCCACGTGAAACCTATTTGCCGACGCAAAATCGCTGCATGAGCGAATCCAGCATCGCCTCGATGCCGACCCGACCGGTAATCGCCATGAGCGCCTCGCGCGCCGAACGCAAATGCTCGGCGATAAGGATAAGGTCGCTGGTCGACTGTGCCTCTGCCAATCGCGATGCCGCCTGGGCGAGGAGTGCACCGCCACGCTCGTCGATCGTCGCCTGCGACGCAGCGGGAAGAAGCGGTCTACCGACGTCGATCAGGCGCTCAAGCAGAACAGTGACGCCTTCGCCGGTAGTCGCCGATACGCCGATCCTCCCCGGCAGCAAGGGAAGCCGGTCTGCCTGCGCGCTTACCTTGACCACCTTGGCGGCAAGCGGTGGCGGCGGCTCGCGATCGAGCCACAGGACGATGTCCGCCCGGTCGACTTCGGACCGCGTGCGCTCGATCCCGAGCGCCTCGACCGGGTCGTCGCTGTCGCGCAATCCCGCCGTATCGACCAGGACGAACGGAATGCCGTCGATCGCAACCGGTGCCTCGATCGTGTCGCGGGTGGTCCCTTCGACCGGGGTGACAATGGCGCGACTTTCCCCGATCAACGTATTGAAAAGACTGGACTTTCCGATATTCGGCGGGCCCGCGAGGACGACCCGAATACCGTCGCGAAGACGCTCAAGCCTCGGCTGAGCGAGCAAATTTGCGATCTCGCCCCGGATCGCCTCCATCTCGAGGCGGTCGATCGGCGGCGCGCGGTCGTCCTCGTCATAATCGATCGCATATTCGGCGCCTGCCGAGAGCGCCACGATACGGTCGGCCCAGCCCTCGATCCGACGCCGCACAGCACCCTCGGACCGCGCGATCGCGCTCCGCCGCTGGAGCTCGGTCTCGGCGGCGAGCAGGTCGGCAAGCCCTTCGGCCTGAGTCAGGTCCATCACGCCGTTGCTCAGCGCGCGGCGGGTGAATTCGCCGGCCTCGGCGCGGCGCACGCCCGGGAAACCGGCGAACGCGGCAATCACCGCCTCGCTGACCGCGCGGCCGCCGTGGCCGTGGAATTCGGCGATCGCCTCGCCGGTCGCGCTCGCGCCCTCGGGGAAGAGGATTACCAGCCCGCGATCGATTGCTTCTCTCGAAACGGGATCGCGAAGCGTGCGTAGGGCGGCGACGCGCGGGGCGGGGAGCGGGCCCGCCAGCGATCCAATCGCCGCCCACGCTGCAGGCCCGCTTAAGCGCGTTACCGCGATAGCCGCCGGGGGCCGCCCGCTCGACAGCGCGACGATCGTGTCGCTCACGTCAGCAACGGCGCGACGTCGTGCCAGCCTTCCCAGATCATCGTGCCGGCGACGTAGAGGATCATCGCCAGCCCGATCCACGCGATCCAGCGGAAACGCTGGATCAGCTGCGCGACGAAGGTCGCCGCGATTCCCATCACGGTGACCGAAAAGGCGAGGCCGATGAACAGCACGGTCGGGTGCTCGCGCGCCGCGCCGGCGACCGCGAGGACGTTGTCGAGGCTCATGCTGAGGTCGGCCAGCGCGACCTGGATCACCGCCTGGGTGAAGGTCTTGGTCGGCCGCGCGGCGTCGGCCACATCCGCCCCGTCGTCAGTGCCTTCGCCCGCGGGCGCGTGACGCAGCTCGCGCTGCATGTTGAACGCTACCCACAGCAGCACCACGCCGCCCGCCAGCAGCAGCCCCGGCACCTGCAGCAGCGCGGTCGCGACAAGCGCGAAGCCGATCAGGAACAGCAGCGCCAGCGCGACCCCGATCAGGATGATCTTCCGTCGCTGTTCGCGCGGGAGGCCGCTGGCGATGGTGCCCATGATGACGACATTGTCGCCCGCCATGGTGAGGTCGATCAGGATGACCTGGACCAGCGCGGCAAGCCCTGCGCTGGTGAAGACGTCGGCGAAACTCAGGTCGGGCATGACAACTCCCGCGCCCGACCGAGCACGCGCGAAGCGTGCCCGGTCTCGGGCTCAGCTATTGATTCATACTCGCGAAGAAGTCTTCGTTCGACTTGGCGTCCTTCATCTTGTCGAGCAGGAACTGCATCGCGTCGACCGTGCCCATCTGCATGAGGATCCGGCGCAGCACCCACATCTTGGTAAGCGTCGCCTGGTCGACCAGCAGCTCTTCCTTGCGGGTGCCCGACTTGCCGACGTCGAGCGAGGGGAAGATGCGCTTGTCGCTGACCTTGCGGTCGAGCACGATCTCGCTGTTGCCGGTGCCCTTGAACTCTTCGAAGATGACCTCGTCCATCTTCGAGCCGGTATCGATCAGCGCGGTGGCGATGATCGATAGCGAGCCCCCTTCCTCGATGTTGCGCGCGGCGCCGAAGAAGCGCTTCGGCCGCTGCAGCGCGTTGGCGTCGACGCCGCCGGTCAGCACCTTGCCCGACGAGGGCACGACGGTGTTGTAGGCGCGGCCGAGGCGGGTGATCGAGTCGAGCAGGATGACGACGTCCTTCTTGTGCTCGACGAGGCGCTTGGCCTTTTCGATCACCATTTCGGCCACCTGGACGTGGCGGCTGGCGGGCTCGTCGAAGGTCGAGGAGATGACCTCGCCATGGACCGAGCGCTGCATGTCGGTGACTTCCTCGGGCCGCTCGTCGATCAGCAGCACGATCAGGAACACCTCGGGATTATTGTCGGTGATCGCGCGCGCGATGTTCTGCAGCAGCACCGTCTTGCCGGTGCGCGGCGGCGCGACGATCAGCGCGCGCTGGCCCTTGCCGAGCGGCGAGACGATGTCGATCACCCGCGCGCTTTTGTCCTTGATCGTCGGGTCGAGCGTGTCGAGCTTGAGCTTCTTGTCGGGATATAGCGGGGTGAGGTTGTCGAAATTGACCCGGTGGCGGACCGCATCGGGGTTGTCGTAGTTGATCTGGGTGACGCGGGTCAGCGCGAAATAGCGCTCGCCGTCCTTCGGCGCGCGGATCTCGCCCTCGACCGTGTCGCCGGTGCGAAGCCCGAAGCGGCGGACGAGGTTGGGCGCGACATAGATGTCGTCGGGGCCGGCGAGATAGTTCGCCTCGGGGCTGCGCAGGAAGCCGAAGCCGTCGTTGAGCACTTCGATCGTGCCCGTGCCCATGATCTCGGCGCCGCTTTCGGCGCGGACCTTGAGGATCGAGAACATCAGGTCCTGCTTGCGGAGCGTCGAAGCGCCCTCGACGCCCATTTCCTCGGCCATGGCGACGAGGTCGGCCGGGGCTTTGGCTTTGAGGTCTTTCAAATGCATGTGGAGGGTCTTTCGGTGGAAAAATTGTCAGTTCGGTCGGAGAGACAGGACGTCTCCCCGTGAGGACGCAAAGGTCGGTGCGGTCGGTTCGCGCGGCACGGACGGCGCGGCCGATGCTGTTTGAAAATGCCCTAAGTCCGCCGCCGGGGCGAAGTCAATCCGCCCGCGTCAGAACGGCTTGACGATCACCAGCACGACGATGATCGCGGTGAGCATGCCGGGCACCTCGTTGAGCAGCCGCAGCCGCTTCAGATTGGGGTCGCGGTAACCGTTGGCGAGCTTGCGGCCATAGGCGCCGATCCAGCCCTGGTAGCCGCTGAGGATCACCACCAGCCCGAGCTTGGCCGAGAACCAGGCCTGGCCGAACATCCCCCCGTTGATCGCCAGCATCAGCCCGAGGACCCAGACGATGACCAGCGCGGGGGTCAGGATGATCGTCCGCGCCTTGTCCTCGCGCTCGAGCCAGGCGCGGTCCTCGGCCGATCCGGGCGTCGTCGCCTGGTGATGGATGTAATAGCGCGGGACGATGAACAGGCCGGCGATCCAGAAGATCACGAAGGTGACGTGCGCCGCCTTCACCCAAAGGTAGGCCGCGCCGAGGAAACCCTGCCAGTTCGCAAGCATGTCGCTCATCCCCGCTTCACCCGCTCGATCAGTCGTTCGACATGGGCGATCGGCGTCGTCTGAAGGATGCCGTGGCCGAGATTGAAAATGTGGGGACGGCCCGCGAGCGCGTCAAGGATGCGTGTCACCGCCTCGTCGAGCGCCGCGCCCCCCGCGACCAGCGCGAGCGGGTCGAGATTGCCCTGCAGCGGCAGGTGCGCGGGCAGTTCGCGCGCCGCCCACGCCGGGTCGACCGTCTCGTCGAGCCCGACCGCGTCGACCCCGGTTTCGCGCGCATAGGCGATCAGCTTGCCGCCCGCGCCCTTGGGAAAGCCGATGATCGGGATGTTCGGGTGGCGCTTGCGGAATTCGCTCGCCAGCCAGGCGTTGCGCGCGATCACCAGCCGCTCGAACTGGATCGGCGACAGGCTTCCCGCCCAGCTGTCGAACAGCTGCACCGCCTCGACCCCCGCCGCGACCTGACCCGACAGATAGTCGAGCGTGGTCTCGCACACCGCGTCGAGCAGCGCGTCCATCCGCCCCGGATCGGCATAG
Organism: Sphingomonas sp. ASV193; assembly: GCF_040203355.1. Lineage (NCBI taxonomy): Bacteria > Pseudomonadati > Pseudomonadota > Alphaproteobacteria > Sphingomonadales > Sphingomonadaceae > Sphingomonas > Sphingomonas sp. ASV193. The sequence goes on from NZ_JBEHBW010000004.1 coordinate 42,683, forward strand.
GCGAGCGTGCGCGCCTCCGCCTGCTCGCGGCTGCCCTGCCCGGCGATCATGTAGGTGGCGACGGTCCACGGGCTCCCGGCAAAGCCGAGCAGCGTGACCGACGGGTCGAGCGCGGCCTTCACCCGCCGCACCGTCTCGTAGATCGGCTCGAACCGCGACGGGTCGGTGGTCAGCTCGCCCAGTGTTGCGCGGTCCATCGTCGGCGCGAGTCGCGGGCCTTCGCCGGCGACGAACGACAGGTGCATCCCCATCGCGTGCGGCACGATCAGGATGTCGGAAAAGAGGATCGCGCCGTCGATCGCGAAGCGGCGCAGCGGCTGGAGCGTGATCTCGGCCGCCGCGGCGGGATCGTAGACCATGTCGAGGAAGCCGCCCTTGGCCGCGCGAAGCTCGCGATATTCGGGCAGGTAGCGGCCCGCCTGGCGCATCAGCCAGATCGGCGGGGGATCGCGCCGCTCGCCGCGGAGCACCGCCAGCAGGGGCTTGTCGGTCGTCAGCTCTCCCGGCACGGCCACCCTCTTTCTCTTTCTTAATATATATAGAAGAATCTTGAAGTGTTTGTTGTCGGCTTGGCAGCGGGGCTTAACCGGCCATCCCCAACTTCTCAACAGGCGCGCCATTTTCGCGACTCGCGCGATTCCGGCGATTCGCGTTCGGCGCTTTCCCGCGATTCACAGGTTTCGGACCGATCGTCCTCCCTTGTGGACCGATTGCGGGACGGCGCTGCGGCGGCATGGGGGCGCGCCGGCGATTTGGGCGATCCCCGGCTTTGCGCTACGGGTCCGCCCCTTCTTATCCACAGGTTCGTCCCGTGTCGTTGATCCTTGCCAGTACCAGCCCGATCCGCCGCCAGCTGCTCGCCGCCGCCGGGGTGACGGTCGAGGCCCAAGCGCCCGACTTCGACGAGGACTGGATCAAGTCGCGCCACGTCGGCGACGGGGCGAGTCTCGCGCGTCGGCTCGCCGAGGGCAAGGCGCTCTCGCTTGGTGGCGGCGACGACCTCGTCATCGGCGCGGACAGCACGGTGACGGTCGATGGCACGCGCTATTCGAAGCCGAAGGACCGCGACGAGGCGGCGGCGCATCTCGCCGCCTTTTCGGGGCGGACGATGCTGCTGTCGAGCGCGGTCGCGCTGGCGCGCGCGGGCAAGACGCTCTGGTCGCACGCCGACACCGCCCGGCTTCACGTCCGCCCGCTGTCGGCCTCGTTCATCGCTGCCTATCTCGACGCCGAATGGCCCGCGGTCGCCTATTGCGTCGGCGTGTTCCGGATGGAGGGGCGCGGGGTGCAGCTGTTCGAGACGATCGAAGGCGACCATTTCACCATCCTCGGGCTGCCGCTGCTGCCGCTGCTCGGGGCGCTGCGCCGCGAAGGGGTGCTGGCGTCATGACGTCGCGACCCTTCGCCGAGGTAATCGGCGACCCGATCGGCCATAGCCTTTCGCCGACAATCCATGGCTTCTGGCTCGGCGCGCTCGGGATCGAGGCCGACTATCGCCGCCGCCAGGTCGAGAAGGGCGGGCTCGCGACGTACCTCGCCGAGGTGCGCGCCGACCCGGCATGGCGGGGGAGCAACGTCACCATGCCGCTCAAGCTCGAGGCGCTGCTCGCCGCCGACACGCCGAGCGATGCCGCGATCGCGGCGGGGGCGGCGAACATGCTCGTTCCGAAGGACGGGACGGTCGATGCCGACAATAGCGACGTCGGGGCGATCGCCACGCTGCTCGATGGCCTGCGCGCCGATGGGGCGGCAATGGACGGGGTGACCCTGCTCGGCAACGGCGGGGCCGCGCGCGCCGCGCTCGCCGCCTTCCGGCTGGCCGGGGTCGGCCCGGTGATCGTCCAGGCGCGCGACATGGCGGCGGGCCGCGCGCTCGGGGTCGAGTTCGATGTGGCCCATGTTCGCCCGCTCACCGCCCCCGTCACCACCGCGGGCCTGCTCAACGCCACGCCGCTCGGCATGGCGGGAAAGGGCTGCCTGAATTGCGAGCTTGGCGCGATGCCGGCGGACGGGTGGGTGTTCGACTGCGTGTCGGTCCCCGCCGAGACGCCGCTGGTGGTCGCGGCGCGCGCGCGCGGGCTGCGCGTCGTTCTCGGGCTCGAGATGCTGGTCGAGCAGGCCGCCGCGAGCTTCGTGCGATTCTTCGGGGCCGCGCCGCCGCGCGCGCGCGATGCCGAGCTGATGCGGCAACTCGCGCCATGATCACGCTGGCGCTGACCGGGTCGATCGGGATGGGCAAGTCGACCGTCGCGAAGATGTTCGCGGACGCGGGGATCCCGGTGTTCGACGCCGACGCGGCGGTGCGCGCGCTCCAGGGCCCCGGCGGGCGATTGGTCCCCGCGATCGAGCAAAGGTTTCCCGGCACCACCCGCGACGGCGCCGTCGATCGCGACGCGCTGTCGAAGGCGGTGCTCGACGATCCCGCCGAACTCGCCGCGCTCGAGGCGATCGTCCACCCGGCGGTCCACCACGAGCGCACCCGGTTCATCGTCGAGCATGGCGAATCGCCCGCCCTGCTGTTCGACATCCCCCTGTTGTTCGAAACCGGCGGCGAGGCGGCGTTCGACAAGGTGATCGTCGTGTCGACCGGCACGCAAGAGCAACGCACACGCGTGCTGGCGCGGCCGGGGATGACGCCCGCCAAGCTCGATTCGATCCTCGCCCGCCAGCTGCCCGACGCCGACAAGCGCGCGCGCGCCGATTTCGTCGTCGACACCTCGGGATCGCTCGACCGGACCCGCGCCCAGGTCGGCGCGATCCTCGCTTGCCTCGGCCTCGGCGGGGGTGTTTAAGGGGCAAATGCGCGAAATCGTGTTCGACACCGAAACCACGGGCCTGTCGCCTGCGGGGGGCGACCGCATGGTCGAAATCGGCTGCATCGAGATCATCAACCGGGTCGAGACCGGCCGCCACTTCCATGCCTATTTCAACCCCGAACGGCCGATGCCGAGCGAGGCCGAGGCGGTCCACGGGCTGAGTAGCGTCTTCCTCAGCGACAAGCCGCTATTCGCCGCGCGCGCCGAAGAGCTGCTCGAATTTCTCGGCGAATCGCCGCTGGTCGCGCACAATGCCGGGTTCGACTTCGGCTTCCTCAATCACGAGCTCCAGCGCTGCGGCCGTCCGCCGGTGTGCCTCAGCCGGATGGTCGACACGCTGACGCTTGCCCGTTCGCGCCATCCCGGCGCCAAGCACAGCCTCGACGCGCTGTGCATCCGCTACGGCGTCGACCGCTCGCAACGGGTAAAGCATGGCGCGCTGCTCGACGCGCAACTGCTCAGCCAGGTTTATGTCGAACTGACCGGCGGGCGACAGATCGGGCTCGGGCTCGCCGCCGAAATCGCGCCGGCGACGGTCGATGTGCGCCGCGCGGTGGTGGTCGAACGCCCGGTCCGCGCCCCGCGTCCGCATGCCGCAAGCGCGGAGGAGATCGCGCGTCACCAGGCGTTCCTCGCCCGGGTTAAAGGCGCGCTGTGGGATCGTTTTTTGGTTGCCGAAGGCGACCAGCGCGCGGCCTGACGCGTTAGTCGCCTGGGTGCCGCTTAGCGGCGCCACGGAAACGTAAGGAAAGGAACAAGCATGGATATTCGGATCGCAGGCCATCAGGTGGACACCGGGTCGGCTCTCCAGAACCATGTCAGCGACCGGATCGGCGGTTTGGCCGATCGTTATTTCGCGCGCGCGGTCGGCGCCAACGTCACCTTCGGGCGCGGGCCGTACGACGACTTCACCTGCGACATCGTCGCGCCGGTCGGGCACGGCATGGTGCTGAAGGCGTCGAACCGCGCCGACGATGCGCACGTCGCCTTCGACGGTGCCGCCGACAAGATCGAGCGCCAGCTCAAGCGCTACGTTGATCGGCTGCGCGAGCGGCGCGGGGGCGATTCGGCGACCGAGGTTTCGCCCACCATCCCCGACAACGCCGCCTACACCGTGTTCGCCGCCCCGGCCGACGCCGAGGCACCGACCCCGCAGGCCCCGGCGATCGTCGCCGAGACCCGGGTCGACATTCCCGACGCGACGGTCGGCGACGCGGTGATGATGCTCGACCTTCGCAACACCAATGCGCTGATGTTCCGGAACAGCGCATCGGGGGCGTTCAACATGGTCTATCGTCGCGGCGACGGAACAATCGGCTGGGTCGAACCGTCGAACGGGTGACAAGCGCGCGTCCATCCGTTAGGGCGCGCCGCCGCTCAACGGGGACCGATACCAGCGCATGAATCTCGTCGACTTCCTAGATCTCGAGGCGATCCGCTTCGACCTGGCGGCGGGAAGCAAGCGTGGGCTGCTCAACACCTTGTCGCAGATTGCCGGGCAGCGGCTCGGAATCGACGGCGCGGCGATCGCCGAGACGGTGGCCGAGCGCGAACGGCTCGGCTCGACCGGGTTCGGCGGCGGCGTTGCGATCCCCCACGGCAAGCTCGACGGGATCGACCGCGTCTACGGCCTCGTCGCGCGGCTCGCCCAGCCGATCGACTACAAGGCGATCGACGGCGAAAAGGTCGACCTCGTGTTCCTGCTGCTTTCGCCGCGCGACGCGGGGGCCGAGCATCTGAAGGCGCTGGCGTCGATCAGCCGGCTGGTGCGCGACGCGGGGACGCTCGGCAAGCTGCGCGGGGCGCGCAGCCGCGACGCGTTGGCGGCGGTACTGATCGGGGACGACGAGCGCGAAGTCGCCTGACGTGGAAACCGGGGGCAAGCGCGATCCGATCGGCGGCGAGGCGGCGCACCTGCGCGCGCTGGAGACGCTCTACGGTTCGGCGCCGATCAACCAACTGTTCAAGTCGAGCCTGTCGTTGCCCGAGGCGGGGCATTCGCGGATCGTGTTCGAGGTCGCCGAGACGAGCTTCCACGCCGCCGGGGCGGCGCACGGCACGCTCTATTTCAAGATGCTCGACGATGCCGCCTTCTATGCGGCCAACAGCCTGGTCAGCGACCGTTTTCTCCTCACCACCGCGTTCAACCTCCACTTCACCAAGCCGATGAGCGTCGGCACCGCGCACGCCGAGGGCCGCTGGGTGTCGGGACGGCGGCGGGTGTTCGTCGCCGAGGCGCGGATCGTCGATTCCTCGGGCGAGGAATGCGCGCGCGGGACCGGCACTTTCCTTCGCTCGCACATCGCGCTGGCGGGGCTCGCCGGCTACCGCGCCGAGGCATGACCGCGCGGCTTCCGGCGTCGCTCGAGGCCGCGGCGATTCGTCGCAAGGCCGAGTCGCAGGGCGGATTCGCGACCGTGATTCGCTCGGGCGATCCCGACAGCGGGGTGATCCTGTTGGTAATTATCGAGCGCGGGCAATATCTTAGCTGCGCGCGGCGCGAATGGGCCGACGGCGAATATCGCTGGACCCGCGCCGGACCGACCGAGCCGTCCGAGCTTGACGACTTCCTCGCCAGGCAGCGCAGATTCGACCCGGACTTGTGGTTAATCGAACTGGACGTCCCACAGGGCGAACGGTTCATCGTGGATTTATCTGCGATTGATTGATTCTTCGGAACTTCGGGGGGAAACGCGTCCGTAACGAAGAGCGGGGGGCATCTCTCCTTTTGGGCAGCAAGGTCCGGAAGATGCCACGCAGTCGGGGGGTTACCCGGGCCGGCGGGGCGCAGTCATGCGCCGGACGTCGCGAGCCCAAGGGCCGATCCACCGCACGTGTTGGAATATTATGTTCGTGTCGTTTCGGTCCGCCCTGCTGGTGGCTTTCGCGCTAAGCGCATCGTCCGTTGCCCCGGCCCAGGTCGGACCCGGTTCGGAGCCGCTCCTCGCGGCGGCCTCCGCCCAGATCCCGGAAACGATCCGCCCGGCGCTGCTGCCGGCGGTCGCGACCCCGGAAACGCCTGAACATGATTCCCTCTCGACCGCCGATCCGTCGACCGTCGAAACCGTCGCGCCGGGCCTGAGCTTCGAAAGCGAAGTCGCCGAACTGCGGTCGGCCAGCGCGGGCAGCGCCGAGCTCGAATGCCTCGCCGGGGCCATCTATTTCGAATCGAAGAGCGAGCCGCTCAAGGGCCAGCTCGCGGTGGGTCACGTGCTCGCCAACCGCACCAAGTCGGGACGCTTCCCGTCGAGCTATTGCGGCGTGGTCTACCAGCGCGGCCAGTTCAGCTTCGTCCGCGGCCACGCGATGCCGCACATCGACCGCTCGGGCCGCCAGTGGCAGAACGCCGTGGCGATCGCCAAGATCGTCGATCGCGGGCTGCAGCCGTCGCCGCTGTCGGGCAAGGCGCTGTTTTTCCACGCCAAGCGCGTGTCGCCGAGCTGGCACGCGGTGCGCGTCGGGTCGATCGGCAACCACATCTTCTATCGCTAGCCGACGGGCGCGGGCGCTTCACGGCGTCCCCGCTTTGTTCTAACGAAGGGCGGATGGCCACCGCCCCTGCTCCGCCCAATCCGATTCCGGACTGCTTCGCCGACGCCCCGCCGATCGCGGGGGAAGTCGCCCGCGGGGTGACGCGGCTGTTGTGCCGGCAGGACCTGTTCGCGATCTGCGAGGTTCCGCTGCCCAACGGGCGGCGCGCCGACATGATGGCGATCGACGGCAAGGGCCAGCTGACGATCGTCGAAATCAAGGTCAGCCGCGCCGACCTGGTCGGTGACGGCAAGTGGACCGACTATCTCGACTATTGCGACCGCTTCTACTGGGCGGTGCCGCCGCACCTGGCCCCGATCCTCGACGAAGAGCGGTTCCTGCCCGCCGCCGCCGGGCTGCTGGTCGCCGACCGCTACGACGCCGCGTTGGTCCGCGACGCCGCGCACCGCCCGCTCGCCCCGGCCCGGCGCAAGGCCGAGCTGCTGCGCTTCGCCCGCCGCGCCGCGCGCCGCCTGTCGGCGCAGATCGACCCGACGCTGGGGTTCGACCGGTGAGCGCCGACGCGACGCCGTTCTGGGAAAAGCCGCTCGCCGCGCTCGACGCGGGCGAGTGGGAGGCGCTTTGCGACGGCTGCGGCCGCTGCTGCCTCCACAAGCTCGAGGACGAGGAGACCGGCGAGCTCTACCCGACCAACGTCGCGTGCAAGCTGCTCGATCGAAGGCAGGGGCGATGCACCGATTACAAGCATCGCAAGAAGCAGGTCGCCGACTGCGTGGTGCTGTCGAAGGACAAGCTCGACGCGCTCGAATGGCTGCCGTCGACCTGCGCCTACCGGCTGCGGCACGAGGGCAAGCCGCTTTACGACTGGCATTACCTGATCTCGGGGAGCCGCGAGAGCGTCCACGAGGCGGGCCAGTCGACCCGTGGCTGGACGGTCAGCGAAGTCGATGCCGGGGACCTCGAATGGCACTTGGTCGATCGGCCGTTGTAGGGCCGGCCCCCGAACTGCTGCGCGTCGAGGGGCTCGCCTGGCCGGTCGAGCTTCGCGTCCACCCGCGCGCGCGGCGCTTGCGGCTGGCGATCGACGACCGGCGCGAGCGGCTTCGGCTGACCTGCCCGCCGCGCCTGTCGCGCCGCGCCGCGCTCAAATGGGCGGGCGAGCAGCGCGGCTGGGTCGACCGGCAGATCGGCCAGCGCGAGGCGCCGATCCGCCTCGTTCCCGGCGCGGTGATCCCGTTCGACGGCGGCGAGCGGCGGCTCGAATGGGTCGAAGGCGCGACGCGGACCGTTGGGCTGACCGACGAGACGATCGCGTGCGGCGGGCCGCTCGACGGCTACGAGCGGCGGATCGGTCGCTGGCTCAAGGCCGAGGCGCTTCGCCGGCTGTCGGAGGAGACCGCCGATATAGCGTCGCGAGCGGGAATCCGGGTCGCGGCGGTCGCGGTCGGCGACGCGGGGACGCGCTGGGGAAGCTGTTCGGCCGACGGGCGGATACGATTCAACTGGCGGCTGCTGCTCGCCCCGCCCGAAGTGCGCCGCTACGTCGTCGCGCACGAGGTCGCGCATCGCCGCCACATGGATCATGGCGCGGCCTTCCACGCGTTCGAGGCGGAATTGTTCGGCGGCTCGACCGATCGCGCGCGGCGCAAGCTTCGCCGGCTGTCGGCCTTACTGCGGCGGGTACGACTCTGACGTGGCGTCCTGGGGCTGGGGCTGGGGCGGTCGCGGCTGGTAGGGGGTCGGTTGCTGCTGCGGGCGCTGCTGCGGCTGGCGCGGCGCGCCGTTGGGCCGGTTGAGCACGTCCTCGAGCCAGCGCTGGTCGCCGGGGTTGCCCGGCGGCGGACCCTGCGGCGGCTGCGGCTGTTGCGGCGGGGGCGCGCGATCCTCGGGGAGCGGCCCCGGGTTATAGCCCGGATCCTGCCCCGGCAGCGGGTTGCCGTCGGCGTCGACCATCATCCCGTTCGCGTCGTAATTGCCCCACGCTTCCTCGTCGGGCGACAGCTGCCAGTCGGGCATCGGCACGGCGGTGGTGAACTGCTCGACCGGCCGGTTGGCGACCGCGACCACCATATAGTCGTGGAAGGCGCGCGCGGGGGCGGTGCCGCCCTGGAGGCCGGGGACGGTCCGGTTGTCGTCGCGCCCGTACCAGACGCCGGTGGTCAGCCCGCTCGAAAAGCCGATGAACCAGCCGTCCTTGTTCGACTGGGTCGTCCCGGTTTTGCCCGCGACCGGCCGCCCGATCTGCGCCGCGCGCCCGGTCCCGCTCATCACCGCGGTCTGGAGCAGGTCGGTCATGCCCGCCGCGACATAGGGCGCGACCAGCACCTGCCCGGTATCCGCGGGGTGGGCATAAAGCAGCCGCCCGTCGGCGGTGACGACCTTGGTAATCCCGTAAGGGGTGACGTTGATCCCGTTCGCGCCGACCGAGGCGAAGGCGCGGGTCATGTCGATCACCCGCACGTCGCTGGTCCCCAGCACCATCGACGGGAAGGTCGAGATGTTGCTGCTGATGCCGAAGCGGTGCGCCATGCCGGCGATGGTCGCGAAACCGACCTGCTCGCCGATCTGCGCGCTGATCGTATTGATCGATCGGGCGAACGCCTCGCGCAGCGGCACCGGGCCGATGAAGGTGCGGGTCGAGTTGCGTGGGCTCCACCCGTCGATCGTCACCGGCTTGTCGACCATCACGTCGGTCGGCTTCATCCCGGCCTCGAGCGCGGAAAGGTAGACGAACAACTTGAACGAGCTGCCCGGCTGGCGCTGCGCCTGGGTCGCGCGGTTGTAGATCGAGCTGACATAGTCGCGCCCGCCGATCATCGCCCGGACCGCGCCGTCACGGTCGAGCGAGACGAGCGCGCCCTGCGTCCCCGGCGGGGCGTTGGCGTTGATCGCCTTGTCGGCGGCGACCTGCATCCGCGGATCGAGCGTGGTGAAGACGTCGATCGGGTCGGTGGTCGGGTCGATCAGCGTGTCGAGCTGCGGCAGCGCCCAGTCGACGAAATAGCGCGCGCTGTTTTGTTTCATCGGCGGCGACAGGCGGATCTCGGCGGGGTTGGCGCTCGCCGCTTCGCCGGGCGTGATGAAGCCGTTCTCGACCATCTGGTTGATGACCACCCCGGCGCGGCCGCGCGCGGCCTCGATATCGGCGGTCGGGGCATAGCTCGACGGCGCCTTGACCAGCCCGGCGATGATCGCCGCCTCGCCAAGGCTCAGCTGGTCGGCGCCGTGGCCGAAAAAGGTGCGGCTGGCGGCGTCGATCCCGTAGGAACCGCCACCGAAATAGACGCGGTTTAGGTAGAGCTCGAGGATCTGGTCCTTGCTGAACTTCCACTCGAGCGCGAGCGCGAGGACCGCCTCGCGGATCTTGCGGCCGAAGTTGCGCTTGTTGGTGAGAAAGATGTTGCGCGCGAGCTGCTGGGTGATGGTCGATCCACCCTGCGCCCATCGCCCGGTCTGGAGGCGGACCTTGAGCGAGCGGGCGATGCCGATCGGGTCGACCCCGGGATGCTCGCGGAAGCGCTTGTCCTCGACCGAGACCATCGCCAGCTTCATCGTCTGCGGAATCTGGTCGTAGGGCAGCCAGCGCCCGTAGCTCGGCCCCATCGACACCAGCACGCTGCCGTCGGCGGCGCGGACGCGGATCATCTGGCCGAGGTCGTTGCGCTTGGTCAGCTCGGCATAGCTGGGGAGCGACGCCTCGGCGACCGCGACCGCGATCCCGACCAGGACGAGCCCGAGGACGACGAGCGCGAGGAACCAGCGGAACAGCGAGGCGATCCGGCCGCGCGGCGCGGGTGACGACGGGGAGCGGGCCATTGGCCCAAAGCGTTATTCGTTCGTCACCCTGCCCGCAAGCGACTTAGCGGTGGTCCCCGTCGGCGTCCTTGGCCCCGTCCTTCTCCTCGAAGCCGAGCGAGGCCGAGTTGATGCAGTAGCGAAGCCCGTCGGGACCGGGCCCGTCGGGGAACACATGGCCGAGATGCCCTTCGCACCGGGCGCAGCGCACCTCGGTGCGGACCATGCCGTGGCTGACGTCGCGATGCTCGTCGACCGCGTCCTCGCCGGCCGGCGCGGTAAAGCTCGGCCAGCCCGACCCGCTGTCATATTTGGTGTCGCTGCCGAACAGCGGCGCGCCGCACCCGGCGCAGGTGTAGGTGCCCTCGCGCTTGTTATGGAGCAGCGCGCCGCTTCCTGGCGGCTCGGTCCCTGCCTGGCGAAGGACGCGATATTGCTCGTCGCTAAGCTCGGCGCGCCATTCGGCGTCGGTCTTGTTGGTCATGCCGTCTCCTTCTCGGCGATGGTGAAAGCCGCGTTAACCTTGTTTCAACGTCGCGGCCCTAACCCGGGTGCCATGATGGGCCGCTATCCCGTCCGCTTCGCCGTGCCGGCCGCCCTGGCCGCGCTGCTCGTCGTGCCCGTGCCGGGCGCGGCGCAATGCCGGCTGTGCGCGACCCCGACCACGTCATCGTCGTCGTCACGTCCGAGCGAGGCCCCGATCCGCCTCGATGTGGTGGCGCGGCTCGATTTCGACAAGCTGATCCTCGACCGGCCCGGGTCGGGCAGCGCGACCGTCCAGCCCGACGGCAACCGCCGGTCGAGCGGGGCGGTCGGCAGCGTGTCGATGCGCGCGATGGCGGGCGAGATCGTCATTCGCGGCGAGCCCGACCGCTTCGTCCGGGTCGACTTGCCGCATGCGCTCGAACTGGTCGGTGCCAACGGCGGGACGCTGCGGCTCGAATCGATCGACAGCGATTTGCCGAGCGCGCCGCAACTCGATTCGAACGGTGAACTTCGCATCCGATTCGGCGGAGAGATTCACCTGTCGGGCGATTCGGACGGCGACTTTCGCGGCGACGTGCCGATCGTCGTCGACTATCTCTAGGCCGTTCCCCCTAGGGAAAACGCAAAACGTAAATGGCGGCGTAACCAGACTGCTGAGCAAAGCCGTAAGCGGTCGAGGTTAACAGCAGCGTCGTGGATGGCGGGCCTGGCTCGGTCGGCCGCCATGCTGAACCTTGTGGGGAATAAGACATGACCAACCTGTTCAAGAAGGCGGCGTTCGCCGCCGTTGTGACCGGCTTCGCCTTCGCCGGCCAGGCCTCCGCCGCCACCTCGTCGACCCAGGCCCAGGCCACCGGCCAGGCGACCGTCAAGATCTACACGCCGCTGATCCTCAAGGCCGTGACCGGCAGCGACACGATGGACTTCGGCATCCTCGTCGGCCCGGCCTCGGTTCGCGGCACCGCGGCGAGCTTCCCGATGGGCGGCACCACCGCCAGCCCGGTCGTGACCTGTGCGACCGGCTGGTCGTGCTCGGGCACCGTCAAGGCGGCGCAGTTCACCGTCTCGGGAACGCCGGGCGCGTTCGTTCACGTCGACGTTCCGACCGGTCCGGTCAACCTGACCGGCTCGGTCAGCGGCACGGTCAATGTCACCAACTTCGTGACCGACCTCGCGGCGCCGACCGCGACCCAGCTCGGCACCACGGCGACTGCGTTCGGCGTGGCGGGGACGCTCAACGTCCCGGCCGGCACGGCCGACGGCGTCTACACCGGCTCGTTCAACGTCTACGCCGACTATAACTGAGTTGGCCGACACCAAGTTGGCTTAGGCCAAGTTGGACTGACACCAAGTTGGACTGACCGGCCGCCACGGCGGATCGGCAAGCGGGCGGGGGGCCGGTGGCTCCCCGCCCTTTTTCGCGCGCCGAGCGTAAACCTTACCGCAACGGTAACCATGAATCCGAACCGGATCGAAAGATCGACAGGGTTAATGCGGCGGTGACCTTGATCGCGAACCATGTCGGGCGCGACGGGTGGGGAGTTTCGTCCTATGTTGAATGCTCGTACAACCGCGGCGATCCTGGCCATCGGCCTCGCCTTCCTCGCGCCGGTCGAGGCCAATGCCGCGACCGCCAACGCCACGGTCACCGCCAAGGTGGTCAAGCCGCTGACGCTGACCGGCGGCGGCACCGTCGCCTTCGGCAACATCTTCACGCCGAGCACCGCGACCTACACTGGCAATTTCGTGATCAGCGCCGCCGCCAGCCAGAGCGGCACCTATTGCGCGACCGGCTTCACCTGCACCGGGACCACCGGCTCGGCGCTGTTCAACCTCACCGGCACCAACAACACGCCGCTGACGGTCAACATCCCGAACACGGTGACGCTGACCAACGCGGCCAACGCGTCGACCATCACGGTGACGACCTCGAACAGCCTCGGCGCCAACGTGTCGAGCGGCAACTACGTCACCTCGCTCGCCAACTCGGGCTCGCCCGGCACCAACTTCTACGTCGGCGGCAGCATGACCGTCTCGGACGCGACGGTCGAAGGCAGCTATTCGGGCACCTTCACGGTGACCGCCAACTACAACTGATCGCCCGTCCCCGCGGGGGCGCGATCGACACTCGGGCGGCGGATCCGGCGATGGCCGGGTCCGCCGCTTCGCGTTCAACTGCGATTAGTCCGTTATGGTTAGAAAGATGGTAACCATTTGTGGCCAAACCTCCTCCGGCATGGATCAATTCTGATCCGGGGAGAGCGTCATGGGCAAGTCAGTACTCACCGCCATCGGGCTGGCCGCGGCCGGCATGCTGGTCGCCGCGCCGGCGAGCGCCGGGATCGGCGACCTTCTGGTCGCGCCGACCCGCCTCGTCCTCAACGGGGGGCGCGGGACCGAGGTCATCCTCAAGAATATCGGCACCGACACCGCCACCTACCGCATCTCGGCCGAGCTGCGGCGGATGATGCCCGATGGTTCGCTGGTCGAGGTCAAGGACCCGAACGCCGACGAGAAAGCGGCGCAGGACATGGTCCTGTTCGCCCCGCGCAAGGTGACGCTTCCGCCCAACCAGCCGCAATCGATCCGCGTGTCGGCGCACGCCCCCGTCGGGCTGCCCGACGGCGAATACCGCGTCCACCTGCTGTTCCGCGCGCTCCCCCCGCCGACCCCGGCGGAGGCGCCCGGCGACGCCAAGGGAATCGCGTTCAAGCTGATCCCGATTTACGGCGTCACCATCCCGGTGATCGTCCGCTTCGGAAATCTCGAGGCCAAGTCTGGGATCGCGGCGGTCGAGCATGAGACGGTCCGCGGGCGCGAGGCGATCTCGCTCGAGCTTACCCGCCAGGGTGGGCGTTCGACCTTCGGCGAGGTCCGCGTGATCCGCGCCGGGGTCAAGGAACCGATCGCCGAGGTCAAGGGCGTCGCGGTCTACAAGGAGCTGACCCAGCGTCGCGTCGTGATCCCGGTCGACAGCGCCTACAAGGGCCCGATCGCCGGGCCGGTGACCGTCCAGTATCTCGAAACCGGCGACAACGGCGCGAACCTGGTCGCCGAAACCAGCGCGGTGCTCCGCTAAGGCCGGGAGCTGGGGGGCTAGGCCGCAACCGATGGGCGCGCTGCGCACCCTGTGGCGGGCGATGGCCGCGCTGGCGCTGATCGGCGCCGGCGCGGTCCTTCCCGCGTCGTCGCCGGTCGGCGACGGCTGGCGCGCCGATCCCGAAGAACAATATAATCTGGACGTCTCGCTCCACCGGCTCCGGCTCGGCGACGGGGTGCGCGCCTACCAGGCGCCGATGGGCACCTGCCTCATCCTCGGGGACGTAGTCCAGGCGCTCGACGTGCCGATCAAGATCGACCTCGTCGCCGGAAAGGCGACCGGCTGGGCCTTCAGGCAGGAGCAGACGGTTGTCATCGACCGCGCCGCCTCTGCGGCGACGATCCGCGGCAAACGCGAATCAATTGCAACAAGCGCGATCCACGATGCGCCCGAAGGGTGGTGCGTCGACGGCAAGACGCTCGGACGCTGGCTCGGGATCGAGTTCACCGCCGACACCAACAATTCGATGCTGCTGGTCGAATCGACCCAGACGCTGCCGATCGAGGCGGCGATGGAGCGGCAGAACCGTGCGTCGGGCCTCAAATCGGCGGCGGCACTCGACCTTACCGGCGCGCCGCGCGTGCGGCTGCCGTACCGGATGTGGCGCGCCCCGGCGTTCGAATTCGTCGTCAATGCCGGCCTCACCTACAACGCCGGCAGCGGGGTTAGGGTCGACCGCTCGGCGGCGATGTTCATGGCCGGCGAACTCGCCGCCATGTCTTACAAGGCCTCGGCCAGCGGCGACCTGGCGGGCAAGCCGCAGTCGGTTCGAGCGACCCTCTACCGCGCCGACCCCGACGGCAACCTGCTCGGCCCGCTTCACGCCACCAACGTCGCGGTGGGCGACGTCGAGGGATTTCAGTCGGCGTTCGGCGGCAATGGCGACAATGGCCGCGGGGCGATGATCACCAACCGCCCGCTGGCGCACAACAGCCGGTTCGACCGCACTCAGTTCAGCGGCGACCTGCCCCCCGGTTGGGACGCCGAACTCTATCGCAACGGCGCGCTGGTCGGGTTCGACGGCGGCAAGTCGGGCGACCGCCGCTACCATTTCGACGACGTCGAGATGAGCTATGGCGAGAACGACTTCGAAATCATCCTCTACGGCCCGCAGGGCCAGGAACAGCATCGCCGAGAATCGATCGACGTCGGCCGCGACAATGTCCCCAAGGGCAAGCTGTGGTACTGGGTCGGCGCGCGCCAGCCGGGTACCGACCTGATCAGCTTCCACCCGCCGCCGGCGACCACGACCGACCCGGCGACGGGCGAAACGATCAGCCGGCGAGCCGTCTCACCCGGCCCCGAACTTTCCGCCAGCGCGGAATATGGCGTCAGCGAGCGACTGTCGGTCGCCGCCTTGGCGCAATCGGCGATGATCGAGGACGCACGGGTGACCTTCGTCGAGGGCGCGGTGCGCTACAGCCTCGGCAAGGCGATGGTCGAGACCGCCGTCGCGGTCGATTCGCGCGGGAAGTTCGCCGCGCGCGCCCAGATCGCGGCAAAATTCGGCCAATTCACCCTCAACGCGGCCAACAGCTTCACGAACGGCTTCGGCGCGGTCTACGACCGGGCGGCGAAGAGCGAGCAGACGCTCGGGGTCTCGGCGCCGCTGCGGCTCGGCAAGACTCTGGTCCCGGTCAGCGCCGACATCAGCCGGCTCGTCCGTGTCGACGGCAGCTCCGCGCTGGCCGCGAGCGCGCGGATCGGGGCGCAGATCGGCCGGTTCAACCTTTCCTCGCAAACCCATTTCGTTCGCGAACGCGCGCCGCCCGGCGAGGGCGGACAATCGAGCGACCAGGTCGATACCGAGCTGATCGGCACGGCGCGGGTCGGGGCGATCCGCTGGCGCGGGACCGCCCGCTGGGACATCGCCCCGGTCAAGCGGTTCGAAAATGCCGAGATCGAGGCGAGCTGGTCGTCGGGCGAGCGCGCCGAATGGCAGGCGGCGCTCGCCTATGACGCGCTCTACCATCGCGGGCGGGCGCGGTTCAGCCACATCCACCGCTTCTCGGTGGTCGATGCCGGGTTCACCGCCGAGGCGGCGACCGACGGGTCGATCGCGGCGGGGATCAGCCTCAGCTTCTCGCTGTCCCCATTTAACGGCAACGGCCTGCGCCCGACCCGCGAAAAGCTCGCCACCAACGGCGCCGTCGAGGCGCGGGTGTTCGAGGATCTCAACGAAAACGGGAAATACGACCCGGGCGAGCCGCTCGAACAGAAGGCGATGGTCACGACCGGCTCGCACGAGGTGTTCAGCGCGACCGACCGGCGCGGCGAAGTCACCGTCGGCGGCCTCGCCCCCTACCAGCCGATTCCGGTCGGAATCGACCAGACCAGCCTCGACAATCCCGCGCTGACCCCGGCCAAGGCAGTGCAGGTGGTGGTGCCGCGGCCGGGAACGGTCACCTTCGTCGACATCGCGCTGGTCGGCGGCGGGTCGATCGAGGGCGCGCTGATGCGCTCGGACCAGCGCGAGATCGAGGGCGCCGACATCGAACTGGTCGACGAGGCGGGCAAGGTCGTCGCGACCACCCGGTCGGACATCGATGGCTATTTCCTGTTCGAGCGGGTGAAATACGGTCGCTATTCGCTGCGGCTAAGCAAGGGGAGCGCCGCCGCGCTCAACATGCCGGTCGACCTCGGCAAGGCGGCCGAGGTCAATCGCGACCATCCGTTGCTGCGGATGGGCTCGATCATCGTCACCGCGCTGCCGAAGCTCGCCTCGGCCAACTGACCGGACAGCTTCGCGTTAACCAGAAGTCGTGCCGCACGACTTTTCGATTTCGATGGGATTTCCAGGGGCTTGGCCTGTTCAGGGAGCAGGCTGGTGCGGTCGAGAAGACTCGAACTTCCACGTCCTTTCGGACACAACGACCTCAACGTTGCGCGTCTACCAGTTCCGCCACGACCGCACGTGCCCCGTCGTGGCGATGATCCGCCCCGACCCTGGTAAGGCGCGGCCTCTAGCAAAGCGATTTCGCGCGCGCAACTGCGCGCCGCACGTCCCTTGGCGGGACATTGGTAAAGGCGCTGTTTACCTTTGTCCGCGCGGCGCGTTAGGTCGGCGGCATGGGACTGGCGCTCTCACTCTTGGCCATGGCGGGTGCCACGCAAGGCGTCCCGCACGGCACGCCCTCTTCACGCGCGCAGCCGGCGGCGCCCGCCTTTCAGCACAGCCCGGTGTTCGCCGCGCGCGGGAGCGCGACGGGTTACGCGACCGTAACGATCCTCCGCGCGGTCGAGGTCGGGCCGGGCCGTCCCGCGCCGGGCAAGGGGATGACGCCGCGACTGGTTACCGCGTCGGGGCCGGGCAACAGCGCCCAGCAGGTGCTCGCCTACGAATTCGAGTGACGGCGGGTCAGCCCGCCGCGTTGCCGCCGAGGATCAGGCTGACGTCGTCGCCGCCCTTGGGCACTTCGACCGCGCTGTTGAAGCTCGCGCTTGCCCCCGCGGGAAGCGACCGCGCCGGGGGCGAGATCGTCCAGCCGTAAACCAGCTTGCCGCCGTCGTGGTTGCGAAGCTCGGCACGGATCGGGGGGATGACCTGTTCGCCCTGGCTCGGATTGATCACCCGCCCGCTGATCGACACCAGCTCGTTGCCGCTCGGCATCTGCTGCCGGTCGCGGGTGGTGACCATGATCTTGAGCGGGGTCGGGCCGCTCGACGCGATTCCGACCCGCGCCTTCAGATTGTCGGGGGCAAGGAACCAGAAGGCCGCCGCCCCCGCCGCGATCAGCACCAGCAGCAGAAGGAGCAGCATCGGCCAGCGCCGCTTGGGCGCCTCGTCCCACTCCTCGCGACCCACCGGCTCGCGGCCCCAGTCGTCGTCGGGCTCGGCCGCGATCGGGGTGGCGGATACGGGCTCGGGATCGACCAGCGCCGCCTGTTCGACCGAGGCGCTTTCCTCGATCACCGGCTCGGGCGCGTCGGCGATCTCGTCATGGGCGATCGCCTGTTCGGGTTCGTCGGCGTAAGCGGGAGGCGCGTCGTCCGCCATCGCCGGAACCGGCGGTTCGGCGACGGTCGAGGCATAACCTGCATCGACGGCCTGCGCCGGCCCGACGGCAAGCGCCTCGCCATCGCTCTCGGCCGCCGGCTCGGGGTCCTGGTGCCAGCTATGCTTGCACGACGCGCAGCGCACTTGCCGCCCGCCCGCCGGAATGGCGCCGTCCTTGACGACATATTTGGTTTCGCATTCGGGGCAGGTCAGGATCATGCGTTATCCCGCTGTTCTGTCATACTTCGGTAAACAGCAATGGCGCTCGCTTGGCAAGGCGGCTCCCCCTGTGCGACAGACGGGATCAAGAGGGGGAAGGGAGCCCGGTTTTCTTGGCGACGATTGCCGAATTCGATCGGGTCGGCCTGCGCTACGGCACCGGGGCCGAGGTTCTTCGCGACCTCGACTTCCGGCTGGCGCGCGGGGGCTTCTACTTCCTCACCGGTCCGTCGGGCGCGGGCAAGACCTCGCTGCTCAAGCTGCTCTACCTCGCGCAGCGTCCGACCCGGGGACGGATCCGGCTGTTCGACGAGGAGTTGAGCGAGGCCGACCGCGACGCGCTGCCCGCTTTTCGCCGCCGCATCGGGGTAGTGTTTCAGGATTTCCGGCTGATCCGCCACCTGTCGGCGTTCGACAATGTCGCGCTCCCGCTGCGGATCGCGGGGGGCAGCGAGCAGGAGGTCGAGGGACCAGTGCGCGAGATGCTCGCCTGGGTCGGGCTCGCCGATCGCGCCAGCGCGCGGCCGGCGACGCTTTCGGGCGGGGAACAGCAGCGCGTCGCCATCGCCCGCGCGGTGATCGGGCGCCCCGAGCTGCTGGTCGCCGACGAACCGACCGGCAACGTCGACGCGGCGATGGCGACCCGGATCCTCCACCTGCTGACCGCGATGAACCGGCTCGGCACCACCGTGGTGGTCGCGACCCACGACCTCGGCATCATCGCCGCGACCCCCGGCGCGCAGCTGATCCGGCTCGAAAACGGTAACCTCGTCGATCCGACCGGGGCGCTGCGCAACCCGCCGGTGGCCGCGCGATGATCGGCCCGTTCGCCGCCACCCCGCCCGAACGGCGCCTGCTTCCCGCCGGGCGGGGCGGCGCGACCGCGTGGCTGCTGACGATCATGGTGTTCGTCACGCTGGTCGTCGCCGCCGCCGGGCTCGCGCTCTCGGCCAGCGCGCGCAAGGTCGGCGATGGGGTTCGCCACCGCTTCCTGGTCGAAGTGCCCGACGGTGCCGCCGCGCTGCCGCGCCTGACCGCCGCGCTTCGCGCCACGCCGGGCGTCACGCTGGTCGCGCCGGTGCCGGAGGCCGAAGTCCGCGCGACGCTCGCCCAGTGGCTCGGCCCGCTCGCCCGCGACGAGGCCGCCGACCTGCCGATCCCCGCACTGGTCGACGTCGACCTCGCCCCCGGTGCCGATCCCGCCCCGCTCGCCGCCGCGGTCCGCGCCGCCGCGCCGACCGCGACGCTCGCCGCGAACGAGCAACGACTTGGGCCCCTGCTCGGCACGCTCAACGCGCTCTCGCTCGTCGCCGCGGGGATCGTGCTGCTGGTGATCGCCGCCGCCGCCGCCGCGGTGATCCTCGCGACGCGGAGCGCGCTCGCCGCGCAGCGTGGAACGATCGAGGTGATGCACGGGATCGGCGCGACCGATGCCCAGATCACCCGGCTGTTCCAGCGCAAGATCGCGATCGAGGCGCTGGTCGGCAGCGGTATCGGCACCGCCGCCGCGCTGGTGGTGCTGTTGCTGCTGGTGGCGGGCGGGCTCGCGGGGCTCGGGCAATGGACCGGCGGGGCGCTGCTCGGCTGGCCCGAATATGCCGTGCTTGCCGCGCTCCCCGCCGGGGTGGTGATTCTTGCCGCGGTCATTGCACGAAGGACGGTGCTCGCTACCTTGCGCGAGACCTTATGATCGCCCGCCTGCTCTCGATCCTCCTGCTGCTCTACGCGCTCGGCTTCGCGCTGTTCGCGGTGACGCTCGATCGTCCCGCCGACGCGTCGGCGAAGGACCAGGCGATCGTCGTCATCACCGGCGGCGCGGGGCGGATCGAACGCGGCGCGGCGCTGATGAAGGCCGGCGCGGCGCAGCGGATGCTGATCGCCGGAGCCGACCCGTCGGTGACCAAGGCCGACCTCGCCCCGCGCGTCGGCAGCGCGTCGCTGCTCGCCTGCTGCATCGACATCGGTACCGAATCGGTCGACACCCGCTCGAACGCCGAGGAGGCCAAGCGCTGGCTCGACGCCCACCATTTCACCCGCTTCCGGCTGGTCACCAGCGACTGGCACATGCGCCGCGCGGCCTATGAGTTCGAGCATCTGCTCGGCGACGGATACGCAATCCGGCTCGACGCGGTGCATACCGAGCCGAACCTGATGACGCTGTTCGCCGAATATAATAAATATGTCCTTCGCCGGCTAAGCGTCTGGCTCGACGTCTGAGATGATCGCGCTCCGCTCGGCGCTGTTCGCGCTGCTCTTCTATCCCGGCACGCTGCTTTACGTGCTCGCGACGATCCTCGTCTCGCCGCTCGGCACCGCGCCGGTGCGCAAGGTGGTGCACGGCTGGTCGGCGTTCCACTGGTGGCTGGTGCGCCACGTCGTCGGGCTCGACGTGCGCTGGGAGGGCGAGATCCCGCGCGGGCCCTACCTGATCGCGGTCAAGCATCATTCGATGATGGAGGCGGTCGACACGCTCCGCTTCGGCCACACCCCCGTGGTGGTGATGAAGCGCGAGCTTACCTCGATGCCGCTGTTCGGCTGGGTGACCCGCCGCTACGGCGCGATCGGGGTCGACCGCGAGGCGGGTGCGGCCGCGCTTCGCGAGATGATGAAGGAAGCCAGGGCCGCCGCCGCCTCGGGCCGCCCGGTGATCATCTTTCCCGAGGGCACCCGGGTCCCGTTCGGCGCCGAGCCCCCGCTCCAGCCGGGCTTCGCCGGACTCTATCGCGCGCTCGCCCTGCCGGTGATTCCGGTCGCGCACGATGTCGGGCGACTGTGGGGCAAGGGTTTCCTCAAGCGCTCGGGGCGCGTGCGCTTTCGCGTCGGCGACCCGATCCCGCCCGGCCTCAAGCGCGACGACGTAGAGGCGCGCGTCCACGCCGCGATCAATGCGCTAGGACCGGTTGTGGATTGAAACCGATCCGCTAGGGTCGGCGCATGAACATCTTCGACGACCGCCCCGGGATCGACCAACTCCGCGCGATGATGGCGACCGGGCAGGGGCCGAGCATCGGCGCCACCCTCCACTTCCGGCTCGAAGAGGTCGAGGAAGGCCGGGTGGTATTCACCGGCCACCCCGGCCCGCACGCGACCAACCCGATCGGGACGGTTCACGGCGGGTTCGCTGCGACTCTGCTCGACAGTGCGTGCGGATGCGCAGTGCATAGTCGGCTCAGCGCGACGCAGGGCTATACGACGCTCGAGCTCAAGGTCGCCTACCATCGCCCGCTGTCCGCCGACAGCGGCCCGGTCCGCGCGATCGGCGAGTTGCTGAGCTTCGGTCGCCGCGCGGCGTTCGCCGAGGCCAGGCTGATCGACGAGCGCGACCGGCTGATCGCCAGCGCGACCTCATCGCTCCTGGTATTCGAGCGTTAGCCGCGGAGCGCCGCGCCGAGCTTGGCGGCGGCGGCGACGATCCGTTCGGAGATCGCGGCGAGTTCGGCCTCGGTGAAGCTTTTCTCGCCCGGTTGCATCGTCACTTCGATCGCCAGGCTCAGCGCATCGCCGCCGTCGTAGCGGTCGAACAGCCGCGCGTCGGTGATCGCCGCCTTGTCGGCGCCGCGGACCGCGCGCACCAGCGCGTCGGCGCTGAGCTCGAGCGGAACGGTGAAGGCGTAGTCGCGGGTGACCGCCTGCAGCGCGGGAGGCGTGAAGGCGACCCGCGCCCGCTCCTTCGCCCGCGCCGCGGGGATGGCGTCGAGGAAGATTTCCGCCGCGACCGTGTCGGTCGGCAGGTCGAGCGTCTTCGCCAGCGCCGGGTGAATCTCGCCGAAATTGGCCAGCACCGCCTTGCCCAGCCTGAGGCTCGCCGAGCGGCCGGGGTGCCATGCCTCGCCCGCGCCCGGCGTCAGCTGGAGGCTGGCGACCGGCGCGCCCGCCGCCTCGAGTAGCGCGACCGCCTCGGCCTTGGCGTCGAACGCGTTGAACCGCGCCGCCTTGCCGGCCTGCCAGCCGCGCGCGCGCTTGTCCCCCGCCAGCAGCAGGGTAAGCGTCGGCTTCTCGCCCTCGGCGAGGTAGCGTCGCCCGATCTCGAACAGCCGGATGCTCGCCGCGCCGCGATCGCGGTTGCGCCGCGCCGCCGCCGCCAGCCCGGGCAGCAGCGAGGGGCGCATGACCTTCATCTCTTCGCTGATCGGGTTGGCGATGGTGAACGCGCCGCCCCCGAACGCCGCAGCCTCGGACGCGGCGATGAAGCTCCACGTCACCGCCTCGTCGAGCCCGCGCGCGGCGGCGGTGCGGCGCATCTTGCGCTCGATCGCCTGCGCGCGCGTCGCGGTCGGCCGCGCGACCCCGTCGGGACGCGGCAGCGGGGTCGATGGGATCGCGTCGGTCCCGACCATGCGGACAACTTCTTCGACCAGGTCGGCCGGACCGCTGACGTCACGACGCCAGCTCGGCACGGTCACGGTCCAGTCGCCCGCGACGCCGAAGCCCAGACGTTCGAGGATCGCGCGCTGCTCGGCCTCGGGCACCTCGACCCCGCCGAGCGCCGCCGTCCGCGCCGGGTCGAACGAAATCGTCCGCGCGCTTACCGGCGGCGTTCCCGCGCGCGTCACGCCACTGGCGGCGCCGCCGGTATGGTCGAGCACCAGCCGGGTGGCGAGGCTCAACCCCTCGTCGAGGAACGCCGGGTCGACCCCGCGCTCGAACCGCTGGCGCGCGTCGCTGGTCAGCGTCAGCCGCTGTCCGGTCAGCGCGATCCGCTCGGGATCGAACCATGCGCATTCGATGATCACGTCGGTCGTCTCCGCCGACACGCCCGACTCTTCGCCGCCCATGATCCCGCCGATGTCGTGGACCTTCGACGCGTCGGCGATCACCGTCATCGTCTCGTCGAGGGCATAGGTCCTGCCGTTGAGCGCCAGCACGCTCTCGCCCGCGCGGGCCCGCCGCGCGACCAGCCCGCCGTCGAGCTTCGCCGCGTCGTAGACGTGGAGCGGTCGGCCGAGGTCGAGGGTGATGAGATTGGTGATGTCGACCAGCACCGAGATCGGCTTCTGCCCGACCGCCTTCAGCTTCTTCTGCAGCCAGTCGGGCGACGGCCCGTTGGTCAGCCCGCGCACCGCCTGCGCGTAGAAGGCGGGGCAGCCCTCGCTGTCCTCGGTCCGGACGTCGGGGCCCGGCGCCTCGCCCGCGACCGGGTCGAGGCTCTGCTGGCGATAGACCTCGTGCAGCGGGCGGAGCGTGCCGAGTCCGGCCGCAGCGAGGTCGCGCGCGATCCCGCGTACCCCCATGCAGTCCTGCCGGTTGGGGGTCACCGCGATGTCGAACAGCGCGTCGTCGAGCCCCGCCCACTCGGCGTAACCCGCGCCGACCGGCGCGTCGGCGGGAAGCTCGATAATCCCGTCATGGTCCTCGCCGAGCTGGAGCTCGCGCGCCGAGCACATCATCCCGTTCGATTCGACCCCGCGGATCGTCGCCTTGCCCAGCGTGAACGCCGGCCCCGGGACATAGGTCCCCGGCCCGCCGAACACGCCGACCAGCCCTTCGCGGGCATTGGGCGCGCCGCACACGACCTGCATCGGGCCGTCCCCGGCATCGACCGACAGCACCTGCAGCTTGTCGGCCTGCGGGTGCGGCGCGGCGCTCAGCACGCGCGCGATGCGGAACGGGCCGAGCAGCTCGGCCGGGTTGGTGACGCTCTCGACCTCGAGGCCGATCGAGGTCAGCCGCTCGGCGATGACGCTCGGCGCGGCGTCGGTATCGAGATGCTCCTTGAGCCAGCTATAGGTGAACTTCACGCGCCGACTCCCCCGCTGAGCGTCGGCACGTCGAGCGCGCGGAAGCCGTAATGCTTAAGCCACCGGAGGTCGCCGTCGAAAAAGGCGCGCAGGTCGTTCATGCCATATTTGAGCATCGCCAGCCGGTCGACGCCGGTGCCGAAGGCGAACCCCTGCCACTCGTCGGGGTCGAGCCCGCAATTGGCGATGACCTTGGGGTGCACCATCCCGCTGCCGAGCACCTCGAGCCAGCCTTCGGACCCGCCGACCACGCGGCGGCCCTTTTCGGTCGACCAGCCGATATCGACCTCGGCCGACGGCTCGGTGAAGGGGAAATAGCTCGGGCGCAGGCGGATGACGATATCGTCGCGCTCGAAAAAGGCCTTGAGGAACGTCTCGAGCGTCCACTTGAGGTGGCCCATGTGGATGCCCTTGTCGATCACCAGACCCTCGATCTGGTGGAACATCGGGGTGTGGGTCGCGTCGCTGTCGCTTCGATAGACTCGCCCCGGGGCGATGATCCGGATCGGCGGCGGGCTGGCCTGCATCGTCCGGATCTGGACCGGCGAGGTGTGAGTGCGGAGCACCAGCGGACGGCCATGCTCGTCGACCTGGTCGAGGTAGAAGGTGTCCTGCATCGCCCGCGCCGGGTGGCTCTCGGGGATGTTGAGCGCACTGAAATTGTGCCAGTCGTCCTCGATCTCGGGCCCTTCGGCGACCGCGAATCCGAGATCGGCAAAAATTTCCGCCAGCTCGTCCATCACCTGGCTGACCGGGTGGACGCTGCCCGCGGGCGCCGCCTCGACCGGCAGCGAAAGATCGAGCCGCTCGGTCGCCAGCCGCGCCTCGAGCGCCTCCGCCTCGAGCGCCGCTTTGCGTGACGTCAGGGCGTCGCTCACCGCCTCGCGAAGCGCCTGAATCTTCGGCCCCTCGACCGAGCGGGTCGCCGCGTCCATCGCACCGAGCGTCTTCAGGAGCGCGGTGACGCTGCCCGACTTGCCCAGCGTCTCGACGCGCAGCTGGTCGAGCGCACCGAGGTCGGGCGCGGCGGAAATGCGGGCGATCAGCGTGTCACGGTCCATCGGCAGGCGCCTTAGCGGCACGCGCGCGGCGGCGCAAAGGTCGCGGTCAGCCGGCGACGAACGGGAAGGGCGAGATCGTCTTGCGGCTGCGGTCGACCGCCAGCATGCGTCCGGTCGGCGGGGTCGCCCGAAGCGCGCAATCGACCCGCGGACACGCCGCGCAGGCCGGGCCGACCGGGGTGACCGGCGCGTTGGCGAGGTCGTAGGCCTCGGCGCAGTGCAGCTTGTGTGCGTGGCTGATGTCGCAGCCCAATCCGATCGCGAGCAGCCCGCCGCTGATCTCGGCCTTGATCGGTCGCTCAATCGTCCGCGCCACGGTAAAGAAGCGCTGGCCGTCGGGGGTCTCGATCAGCTGGGTGACGACCTGCCCCGCGGCCTGGAAGGCGGCGTGGAGGTTCCACTTGGGGCAGGTCCCGCCGAACCGGCTGAACGGGAACTGGTCGCCGGCATAGCGCTTCGAGATGTTCCCCGCCGGGTCGACCCGAAGCATGAAGAAGGGGACGCCGCGATGGCCGGGGCGGTTGAGCGTGGTGAAGCGGTGCGCGACCTGCTCGACATTGGCGCCGAACTCGCCGCACAGATGGTCGATCGAATAGCGCATGTCCTCGCACGCCTTCAGGAAGCGTCCGTAAGGCATCATGATCGCGCCGGCGGCATAGTTGGCGAGGCTCATGTGGAGCAGCTGGTGGATCCCCGGGTCGGGCGGCGCAGCCTTTTCGACCATCCGGTCGATCACCCCCGCGAACTCGACCAGCGCGAGCTGGTAGGCGAGCGCGAACGTGCGGTTCTCGAGCTTCAGCTGCGAGGAGATCAGGAAGCGGCGGCGATCGGCGTCATAGTCCTGGCTGACATTGCCGAGCTCGGCCTGCGGCACTACCCGCGCGTCGATCCCCCACGCCTCCTTCAGCCGGCGGCGAAGCGGCTCGGCCATCGACAGCGGGTCGCTGAGCGCCCCGCCGAGCGTTTCGGCGGCTTCCTCGAGCGCGGGATAGTGGTTGCGATGCTGCTGGATATAGTCGCGGACCCAGCTTTCGGGGGTGACCGCCGAACGGATGTCGCCGTCGCCGCCGGTCTCCAGCCGCGCGCCGCTTTCCTGGACGATCCGGTAGAGCCGCGCGATCGCGTCGGCGACCGACGGCGCGTTGTTGGCGAGTTCGACCAGCTCGTGGCGCGGCACCCCCAGATCGCGAAGCATCGCGTCGGAGAAGATCTCGGTCAGCGCTTCGGGACTGGTGCGATGGCCGCCGCCTGCGGCGAAGGCCCGGATGTCGACCTCGTACTGCTCGGCCAGCCGAAGCAGCAACGCCGCGGTGACCGGGCGCTGGTTGCGCTCGAGATGGTTGAGGTAGGACGGGCTGACCCCGAGCGACTGCGCCATCGCGGTCTGCGACAGGCCATGGTCGCGGCGCAGGCGGCGAAGGCGATGGCCGAGGAAGAGCTTGGTCGACATGCCTCGAAGGCTGTCAATTTCCGACGAGATTCACAAGTCAACTTGTGACAATCGCGCGCTTTTCGTCGTGACAGCTTGGAGAATCTCGCGCCTTTTCGTCGGGCAGATCCGCATCTCGCGGACCAGGAGTCGCCCGATGGCAAGTTTTGACCAGTTCGTTCCCGCCCCGACCGGCCGCTTCGACGGGATTGCCCGCCCCTACGGTCCCGAAGAGGTGGCGCGGCTGCGTGGCAGCTTCGTCCCCGAATGCAGCTTGGCGCGGAAAGGCGCGCTGCGGCTGTGGGAACTGCTTCGGACCGAACCCTACATCAACGCGCTCGGCGCGCTGAGCGGCAACCAGGCGATGCAGATGGTCCGTGCCGGGCTGAAGGCGATCTACCTCAGCGGCTGGCAGGTCGCGGCCGACGCCAACACCGCCGGGGCGATGTACCCCGACCAGTCGCTCTACCCGGCGAATGCCGGGCCCGAGCTGTGCCGCCGGATCAACCGCACCCTCCAGCGTGCCGACCAGATCGAGCATATGGAAGGCGGGGCCAAGCGCGACTGGTTCGCGCCGATCGTCGCCGACGCCGAGGCCGGCTTCGGCGGCCCGCTCAACTGCTTCGAGATCATGAAGGCCTATATTGAGGCGGGCGCCGCCGGGGTTCATTTCGAGGACCAGCTGGCGAGCGAGAAGAAGTGCGGCCACCTCGGCGGCAAGGTGCTGATCCCGACCCAGGCGCACATCCGCAACCTCGACGCGGCGCGGCTGGCGGCCGACGTCATGGGGGTGCCGACCGTGCTCGTCGCCCGCACCGACGCCGAAAGCGCGCGGCTGATCACCAGCGACATCGACGAGCGCGACCATGAATTCCTGACCGGCGAGCGGACCGGCGAAGGCTTTTTCCGCCTGAAGGAGGGCAGCGGTATCGATCATTGCATCAAGCGGGGAATCGCCTTCGCCCCCCACGCCGACCTGCTGTGGTGGGAGACCAGCAACCCCAACCTCGACGACGCGCGGCGCTTCGCCGAGGCGGTGCAGAAGGCGGTCCCGGGCAAGATGATGGCGTACAACTGCTCGCCCTCGTTCAACTGGGAAGCGAAACTCGACAAGGACGACATCGCCCGCTTCCAGCGCGAGCTTGGCGCGATGGGCTACAAGTTCCAGTTCGTCACGCTGGCGGGGTTCCACCAGCTCAACCACGGCATGTTCGAATTGGCGCGCGGCTATCGCGATCGCGGGATGGCCGCCTACTCCGAGCTCCAGCAGGCCGAGTTCGCCAGCGAGGCCGACGGTTATACCGCCACCCGCCACCAGCGCGAGGTCGGCACCGGCTATTTCGACGCCATCGCCACGGCGGTGTCGGCGGGACAGGCCTCGACCACCGCCTACCGCGAATCGACCGAGGCGGACCAGTTCGCCCACGCCTGAGCGAATGACGAAACATAGAGACCAAGGGAGCAACGACATGGCTTCACGTTACTGGATCGTCGGCGGCGACTATGCCGACTGCGACTTCGACCGGATCGTCCCCGGCAGCGAACAGGTCCACGGGCCGTTCGGCAGCGAACGCCGCGCGCAGACCGAGTGGAAGCGACTGACCTTCCGCGACCGCAACCCGGCCAGCCGACGCTATTCGATCGCCGCCGAGTACGGTCGATGAGCGAGACCATTGACCGTCCGCGCGCGGTAGCGGCGGTGAGCGGGATCGCGCGCGCCGGCGAGGTGCTGACCGATTCCGCGCTGGGGCTGGTCGCCGAGCTCCACGACCGATTCGACGCGCGGCGCCGCGACCTGCTCGACGCGCGCCGCGCGCGGCAGGAGCGCTATGCGGCGGGCCACCGGCCCGACTTTCGCGACGATACCGCCGACATTCGCGAATCGGGCTGGACGATCGGGGCGATCCCGGCGGACCTCACCGACCGGCGGGTCGAAATTACCGGCCCGACCAACGCCAAGATGGTGATCAACGCGCTCAACAGCGGCGCGAAAGTTTTCATGGCCGATTTCGAGGACGCGACCGCGCCGCGCTGGGACGAGCTGGTACAGGGGCAGCTCAATCTCAAGGACCGCTGGACGGGCCGGCTGGCGTTCACCGATTCGGCGAGCGGCAAGCGCTACGCGCTCGGCCCCGACCCGGCGGTGCTCGTCGTCCGCCCCCGCGGCCTCCACCTCCCCGAAGACCATGTCACGGTCGAGGGCGAGGCGGTCGCCGGGGCGTTGTTCGACGCCGCCACCTACCTCGCCAATTGCGCGCACCTGGCGATCGAGCGCGGCAGCGGCCCCTATTTCTACCTGCCCAAGCTCGAATCGATGGAGGAAGCGGCGCTGTGGAGCGACGTCCTCGCCCATTGCGAGACGGCGCTCGGGCTGGCGCGCGGGACGATCAAGGTGACGGTGCTGATCGAGACGCTGCCCGCGGCGTTCGAGATGGACGAGATCCTCTACGCGCTGCGCGACAACATCGTCGGGCTTAATTGCGGCCGGTGGGACTATATCTTTTCGGCGATCAAGCGGATCGGCGATTCGCCCGACTGGCTGACCCCCGACCGCTCGGCGATGACGATGGATAAGGCCTTCCTCGCCGCCTACTCGCTGCGCCTGGTCGCGACCTGCCACCGACGCGGGGCGTTCGCGATGGGCGGGATGGCCGCCTTCATCCCGGTGAAGGGCGACGAGGCCGCCAACGCCGCGGCCTTCGCCCGGGTCAAGGCCGACAAGGAACGCGAAGTCCGCAACGGCCACGACGGGACCTGGGTCGCGCACCCCGCGCTCGTGCCGGTGGCGATGGAGGCGTTCGCCGCGATCGACGGGCCGAACCAGCTCGGCGTGATGCCCGACACCCTTCCCGACCGCGCGGCGATGCTGACGCTTCATGACGGCCCGCGTACCGAGGCCGGAGTGCGCGAGAACATCCGGGTCGCGATCCAGTATATCGCCGCGTGGCTCGGCGGGCGCGGCGCGGTGCCGCTCTACGATCTGATGGAAGACGCGGCGACGGCGGAAATCTGCCGCGCGCAGCTGTGGCAATGGCTGAAATATGAAGCGCCGATCGACGATGGCCGCCATCTGACCCGCGACCTATTCGAACATTGGCACCAGGAAGAGGTTTATGCGCTCGGCGACCTCGCGCACCTGCCGCAGGCGGCGAAGCTGCTCTATCAGCTCGTCACCTGGAAGCGGTTCGAGGAGTTCCTGACCCTTCCAGCCTATCGCCAGCTTCATTGAGTCCATCAGGCGGGGCCAGGTCGATCGACTGGTCCCGCTGTTGGATCGCCTTTCCGTCGCTCCCTGACGAAAAAGGGCGCCGGGATGGCTCCCGACGCCCTTCAAATCCGCAATCGAAGGAGGCTTAGGCCGCCTTCTTGTCCAGCGCACCCTTGGCCTGGGCGATGATCGCGCTGAACGCGCCGCCTTCGTGCATCGCGATGTCGGCCAGGACCTTGCGGTCGAGATCGACGCCCGCGAGCTTCAGCCCGTGCATGAACTGCCCGTAGGTCAGCCCCTCGGCGCGGACCGCGGCGTTGATCCGCTGGATCCACAGCGCGCGGAAGCTCCGCTTCTTCACCTTGCGGTCGCGATAGGCGTACTGCCCGGCCTTTTCGACCGCCTGGCGGGCGATTCGGATCGTGTTCTTGCGACGGCCGTAATAGCCCTTCGCCTGTTCGAGGATCCGCTTGTGCTTGGCGCGGGTGGTGGTGCCGCGTTTGATTCGTGCCATCTCGCCTGCTCCTTACTTGAGGCCGTAGGGGGCCCAGGCCTTGACGCGCGCCGTATCGGCGTCGGCGAGGACCTCGGTGCCACGGTTCTGGCGGATGTACTTGGCGTTGTGGCTGATCAGCCGGTGGCGCTTGCCCGCGACACCATGCTTGATCTTGCCGGTCGCCGTGAGCTTGAAGCGCTTCTTGACGCCGCTCTTGGTCTTCAGCTTGGGCATTTTCGTCTCCTTGTTGCCCGCGCTGGCACAGGCCAGGGGGCGACGTTTTCAACCTGCCACGGCAGCCCTAACTGGCCGGGCCGGTTGTCTTTCCAACGATCTGGAAGTGGCGCGCCTATAGCAGCCGCGCCGGAGAAGGCAAGATCACCAGGCGAGCGGCTTGCCCGTGTAATCGCGGAAACTGCCGGTGTCCGCGATCGACAACGCGTCGATCACCTGGCGCATCCCGGCGATGCTCTCGCGCGGCTGGACCGGGGCGCTCTGGCCGCCCATGTCGGTCGCGACCCAGCCGGGGTGAAGCACCGCCATTGCCACCCCTGACACGCGATTCTCCTGCGCGAGGACGTGCCACGCCATGTTGAGCGCCGCCTTCGACGAGCGGTAGGGGATGTAGCCGCCGCTCGCGTCGTCGATGCTGCCCATCAGGCTCGAGATGGCGATCGCTTTGCCCTTCACCTCGGCCAGCCGCGGCATCAGCGCCTGCACCAGCAGGGCGGGGGCGACGGTATTGATTCGCAATAGCGCAGCCCATCGCTCGCCCGCCTCCGCAGACGACGCCTCGGTCGGTCCCATCTGACCGGCGTTGGCGATCAGCAGGTCGAGCGGGCGGTCGATCCGCGACCCGAAACCGGCAACCGCTGCGAAATCGTCCATGTCGAGCGCGAACAGCTCCGCCCCGGTCGCGGCGAGGTCGGGGGCGTCTCCCCGCGCGGTGGCGATCACATCCCACCCTTCGGCGGCATATTGTTTCGCGAATTCGAGGCCGAGGCCACGCGCGGCGCCGGTGATAAGGACGGTTGGCATGAATATCTCCTTCGTCCCGCCAGATGGGGACGCGGAGAGGCGAATCAATCGAACAGCGAGCTGACGCTGCTCTCGTCGGCGATGCGGTGGATCGCCTCGCCGAACAGCGGCGCGATCGTCAGGCGGCGGATCTTGTCGCTCGCCTGCTCGGCATCGTGGTGGATGGTGTCGGTGACGACCAGCTCGCCCAGCACCGAGGCGGCGACGCGCGACACCGCCGCGCCGCTGAGCACGCCGTGACTACAGTAGGCGAGCACCTCGGTCGCGCCCTGTTCCTTCAGCGCGGCGGCGGCGTTGCACAGCGTCCCCGCCGAATCGACAATGTCGTCGACCAGCACGCAGCAGTGGCCCTCGACGTCGCCGATGATGTTCATCACCTCCGATTCGCCTGCCTTCTCGCGCCGCTTGTCGACGATCGCCAGCTGGGCATTGTCGAGCCGCTTGGCGAGGCTGCGCGCGCGGACCACTCCCCCGACGTCGGGCGATACGACCATCAGCTTCTTGCCTGCGTGGTGCGCCTGAATGTCGGCGGCCATCACCGGCGCGGCCCAGAGGTTGTCGGTCGGGATATCGAAGAAGCCCTGGATCTGCCCGGCGTGGAGATCCATCGTCAGCACCCGATCGGCACCGGCGGTGGTAATCAGGTTGGCGACCAGCTTGGCCGAGATCGGGGTGCGCGGGCCGGGTTTCCGGTCCTGCCGAGCATAACCGAAATAGGGGATGACCGCGGTGATCCGCTTGGCCGACGCGCGCTTCAACGCGTCCATGCAGATCAGCAGCTCCATCAAATTGTCGTTGGTCGGGTAGCTGGTCGACTGGACCACGAACACGTCCTCGCCGCGGACATTCTCGTGCACCTCGACGAACACTTCCTCGTCGGCGAAGCGGCGCACGCTCGCCTCGGTCAGCGGGATTTCGAGATAGTCGGCGATCGCCTTCGCCAGCGGGAGATTCGAATTACCGGCCAACAGCTTCATCGGTCGCCCCTCGCGAAGTTTCGTCCCCTTAGCCATCGTGACGGTTCGGCGACAAGCTTGTTCGCGGGCGCAAGCTCGTTACATCGCCCCTGTGACCGACACGCCACGCCATCTCACCATCGCCCTCGCCCAGACGACGCAGCGCATGGGCGACCTCGCCGCCAACGCCGCGGCGATGCTCGACTGGCGGGCCAAGGCGCATGGGGCCGACCTCATCGTCTTTCCCGAGCTCCAGCTGACCGGCTACCCGCCCGAGGACCTGATCCTGAAGCCCGAGTTCGTCCGCCGCGCGATGGAGGCCGCGGAGCGGCTCGCCGACGCCACCGCCGACGGTGGCCCGGCGATGCTGTTCGGGTCGGTCCACGAGGAGGCGGGCCGGGTCCACAACGCGGTCATCCTCGCCGAGGGCGGGCGGATCGTTGCGCGGCGGTTCAAGCACGAGCTGCCGAACTACGGCACCTTCGACGAAAAGCGGGTGTTCGCTCCCGGCCCGCTGCCCGGGCCGATCGACTGGCGCGGGGTCCGGCTGGGGGTGCCGATCTGCGAGGACATCTGGCTCGAGGCGGTCACCGCGCACCTGCTCGAGCGCGGAGCCGAGCTGCTGCTCGTTCCCAACGGCAGCCCGTTCGAGCTCGACAAGGACGATCTTCGCCGCCGACTGGTCGAAGCTCGGGTGACCGACACCGGCCTTCCGCTCGCTTACCTCAACCGGGTCGGCGGGCAGGACGAACTGGCGTTCGACGGGTCGAGCTTCGTCGTCAACGCCGACGGGACGATGGCACTGCAGATGCCCGATTGGGACGAGGCGCTGGCGATCACGAACTGGGAAAAGGGCGCCGACGGCTGGCGCTGCGTTCCGGGCGAGCGCGCGACCCTCGCGCCTTACCCGGAAGACATCTACCAGGCGATGGTCAGCGGGCTGCGCGACTATGTGAACGGGAACGGCTTTCCCGGCGTGATCCTCGGCCTGTCGGGCGGAATCGACAGCGCGCTCAGCGCCGCGGTCGCGGTCGACGCGATCGGCGCGGAGCGGGTGCGGTGCGTGATGATGCCGTCCAAATATACATCGCAGGACAGCCTCGACGATGCCGAAGGCTGCGCGCGGCTGCTCGGCTGCCGGCTCGACACGGTGTCGATCGTCCCCGGGGTCGACGCGCTGGCGAAGATGCTCCCCGACGCCAGTCCGCTCGCGCAGGAAAATATCCAGGCGCGCCTGCGGATGGTGACGCTGATGGCGCTCAGCAATTCGGGCGGCGAAATGCTGCTCACCACCGGCAACAAGAGCGAGATGAGCGTCGGCTACGCCACTCTCTACGGCGACATGGCGGGGGGCTATTCGGTCTTGAAGGATGCCTACAAGACGACCGTGTTCGCGCTGTCGAGGTGGCGCAACGCGAACCGCCCGCGCGGCGCGCTTGGTTGCGACGGGCCGGTCATGCCGCAGCGCGTGATCGACAAGCCCCCGACCGCCGAGCTTCGTCCCAACCAGAAGGACCAGGACTCGCTGCCGCCCTACGACGTGCTCGACCGGATGCTCGAATCGCTGGTCGAAAAGGAACGCTCGGTCGCCGAGACCGCCGCGGCCACCGGCGAGCCCGAGACGCTGGTCGCCGATATCGAGAAAAAGCTGCTGCGCGCCGAGTACAAGCGTCGCCAGGCGCCGCCGGGGGTCAAGCTCGGCCCCCGCAACTTCGGCCGCGACCGCCGCTACCCGATCACCAACGCCTTCCACACCGGCGATTAGCTGATACAGTCTCCGCTTCCTGACGGGAGGCGACAGGGGTGTTCCGAACGGTCCGGCACTGGTGGAGCGAGGGCAGCGGCCAGCACACGGCACGACTGTTCGCCTTCGAACTGACCGTGGTCATCCTCGGGGTGCTGATCGCCCAAGGCCTCGCCAATTGGGCCGGCCAGCGCCAGCAGGACGCCGGCGTCGCCAAGGAAGCCGCCCGCCTGCGGTTCGAAACGGGTCGCGCGCGCAACGCAGCGCAAGTCTGGCAGGCCGCCATCCCCTGTCTTCGCGCGCGGGTCGATCAGCTGCTTCACGCCGCCACCGCCGGGACGCTCGAACCGCCGCTCACGGTGCGCGACCTCGCCATGCCCAAGGTCGGAACCTATTCGGTCGAACCGTTCAACGCCGACGTCGAACGCGCCTTCCGCGATCGCTACGGCGATACCGTCGACGACATCTACGGTGGAATTATGAATAATGGCGCCACCATCAAGTCGATGCCGCAGGAGCTTAGCGCGGCTTGGTCCGCCTTCGGCTATCTGGCCCCCGACATGGGCGCGCCCGGTCCGGCGGACCGGGCGGCGATGCGCGCGGCCGGTCTGCGGCTGCGCTGGCTGCTAGACCGGATGGCGATGCTTCAGGGGCGGATCGAGGGCGATGCGCGCAAGCTCGGCATCGTCCCGCTCGGCTCGGGCAACGCGCTGTCGATTCCCGACGTCCCGGTGACCAGTTGCGCCGAAATCTGGCGTCACGGCCACATATGGCACGCGGTGCCGTAGGATGTTCCGCACCGTCCGGCATTGGTGGAGCGAGGGCAGCGGCCAGCATACCGCGCGGCTGTTCCTGTTCGAGCTGTTCGTGGTCATTGCCGGCGTGCTGATCGCGCAGGGGCTTGCCAGCTGGATGGCCGATCGCGCCGCCTTGGCGGACATGGAACAGGGACGGGCCGCCCTTCGGGAACAAGTGGCCGAGAATGCCTCGACCGCAGAGGCCTGGCAGGTCGCGGCGCAATGTCTCGACGACCGGGTGGCGTTGATCATGCGCCGCCTCGCCGCCGGGCCGCTCGACCCGGGAATGAGCGACCGGCCCGTGCTCGACTCCTTCCAGTCGCTCGCGCTGAGCGAGCGCTCGTTCGGGCTGCTGCGCGATCGCCACGGGTCGCAGGAAGCGAGCGATTTCGAAAATACGCGGCGGCAGGTCGAATTCTCGAACGCGCGGATCCAGCGGATCGTATCCGAGTGGGGCCGATTGACCCTCGCCGACCCTTTGAACGGGCGTCCGACCCAATTCGATCGCGACCAGGCCCGTCTCGCCGCCGCCGACATCCGTGGCGAGTTGCGGGCGCTCAAGGTCGGATCGGCCGATCTCGCGTCGACGGCGCACGCCATGGGGATCGGCGTGCCCTCGCAGGCCGGGTTGCGCCCGGTCCGCGACTGCGCCCAGATGTGGGCGGCGAAGGCCATCAGCGTTCGGCGCTAGTCGATTGCTGGTCAACCGGCCGCGGCCTCGCTAGGCCTCGCCGCCATGACCACCGTCACCCGCTTCGCTCCCTCGCCGACCGGACGGCTTCATGTCGGCAACATCCGCACCGCGCTCCACAATTACCTGCTGGCCAAGCGCGACGGCGGGCGGTTCCTGCTGCGCATCGACGATACCGATCCGGAACGGAGCCGCGAGGACTATGTCGAGGCGATCCGCGACGATCTCGGGTGGCTCGGGCTCGTTCCCGACGGCGAAGTCCGCCAGTCGGCGCGGTTCGATCTGTATGAGCGCGAGTTCGAGCGACTGAAGGGGGCAGGCCGCGTCTATGCCTGTTACGAGACGCCGGAAGAACTCGAGCTTCGCCGCAAGGTGCTGCTCGGCCGCGGGCTTCCCCCGGTCTACGAGCGCAAGCCCACCGACGCACCCCTACCCGAGGGAGTCGCCCCGCACTGGCGGTTCAGGCTCGACCATTCGGTCCTGATCGAATGGACCGACCTCGTTCGTGGCCCGCAGCATTTCGACCCGAAACTGATCAGCGACCCCGTTGTCCGCCGCGCCGACGGCAGCTGGCTCTACCTTCTGCCCAGCGTCATCGACGACATCGACATGGGCATCAGTCACGTGCTTCGCGGCGAGGACCATGTGTCGAACAGCGCGACCCAGCTGCAGATGTTCGCCGCGCTCGGCGCGACGCCGCCCGCGCTGGCGCACGAGGCGCTCCTCGTCACCGCCGAGGGCAAGCTGTCGAAGCGGCTGGGCGCGAGCGGGGTCGACGCGCTGAAGGAAGCGGGGATCGAGCCGATGGCGCTCAATTCGCTGCTCGCCCGGCTCGGCACCTCGCGGCCGGTCGAGGCGAAGGCGACGCTCGCCGAGCTGGCCGAGGGGTTCGACCTTTCGACCTTCGGGCGCGCTCCCGCGCATTTCGACCTGGCCGAGGTCGAGGCAGTCAACCGCAAGCTGCTCCACCACCTCGATTATGCGTCGGTCGCCGATCGCGTCCCGGCCGGGATCGGCGAGGGCGAATGGGCGATCCTGGCGGGCAATGTCGACCATCTCGCCGAGCTCGCCGACTGGCTGCCGGTACTCGACGGCGAGATCGATCCGCCCGCGCTGTCGGTCGAGGACCGCGCCTTTCTCGCGCTCGCCGCCGAGACCGCGGGCATGGTCGAGTGGGACGAGGAGCCATGGCCGCAGCTCACCATGTCGCTCAAGGCGGCGACCGAGCGGTCGGGCAAGGCGCTGTTCATGCCGCTCCGCCTCGCGCTTACCGGGCGCGCGCACGGCCCCGAGATGGCGCCGCTGTTGAAGCGCATCGGCCGTGCCCGCGCCATCGCCCGGCTGAAGGCCGCCGCCTGATTTCCGCCCTTCCGGCTGAAAACAGCGCTTGCGGGACATATAATGTTATGATGTAACATAACGACCCCAACTGAAGGAGTCGATCGATGCTGCCTTACGCTTCTCCCGATCGCTTCGCCCCCGGCCGCCGCTCCCCCGCCACCCTCGCGCTGATCGTCGCCGGCCATGTCGGCCTCGTCGCGCTCGCGCTCAGCGCGAAAATGATCGTCGACCGGCATCACGACTCGACGACGATCAGCTTCGTTCCCAACGACCCGCCCCCACCGCCGCCCGACCCCCGCCCGAAGGTCGAGCCGCGCCGCGACCCCGTCTCGACCGTCACCCAGTCGAAGGTCGACCTCCCGCCGCTCGATCCGCCTCCGCTGGCGACCGACACGCTGCCGCCGAAAGGCCCGACCGGTCCCGTCGCCGGTTCGGGCGGCGGCGCGGGGACGACGATCCCGCCGCTTCCGCCGCTGGTCCACAGCGGGCCGGTCGCCATTACGCCGCCCAACGAGGTGATGCCGCCCTACCCGGTCGCCAAGCAGGACGCGGGCGAGGAGGCGACGCTGACGCTCGCGCTGACCATTTCCCCCACCGGGCGAGTGACCGCGGTGACGCCGCTCGGCCGCGCCGATCCGATCTTTCTCGACGCCGCGCGCCGCCACATCCTCTCCCACTGGCGCTATCGACCGGCGCGCGACGGCGACACGCCGGTCGGATCGAGTCTCAACGTCACCGTCCACTTCCGCCTCGACGCCTGACCGGCGGGTCCCTACATTGGGCGGCATGTCCGTCATGCCGCCCGTGTCCGGCCCGCGCGCCGCCTTCCGCGACCTCGCCGCCTTCCTTCGCCAGCCGGGGCGCGAAAAGGTCTGGGCGGGGGTGATGGCGCTGCTGATCACCGTCATCATCCTGATCGTGTTCCTGGTCGATCCGAAGGTGAATACCGCGCCCCCCGAACAGATCGTCTACGTCGAGGATTACGCCGCCAACCGCACCGACGCCGACATCAAGGCCGACCAGAAAAAGGACCAGGCCGAGCGCGAGGCCTTCGCCAAGAAGAAGCAGGAACAGTTCAAGCAACTCGAAAAGGCGTTCCATATCCAGTGACGCCGCCTTGATGGCCGAGGCGGTGCGGCTGGGGGAAGCGGCGCGGGGATTGACCGCGCCCAACCCCAACGTCGGCTGCGTGATCGTTGCCGCGGACGGCACCATCGTCGGTCGCGGCGCGACCGCCCCGGGTGGCCGGCCCCATGCCGAGGCGGTCGCGCTGGCCGCGGCGGGCGCGGCGACGCGCGGCGCGACGCTGTACACCACGCTGGAACCCTGCGCCCATGCCAGCCCGCGCGGCCCGACCTGCGCCGGGTTGATCCCGGCGGCGGGAATCGCGCGGGTCGTCGCTGCGATCGAGGACCCCGACCCGCGCACCGCCGGACGGGGCTTCGACCGGCTTCGCGCGCAGGGGGTCGAGGTGACGGTCGGCGAGGGCGAGGGTGCGGCGCGCGCCAGCATGGCCGGCTATCTCACCCGCCTCGCGCTCAGCCGCCCGCGGGTCACGCTCAAGCTCGCGCTCAGCATCGACGGCAAGATCGCGCTCCCCTCGGGCGAATCAAAATGGATCACCGGCGAGGACGCGCGCGCCCACGTCCACCTCGAACGTGCACACAGCGACATGATCCTCGTCGGGCGCGGGACCTACGAGGCCGACACGCCAAGGCTCGACGTCCGCCTTCCCGGGCTCGAGGAGCGAAGCCCCCGCCGCGCGCTGCTGAGCCGCACGCTTGGCCCGGTCGCGGGCTGGGAAGTGCTTGAAAAGCCATCGGATATCGCGCGACTTCATGACGTCAACGACCTGCTGGTCGAAGGCGGTGCGGCAACCGCCACGGCGTTCCTTGCAGAAGACCTGGTCGACCGCATCCTGATCTATCGCGCCCCGCTGCTGATCGGCGAGGGCAAGTCGTCGTTCGGCTATATCGGGCTCGACGCGATCGCCGACGCGCACGGCCGCTGGCGCGCGCAAGGCGGAGCGGGCCTGGGAGTCGATCGGCTGGAAGTGTACGAGCGGGCACGGTAGGGAGCCGTCATGTTCACCGGCATCGTCACCGACATCGGCACCATTCGCAGCGTCGAGCAGCGCGGCGACCTGCGGCTGATCGTTGCCACCGACTACGATCCGGCGACGATAGACCTCGGTGCGTCGATTGCCTGTTCGGGGGTGTGCCTGACGGTGGTCGACAAGGGGGCCGACTGGCTCGCCTTCGACGCCAGCGGCGAAACCGTTTCGCGCACCGCGCCCGGCATGTGGGCCGAGGGGCGGCGGGTCAATCTCGAGCGCGCGCTTCGGCTCGGCGACGAGCTCGGCGGCCACCTCGTCACCGGCCACGTCGACGGGGTGGCGACGATCGTCGGGCGCTGCGAGGAGGGCGATTCTGTCCGCTTTGGGCTCCGTGCGCCCGAAGGTCTCGGTCCCTATCTCGCGGCCAAGGGGTCGGTGACGCTCGACGGCGTGTCGCTCACCGTCAACGAAGTCCGCGACGGCGCCGACGGAACCGACTTCGCAGTCAACATCATCCCGCACACCGCCGATCACACGACATTGTCCGGATGGGCGGTCGGCGATGGCGTCAATCTCGAGATCGACGTCCTCGCGCGCTATTTGAAGCGGATGGCCGACGCGCGAATGTGACGATCGCGGTTGCGCGATCACATTTCGATGTGATATCGGCGCGTCATGTCCGCCACCCTCATCGAACGGCTCGAAGCCGTCATCGCTACCGGCGAGGTGAGCCGCGCCGGCCTAGCTCGCGCTGCCGGCCTCCATCCCAACTCGCTCCGCAAGCTCGGCGACGCCGACTGGAATCCGACTGCCGACACGCTGATCAAGCTCGAAAAGCTGCTGGCAAAGGGGACGACCGACATCCTCGTCGGGCCCGAGGCGATCATCGACGAGGCGCGCAACGGGCGGATGTTCATCCTCGTCGACGACGACGACCGCGAAAATGAGGGCGACCTCGTTATCCCCGCGCAGATGGCGACCCCCGACGCGATCAACTTCATGGCCCGCCACGGGCGCGGGCTGATCTGCCTCGCGCTGAACAGGGAGCGGGTCGACGCGCTCGGCCTAGAGCCGATGGCCCGCGCCAACGGCACGCGGATGGAAACCGCCTTCACCGTCTCGATCGAGGCGAAGGAGGGCGTCACCACCGGGATCAGCGCCGCCGACCGCGCGCGGACCGTCGCGGTGGCGATCGACCACGCCAACGGTCCCGAGGCAATCGTGTCGCCCGGCCACGTCTTCCCGCTGGTCGCGCGTCCCGGCGGCGTGCTGGTCCGCGCCGGCCATACCGAGGCGGCGGTCGACGTCTCGCGGCTCGCCGGGCTCAATCCGTCGGGCGTGATCTGCGAGATCATGCGCGACGACGGCACCATGGCGCGGCTCGACGATTTGATGGACTTCGCGCGCACCCACGGGCTCAAGATCGGGACGATCCGCGACCTCATCGCTTATCGCCTGCGCCGCGACCACATGGTCGAGCCGGTCAGCGAGACGCGCTTCACCAGCAGGCGCGGCGCGAGCTGGCAGGCGCGCGTGTTTCGCGACAAGTCGAGCGGCGAGGAACAGCTCGCACTGGTCCACGGCACGCTCGACCCCGCCAACCCCACGCTGGTCAGGATGCACAGCCTCGACCTGTTCGCCGACGTGTTCGGCGAGGCGGGACCGCGCGCGGGCCTGCTCGACGGGGCGATGGCGATGATCGAGGCGGCGGGCTCGGGCGTCGTCGTCGCGCTTCACGCCGCCGCGCCGGGCTCGCTCAGCCGCTCGACCGACCTGCGCGAAGGCCGCGCCCCGGCGAAGGGGCCCGAGCTTCGCGGCTACGGCGTCGGCGCGCAGATCCTAGCCGCGCTCGGCGTTCACGACATGGTGCTGCTCACCAACACCAGTCACACCCTTGTCGGGCTGAGCGCCTACGGCCTCGCCATCGTCGAGGAACGCCGGATCGAACGAGCCGCCTGATGGCCCATCTGCTGATCGCCGAAGCGCGCTTCTACGCCCACCTCAACGACCTGCTGCTCGCCGGCGCGCGCGCCGCGATCGAGGCGGCGGGGCACAGCCACGAGACGATCACCCTGCCCGGCGCGCTCGAACTGCCCGCGGCGATCGCGCAAGCCGCCGAGTCGGGACGGTTCGACGCCTATGTCGCGCTGGGCGTCGTGATCCGCGGCGAAACCTGGCATTTCGAGATCGTCGCGGGCGAA
Organism: Sphingomonas sp. ASV193; assembly: GCF_040203355.1. NCBI lineage: Bacteria > Pseudomonadati > Pseudomonadota > Alphaproteobacteria > Sphingomonadales > Sphingomonadaceae > Sphingomonas > Sphingomonas sp. ASV193. Next base: position 83,344 of record NZ_JBEHBW010000004.1, read on the forward strand.
AGCGCGCGGGGCATCATGGCGCTGACGCTCGACGGGCTGGCGGTCGGCAACGGCATCCTCACCGTCGAGAACGAGGCGCAGGCGCTCCACCGGGCCGATCCCGCGCAGGCCAACAAGGGCGCCGGCGCGGCCGAGGCGGCGCTGGCGCTGCTCGCGCTCAAGTCGGTTTTCTAGTCGAGCGGCAGCCACACCTCGTTACGGCGAAGCGGCGGCGGGATCATCGGCGAATTGTAAAAGGCATATTCGGGCTCGGCCTCGCTCGCCTCGCCCTGCCGGGCGATCCAGCCGCGCAGCCGGTCCTCCTGCTCCGCCAGCGCCTTGTCGGTCGCGCGCCCGGAAAAGCTGACCACCGCCACCCGGCGCGGGGCGAGGTCGATCAGCTCGACTCCTTCGGGCGGTTCGGGCAGTTCCTCGGCATCGCGGCCCGCGGGCATGACGAACCGGGTGCGCCACGCGCCCTCGAGCTCGTCGTCGAACAGCGGCGGGTCGCTCGCCATCGGGTCGCCCGCGTCCTGCATCACCGGCGCGGTCATCTCGATCGGCTCGCCGGGCCGCGACTTGGCGAAGATATAGTCGGCGAGGACGCGGAAACCGTCAGACAAAGCCTCCTGCCGCGGGCCGTTGACGATCGTCTCGGCCACGGTGATCGTCGGATAGTCGCGGATCTGGAAGTCGCCGTCGGTTTTGAGCGCGCGATAATCGGGCTCCTCGGTCTGCTTCTCGCGCATCACATAGACCGCCCCGCCGAGCAGCGCTGCGCCCGCGAGCACCGCCCCGGCAGCCAGCCTGCGCTTCAACGAATCGTCCATCATCGCCTCCTGTCGTCGGGAGACGAAACGGGCTTAAGCCTCGGCCTGTTCCGCAAGCATTGGGTAATCGGTGTATCCCGCCGCGCCGCGGCTATAGAATGTGGCGACCTCGGGCGCATTGAGCGGCGCGCCGAGGCGAATCCGCTCGACCAGGTCGGGGTTGGCAAGAAAGGTCCGCCCGAAGGCAATTGCGTCGGCGACCCCCTCATCGAGCCGCTGCTGCCCGCTGACCCCGTCATAATCGCTGTTGAGCACGATCTTTCCCGGGTAGACCTGCCGCATCGCCGGGCTGACCGGCGGGGCCGGGGTCGCGCGGAAGGTCGATTGCGGGCCCGATTCGCGAAGCTCGATCCACGGCACGCCGAGCTCGCCGAGCCGCTTGGCGGCGGCGGTGAACAGCTCGGCGTCGTCGCTTCCCTTGCACTCGTTGGCCCAGCTGTTCGGCGACAGGCGGATCGCGGTCCGGTCGAGCCCGACCGCGCCGCCGACCGCCTCGACCACCTCGCTCATGAAGCGCAGCCGGTTGGGCATCGACCCGCCATATTCGTCGGTCCGCCGATTGGTCCCGTCGCGCAGGAACTGGTCGATCAAATAGCCGTTCGCGCCGTGGATCTGGACCCCGTCGAACCCCGCCCGGATCGCGTTTGCCGCGGCCAGCGCATAGTCGCCGACGATCCGTGCGATGTCGTCGCGGCTCGCCTCGCGCGGGGTCGGATAGGGTTCCTTGCCGTCATAGCTGTGACCGTCGAGCTCGGCGCGGATCGCCGAGACGCTGACCGCGGGCAGCCCCGACACGCCAAACGGCACGACCCGCCCCATGTGCCACAGTTGCGCGACGATTCTCCCGCCAGCGGCGTGAACCGCGCCGACAACCGGCTTTCATCCCTCGACCTGCGCCTCGCTCCACAGCCCCGGCGCATAGGGCCAGCCGAGTCCTTCGCGGCTGATCCCGGTCGCCTCCGAAATGATCAGCCCCGCGGCGGCGCGCTGCGCATAATAGGTGCCCATCATCTCGACCGGCACCGCCTCGCGCGTCGCCCGGCCCCGGGTGAGCGGCGCCATCAGGATGCGGTTGGGCAGGCGAAGTGCGGGCGAGAGGTCGATCGGATCGAACAGGCTGGGCATCACGGGGCTTTCTGTTAGGGCGCAAGTCATGGCTGAGGGACTACGAGAGATGGTCGCGCCGGCGACACGATCAAGGGCGGCGCGGGTCGCCTTCCCGCTGCTGCTGCTCGGCAATGTCGCGCTGGCGATGGGGCCGTTCCTCGTGCGGCACAGCGGGGTCGGCCCGGTCGCGGCGGGCTTCTGGCGCGTGACGCTGGCGGTGCCGTTCCTGATCCTCCTCGCGCGTCTCGGCCGCCAGCGGATCGTTCCGCCGACCCGCAAGCTGACGCTGACCATCGCCGCCGGGGCGTTCTTCTTCGGCACCGACGTCGCGGCATGGAACGCGGGGATCCTCATCACCAAGCTCGGCAACGCGACGCTGTTCGGCAATATCGGCAGCTTCCTGTTCGCGGCGTGGGGACTGTGGCTCGCGCGGCAGCGGCCCTCGCTGTTCCAGGCGCTCGCGCTGGCCGGGGCGGCGACCGGGTGCGCGCTGCTGATGTGGGGTAGCGCCGAACTGTCGCTCGCCCACCTCCACGGCGACCTGCTCTCGGCGCTCGCCGGCCTGCTCTACGCGGGGTACCTGATCGCGGTCGACAAGGCGCGCGCCGACGTGCCGCCGCTCGGGCTGCTCGCGCTGTCGAGCGTCTTCGCCGCGCTGACGCTGCTGCCGATCGCGCTCGCGCTGGGCGAACCGATGATCCCCGCCGACTGGACCGGGGTGTTCGCGCTCGCGCTGGTCAGCCAGGTCGTCGGGCAGGGGCTGCTGGTGTTCGCGATCGGCGAATTGTCGCCACTGGTGGTCGGGCTCGCGCTCCTGACCCAGCCCGCGCTGTCGGCGCTGCTCGGCTGGGTCTATTACGGCGAATCGATGACCGGGCTCGACTTCCTCGGCGCCGCGTTGATCGGGGCGGCCCTCGTGCTGGTCCGCTTGCGCCCGCCGCGCGCCAAGCCCAGATAGGGCGCATGGCCGATCCGCAGACCCCGCTCGAATCGCTCCGCCGCAAGCTGGCGCTCGCGGTCGGCGAGAATGCCGCGTTCGACGGCTGGAACGAAGAGGCGGTCGACGCGGCGGCGGCACAGCTTGGGGTCGACCCGGCGCAGGCGCGGCTCGCCTTCCCGAAGGACGCGCCGGGGATGATCGAGGCATGGATCGACGGGATCGACGCGGCGATGGAGGCAAATTTCACGCCCGGGGTCGTCGCGGCAATGAAGATTCGCGACCGGATCCGCAACATGATCTGGTTCCGGCTCGAAACCGCCGGCCCCGCGCGCGAGGCGGTACGCAGCGCGCTCAGCATCCTGTCGATGCCGCAGAACGTGCCGCTCGCGCTTCGCACCGGCTGGCGGAGCGCCGACCGGATGTGGCGGCTCGCGGGCGACACCGCGACCGACTACAACCACTATACCAAGCGGCTGACGCTGTCGGGGGTCTATGCCTCGACGCTTTACGCCTGGCTCGACGACCAGAGCGAGGGGTGGACCGACACCGCCGGCTTCCTCGACCGCCGGCTCGAAGGCGTGATGCGGTTCGAAAAGCTGAAGGCCGAATGGCGCGGCAATTCGACGATGCGACCCAGCCTCACCCGGTTCCTCGGGCGCCTGCGGTATCCGCCGCGCTAGGGGGAAACCCGGCGCGCAGATGCCGGAGCTATCGACCCCCTAGCGCGTCGCGCGACTTATTGATAATCGGTCGCAAATAATGGCGGCGGCGACTTCCCTCGACGATCTTCGGCTCGGCACCAAGGCGCGGATCGACTCGATCGACTGGGCCGCGCTCGGCGAGGGCGACGCGCGCCGGCTGCGCCAGTTCGGCTTCGACGAGGGGGTGGCGGTGACCCCGCTCTACCTCGGCCCGTTCGGCAAGGACCCGCTCGCGGTGCGGGTCGGACGGATGACGGTGGCGATCCGCAAAAGCCACGCTCGCGCCGTGCTGGTGACCCCCGAGGCGGCATGAACGCGGCTCCGCTCGTGGCAGTGGTCGGCAATCCCAATGCCGGCAAGTCGGCGCTGTTCAACGCGCTGACCGGCGCGCGGCAGAAGGTCGGCAATTATCCCGGCGTCACCGTCGAACGGCACAGCGGTCGACTGGTGCTGGCGGACGGCCGCCCGGTCGATCTCGTCGACCTGCCCGGCGCCTACGGCCTCGACCCGTCGAGCCCCGACGAAGCGGTGACCCGCGACGTGCTACTCGGCAAGCAGGCGGGCGAGCGGCTGCCCGACGCGCTGGTGATCGTGGTCGACGCCTCGAACCTCGACAATCACCTGCGCTTCGCGCTCCAGCTGATCGACCTCGGGCTGCCGACGGTGGTCGCGCTGAACATGGTCGACCTGGCCAAGCGAGACGGGCTCGAGCTCGACGCGGCCAAGCTGTCGGCCGAGCTCGGCGTGCCGGTGATCGAGACGGTAGCGGTCCGGAAGCGCGGGCTCGACGCGCTTCGCGGCGCGCTCGAATCGCTGCTCGCCGAGCCGCGCCGGCTGCGCGCGGGCGAGGGGCCGACCCGCGACCCGCTGCTGCTCCAGCGCCGCGCGCGCGAGATCGCGGTCGGCGCGATCGTTCGCGAGACTCCGGTCCGGCGGCTGACCCACCGGCTCGACGGGTGGCTGCTCCACCCGATCTTCGGCCCGCTGATCCTTGCCGGCATCCTGTTCCTGATGTTTCAGGCGGTGTTCGCCTGGTCGAAGCTGCCCGCCGACGCGCTCGACGCCATGATGACCGCGCTCGGCGCGAAGATCGGCGCGGCACTCCCGCCGGGAATTCTCAACTCGCTGATCGTCGACGGGGTGATCGCCGGGGTCGGCGCGGTGGTCGTGTTCCTGCCGCAGATCCTGATCCTGTTCGCCTTCATCCTCGTGCTCGAATCGAGCGGCTACATGGTGCGCGCGGCGTTCCTGATGGACCGGCTGATGAGCCACGCGGGGCTGTCAGGGCGGGCCTTCATCCCACTGTTGTCAAGCTTCGCCTGCGCGGTGCCGGGAATCATGGCGACGCGCACGATCGACGATCCGAAGGACCGGCTGACGACGATCCTCGTCGCGCCGCTGATGACCTGTTCGGCGCGGCTTCCGGTCTACACGCTGATCATCGGCGCGTTCATCCCCGCGCGCGACGTCGGGCCGGGAATCGGGCTGCAGGGCCTCGTCATGTTCGTGCTCTACCTCGCCGGGATCGCGAGCGCGCTGATCGCGGCGCTGGTGCTTCGGCGGACCGCGGTGCGCGGCGGTGGCGGGCTGTTCATGATGGAGCTGCCCAAATACCAGATGCCGCGGCTCGGCGACGTGCTGCTTGGCCTGTGGCAGCGCGCGGTGATCTTCCTGAAGCGCGCGGGCGGGATCATCATGACCACCACCGTCATCCTTTGGGCGCTGGCGAGCTTCCCGCAGGCCGCGCCGGGGCAGCGGCAGATCGACGCCTCGATCGCCGGGCATATCGGGCGCGGCATCCACAAGCTCGTCGCGCCGATCGGCTTCAATCAGGATATTTCGCTGGCGCTGCTGCCGGCGATGGCGGCGCGCGAGGTCGCGGTCAGCGCGATCGGGACGGTCTATTCGCTCGACGCGAGCGACGACAAGGGCGCCCAGACGCTCGAACAGAGGCTCCACGGGCGCTGGAGCCTTGCCACCGCGCTCGCCTTCCTCGCCTGGTTCGTGTTCGCGCCGCAGTGCATCTCGACCATCGCCGTCACGCGCCGCGAAACAAACGGGTGGAAGTGGCCCGCGTTCATGGTTAGCTACCTGTTCGCATTGGCTTACGCCGCCGCCGGTCTGACTTACTGGATCGCGGTCTGGGCGGGCCTCGGCTGAGGAGACGAATATGGCGGGCGTGAACAAGGTGATTCTGGTCGGCAATTTGGGCCAGGACCCCGAATCGCGCAGCTTCAGCAACGGTGGCGAGGTCGTGAACCTCAGGATCGCGACCTCGGAAAACTGGAAGGACCGCGACGGCAACCGGCAGGAGCGGACCGAGTGGCATTCGGTCGCGATTTTCAACGAGAATCTCGGCCGGGTCGCGAAAAACTACCTGAAGAAGGGCAGCAAGGTCTACATCGAGGGCCAGCTGCAGACCCGCAAATGGCAGGACCAGTCGGGCAACGACCGCTACACCACCGAGATCGTACTCCAGAAATTCCGCGGCGAACTGGTGCTGCTCGACGCGCGTGGCGAAGGCGGCGGCGGGGGCAACTTCGGCGGCGGGGGCGGCTATGACGACGGCGGCTTCGGCGGGTCGAGCTTCGGCGGTGGCGGCGGCGGTCGCCAGCAGCAGTCGCGCCCGCAGCCCGCGGCGTTCGACAGCGATCTGGACGACGATGTGCCGTTCTGAGGCGGCCTAGCCCCGAAGCTTGTCCTTGAGCGCGGCTAGCCCGGCGAACGGCCCGGCTTCCTCTTCGCTCATCACCCCGGCGGCCTTCAGCGCCGCGTCGGCCCCTGCGCTTCGCGGATAGGGGTCGAGGCCCAGCGCCAGCGTGTCGGCCAGCGCATCGCCCAACTCGATCGCCGCGCCATCGTGGAACACGGTGTCGAGGTCGTCGTCGCCAAGCTCGATCTCGTCGTCGGCGCCCGCTTTCGGCTCGGGCAGGAAGCGCAGGCTGAAGCGCTCGTCGACGCTGGCCTCGACCGGGTCGCCGGTGGCGATGCACGGCTGCGCCAGCGCGGCGCGCAAGCGACCCTCGGCATGGATCGCCTCGCCATCGCGGGTCAGCGTCGCCACCGCCTCGAGCCGGTGGAGCGCGCTCAGCCGCAGCCTTTCGGCGATCGCGGCGCGTTCGGCTTCGTCGGCCTCAGCCTCGATCCGGTCGCCGTCGCGGATCTGCGACAGCAGCACTCGCCCCGGCCAGCCGCTCACCCGATCCGCCCCTCGATCAGGTTGCGGTCGCTGATTCCGTCAAGCCCTTCGTGCAGTCGGCGCAATTCCTCGCCCGCGAAGGTCTCGGCGGCCTCGCCCGGTGCCTCGTCGGGGTAAAGGCTGGCGCGGACCGCTTCGGCGAAGCCGGGGCGCTGTTCCTCGGCGAGCACCGGGCGCCACAGGTCGACCCTTTTGGCGAGCGAGCCGACCAACGCGCGAACGCGCTTGCCGACGGTCGGGTCGCCGATCCCCGCCTCGCGCAACTGCGCCTCCATGTCGTCGACGAACGCCTCGGTCAGCCGCACCGAGTGGCGCACTGCCGCCTCGTCCCCCGCCTCGAGCCTCAGCGTCGCGAGCGCCGCCAGCGTGGCGAGCACGCGGAAACGGCCGTCGATCGTGTCGGGCACTCCGCCGGCGGTATACCAGCCGGGGCGGCGCGCCTCGGCGACGAGATGCGAATAAAGCGCGGCGGCATCGTCGCGGCGCGGGCGGAGCTTGGCCATCAGCGAGCGCATGGTGGATGCGGCAAACGCTTTTGTTCAGCCCGAGTCAACGCCTTGCGCGCCAAGGGGAAGTCCGCCTAAGGGTGCGGCGACACGACGAGTGGAGTGACAGACGATGACGGTGGGGAAACTGGCGATCGGCGCGGGACTGGCGGCGCTCCTGGCCGGCTGCAGCGGGATCAACTCGCATCGCGGCTTCGTCATCGACCCGCAGCTTGCGCAGGGTATCCAGGTCGGAGTCGACAACAAGGATTCGGTCGCCAAGTCGATGGGCCGCCCGACCTTCGTCGGCCAGTTCAACCCGAACGACTGGTATTATGTGTCGCAGGATACCCGCGAAGTCGGCGCGACCCGCCCGCGCGTGATTAAGGCGGAGACGCTCCATGTCCAGTTCGACCAGGCGGGCAACGTCGTGCGGGTCGAAAAGGGCGGCAAGAACCAGCTGGTCAACGTCGCCCCGATGAAGCAGCAGACCCCGACCTTCGGTCGCAAGAAGTCGTTCCTCAGCGAGCTGTTCTCGAACATCGGCACGGTCGGCAGCGGGCTTCCCGGCGGCGGCGCGGGCGGCCAGTAAGGCCTCGGCGCTTGCCGCGGGCCGGGCTTGTCGCCTAGGCGGATCGGCATGACCGCGACCCCGGCCGGAATGACCTACGGCGATTACCTGCGGCTCGACCGGCTGCTCGACGCGCAGGAACCGCGCAGCGATCTCCACGACGAGATGCTGTTCATCGTCATCCACCAGACCAAGGAACTGTGGCTCAAGCAGATGCTTCACGAGGTCGCGCTGGCGACCCGACTGGTGCGCGACGACCGCGTCGACGAAGCCTATAAGGCGCTCGCCCGCGTCAGCCGCATCCAGGCGGTGATGACCATGTCGTGGGACGTGCTGGCGACGCTGACCCCGGTCGATTACGCCGCCTTCCGCCACGTGCTCGGCACCTCTTCGGGGTTCCAGTCGGCGCAGTTTCGCGAGCTCGAATATCGGCTCGGGCTGAAGGACCCGCGCTATCTCGAGATCGAGGAAGGCGGCGCCGAGGGCCGCGCCCGGCTCGAGGCCGCGCTCGCCGACCGCTCGCTGTGGGACGAGGCCAAGGCCGCGCTCGCCCGCGCCGGGTTCGACGTCGCGACGCCCGACGCGGTCCGCGCCTCGTGGCTGGCGGTCTACCGCGACAGCGACACCCATTTCGAGATTTATGCGCTGGCCGAGAAGCTGGTCGACATCGACGATGCGCTCGCCGGCTGGCGGCACAAGCATCTGATGACGGTCGAACGGATCATCGGCCTCAAGAGCGGGACCGGCGGGTCGGCGGGCGCGGCCTATCTCGCCGCGACGCTCGCCAAGCGCGCCTTCCCCGAGCTCTGGTCGCTCAGGACCGAGCTGTGAGCTTCAAGCCGCTGTTCTCGCGAAGCCTCGGCGCGGCGCCGGGACGGCTCCATTTCGCCGCGCACAGCCATCACCTGTGGCCCGACGCCAGCTTCGACGGGCAGGTCGAATGCTGGGAGGATGCGGCGCGGCTCGCCGACCGCAAGTGGGACCGGGTGATGGGCGAGGTCTGGCCCGAAGCGCAGGCCGAGATCGCGGCCGAACTCGGCAGCGGCAATCCGTCGGCGATCGTGTTCGCCGACAACACTCACAGCCTGCTGCTTCGGCTCGCGGCGGCTTGCCCCCGGCGCGGCGGCGCAGCGCTGCGTGTCCTGACCACCGACGGCGAATTCCACTCGGCGCGGCGGCAGCTGGCGCGGTGGGAGGAGGGCGGCGAGGCGGCGGTGACGCGGGTCGCGGCGGCGCCGTTCGACACGCTGCCGGCGCGCTTGTCGGCAGCGGCGCAGGCGGGATCGTTCGACCTCGTCTTCGCCAGCCAGCTGCTGTTCGGCAGCGGCGCAGTGATCGGCGATCTCGCCGCGCTCGCGGGCCTCGCGCGTCCCGAGGGGCCGTGGGCCGTGATCGACGGCTATCACAGCTTCATGGCGATCGACCGGCCCTTTCGGGCGGAGATCGCGGCGTCGGCCTTTTTCCTCGGCGGCGGCTATAAATATGCGATGAGCGGCGAGGGGATGGGGTTCATGCATTGCCCACCCGGCTTCGGGCCGCGCCCGCCGTTGACCGGCTGGTACGCCGAATTCGAGGATTTGACCCTCCCCCCCGGCGCGGTCGGCTACGCGCCCGATGCAATGCGCTTCATGGGCGCGACCTTCGATCCCTCGGCGCTCTATCGCTTCGCTCATGTCCGGCGGATGCTGGCGCGCGAAGGGCTGACCACGGCGACGATCTCGGCGCACGCCGCAGCGCTCCAGGCGCGGCTGCTCGACGCGATCGGGCGCACGCCGCTCGCCGCTGCCGAACTGCTCAATCCGCTCACCGGCGGCCCGCACGCCCGCTTCCTCGCCTTTCGCGATGCCCGCGCGCAGGGGTGGTGCGAGGCGCTGGCGGCGGCGGGGGTGGTCACCGACGTTCGCGGCGACGTGCTCCGCATCGGGTTCGGCCTCTACCATGATGCCGGCGACGTCGACGCGCTGGTCGCCGTGCTGGCGTCGCTGTGAACGCGGTGCCGCAAGGTGTCGCGCGGCGGGTGCTGCTCGCGTTGACCTTCGCTTACGTCCTCAATTTCCTCGACCGCCAGATGCTCGGCATCCTCGCCGGGCCGATCAAGGCCGACCTCCACCTCAGCGACCGGCAGTTCGGCGCGGTCGGCGGCCTCGCCTTCGCGCTGCTCTATTCGCTGCTCGGGCTACCGCTGTCGCTGCTCGCCGACCGCACCAGCCGAAGCGGGGTGATCGCCGGGGCGCTGGCGGTATGGAGCGGCTTCACCGCGCTATGCGGGACCGCAGCCAGCTTCGGCCAGCTGTTCGCCTATCGCCTCGGCGTCGGGGTCGGCGAGGCGGGCGGGGTCGCGCCGAGCTATGCGCTGATCGCCGATCATTTCCCGCCCGCGACGCGCGGCCGCGCGCTCGCCTTCTATTCGCTCGGCGTGCCGGTCGGGCTGGCGGCGGGGACCTTGTTCGGCGCCTATCTGGCGGCGCTGGTCAGCTGGCGCGCGGCGTTTGTCACGATGGGGGCGATCGGCCTGGCCTATGCACCGCTTTTCCGACGCCTGGTGCGCGACCGGCCGCGCAGCGGGTCGGCGCCGAGCACGGGCGCGCTCGGGGCGGCGCTGGCGGCGGTGGCGCGGAAGCCGAGTTTCTGGCTGCTCGCCTTCGCCTCCTCGTGCAGTTCGCTGGCGGGCTACGGGCTGGCGCTGTGGACCCCGTCGATCCTCGAACGCAGCTTCGGGCTGGCGATGGTCGCGCGGGGGCAATTCTTTGCCTCGCTGCTTCTGATCGGCGGGGTCGCGGGGGTGATGCTCGGCGGGGTGCTCGCCGACCGACTGGGGCGCGCGCGGGGGCGGTGGTACGCGCTGCTCCCGGCGATCGCGTGGCTGGTAACCGCGCCCCTCTTCACCCTCGGGCTCAATGCGCAGGGCCTGACCGCGGCGTGGCTGTGGCTGCTCGTTCCCAACGCGCTCAACATCCTCTGGCTCGGCCCGGTGACGACCGCGGTCCAGGGCATGGTCCCGGCCGAGCAGCGTGCGACCGCCTCGAGCGCCTTCCTCGTCATCAACAACCTCATCGGGCTGGGCGCCGGGCCGCTGCTGATCGGCGCGCTGTCGGACCGGCTGAAGGCGGTCCACGGGGCCGAGGCGCTGCGCATAGCGGCGACCGAGGTGCTCGCCTTCTACCTTCTCGCGGCGTTGCTGGCGCTGGTCGCGGCGACGCGGGTCGAACGCGACATGATCGGCGACTGACCCCGTAACGAAGTGCGGGAACGCAAGCGCGGGTCCGTCCGTTGGCCGACATTCGAAGGAGATTTTCCGATGTCGAAACATATTCTTGCGCTCGCCTCTGCGCTGTTGGTCAGCGCGGCTCCGGTCCTCGCCGGGCCGGGCGGCGGACATGGCGGTGGTGGCCCCGGCGGCGGCCATGGCGGCGGTCCGGGCGGAGGCCACGGCAATGGCGGCGGCGGCGGACACGCCATGATGATGGGTGGCCCCGGCGGCGGTCACGGCAACGGCGGTGGCCATGGCGGCGGCCCCGGTGGCGGCCACGGCGGCGGACGTCCTGCATTCGCCGGCTTCCAGCAGCATGGTGGCGGGCACGCACGCGGCGGCGGGCACCACATGCGCGTCGAACGGCAGGCGCAGCGGGTCGAGCAAGGCCGCGCTGCCCGTCAGGAGCGAATGGCCGAGCGCGGCAACGGCCATGGCCGCGCGATGGCGGTCGGCGGCGCGGCGGCAGCGGCGGTGGCCGGCGGGGTCGCGATGCACGAATATGCGCAGTCGCATAACGCGCAGGGCTATGGCGTCGGCGGCTGCCCGCCGGGGCTCGCCAACAAGGGTTGCATGCCCCCCGGACAGGCGAAGAAATATGTCGGCTCGGCGCTTCCCGCGACGTACGCCAACGACATGCTCGGCGGTGCTTGGCGCAGCTGGTATCCCGACAACAACCAATATTATTATCGGATGGGCGACGGGATGATCTATCGCGTCGACCGCGCCGACAACCTGGTCAACGCGCTGATCCCCTACGGCATCAGCGACTATGGCTATTACCCGGTCGGGGACGTCTATCCGGCAGACTATAATTATTACAACGTGCCCTATCCCTATCAGGGCTATTATCCCGACGGCGGCGACCTCGCCTACCGCTACGGCAACGGCGCGATCTACGGGGTCGATCCGCGCACCAACATGGTCCAGTCGATCGTCGCGCTGCTCGCGGGCGACCTCGCGATCGGGCAGCGGCTTCCGGCCGACTATGGGGTGTACAACGTGCCGCTCGCCTATCGCAGCCAATATTACGACACCCCGAATGACTGGTATCGCTACAATGACGGCTACATCTACCGGGTCGACCCGGCGACGCAGCTGATCACCGCGATCGCCAAGGCGCTGGTCTGAAACAGGAGAAGCTCATGACTATTCGTTCGATCGCGCTCGCGATGGGCGCGGCCTCTGCGCTCGCGCTCGGCGCTTGCAACAAGAAGAGCGATGCCGAGAAATCGGCCGCGCCCACCGAAAACGCGCAGAAGGCGGCGGGCAGCGACACGATCGCCGCCGGCATCGACGCCAAGTCGAAGTTCATGACCGCGGCCAAGGCGGCTGGGCTCGACGCGACGCTGGCGGGGCCGGGGCCGTACACGGTCCTCGTTCCGACCGATGCGGCGTTCGACAAGCTCCCGGCCGGGACCCTCGACGGGTTGCTCAAGCCCGAGAACAAGCCCCAGCTGGCCGCGCTGCTGACCTACCACATCCTCCCCGGGACGATGCTGGTCGCCGACATCGGCAAGGCGATCGACGCCGGAAAGGGCAAGACGCTGCTGCCGACGATGGGCGGCGGGACGATCACCGCGACCAAGGACGGCGACAAAATCGTGCTGACCGACGCCGGCGGCGGCAAGGCGACGATCGGCAAGGCCGACGAGAAAAGGTCGAACGGCGTGGTCCAGGAAATCGACGGCGTCCTCCAGCCGGGCAAGGCGAAGTAACCGAAGCGGACCGAATGCGGGGCGGCGATCTCTAGCGAGAAGCAAGGCCGCTCCGTTTTGGACTCAGTGACAAGCGACAACTAACCATCATCTCCGCATCCCCACGTCGACTTCGAGGGGAACGGAGATGATGGCGTTTCGGAATCACGCGCGGCATCAACTTTGGCTTGCGGCCGCTTGTTTGGGCCTCGCCTTCTTTCTGGCGGCCATCGGCGGGATCGAGCTGACCCGCGCCAACGGGCGTATCGCCTCGGTATGGATCGCGAACGCCATCGCCGTCGGCGTCCTCGTCGGCAGGGCGCGCCGCGAATGGCCCGCGCTGCTTTTCGCCGCGGCTGCCGCCAACGTCGCGGCCAATCTCGTTATCGGCGATTCTTTGCTTCGCGCTCTAGGCTTTGTGCTGTCCAATTCCCTCGAAGTGTCGCTCGCGGCGTTTCTGCTTGCCGTCCGGTCCCCAAGGCCGCTGACGTTCGACAAGGCGCCCGCGACCCTGTGGTTCCTGCTCGTCGCCGCCATCCTCGCTCCGGCAAGTTCGGCGGTGCTCGCGACGGCGCTGTTGGCGGGTGGGGACCAGTATAGGTTCTTCGTCGACTGGTACGTAGCTGATGCGCTCGGCCTGATGCTGTTCGTGCCGATCGTCGCCAGCCTGCTGACTGTGCGGCATGGCGACCAGCGCAGCGCCGGCGAGGTGATGCTGCTCGCCATCGCCGGGGTCGCGCTCGGCTACGTCGTGTTCAACCAGTCCGCGCCGGTGCTGTTCATGATCGCCCCGCTGCTGATGTTCGCGACCTTCCGCGTCGGCATCGCTGGGGCGCTGGTGGTGCTGATGGCGGTCGGGGCGGTCGCGATGACCGCGACGGCCAAGGGAATGGGGCCGATCGCGCGCAACCTCGCCGACCCGACCGCGCGCAACTATGTGCTGCAACTGTTCGCCGCGGCGATGCTGTTCATGATCCTGCCGGTGCGCGCGCTGATCGGCGAGCGCGACCGGCTGTCGCGCCGGATGGCGCAAAGCGAGCGGATGTTCGCGCGAATCGCCGAGGCCTCGCCGGCGGGGATCGTCTATCTCGGTGCCGACGGCGCGGCGACGCTTGCCAATGCGCGCTGGAAGGAGCTGACCGGGGCCGATGCGCTCGGCGAGGCCAGCATGGGCTGGGCCGCTGCGTTCGACCCGGGCGAACCGTCGGCGGTCGGTGCGCTGTGGGAACGGGCGCGTTCGAGCCTGCAGCCGACCGAGGGCGAGTTTCGCCTTGCCCGGCCGGGGGACGGCTCGCGCTGGGGCCAGCTCAACATCTATCCCGAAGTCGACGCGGGCGAGGCGCTCGGCTTCGTCGCGCGACTGACCGACGTGACCCTCCGCCGCAAGGCCGACGACGAGCTGGTCGAGGCGCGCGACGCGGCCGAAGCCGCCGCCACCGCCAAGGGCAATTTCGTCGCCCAGATGAGCCACGAGATCCGTACCCCGCTGACCGGCGTGATCGGGATGATCGACCTGTTGCGGGTCGATCCCGACCCCGACGAGCAACAGAAATATCTGGCGACGCTCAAGCAGTCGGCCGACCTGTTGCTGGCGGTCCTCGACGACGTGCTCGACTTCTCGAAACTCGAAAGCGACGCCATGCCGATCGACGCGATCGACTTCGACCTCGAAGCGCTGATCGACAATTCGCTCGCCCTCTTCGCCAACGCGGCGTCGCGGAAGGGGCTGCTGCTCGAATTCGACCGCGGCGCGGCGAAGGCGACCAGCGCGGTCCGCGGTGATTCGGTCCGGCTTCAGCAGGTGCTGGTCAATTTCCTGTCCAACGCGATCAAGTTCACCGACCGCGGCACGATCAAGGTCCGCCTGTTCGCGGACGCCCCGGCGCCGGGCCAGGCCGCCCGCTACCGGGTCGAGGTCGAGGACAGCGGTATCGGGTTTGACGACGGCGATGCCGACCAGCTGTTCAACCCCTTCGTCCAGGCCGAGGCGTCGATCGCGCGCCGGTTCGGCGGCACCGGGCTGGGGCTGTCGATCGCGCGCGGGATCATCGCGGCGATGGGCGGGCGGATCGGCGCGACGTCGCGCCCCGGCCATGGATCGACCTTCTGGTTCGAAGTGCCGCTTCTCCCCGCGAGCGCGCCGATCGCGCCGGTCGGCGAGCGTGCGCCAGCCGCCGTCGCGACCGACCGGCCGCTCGACGTCCTCGTCGCCGAGGACAATCCGGTCAACCAGATGCTGCTGCGCGCCTATCTGTCGCGCCGGGGCCACCGGGTCGACACCGTCCGCAACGGGCGGCTCGCGGTCGAGGCCGCCACGGCGCGGGCGTTCGACGTGATCGTCATGGACATGCAGATGCCCGAGATGGACGGCCTCGCCGCGACCCGCGCGATCCGGGGCGGCGGCGGCCCGAATGCGGCGACCCCGATCGTCGCGCTGACCGCCGACGCCTCGCCCGAGCGCAAGCGCTTTTACGAAGGCGCAGGGCTCAGCGCTTTCCTCACCAAGCCGATCGACGAGCCGCTGCTGGTCGAGACGCTGGGCAGGCTGGCCGCCTCGCGAGACGAGGGCGTCTCGGCGAGCGCGGCCGCGGCATCGTCAGATGCGCTCGCGCTCGACGAGGCCCGACTGGCCGCGCTGTCCGACCGTCTCGGTGCCGATCGGGTCGACGAGCTGCTCGCGCTGCTCGCGCTCGACTGCCGCCAACGGCCCGCGGCGGTCCAGCTTCTTTTGGAAGCCGGCGATCGCCCGGCGCTGGCCGCGGCGGCGCACAGCGCGAAGGGGGCCGCCGACAGCATCGGCGCGACGCTCCTCGCGCAGGCGGCGCGCGACCTCGAGGACATCGCGCCCGGCCAGTCGATCGAGGCCGCGGTGCGGACGTTCGAACGCTGCGCCGCGGCGACCGCCCGCGCGATCGACGCGCGCGAGGCGGCACGGCTGCGCGACATCGCCTGAACCCGGGGTCGCGGAACCTCGAGCGTCCCCGCAAAAGCCGCGCATTGCCTCTGGCCAGCGGGAATCGCCTCGCTATAACGGTCGCAAATCCGCAAATGGGGCAATGAGGCGAGCATGAAGGCGACGATTGAGCGGGCGACCCTGTTGAAGAGCCTGAGCCACGTCCAGTCGGTGGTCGAGCGGCGCAACACCATCCCGATCCTGTCGAACGTGCTGCTCGAGGCGAAGGACGACGGGTCGCTCCGGCTGATGGCGACCGACCTCGACCTGCAGGTCGACGAAAGCGTCGCCGCGCAGGTCGCGCAGGCGGGCGCGACGACCGTCCCCGCGCACACGTTTTTCGACATCGTCCGCAAATTGCCCGAGGGCAGCCAGGTCGAACTGACCGCCGCCGACGGCAAGATGCAGGTTGTCGCCGGGCGCGCCAGGTTCAACCTGTCGACGCTGCCGCGCGACGACTTCCCGGTGATCGCCGAGGGCGAGCTGCCGACCCGCTTCGACCTTCCCGCGCAGCTCCTGCGTCAGATCATCGACAAGACGCGCTTCGCCATCTCCACCGAGGAAACCCGCTACTATCTGATGGGCATCTTCCTCCACGTCGCCGACGACAAGCTGAAGGCGGCGGCAACCGACGGTCACCGGCTGGCGCGGGTCACGGTGGACAAGCCCGAGGGCGCCGACGGCATGCCCGACGTGATCATCCCGCGCAAATGCGTCGCCGAGCTGCGCAAGCTGCTCGACGAGGTCGAAGGCACGGTGGAAGTCTCGCTGTCGCCCACGAAAGTCCGCTTCGGGCTCGGCGCCGCTGTGCTGACCTCGAAACTGATCGACGGCACCTTTCCCGATTACAATCGCGTTATCCCGACCGCGAACGACAAGCTGCTCAAGCTCGACCCGAAAAGCTTCATGGCCGGGGTCGACCGCGTTTCGACCATCGCCAGCGAAAAGACCCGCGCGGTCAAGATGGCGGTCGACCGCGACAAGCTTACGCTCAGCGTGACCAGCCCTGAAAACGGCCTCGCGACCGAGGAGCTCGCCGCCGATTACAGCACCGACCCGATCGAGATCGGCTTCAACGCGCGCTACCTGATGGACATTCTCCAGCAGATCGAGGGCGACAGCGTCGAGGTCCACCTCGCCGATGCCGCCGCACCGACGCTGCTGCGCGAGAACGACAAGTCGAGCGCGCTCTACGTCCTCATGCCGATGCGAGTCTGAGCCGCCGAGCATAAGCCAAGCGGAGCGAAGCGAGCGCGGCTTATGCGATAGACGGCGAGGATCGGACGGCCTGCCCCGGCTCTCGGGGACAGGACCGACGGCGCGGATTTACTCCGCGCCGGTTCGCGACCACAGGAAAGCGGTGCTCACCCGCCTCGCCCTCACCGACCTGCGCAACCACGCCTCCGCCCTGATCGAGGCGGCGTCGGGGTTCGTCCTGCTCAGCGGGCCGAACGGGGCGGGCAAGACCAACATTCTCGAGGCGGTGTCGCTGCTCGCGCCCGGACGAGGCCTCCGGCAGGCCGCGTTGTCCGACGTCGCTCGGCACGACGGGCCGGGCGGGTTCGCGGTCGCGGCGCGGCTGGCCGACGGCACCGATCTCGGCACGGGGACGATCGCGACGGCGCCCGAGCGGCGCCAGGTGCGGGTCAACGGCGCGACGGCGCCGGTGTCGGCGCTGGCCGAACGGGTCGCGGTGTTGTGGCTGACCCCGGCGATGGACCGCTTGTTCACCGAGAGCGCGGGCGGGCGGCGGCGCTTCCTCGACCGGCTGGTGCTCGCGCTCGAGCCCGCGCACGCCGCGCATGCTTCGCGCTACGAGGCGGCGATGCGCGCGCGTAACAAGCTGCTCGCCGAGCCCGATTCGGCCGACCCGCAATGGCTCGCGGCGCTCGAAGCGGGGATGGCCGAACATGGCGCGGCGCTGACCGAAGCGCGCGGGCGGACGGTGAGCGCGCTGGGGACGGCGCTGGCGGGCACGGACGACCGCGACTTCCCCGCGGCAAGCCTGTCGCTCGACGGTTGGGGCGGCGATGATCTCGCGGCGACGCTGAAGGCAAACCGCGGGCGCGACGCGGCGGCGGGGCGTGCAGTCGAAGGTCCGCATCGCCAGGACCTCCTGGTCGCCAACCGCGCGAAGGGCGAGCCCGCTGCGCTAGGCTCGACCGGCGAGCAAAAGGCGCTGCTGCTCGGCCTCGTCCTCGCCCATGCCGGGCTGGTGGCCGAGCGGCGCGGCCAGCCGCCGGTCGTACTGCTCGACGAGGTCGCCGCGCATCTCGACCCCACGCGCCGCGCCGCGCTGTACGACCGGCTCGCGGGTCGCGGGCAGGTGTGGATGACCGGGACCGAGGCGGCGCTGTTCGACGGGATCGGCGCGGCGACCCGCCTTCATGTCGACCACGGAACGATTTTTCCCGCTTGACTGGACTTTCCGGCGATTATCGCTATATCGCATTGCAACACGAGACGCCTTGCAAGCGGCGTGATCGGCCTTTTCGAGGCTCGGCCCGCGTCTCTCCCGAACTTTCGGCGCCCCCTTTCACGCGGGGTGCCCAGCCCCATTCGGACCGGCCGCGCACGATGCGCCTGGCCGCTCCCTTTCATTGGATTTCCCATGACCCAATTCACCGACCTCGGCCTTTCGCGGCCGCTGCTCGCCGCGCTGGCGAGCAAGAATTACACGACGCCGACGCCGATCCAGGCGCAGGCGATCCCGCCGATCCTCGCCGGGCGCGACCTGATGGGCCTCGCCCAGACCGGCACCGGCAAGACCGCCGCGTTCATGCTGCCCAGCCTCGACCGGCTGGTCGCGGCGTCGAACAGCCGCCCGCTGCCGGGCAAGGCGCGGATGCTGGTGCTCGCCCCGACCCGCGAGCTGGCGGCGCAGATCGCCGAGAGCGCGCGCACCTACGCCAAGGGCCAGCACCTCAGCGTCGGCGTGATCTTCGGCGGCGTGCCCGTCCCGCGCTCGATCCGCGAAGTGTCGCGCGGGCTCGACGTGCTCGTCGCCACCCCGGGCCGGCTGCTCGACCTCGTCGACCAGCGCGTGCTCGACCTGTCGCGGCTCGAGATCCTCGTCCTCGACGAGGCCGACCAGATGCTCGACCTCGGCTTCATCCACGCGCTCAAGCGGATCGTAAAGCTGATCCCGGCCAAGCGGCAGACCCTGTTCTTCTCGGCGACCATGCCGAAGTCGATCAAGCAGCTTGCCGATGCCTACCTCACCAACCCCGCCGAAGTTCGCGTCGCCCCGGTGTCGAGCACCGCCGAGCGGGTCGAACAGTCGGTCACCTTCGTCAACCAGGCCGAGAAGCAGGCGCTGCTCACCCTGTTCTTCCAGTCGAACGAGATCGAGCGCGCGCTGGTCTTTTCGCGCACCAAGCATGGCGCCGACAAGATCGTGCGGATGCTCGGCGCGGCGGGAATCGCGTCGAACGCGATTCACGGCAACAAGAGCCAGGCGCAGCGCGAAAAGGCGCTCGCGGCCTTCCGCTCGGGCGAGGTGCCGGTGCTGGTGGCGACCGACATCGCCGCGCGAGGGATCGACATTCCGGGCGTCAGCCACGTGCTTAACTTCGACCTGCCCAACGTCCCCGAACAATATGTCCACCGCATCGGGCGGACCGCGCGGGCGGGGGCGTCGGGGCTTGCGCACGCATTCTGCGCGCCCGACGAGCGGCCCTATCTCAAGGATATCGAGAAGCTCACCCGCCAGCAGATCGCGACCGTCGCGCTGCCCGAGGGCTTCATGGCGGCGGTCGAGGCGATCAAGCGGCTGAAGCCCGCCCCGCGCCGCGGCGAGGACGAGACGCAGCAGCGCCATCGCCAGCCGTCGCGCAACCGCGGTCCGCGCTACGCGCCGATCGACATGAAGGCCGATCGCCGGGCGGATGGCCAGCGCCGCGCCTCGACCAACGAGCGGCGCGACGACTCGCGCGGGCCCAAGCCCAATCCGGCGCGGCCCAACCCGGCGCGCCATCCGCAGCGCGCCGACGGCCATCCCGGCCATCGCCCCGAAGGCGGGCGTCCGGGCAACCGCTCGCCGCGCGGTCGCCGTCGTGGCGGGGGTGGAGGCGGCGGCAACCGCGCCTCGGCGTAACGCCTCGCCAGCCCGTTTCCCTCGCGCCCGCGCGTACGCGCGCGTTGCGCGAGGGTTCCCGCCCCATTAGAGCATGACCATGGCTAGCGATCCCAACCAGAACTCCTACGGCGCCGACAGCATCAAGGTGCTCAAGGGCCTCGACGCGGTGCGCAAGCGCCCGGGCATGTACATCGGCGATACCGACGACGGGTCGGGCCTCCACCACATGGTGTTCGAGGTCAGCGACAATGCGATCGACGAGGCGCTGGCCGGGCATTGCGACCGGATCCTGATCACGCTCAACCCCGACGGCTCGGTCAGCGTCGAGGACAATGGCCGCGGCATTCCGACCGGCATCCACCCCGAGGAGGGGGTCAGCGCGGCCGAGGTCATCATGACCCAGCTCCACGCCGGGGGTAAGTTCGAAAATACCAGCGACGACAATGCCTACAAGGTGTCGGGCGGCCTCCACGGCGTCGGGGTCAGCGTGGTCAACGCGCTCAGCGAATATCTCGACCTCACCATCTGGCGCGACGGCGAGGAGCATTTCATGCGCTTCGCCCACGGCGACGCGGTCGCCCCGCTCAAGGTGGTCGGTCCCGCCAACGGCAAGAAGGGGACCAAGGTCACCTTCCTGCCCAGCCCGGCGACCTTCAAGATCACCGAGTTCGACTTCGAAAGCCTCGAGCATCGCTATCGTGAGCTGGCGTTCCTCAACTCGGGCGTCCGGCTCGTGCTCGCCGATGCGCGGCACGAGGAGCGCAAGGAAGTCGAGCTGTTCTACGAGGGCGGCATCGCGGCGTTCGTGAAGTGGCTCGACCGCGCCAAGACCGCGCTGATCCCCGAGCCGATCTCGGTCACCGGGCAACGCGACGACATCGGCATCGACGTCGCGCTCGAATGGAACGACAGCTATTACGAGAACGTCCTGTGCTTCACCAACAACATCCCGCAGCGTGACGGCGGCACCCACCTCGCCGCGTTCCGCGCCGCGCTGACCCGCACGCTCAACAATTACGCTGACAAGTCGGGCATATTGAAGAAAGAGAAGATCGGCCTCACCGGCGAGGACATGCGCGAGGGCCTGACCGCGATCGTGTCGGTCAAGCTTCCAGACCCCAAGTTCGGATCGCAGACCAAGGACAAGCTGGTCAGCTCCGAAGTGCGCCAGCCGCTCGAAAGCCTGATGGCCGACAAGCTCGCCGAATGGCTCGAGGAAAACCCGGCGCACGCGCGGACGATCATCCAGAAGATCATCGACGCCGCCGCGGCGCGCGAAGCCGCGCGCAAGGCACGCGAGGCCAGCCGCAAGTCGGTGATGGGGATCGCCTCGCTCCCCGGCAAGCTCGCCGACTGCCAGGAAAAGGACCCGGCGCTTTCCGAGCTCTTCCTCGTCGAGGGCGACAGCGCCGGCGGCTCGGCCAAGCAGGGCCGCAACCGCCACAACCAGGCGATCCTGCCGCTCAAGGGCAAGATCCTCAACGTCGAGCGCGCGCGGTTCGACCGGATGCTCGGCTCGAAGGAAATCGGGACGATGATCCAGGCGCTCGGCACCGGCATCGGGCGCGAGGACTTCAAGCTCGACAAGCTGCGCTATCACAAGATCGTGATCATGACCGACGCCGACGTCGACGGCGCGCATATCCGCACGCTTCTGTTGACCTTTTTCTACCGCCAGATGCCCGAGCTGATCGAGGCGGGGCATCTCTTCATCGCCCAGCCGCCGCTCTACAAGGTGTCGCGCGGGCGCAGCGAGGTCTACGTCAAGGACGATGCCGCGCTCGACGACTATCTCGTCAACGCCGGGCTCGAAGGGCTGGTGCTCGACGGGGCGGGCGGACAGCGCAGCGGCGACGATTTGCGCTCGCTGGTCGACCATGCCCGGCGGATGCGCACGCTGATGCGCTACGCCCCCAAGAAATACGACCCGGCGCTGATCGAGGCGCTGGCGCTCCTGGGCGCGCTCGACCCGACGCTTCCCGAGACGCGCAAAGGCGAGGCCGCGACGCTTGTTGCCGAATGGCTCGGTCGCGGCGATCTCGAAGCAGCCTGGTCGGGCGAAGTCGCCGAGGAGGGCGGCTATGTCCTGCGTCGTCGCTGGCGCGGGGTGACCGACGCGACGATCGTCGAGCCGAGCTTCCTTGTCTCGGCCGAGGCGCGCAAGCTCCACTCGCTCGCCGCCGAGCAGGCCGAAACTTACGCCAGTCCGGCGACGCTCCGGTCGGTCAAGGCCTCCGCCGCCAAGGTCGAGGCGACCGAGGAGGGCGAGGAAGCCGAAGTCGACA
This sequence comes from Sphingomonas sp. ASV193, assembly GCF_040203355.1. NCBI lineage: Bacteria > Pseudomonadati > Pseudomonadota > Alphaproteobacteria > Sphingomonadales > Sphingomonadaceae > Sphingomonas > Sphingomonas sp. ASV193. Next base: position 105,419 of record NZ_JBEHBW010000004.1, read on the forward strand.
CCAAGAAGTCCACCAAGGTCACCCGCCCGTCCGAACTGCTCGACGCCGTGCTCGCCGCGGGCCGCAAGGGCCTCAGCATCCAGCGCTACAAGGGCCTCGGCGAAATGAACGCCGAGCAATTGTGGGAAACCACGCTCGACCCGTCGAACCGCTCGCTGCTGCGGGTCGAGGTGTCGCAGGCCGACGTCGCCGACGAGATCTTCACCCGGCTGATGGGCGACGTGGTCGAACCGCGCCGCGAATTCATCCAAGACAATGCGCTGAGCGTCGCGAACCTCGACGTCTAGGCGGAACCGGGTGGTGACGGCACGGGTTGGCGAGGGCGTGACTTCCCGCACCATCACCGTCGCGTCGTACAACATGCGCAAGGCGATCGGGACCGACCGGCGGCGGCGGCCCGACCGGGTGCTCCACGTGCTCCAGGAAATCGACGCCGACGTGGTCGCGTTGCAGGAGGCCGACCGCCGCTTCGGCACTCGCGCCTCGGCGGTGCCGCACGCACTGATCGACGATCACGGCCTCTACAAGCCGGTCGAGTTCGGCGTGTCGCATTCGCGCCTCGCCCACGCGATCCCGTTCGGCGAGGCGATCGAGGACCGGCTCGGGCTAGCGACGCGAAACCTCGGCTGGCACGGCAACGCCATCCTGGTAAAGCACGACATCGAGGTCACCGGCTACGAGGCGCTGCACCTGCCGACGATCGAGCCGCGCGGCGCGGTGATCGCCGAACTCAACGTGCGGGGGCAGGATTTGCGGATCGTCGGGATGCACCTCGACCTGTCGGGCGTCATGCGGCGGCGACAGGTGCGCGCCATCCTCGACCATATCGCGCGCCGCCACCGGGCGATGCCGACGGTGCTGATGGGCGACACCAACGAATGGCGGAACGCGAACGGCGCGTTGCAGGAATTCGGCCGCCATTACCGGATCGCGCCGACCGGACCGAGCTACCACAGTCGCAAGCCGGTCGCCGCGCTCGACCGGATCATTGTCGACCACCGGCTGACGATCGACGAGGCGGGCACCCACCGCTCGGCCGAGGCGCGAAAGGCGAGCGATCACCTGCCGGTCTGGGCGCGGCTGAAGCTCTGACGAAGCGGCCCTAGCCGGCGATCTTGCGCCGCCGCCGCCGCTCGATCGACGAGCCGATTCCCATCGCCTCGCGATATTTGACCACCGTGCGCCGGGCGATGTCGTAGCCTTTGGCCTTGAGCAGCCCGGCGATCGCGTCGTCGCTCAAAATGTCGGTCTCGGCCTCGATCAGCCTGCCGATCTCGGCCTTGACCGCCTCGGCCGCCGCGCCCTCGCCGTCGCCGCTCGCCACCCCCGAGCCGAAAAAGGCGCGAAGCTCGAACAGCCCGCGCTCGCATTCGAGATATTTGTTCGCGGCGACCCGGCTGACGGTCGATTCATGCATCTCGATCGCCTCGGCGACCTTGCCCATCGTCAGTGGCTTCAGCGCCGCGATGCCCTGTTCAAAGAAGCCCTGCTGCTGCCTCACGATCTCGGTCGCGACCTTGACGATCGTCCGCGCGCGCTGGTCGAGCGCCTTGATCAGCCAGTTGGCCGATTGCAGCTGGTCGGTCAGCCACGCCTTCGACGCCTTGTCGTTCGCCCCGCGCTTCAGCTCGGCATGGTAGCGGCGGTTGACCAGCACGCGGGGCAGCGCGGCGGCGTTGAGCTCGACCGCCCACCCCTCGCGCGTCCGCCGCACCAGCACGTCGGCGACGATGCTGTCGGGCTCCTTCGCGGCGAAGCGGCAGCCGGGCTTGGGGTCGTAGCCGCGAAGCTCGCGGATCATGTCGGCGAGGTCCTCGTCGTCGACCCCGCAGATCCGCTTCAGATCCTTGGTGCGCCCCTTGGCGAGCAGGTCGAGGTTGGCGATCAGCCGCGCCATCGCCGGGTCGTAGCGGTCGGCGGCGCGCGCCTGGAGCGCGATGCACTCCTCGAGGCTGCGCGCGGCGACCCCCGGCGGGTCGAGCGACTGGACAAGCGCCAGCGCCTCGTTGGCCTCCTTCGCCGTCGCGCCAAGCTCGTCGGCGATCACCGAGAGGGGCGTATCGAGATAACCGGTTTCCTCGAGCTCGTGGACGATCCCCGCCGCCAGCCGACCGACCGTTCCACCGATGCCGTGTAGCTGGCCCATCAGATGTTCGCACAGCCCGGTTTCGCACGCCGCCAGCCGGTCGAAGTCGAAACCGTCCACGTCGCCCCCGCGCGCGGCGTCGCTGGCCGAGTCATTGTCGAGCGCGGCCTCGCGCCAGTCGACGTCGAGCGCGCCGTCGTCGACCCCGCCGAGCCGCTCGATCAGCCGGTCGCTGCCGTCGGGGTCGGCCGCCTCGTCGCCATATTCGCGGTCCTCGCGCACCACCACCGCGCCTTCGCCGCCGAGTCCCTGCGCCTCGAGCAGCGGGTTCTTCGCCAGTTCCTCGGCGATCACCGCCTCGATTTCCTGGTTGGTCAGCGCCAGCAGCTTGATCGCCGCCTGCAGCTGCTGGGTCATCACCAGCGACTGGGAAACGCGAAGATCGAGACGCGGACCTAGGCCCATGGTCAGGGCTTTATCAGAGCGCGAAGCTCTCGCCGAGGTAGAGGCGGCGGACCTGCTCGTCGGCCACCAGCGCCTGCGGCGTGCCCTCGAACAGCACTTGCCCGTCGTAGATGATGCAGGCGCGGTCGACGATGTCGAGCGTTTCGCGGACGTTGTGGTCGGTGATCAGCACGCCGATGTCGCGGCGCTTCAGATCCTTCACCAGGTCGCGAATGTCGCTGATCGAGATCGGGTCGATCCCCGCGAACGGCTCGTCGAGCAGCATGATCTTGGGGTCGGCGGCGAGCGCGCGGGCGATTTCGCAGCGGCGCCGCTCACCCCCCGACAGCGCGGTCGCGGGCGATTCGCGCAGCCGGTCGAGCCCGAATTCGTCGAGCAGCTGTTGCAGCCGCGCGGCCCGCACCGCGGAATCGCGCTGGCTGATCTCGAGCACCGACAATATGTTCTGTTCGACCGTCAGCCCGCGAAAGATCGAGGTTTCCTGTGGCAGGTAGCCGAGCCCGAGGACCGCGCGGCGATACATCGGCAGCCCGGTGATGTCCTGCCCGTCGAGCAGGATTCGCCCCGCGTCGGGCTTCACCAGCCCCATCACCGAATAGAAGCTGGTGGTCTTGCCCGCGCCGTTGGGGCCGAGCAGCCCGACCACTTCGCCCCGCGCGACGCGCATGCTGACGTCGTGGAGCACCGCGCGCCGGTCGTAGGCCTTGGCGATCGAGCGGACCTCGAGCCCGCGAAAGCCCGCGTCACCGCGCGGCTCTGAGCGCTCGATGGCTTGGACGTCGTTCATCGCCGCCGGTCAGCCGTTCTTCTGCGGCACGGTGAAATGACCCGACACGCGCCCGCCGGCGCCGTTGACCCCGGGCGGTCCGCCGTCGACCACCGCGCGTCCGCTGTTGAGGTCGATCACCAGCCGCTGGCCCATCAGGCTCGATCCGCCGCGGTCGAGTCGGACGTCGCCGATCAGCGTGATCAGCTTGCGGTTGAGGTCGTAGATGCCGAAATTGCCGCGCCCGGTCTCGGTCGGGCTGCGAACGACCACCCCGCCCGCCGCGTCGAGCCGCTGGATTTGGATCTTGCCCGCCGACGAATAGGCGATCGTCAGGCGCGCGGTGTCGAGCGTCAGCTCGTCCTGCTTCACATGGACGTTGCCGACGAACATCGCGCGGTCGGCGCGGTCCTGCACCTCCATCCGGTCGGCGTTGACGTCGACCGGGGCGTTGCTGTTGTGCCCCTTCAGCGCCGAGGTCGGCGCGGCGGCGGGGCCGACGGCGGCGATCAGCAGCGTCAGTCCGCCCGCTGCGGCGAGGGAAAAGGTGCGTTTCATGATCCTCATCTGACCGCCCCTTGAACGATTTTCAACCGCGCGCCCCCCGACAGCACCACGCTGTGCGAATTGAGATCGGCGGTCATCTGGTTGGCGCTGAACGGGCCGAGGCTGGTCACGCCCTGGACAGGCCCCGTGCTGTCGATCCGACGAGTCTTGAGGTCGACCACCACGTCGCGGGTCGCCAGCTTGTAGCCGTCGGGGCCCGACACGCCGACCGGCCCGTCGACGTTCACCAGCTGCTTGTCGAGGTTGTAGCGGCCGCGATCGGCGGCGATCGTCACCGGCCCACGCGGCAGGTCGAGGTTCGCCGACATGCCGTGGATGACCACGACCGGCTGGCTGCTCGACGGCTGGATCGCGCGCGTCGCGTTGATCGCGAAGGCGCGCCCCTCGTTATCCGCGCCGCGATATTTCGCGTCCTCGAGCCACATCCGTTCCTTGGTCGAGTCGACCTTTTTCTTGTCGAGGATGAAGCTGACTTCCTGCTTGTGCCCAAGCGGCGCGATCAGCAGCAGCGCGCCGAGCGCGATCGCCGCGCCGGGCAGCCCCCACTTGGCCAGCCCGACCAGCCGGTCGTGCCGGCTGCCCGGAGTCGCCCAGTCGCGGGGCGCGGCCTGACGATCGGCGGGGCCGGCCATGGCTCAGCTATGCGCGAACAGGTCGACCTCGGACCAGCCGGCGAGGTCGAGCAGCGCGCGATGCGGGAGGAAGTCGAAACAGGCCTGCGCCAGCCCGGTGCGCTGCTCGCGCTCGAGCCGGCGGTCGAGTTCTTCCTTCAGGCGATGGAGGTAGCGGACGTCGCTAGCGGCATAGTCGCGCTGCGCGTCGTTGAGCTCGGGCCCGCCCCAGTCGCTGGTCTGCTGCTGCTTGCTGATATCCTGGCCGAGCAGTTCCTTGACCAGCTCCTTCAGCCCGTGGCGGTCGGTGTAGGTGCGAACGAGGCGCGAGGCGGTGCGCGTGCAATAGAGCGGCGCGGCGATGATCCCGAGATAGGCGCGCATGATCGCGACGTCGAACCGCGCGAAATGGTAGAGCTTGAGCCGCGCGGGATCGGCCAGCAGCGCCTTGAGGTTCGGCGCGGCGAAGTCGCTTCGCGGGCCGAAGCGGACGAGGTGCTCGTCGCCCCCGCCGTCGCTCAGCTGGACGAGGCACAGCCGGTCGCGGCCGGGCATCAGCCCCATCGCCTCAGTATCGACCGCGATCGCCGCGCCGGGCGCGAACAGCGCGTCCGCGGGCAGGTCCTCTTCGTGAAAATAGATGGCCATGATGCCCTTTCGTCCCTGCCGCGCCGCCGCTGAACCCCCGCTGAGCGCGCGACCGAACGACCCCTCTAACCGGTTCGCGGGGGGCGAGGCCAGCGTTAACGGCCGAATCACCTAGGAGAAGCGGGATTTTTCCTGTAAGGCGCACGACGTGCGTGCACTTTATCGTGCGCGCATGGCCGGTTGCGCATGTTCCCAGCGCGGTGGTTCTTGGGATTCGGGGCAGCAATAAGAGTTTATACGGGCATGGGTTTCGATCGAGGGCGTAAGGGTGATCGCGGCGGGCGCGGCCGTGACAAGCGAGACGGTTTTGGCGGCGACGACAACGGCGGTGGCTTCGGCGATCGCGGTGGCTTCGGCGGCGGCTATGGCGGCGGTGGCGGCGGTTTCGGTGACCGTGGCGGCTTCGGCGGCGGTGGCGGCGGCTTTGGCGATCGCGGCGGCGGCTTCGGCGGCGGCGGCGGTGGCGGTGGCTATCGCGGCGGCGGCGGCGGCTTCCGCGGTGGCGGCGGCGGCGGTGGTTTCCGCGGCGGCGGTGGTGGCGGAATGCCCCCCCAGGTCGTCGGCGAAGGCAAGGGCGTCGTCAAATTCTTCAACCCGCAGAAGGGCTTCGGCTTCATCGTTCGTGACGATGGCGGCGAGGACGTGTTCGTCCACATCTCGGCGGTCGAACAGGCCGGTCTCACCGACCTCGCCGACGGCCAGCCGGTCGAGTTCACGCTTGTCGATCGCGGCGGGCGCATCTCGGCGACCGACATCAAGATCGACGGCGAGCCGATGGCGGTCGAACGCGCGCCCCGCGAAACCGGGCCGCAGCGTCAGCTGACCGGCGAAAAGGCGACCGGGACGGTCAAGTTCTTCAACGCGATGAAGGGCTTCGGCTTCATCAGCCGCGACGACGGACAGCCCGATGCGTTCGTCCACATCTCGGCGGTCGAGCGGGCGGGCCTGCCCACGATCAACGAGGGCGACCGGTTCGAATTCGACATCGAGGTCGATCGTCGCGGCAAATATGCCGCGGTCAATCTCGCCCCGGCGCAGTAGTCGACTCGCAAGTCGAGGCGAAAGCCCGTCCGGCGCGATCCGGGCGGGCTTTTCCTTTGGCCAGCGCTGCGGCAGAGCGACGCAATGCTTTTCCGTCCCGCCACTTCCGACGATCTCGACACGCTCAACGCGCTGGTCGAAAGCGCCTATCGCGGCGACAGCGCGCGGCGCGGCTGGACCCACGAAGCCGACCTGCTCGACGGACAGCGGACCGACCGCGAAGCGCTCGCCGAGACGATCGCCGACCCGGCGCAGCATCTGCTTGTCGCCGACGACGAGGGGACGCTCGCCGGCTGCATCTGCGTCACGGAAAAGCCCGGCGCGCTCGCCTATGTCGGCCTCGTCACGGTCGATCCTGCGCGGCAGGGCGGCGGGCTCGGGCGCGACCTGCTCGACGCGGGTGAGGCGGCGGCGCGCGCGGCCGGCGCAACTCGTGCCGAGATGACAGTGATCCGGCAGCGCGCCGAACTGATCGCCTGGTACGAGCGGCGCGGCTATGCGCTGACCGGCGAGCGGCGCCCTTTCCCGCATGGCGATGCCCGGTTCGGCCTGCCGAAGACCGACGCGCTGGAATTCGTCGTTCTCGAAAAGCCGCTCTAGGTCGCGAGTGCGAGTAGCCCGGCGACGGTGTCGGCCTCGTGCGCGGGCTTGTCTTGCCGAATCCGGCTGATCCGCGGGAAGCGCATCGCCAGCCCCGACTTATGACGCTTGCTGGCGTGGATCGAATCGAACGCGACCTCGAGCACGAGGCTCTTCTCGACCTCTCGCACCGGTCCGAATCGGTTGAGCGTGTGGTTGCGGACGAACCGGTCGAGCCACTTCAGCTCCTCGTCGGTGAAACCGAAATAGGCCTTGCCCACCGGCAGCAGCTCGCCGCTCTCGGTCCATGCGCCGAAGGTATAGTCCGAATAGAAGCTCGACCGCTTTCCCGACCCGCGCTGGGCGTACATCATCACGCAGTCAGCGGTCAGCGGATCGCGTTTCCACTTGTACCACAGCCCGGTCCGGCGCCCCGCGACATAGGGCGAGTCGCGCCGCTTGAGCATCATACCCTCGATACCCTCGTCGCGGCTGGCCGAGCGAATCTCGCCGAGCGCATCGAAATCGGCCGCCTCGATCACCGCGCTGAGGTCGAACCGCGCCGGGTCGAGCCGCTCGACGAACGCTTCGAGCCGCGCGCGCCGCTCGCTCCACGGCAGCGCGCGCAGATCCTCGCTGCCGTCGAACAATATGTCGTAGAGGCGGACGAACGCCGGAAACTGGCCCTGCGTCCTGGCGCTGACGTTCTTGCGGCCGAGTCGCTGCTGGAGCGCGTTGAAGCTCGCCGCCGCGCCGCCATGCTTGTCGGCGCCCTGCGCCTCGCCGCGCACGAGCAGCTCGCCGTCGAGCACCGCGGTCGTCGCGAACGCCTCGGCGATGTCGGGAAAGCTGCCCGAGATATCGTCCCCGGTCCGGCTGTAGAGCCGCGTGTCGCCGCCGGCATGGACCAGCTGGATGCGGATCCCGTCCCATTTCCACTCGGCGACATAGTCGGCGAGGTCGACCTTGGTGTCCTCGAGCGGATGGGCGAGCATGAACGGGCGGAACACCGGAACGTCCTCGGCGGTCGGCTGCGGCGCGCGGCCTTCGCCCCAGTCGAACAGCTCGCGATAGGGCGGCTTCAGCCCGTGCCACACTTCCTCGACCTGCTCGACGTCGAGCCCGTAGGCGTCGGCCAGCGCCTGCTTCGCCAACCGCGCCGAGATGCCGACCCGAAGCGCGCCGGTGGCGAGCTTGAGCAGCGCGTAGCGACCCGACGAATCGAGATGGTCGAGCATGTCGGCGAGCACGCGCGGGGCATCGACCTTGCTCGCCAGGCGCAGGCGCTCGACCGCTTCGGACAGGCGGATCGTGCCGTCGTCGATCTCGCCGCTCTCGCCCTCGGGCGCGGGCCACAGCAACGAGATGGTCTCGGCCCCGTCGCCGACATAATCGCGGCTCATCCGCAGCAGGACGGGGTCGATCCGCTCCTCGGCGAGTGCGCGCACCGCCGCCGGCTTGACGTGCGGGATGTCGAGCGTGCCGGTCAGCGCCGCGAGCGCCAGCCCGCGGTCGGGGTCGGGGGTGGCCTTGAGATAATCCCCGATCAACCGCAGCTTGCTGTTGCGCGAGCGCGTGTAGACGAGGTCGTCGAGCAGCTGGCTGAAGGCGCGCATGGCGCGTCAATGCGCCAGCGGCTGGAAAAGTGCCTTAATGGAGCCGGACGGCAAGCGCGGCGAGGATTGTCTCGCGGTCGGCGGGGGCCTCGCTGCCGAGCGCCTCGGCCATGTGGCTGAGGCAGGCGCGGGTCGCCTCGACATGGCCGGGCAGCATCGCGTAATGCGCGCCGTAATCGGCAAGCCCTTCAAGCGCCGACAGGCCATAGTCGGCGGCCATCGCCCGGATCGCATCCATCTTCCGGCAGATCGCCGCCTGCGCTAGCCGCGGCATCCGCGTCTCGATCTCGGCGATCCGCTGGCCCAAGCGGTTGCGGACGATGTTGAGCGATTCGGTCATGGCGATTCTCCGTTGACCGCCGCAGGGTCGCCCGAATTGGTTAACAAGGCGCGAATCTCCCTCCGCCTTGACAGAACCGCTCTCGCCCGCCATTGGGGCCGCGACCGGGCGGCGTGTGTGCGCCGCCTTCTCAATTTCTAGCGCTTTCCAGGAATTTCACGATGGCCAAGCCGGCAACCGTCAAGATCAAGCTCGTCAGCACCGCTGACACCGGCTTCTTCTACGTCACCAAGAAGAACCCGCGCAACCAGACCGAGAAGTTCGTCTTCAAGAAGTACGACCCGGTCGCGCGCAAGCACGTCGAGTTCAAGGAAGCGAAGATCAAGTAGTCGCCGCCGCGCGCAGCGACGCCGGCCTGCAAGGCCGCCGGAGCAGCGCGAAGAGCCGGCGACGAACGGCGACCTGCCGCGCAGCGGACAGGATCGACGGCGCGGATTCACTCCGCGCCGTTGCCATGTTCAGGCCGCGTCGGTCCCTCGATCCTGCCCATCTTCGACGGAAGGCTCACCGTCCGAGACCTCCGTCGCCGCTACAGCCGCCGCCTGCTCGAGCAGCGCATCGACCGTCTCGGCGAAGCGCACCACCGAAATCGGCTTCGACACATAGGCCTGCGCCCCCGCCGCGAGGAACCGCTCCTCGTCGCCCGCCCCGGCATAGGCGGTGACCGCCATGATCGGCACGTCCTTCAGCGTCTCGTCGGCGCGGATCTGCTCCATCAGCTCCATCCCCGATACGTGGGGCAGCTGGATGTCGGTGATCACCAGGTCGGGCTGGAACCTGCGGGCGGCGTCGAGCGCCTCGCGTCCGTCGCTGACCGGCTCCGGCTCGTGGCCGTGCGCGGCGAGCAGGTCGCAGAACAGCTTGATGTTGAGCGCGTTGTCCTCGACAACCAGGATCTTCGCCAACCCACTCCCCCGAACCAAACGGAAATTCCAGATAGGCGATGTTGAGCGCTTCGACAAATGACCCGCGCGCGCTGGCGCTCGCGGCGCTGGCCGCGACGCTGTCGGAGGAAGCGCGCGCGCAGCGGTTCCTCGACCTCACCGGGCTCGACGCCGCGACGCTCCGCGCCCGGGCGGGGGACGACACCACGCTGGTCGCGCTGCTCGACTTCCTCGAAGCGCACGAACCCGACCTCGTCGCGGTCGCGCGCGCGGTCGGGACGAGCCCCGGGACGCTGGTCGCGGCGCGGCGCGAGATCGAGGCATGAAGCGTCCGCTGCTGATTACCGACTGCGACGAGGTGCTGCTGCACATGGTCGCGCATTTCGACGCTTGGCTGGCCGAGGCGCACGGGATCGATTTCGACTTCGAAAGCGGCAGCTTCGGCGGGTCGATGACCCGCCACGCGACCGGCGAGGCGGTGCCGATCGACGAGGTGTGGCCGCTGCTCGACCAGTTCTTCCGCCACGAAATGCACCGCCAGACCCCGGTACCGGGCGCGATCGAGGCGCTGGGGCGGATCGGCGAGGTGGCCGACATCGTCGTCCTCACCAACCTCGGCGACGAGGCGCACCCGTGGCGGGTCGAGCAGCTCGCCGCGCACGGCATCCATCACGAGGTGGTGACCAATCAGGGCGGCAAGGGCGTGCCCGCGCGCGCGATCGTCGAGCGCTACGGCGCGGGCAACACGGTGTTCGTCGACGACCTTCCCGTCCACCACGCCTCGGTCGCCAAGCACGCGCCAGCGATCCAGCGGCTTCACCTCGTCGCCGAGCCGCGGCTCGCCCCGGCGATCCCGACCGCGCCCGACGCGCACGCGCGGATCGACCAGTGGGACCGCGCGTTACCGTGGATCCTCGAAAGGCTCTGACGACATGACCAAGACCGCATTCATCACCGGTGTCACTTCGGGCATCGGCGAGGCCGCCGCCCGCCGCTTCGTCAAGGGCGGCTGGACGGTGACCGGAACCGGCCGGCGCGCCGACCGGCTCGACCGGCTCAAAGGCGAGCTCGGCGAGGCGCTCACCCCGCTTGCGCTCGACATGCGGGGCGGCGATTTCGACGCGGTCGCGCGCGACCATGGCCCGGTCGACCTGTTGATCAACAACGCCGGGCTCGCGCCGCCGATGAGCGACCTGCAAAAGGCCGATCAGGCGCCGCTCGACACGGTGATCGACACCAATATCGCCGGGCTGGTGTCGTTGACACGCGCGATGCTGCCCGGGCTGATCGAGCGCAAGGGCGCGGTGATCAACCTGTCGTCGGTCGCGGCGACCTATCCGTACAAGGGCGGCGCGGTCTACGCCGGGTCGAAAGCGTTCGTGCGCCAGTTCAGCTTCGGGCTGCGATGCGACCTCGCCGGGACCGGGGTGCGCGTCACCTCGATCGAGCCGGGCATGGCCGAGACCGAGTTCACCGTCGTTCGCAACGGCGGCGACCAGGCGGCGAGCGATGCCTTCTATGCCGGGACCGACCCGATGACCGGCGAGGATATCGCCGAGACCTTGTGGTGGGTGGCGACGCTGCCGCCGCACCTCAACATCAACGCGCTCGAACTGATGCCGGTGCGGCAGAGCTGGGCAGGGTTCGCGGTCACCCGCGAGTCTTGATTTCGACGGCCGACCGGCCCAATCGCGGCGGATGAGCATCGACGACAGACTGGCCGACCTCGGCATCGCCCTTCCCGAACCCGCGGCCCCGGTCGCCGCCTATGTGCCGGCGGTCGAGATCGGCGGGCTGCTGCACATAAGCGGGCAGATCAGCTTCGCCGAGGACGGCAGCCTGATCACCGGGCGATTGGGCGAATCGCTCAACGTCGAACGCGGCCAGCACGCCGCGCGCCGCTGCGGGATCATGTTGCTGGCGCAGATCAGGAAGGCGCTTGGCTCGCTCGACCGGGTCGAGCGGATCGTCAAGCTCGGCGTGTTCGTCAATTCGGACCCGAGCTTCACCGACCAGCCCAAGGTCGCCAACGGCGCGTCGGAACTGATGCAGGACGTGTTCGGCGAGGCCGGGCGGCACGCGCGCAGCGCGGTCGGGGTGCCGACGCTCCCGCTCGGCGTCGCGGTCGAAGTGGATGCGATCGTCGCGATCCGTCCCGAATAGGCGCGACCCGCTCCAGCCCGGCCCGCGCGGCTTCGCCCATCGCGGGCGCCACGGGCCGCCGCTGGTTGAAAACAGCCTCGCGGCCGCCGCCGCTGCAATGGAAATGGGCGCGGGGATGGAATGCGACGTCCGGCTGACCGCCGACGGCGAACTGGTCGTGTTCCACGACGCCGACGCCGTTCGGCTGACAGGGGAGTCTCGGATCGTCCGCCATTCGACGCTGGCTGATCTGCGCGCGCTCGACGTGGGCGGACGACCGATCCCGACGCTGGCCGAACTGCTCGTGCTGATTGGCGGGCGGGTGCCGCTGCTGGTCGAGGCCAAGAGTGATCCGCGGCGCGGCGAATACTGCCGCGCGCTGGCGAGCACGCTCGCCGGCTATCGCGGGGCGGTCGGGCTGATGAGCTTCGACCCGTGGCTGGTGGCGTGGATCCGCCACAAGCTGCCGGAGGCGCGGCGCGGGCTGGTGATTCGCGACCGGCTCGGCCCGGTGCGGCGCTGGCTGGCGATCCGGCTCGCGCGGCCGCACTTCCTCGCGGTCGAGACGAGCGCGTTGCCAAGACTGTGGGTCCGGCGCGTCCGGGCGCGAATGCCGGTCTATTCGTGGACGGTGACGACCGCGAAGCAGCGCCAGGCCCTTGCACCGCTCGCCGACGCGCTCATCTGGGAAGGCGATGGACGTCCCTGACCCTGGCCCTAATCCTGGCCCTAATCCTGGCCTTGATCCCGAACTGACCGCGCGAATCGCTTCCGGTATCGACGTCCTCGATGGCGCCGAATGGGATGCGGTCGCGGGAGGCGACGACCCCTTCCTCTCTCACGCCTTTTTGTCGCTGCTCGAATCGAGCGGCAGCGTCGGGCGCGGAACCGGCTGGCAGCCCGCCCCGGTGACGGTCGAACAGGCAAGTCGGATTGTCGCCGCCGCGCCCGCCTATCTCAAGAGCCACAGCCAGGGCGAATATATCTTCGACCATGGCTGGGCCGACGCGTGGGAGCGGGCGGGGGGCGACTATTACCCCAAGCTGCTCGTCGCGGTCCCCTTCTCGCCGGTGGTCGGGCGGCGGCTGCTCGGCGACGCGCCGCAGGGGCTGCTCGCCGCGCTCGAAGCGGTGGTCGCGCAGCATGGCCTGTCGTCGGCGCATATCAATTTCCTCACCGCGCCCGAGGTGGCGGCGGCCGAAGCACGGGCCTGGCTGGTTCGCGACGGGCTGCAATTCCATTGGCACAATCGCGGATACGCCGACTTCGACGACTTCCTCGCCGCGCTGTCGAGCCGCAAGCGCAAGGCGATCCGCAAGGAGCGCGCCGCGGCGGTCGATGGGCTTGAGATCGTCGGCCTTCGCGGCGCCGAGATCGGCCCCGCCGAATGGGACGCGATGTGGGCCTTCTACCAGGACACGGGGAGCCGGAAGTGGGGACGGCCCTATCTGACGCGCCCCTTTTTCGACGGTCTGGGCGCGGCGCTCGGCGACGCCTGCCTGATGTTCATCGCCCGGCGCGACGGGCGGCCAATCGCCGGCGCGCTCAACATCGTCGGCGCCGACACGCTCTACGGACGCTACTGGGGATGCGTCGAGGACGTCCCCTTCCTCCACTTCGAGCTTAGCTACTATCGCGCGATCGAGTGGGCGATCGCGCACGGCCTCGCGACGGTGCAGGCCGGCGCGCAGGGGGAGCACAAGCTGGCGCGTGGCTACGAGCCGGTGGTGACCCGATCGGTCCATTACCTGCCGAACAAGGGATTCCGCGACGCGGTCGCCGACTTCCTCGTTCGCGAACGCGCAGCGATCGCGCAGGAGCTGGCGTGGGCGCGCGAGGCGCTGCCCTATCGCTCCTCGCCGTAGATTTTTACCGATCGCGCGTCGGCGCGGGCAAGGCCGCGATACATGCCGGGCGTGGTGAAGCCCCATGCCGCCTCGCCGTCCGGCGCGACCGCGATCAGCCCGCCGCTGCCGCCAAGGCTGCCGACATCGGCGAGCACCGCGTCGAGCGCGTCCTGAAGCACCTCGCCGCCGATCAGCATCCGCATCGCCAGCTGGTGCGCGCCGACCGCGCGGATGAAGGCCTCGCCCAGCCCGGTCGCGCTCACCGCGCAGGCGCGGTCGTCGGCGTAAGTGCCCGCGCCGATCAGCGGCGAATCGCCGATCCGGCCCCAACGCTTGGCGGTCAGGCCGCCGGTCGAGGTCGCGGCGGCGACATGGCCGTGGGCGTCGACCGCGACCGCGCCGATCGTGCCGTACTTGATGTCGGTGTCGAACTTGCCGCCCGCCGCTAAGACCTTCTCGAGCTGGGCGCGGCGCTCGGGAATAACGAACCAGTCGTTGGCGACCTGCTCCAGCGCCTGCTCGCGCGCGAAGGCGTCGGCCTGGTCGTAGGTCAGCAGCACGTGCGGGGTCCGCTCCATCGCCGCGCGCGCGGCGCGAATCGGGTTGCGGGTGTTGGTCATCCCCGCCACCGCGCCGGCGCGGCGGTCGCGTCCGTCCATGATCGCGGCGTCGAGCTCGACGCGGCCTTGCGCGGTCAGCACGCTGCCGCGCCCGGCGTTGAACGCGGGATCGTCCTCGAGCACCCGCGCCGCCGCCTCGACCGCACCGAGCGAATCGCCGCCGCGCGCAAGGACAGCCGCGCCGGCATCGAGCGCCGCGTTAAGCCCGGCGCGCGCGCGCTCCTCGGTCTCGGCGCTGACGGTCTCGGGCCGCATCGCGCCGCAGCCACCGTGAATGAGGAGAGTCCAGCCGGTCATCGCCGCGGGGCTTAGCCGGGCCGATTGACTCGCGCCAACCCCGATATTAATATGATATCAGATTAAGGGGAGAGTTTCGATGTCTGAATCGACCATTTCGCTGACCCAGAGCCGCGAACGTCCCGCGGCCACCGCCAGCGGCTATCTGATGCTGCTGATCCTGCTGATCGTCGTCGCGATCCAGGTCTTTGGCGTGGTGTCGCTCGCCAACGATCATTTCGGCGTGCTCCCGATCCTGGCGGTGATCGTCGGGCCGATCGGGATCGTGCTGATCGCGCCGGGCTTCTACATGCTCCAGCCGAACCAGGCCGCGTCGATCACCCTGTTCGGCGAATATAAGGGGACCGACCGCGCCACCGGGCTTCGCTGGGTGCTGCCGTGGCTGATGCGCAAGAAGGTGTCGGTGCGCGCCAACAATTTCATTTCCGACAAGATCAAGGTCAACGACCTGCGCGGCAACCCGGTCGAGATGGCGGCGCAGATCGTCTGGCGCGTGGTCGATACCGCGCAGGCGCTGTTCGACGTCGACGATTACAAGCAGTTCGTGGTGGTGCAGGTCGAGGCGGCGATCCGCGCGATCGGCGCGCGCTATCCCTACGACGACTTCACCCACACCGACATCACGCTGCGCGGCAACCATGACGAGGTCGGCGGCGAGCTCAGGAAGGAGCTGATCGCGCGGCTGTCGGTGGCCGGGATCACGGTCGACGAATGCGGCTTCACCCACCTTGCCTACGCACAGGAGATCGCCGGGGCGATGCTCCGTCGTCAGCAGGCGCAGGCGGTCGTCTCGGCCCGCCAGACGCTGGTCGAGGGCGCGGTCGGGATGGTCGAGATGGCGCTCGAGCAACTGTCGGCGAAGAACGTCGTCGAGCTCGACGACGAGCGACGTGCGGCGATGGTCTCGAACCTGATGGTCGTGCTGTGCGGCGAACGCGACACGCAGCCGGTGGTCAACACGGGCAGCCTTTACCAGTAGGCTGGTGGCGGAGCGCAAGGCCTTTCCGCTGCGCGTCGACCCGGCCTTGTGGGCCGCGGTCGAACGGCTCGCCGCGTGCGACCTGCGCAGCGCCAATGCCGAGGTCGAGGTACTGCTGCGCGAGGCGCTGAAGGCGCGCGGGGTGAAGCTGGACGATCCGCAACCGGTGCGGCGCGGCCGGCCGCCGAAGGAGGGTAGCGATGAGTGATGGCCCCGAATGGTTCGCGCCCAGGCGCCGGGGAATCGGCACCGGCGTACCGATCAGTTGGCAGGGCTGGCTGCTCAGCCTCGCGCTGATCGCGGCGCTCGGCCTCGCCTACTGGATGTTCGGCAACAATAATCCGAAGGCGCTGGCGATTTTGGTCCCGGCGATCCTGATTTACGTGATCATCGCGGCCCGCACCACGAAGGGCGGGCTGCGCTGGCGTTGGGGAGATGACGAATGATGACGATGCTTGCCGCGGCTGCGCTCACCGCTTCGACAATTACCGCGCCGGGGCCGCAGGCGCCCCTTGAAGGGACGCTAATCAATGCCGGCAAGGGCGCGCCGGTGGTGGTCATCATCCCCGGTTCGGGGCCGACCGACCGAAACGGCAACAACCCGATGGGCGTCGCCGCGCAGCCCTACAAGCTGCTCGCCGAGGCGCTGGCGGCGAAGGGCGTCAGTTCGGTCCGCATCGACAAGCGCGGGATGTTCGGCAGCAAGGGGGCGGTTCCCGACCCGAACAAGGTGACCATCGCCGATTACGCCGCCGACGCTCACGCCTGGGCCAAGGCCGCGCGCAAGGCGACGGGAGCAAAATGCGTCTGGCTTGCCGGGCACAGCGAGGGTTCGCTCGTCGCGCTCGCGGCAGGTCAGGACCCGGCCGACCTGTGCGGGATCGTCTCGATCAGCGGCATGGGACGCCCGTTCGGCACCGTGCTCGCCGACCAGCTGAAGGCGCAGGCGGCGGGCCAGCCCGCGGCGACGCCGCTGCTCGATGTCGCGCTCAAGGCGATCGCTTCGCTCGAAGCGGGAAAGACGGTCGACACGGCGACCATGCCCGCGCCGCTGATGCCGCTGTTCGCGCCGCAAGTGCAGGGCTACGAGATCGACCTGATGAAATATCGCCCGGCGGCGCTCGCGGGGTCGCTCAAGCTGCCGCTGCTGATCGTTCAGGGCGACCAGGATACGCAGGTGACGGTGGCCGACGCGAAGCTGCTGGCCGATGCGCAGCCCAAGGCGAAACTGGTGATCGCGCCCGGGGTCAATCATGTCCTCAAAACGGTGAAGGCCGACGACCCGGCGGCGAACCGCGCGTCCTATGCCGACCCGTCGCTTCCCGTCGCGCCCGCCGTGGTGAACGCGATCGCCGCCTTCGTCAGGAAGCGCTAGGCTTTTTCTGCCCCGGCGCCTTGTGATCGGGGCCGAGCGCGTCGTCGAGCAGCCTGGCGAGGCGAATTCCGCCTTCGACGATGTCCTCGCGCACCTGCGGGATCAGCGCCTGCGTCTGCGCTTCGCTCAAGGTCGGGCGCGCGCCGCCCTCCTTGGCGCACGGGTCGCCGAGCAGCGTCTGGTAGGCCAGCGTCCGCGCCCGCTCCCACATCTCGCGGCTCCAGTCGGTAACGCTGCCCGCCGCGATCGCGGCCCGCCGCTCGGGCGATACCGCCGCCAGCAGGCCGGCCGGTCCGCCCGGCGGGGTCGAGATCGCGCGTTCGGCAAGCGGCCCGTCCCAGATGCTGTGGAGGTTCATCCGCCCGCCGATATAACCGTAATTGGCCGCGACCTTGTTGCCGCCGAGATCGCCATGGTCGCCCGCGTGCATTGGCTGGTGGAGGTCGCCGACGAAGTGGACGAGAAAGGCGAGCGCCATCACCTTTTCGCGCCGCGGGGTCGCGGGATCGGCCAGCAGCCGCGCGTCGCGCTCGATCTGCGCCGACACGCAATTGCCGTCCTTGCACGGGCTCTTGAGGTCGAACGGGCGGCAGATGTCGACGTTCTGGTAATGCCACGAATAGGCGTAGCTGAACCGGTCGCCCAAGGGCTTGACGCAATCGGCCCACACGCTCGCCTGCTCGATCGTGCGCACCGGGCAGGTCGGAGTCTCGAGCAGCGCGCCGTCCTTCAGGATCCGTGCGACCGCGGCGCGGGTGGCGGGCTTCATCTGCAGCCACGCGACCCCCGCGACGCTTTCATGGCCATATTCCCAATAGGCCTCGGCGGGCGAAGCGAGCGGGAGCAGGGCGGCGGCGAGCGCGGCGGCGCGAAGGCGATTCGACATGGCCGGCAGGCTTAGCGGCTCTTGCCGCGATTTGCAGCGCTGGCGCTTGGCCCGGCGCGCGACTATATCGACGCCATGTCCGCGATCCGTCCGTGGCGCACGATTGAGCGCCGTCAGTCCCGCCAGATCATGGTGGGGAACGTCGCCGTCGGCGGCGACGCGCCGGTCACCGTCCAGACGATGACCAACACCCCGACCGAAGACGCCAAGGCGACGATCGACCAGATCCGCCGCTGCGAGGAGGCCGGGGCCGACCTCATCCGGGTGTCGGTGCCGACCGCCGAGGCGAGCGCGGCGCTGAAGGAAATCGTCCGCGCGGCGAACGTGCCGATCGTCGCCGACATCCATTTCCACTACAAGCGCGCGCTCGAAGCCGCCGACGCCGGCGCGGCGTGCCTCCGCATCAACCCGGGCAACATCGGCAGTGAGGAACGGGTCAAGGAAGTGATCGCCGCCGCCAAGGCCAACGGCTGCGCGATCCGCATCGGGGTGAATGCCGGAAGCCTCGAAAAGGACCTGCTCGAAAAATATGGCGAGCCCTGCCCCGAGGCGCTGGTCGAAAGCGCGCTCGACCATATCCGCATTCTCGAGGACCATGATTTCCGCCAGTACAAGGTCGCGGTGAAGGCGAGCGACGTGTTCCTCGCGGTCGCCGCCTACCACGCGCTGGCCGAGGCGGTCGATTGCCCGCTGCACCTCGGCATCACCGAGGCGGGCGGGCTGATCGGCGGCACGGTCAAGTCGTCGATCGGCATCGGCTCGCTGCTGTGGGCGGGGATCGGTGACACGATCCGCGTTTCGCTGTCGGCCGAGCCCGAGGAGGAAGTGCGGGTTGGCTACGAGATTTTGAAGGCGCTCGGGATCCGCAACCGCGGTGTCCGGGTGATCAGTTGCCCAAGCTGCGCGCGTCAGGGGTTCGACGTCATCCGCACCGTGCAGACCCTCGAGGAACGGCTCCAGCACATCCGCACGCCGATGAGCCTGTCGGTGCTGGGCTGCGTCGTCAACGGCCCGGGCGAGGCGCGCGAGACCGACATCGGCCTGACCGGCGGCGGCAACGGCAAGCACATGGTCTACCTCTCGGGCGTCACCGACCACCACGTCCAGGACGGCGAGATGATCGACCATATCGTCAAGCTGGTCGAAGCCAAGGCCGCCGAGCTCGAAGCCGCCGCCGAGCCCGCGCTCGACGCCGCCGAATAGGCGCAGACAGGCCGGCCTTTCAGGGAATCTTTACCGCGCGGGCGGATGATCCGACTCGTGATCAAGCCGCTGCTCTTTCTCTGCTTCGTCGCCGGGCTCGCCAACGGGCTGGTGCACGCACGGACCGAGCCGCCGCTGCTGATCGACGGCGGCCCCTCCGCCCCCGCGTCCTGATCCGCCCCGCATGATTCGCCCCGCATGATCAGACTGGCCCTCGGCATCGTCGCCGTCTGCGCGATCGTCGCGGCGTTCCTGCCGCACGACCTCCCGGCGAGCAGGCCCACGACCGGCGACACGGTGATGAGCGTCGACTCGCGCGACGAGTCGGGGTCGCCCGACACAGGCGGCGGCGGCGGGCGCGAGCTCGTGCTCGACCGCGACTCGCGCGGCCAGTTCCACCTCACCGCGCAGGTCAACGGGCAGGACGCCGACTTCCTCGTCGATACCGGCGCCGACCATGTCGTGCTCAGCCTAGAGGAAGCGCGGCGGCTCAACATCTACATCGATGAAAACCAGATGCAGCCGATCATGCAGACCGCGGCCGGGGTCGGCTACGGCATGCCGGTGACGATCGACCGGCTGACCATCGCCGGGCGCGAGCTCGACCAGGTCCACGCGATCGTCGCGCGCGACGTGGGCATGAACCTGCTCGGCCAGACCGCGCTCGCGCAGATCGGCAAGGTCGAAATCGCCGACGACCGGATGACCTTGCACTAGGATTTGCGGGCGCGAGGGGGTGGAACGTGCGCCGACCCCCGCCTAAGCCGGGGCATGACCGCGCGCTCGTCCCTGACTGCCTTCGCCGTCGCGGTCGCGGGAATCGCGGTCTTCTCGGTCATGGACATGGTGATGAAGGGGCTGTCGCTCGCGCTGGGGGCGTGGCCGACATTGCTCTGGCGCGGGGTGTTCGGGATCGTGCTTGCCGCAGGGCCCTATTTCGCGACGCGTAAGGGCTGGCCGACCTGGCCCGCGCTTCGCCTGCACGTGACGCGCGGGCTGCTGATGGCGCCGATGAGCTTCCTGTTCTTCTACGGGCTGGCGCGCACGCCGATGGCGCAGGCGGTGGCGCTGACCTTCATCGCCCCGCTGCTCGCGCTCGGCCTCGCGGGCCTGCTGCTCAAGGAAAGCATAGGGCCGCGGATGCTCGCCGGCTCGCTGCTCGCGCTCGCCGGGGGCGGCGGCCTCGTCGTCGGGCAGGCGCGCGCCGACCTTGGGCATGAAGCGCTGGTCGGCAGCCTCGCGGTGCTCGCCTCGGCTACCATTTACGCGTTCAACATCATCGTCATGCGCGCGCAGGCGCAGCGCGCGGGCCCGGCCGAGATCGCCTTTTTCCAGGCGCTCGTCATCGGCAGCCTGTTCTTCGCGACGACCCCGTTCCTGGGTCTGCCCCCGCTTCCCCGCGGCCACTGGCACGAGTTGCTGCTCGCCTCGTCGCTCGCGCTGGTGTCGATGTGGCTGCTCGCCTGGGCCTATGCGCGCGCCGGGGCGGGCTATCTGTCGAATACCGAGTATACCAGCTTTCTCTGGGCGATCCTGCTCGGCTGGTGGCGATTCGGGGAGGGCGTGTCCCCGTTCACGCTCGCCGGGGCGGCGCTGATCGTCGCGGGTTGCTTCCTCGCCGCGCGCGCCGAGCGCCCGGTGCTCGAAGCGATCGCCTAGCCGCCGCTCCCGCTGCCGAGCACGTTGATCGTCAGCGCGAGGACGCCGAGGTTGAAGAAGAAGCCCGCGACGCACTGGATGGTGACGACGTTGCGGATTTGCCGGCTCGGGATCTGCACGTCGCTGGTCTGGACCGCCACCCCCAGCGTGTAGGCGAAATAGATGAAGTCGGCGAACAACGGCTCCTTGGTCCCCGGGAAATCGAGCCCCGCGCAATCCTTGCCCCCGTCGTCGCGGGTGTAGAACAGGTGCGCGTAGTGGAGCGTGAATACCATGTTGGCGAACAGCCAGACCATCACCAGGCTCGCCGCAACCAGCGCCTTGTCCCACGGCCCCAGCTTCGTCTGCTGGCCGAGCTCGCTGAAGATCGCGGCGAGGATGACGAGGTTGAGCAGGATGCTGATCAGCAGCAGCAGCAACCGGTTGGCGTCGTTCGCCGCGGCGACCTCGCGCATCTTGGCGGCGTCGTATCGCAGCGAGGGGAGACAGGTGGCGAGGAAGACCAGCGCGGCGATGTCGAACGCGATCAGCAGGCCCTTCGCCCAGCCGTCGAGTGACAGCGTCGCGACGATGCCGACCCCGAACACCGCGAAGAACAGCAGGAAGCGCCACGGGGCGAGACGATTGCCTTTGGCGCTGCTCTTGCTCATCAGCGCCATAACCCGCGAGCGCCGCGGTTGTTGCGGAGGCAGAACATGGGCTGGGCCTATCTGATCGTCGGCGGGCTGTTCGAAGTCGGCTTCACCACCTCGCTGCGGTTCGTCGACGGATTCCGCAACCTGCCTTGGACCCTCGCCTTCCTCGTCTCGGTGACGATCAGCATGGGGCTGCTCGAACTCGGCGCGCGCTCGATCCCGATGGGCACCGCCTATGCGGTATGGGGCGGGATCGGCGCGGTCGGCACCGTTATTGTCGGCATTGCCCTGTTCGGCGAGCCCGCGGGCAGCGCCCGGCTCGCGCTGATCGCGCTGATCGTCGGCGCGATCGTCGCGCTTCGGCTTACCGCCTGACCGGCTGCAGCAGCTGCGCGACCGGCGGCGCGTCCTCGATCGAGGGCAGGAAGCGCGGCCCCGGCAGCGGCCCGCGCGCCCGCTCGAACGCCTCGCCAAGCGCGAGCAGCCTGGCCTCCTGCCACTTGCCGCCGACGAAGCTCAGCCCGACCGGCAGCCCCTGGATTAGCCCCATCGGCACGGTGAGGTGCGGATAGCCGGCGACCGCCGCGAGGCTCGCCGCGGTGCCCCCGCCGACGCTATAATCGCCGAACGCGGCGTCGATCTTCCAGGCCACCGGCATGGTCGGCGCGATCAGCGCATCGACCTTGTAGGTTCGCATCATCCGGTCGATCCCGTTCGGCCCAGCGGCGGTGAAGCTGGCCAGCCGCGCCTTTTTATAGGCGGCGCCGGTCAACGGTCCCTTCTTCTCGGCCTGCTCGAACAGCTCCTGCCCGAACAGGCTCATCTCGCTCGCGGCATTGGCCTTGTCGAAGGCGATCAGGTCGGCGAGGTTGCGGCTCGGCACGCGCGCCGGGTCGGTCGTGGCGAGGTAGGAGGCCATCCCCGCCTTGAGCTCGGTCAGCAGCACGTCGAGCTCGTTCGACCCGATCGCCTTGTCGTCGAAGCTCTTGATCTCGACCAGCGTCGCGCCCTGCGCGCGGAGCAGGTTCAGCGTCTGCTCGAACAGCGGGTCGGTGCCGAACCCGGCGGCGAAGCGCATGACGCCCAGCCGTTTGCCCCGGAGCGTCGCGCCATTGAGGGCGGCGACATAGTCGACCTTGTGCGCGTCGGCCTCGCGCGTCGCGGGGTCTGCCGGGTCGCTGCCCGCGATCGCGGACAGCAGCATCGCGTTCTCGCGCACGGTGCGGGTCATCGGCCCGGCGGTGTCCTGGCTCGCGCTGATCGGGACGATATGGGTGCGGCTGACGAGCCCGAGCGTGGGCTTGAGCCCGACGATCCCGTTGAGGCTCGACGGGCAGGTGACCGATCCGTCGGTCTCGCTGCCGATCGCATAGTCGACGATCCCCGCCGCCACCGCCGCGCCCGACCCCGACGAAGAGCCGCACGCGCTGCGGTCGAGCGCGTAGGGGTTGTGGACCACGCCGCCGATCGCGCTCCACCCGCTGATCGAGCGGGTCGAACGGATGTTCGCCCATTCGCTGAGGTTGGTTTTGCCGAGGATCACCGCCCCCGCCGCGCGCAGCCGCGCGACCAGCGGCGCATCGCGGTTGGTGACGTTGTTGGCGAGCGCGAGGCT
This sequence comes from Sphingomonas sp. ASV193, assembly GCF_040203355.1. NCBI lineage: Bacteria > Pseudomonadati > Pseudomonadota > Alphaproteobacteria > Sphingomonadales > Sphingomonadaceae > Sphingomonas > Sphingomonas sp. ASV193. The sequence continues at coordinate 128,280 of NZ_JBEHBW010000004.1, forward strand.
GCCTGCGGTGGTCGGCAGCGGACCGGCGGTCTCGATATTGTCCTTCACCAGCACCGGCACCCCGCGCAGCGGCAGCGCGGCGGCTCCCGCGGCGTCGATCCGCCGCGCCTGGTCGATCGCGGTGGGGTCGAGCGCGATGATCGAATGAAGCTTTCCGTCGACCTGGCGCGCGCGGGCGATGGCATTGGCGGTCTCGCGCTCGGCGGGCCCCGCCGCGATTGCCGACCCGGCCAGCAACACCGAAACCAACCCGAGCGCGCGCTTCGTCATTACCCACCTCCCGTTCGCAGAATAGAGCGGAGCAAAGTCATGGCAGGTTCACTTGATGCCCGCCAGCCCGGCCCTGTTCTGACACCCGAAACACCGCGGAGCGCGCTCACGTGACCCATCGCCTTTCCCTGCTCGCCTCGGCGGCCTTGCTGTTCCCGTGGCAGGCGCATGCCCAGCAGGCGACCCCGCCCAGCGCGCCGAGCACGGCGACCCCGCCGTCGACCGACACCGGCGCGGCGGCCTCGTCGGACGACGAGGACGAGCAGGTCGTCACCGTCACCGGGCAGAAGCCGCGCGGGTCGGTGATCGGCGACATCCCGCCCGAAAATACGCTGACCACGCGCGACATCCGCGCCACCGGGGCGACCAGCATCCAGGAACTGCTCGACGCGATCGCGCCCGAGACCGGCACCGCGCGCGGGCGCAGCGACGGGCCTCCGGTGCTGCTTCTCAACGGGCTGCGCATCTCGGGCTTCCGCGAGCTTCGCGACATCCCGCCCGAAGCGATCGAACGGCTCGAGATCTTGCCCGAGGAAGTCGCGCTCAAATATGGTTTCTCCGCCGACCAGCGGGTGGTCAACATCGTGCTTCGCCAGCGGTTCGACGCGACCACCGCCAATCTGCAGGGCAAGGCGGCGACCGACGGCCATTATCAGTCGGGGTCGGCCGACGTCTCGAAGCTCGTCATCCGCAACGGCAAGCGGACCAACGTCACGCTCCACAGCGACGCCAACACCCCGCTGTACGAGACCCAGCGCCCGGTGACCGACCCCGAGCCATTCCGCACGCTGACTGCCTCGAACGCCGATGCGCGGCTGTCAGCGGTGATCAACCGGCCGCTCAGCGACGTCACCTCGTTGACCATCGCTCCCGAGGTGTCGATCACCCATGGCGTCGCCGGCCTCGGCCGCGGGTCGGGTATCCTGACCCCGCCCAACGACGACCCGATTCGCCGGATCTTCGATACCGACCCGCTTTACCGGCGCACCGACCAGAAGACCGCCGCGCTCGGCGCGACGCTGAACAGCAGCAGCGGCAAGTGGCACTGGTCGGCGGTCGGCAACGGCGAGGTCGACTGGAACCGGACCCACGGCGATCGCGGGCCCGACTTCAGCACGCTCAACGCCGAGCTCGCCAACGGCACCGCGACCTTCGATCCGCTCGGCGATCTCGGGCCGCTGACCCCGCTGCCGACCGACGTCGCCCACTCGACCGTCGGCCAGCTCAGCGGCAGCGTCACCGCCAACGGGCCGCTGATCCGCTTGCCCGCCGGGCTTGCCAACGTCACGCTGAAGGCGGGCGGAAGCTACAACGCGATCAACGGCTATTCGGATCGCTACAGTCTCGCCGCGGCGGGCGTGGTGCATACCGACACCAGCCTCAGCCGCACCGAGGGCGACCTGTCGGCGAACGTCGACCTGCCGCTGACCCGCGCCAATTCAGGTGTCGGGCGGCTGACCGGCAACCTCAACGCGGCGGTGTCGCAGCTCAGCGACGCGGGGACGCTGACGACGCTCGGGGCGGGGCTCAACTGGACCCCGGTGGTCGGTCTGTCGCTGATCGGCAGCTTTACCCGCGATGAAAATGCGCCGACCATCAATCAGCTCGGCGACCCGGTGCTGACGACGGCGGGGGTCCCCTATTTCGACGCGGTCACCGGCCAGACGGTCGACGTGACGACGATCAGCGGGGGCAATCCCGCGCTTCGCGCCGACCGGCGCAACGTGTTCAAGCTCGGCGCCAACTGGAAGCCGTTCACCAGCACCGACCTCCGCCTGCGCGCCGATTTCGTCCACCAGACGGTCGACAATCCGCAATTGAGCTTCCCGGCCGTGTCCGCCGCGATCGAACAGGCGTTCCCCGATCGCTTCGTCCGCGATTCGAGCGGCCAGCTCGTCCAGGTCGACCTGCGCCCGATCAATGCCGAAAGCTCGACCCGCGACACGCTTCGTATTGGCTTCGATTTCAGCAAGTCGCTCAAGTCGAAGCCGCCGACCGCGGAGCAGATCGCGGCGCTTCGCGCGCGCTTCCGCCGCAACGCCCCGCAGGTCGCCACCCCCGCCAACGGAGCGCCGGCGAACGGCGCGGCGCAGCCTGCCGGCGGGCCGCCCGCGGGCGATGGCGCGCGCGGCGGCAGCGGGCGGTTCGGCGGCGGCGGTGGGGGCCGGTTCGGCGGCGGCGGCGGCCGCTTCGGCGGGGGCAGCGGCGGGCGACTGACCTTCTCGCTGACCGACACCATCACTTTCGTCGACAAGGTCGCGCTGGGACCGAACCTGCCGACGATCGACTATCTCCATGGCGCGCCGCTCGGCGGCAGCGGCGGACAGCCGCGGCACACGGTGGAGGCGCAGGCGGGCTATTACAACAACGGCCTCGGCCTTCGCGCCAGCGCCGACTATCGCACCGCGACCGACGTTACCGGCGGCAACAGCGGCGACCTCCACTTCTCGCCCTACGCGACGTTCGACCTCAGCGCTTTCGTCAACGTCGGCGAGCGGTTCGACGTGGTGACCAAGCACCCCTTCTTCCTCGGCAGCTCGATCCGCTTCCAGGTCAGCAACCTGTTCAACGCGCGGCCGCAGGTGACCGGCGGCAACGGGCTGTTCCCGACCGCCTACGATCCCTACCGGCTCCAGCCGATCGGGCGGACGGTGGGCATTACCTTCCGCAAGCTGTTCCTGCCGACCCCTTTCTTCCGCATGGGCGGCGGGGGCTTCGGCGGACGGGGTCCGGGCGGACCGCCGCCCCCGGGCGGAGGCGACGGGCCGCCGCCGCCACCGCCGCCGAGCGATTCGGGTGGCGGTGCACCGCCCCCTCCGCCGCCGGCAGGCTAAGCCGCCACCGCCGGCGGGCTGATCCGTCGGAAGGTCAGTGTTCGGGCGGACGTCAGCCCTTGGGGACGAAGGCGGCGATCGACTTCTCGACGATCCGCTTGGCTTCCTCGGCGTCGCCCCAGATGCCGATCCGCACCCACTTCTCGGCTTCCAGGTCCTTGTAGTGGGTGAAGAAATGCTCGATCTGGTCGAGCACGATCGGCGGCAGGTCGGTGTGGTTGGCGACGTCCTTGTAATAGGGCGACACCGCCGTCGTCGGCACCGCCAGGATCTTCTCGTCGCCCCCGGCCTCGTCCTCGAGGTGGAGAACGCCGACCGGACGCGCGCGAATGACGGTGCCAGGCATCAGCGTCCAGCGGGTCATCACCAGGCAGTCGAGCGGGTCGCCGTCGTCGCACAGCGTCTGCGGGATGAAGCCGTAGTTGGCCGGATAGCGCATCGGCGTGTGGAGGATTCGGTCGACGAAGATCGCTCCGCTCGCCTTGTCGAATTCATATTTGACCGGCTCGCCGCCGATCGGGACTTCGATCAGCACGTTGACGGTGTGCGGCACGTCCGGGCCGGCCGGGATCAGGTCGATGTTCATGATGCGCCGCGCCTTAGCGCGCCGGGCGGCGGGAGCAACCCCCCGCCCGGCGCGCCATGGGTCAGCGTCCGCTCAGCGCGCGGTCAACAGGCGGTCGAGCGGGCCGGGGCCGCCCGACTTGACGAAGTGCGGATAGCGCAGCCCCCCGCTATAGTTGAGCGTGACGGTCTTGATCGCCTTGCCGCGCTTGACCGTCAGCCGGATCGGGTGCTGCCCGTCCTTGTTCGCGGTGACCGCGGCCTTGAGCGCGTCGTTGCTGTAGGCCTGGTCGCCGACCGCGAGGATCTGGTCGCCGCCGCGAAGTTTCGCGTTGAACGCGATCGAGTCCCAGCGCACGCTGCCCAGCGTCCCGTCGCTCTTGGTGCCGAAGCCGAGCGAATCGGCAAAGTCGGCGGTCTTGCGCTCCTTGGCGAGCCGCTCGATCCACTTGTTCGGCTGGTCGGTGTAGACCAGCGCATAGCCCGACTTGGTGAAGCCGCCGAGCGGCGCCTCGGGGTTCACCTCGTACACCCGCTTGGTGAGGTAGGTCCGCCAGTCGTAGGGATAGACCTGATTCAGCGTGTTGACGACGTCGTCGAAGGTGTAGGTCAGCTCGCCATAGTCGCCCGGGCGCATCCCGAAAAAGGCATGGGCGAAATCGTCGATCCCCTTCCGTCCGCCGGTGCCCTGGTCGATGATCGCGTTGACGTCGGCCCAGATCAGCAGCCCTTCGTTGTAATAATCCTCGCTGCGTTGCTCGCTGCCCCACGGGTTGGGCTTGCGCTGCTGAATGATCGGGTCGTTGGTGGTGTCGACCAGCGGGCGCCACTTGCGCCCGGGCAGGGTGGCGTAGCTCGACGCGGTCACTGCCAGCCGGTCGAGGATCTCCTGCTTGGTCGACATGCCCGATCGCGCCTCGACCACGGTGCCCCAGAACTGGGTCTGGCCCTCGTAGACCCACAGCAGGCTGTCGCGCATCGGCACGCGATAGTCGGGGGTCCACAGGTCCGCCCCGCGGCGATACTTGCCGTCCCAGCTATGGGTGAACTCGTGCGGGAAGACGTTCCGGTCGAGCTCGTGGTTGGCATAGTCGCCGAAGAAGCCCGGATCGCTCGAAATCTCGGTCGAGCGGTGATGCTCGAGCCCGATCCCGCCGATGTCGTCGCTGATCATGTTGAGGAAGTCGTAATGGTCGAAGTGCTTGGTGCCGCCGAACACCTTGACCTCCTGGTCGGCCATCGCGCGGAACTTGGCCAGCACGTCGTCCGGCATGTTCACGTCCTTGGGATCGTCGGCGACATTGTTGAGGGTGATGTTCTGGCCAAGATCGTACGACCGGAAATAGCGCCCGGCGAGCACCGGCGAATCCTCGAGCACCTCGTAGTTGACGGTGTTGAAGGTGATCGTGCTCCCGGCATTGGCGCCCGACGGGCGGAGCGCGGTCGCCATCTTCCAGCCGGCGGGGACGGTCAGCGTCGCCGACACCGGGATCTGGCGGACGTAATAGCCCGCCGGATAGAGCGCGACATTCTCCCACTGCACGTTGACCATGTTCGGGGTGAACACGACCCGGCCCTGGTCGCCCGACAGCGGGGTGACATATTGGAAGCGCGCCTCGACCTCGCTCACGCCGGCGGGGACGTCGATGGTCAGGCCGAACACCTCGACCGGGTCGCGCTTCCACGCCAGCTCGCGCCCGTTGGCGTAGAAATGGACGTCGACCATCTTGTCGGCGCCCATGCGCGGCCCGTGGTGACCTGGCATCCACTGCGGCAGGAACAGCGTCACCGGGCCCGGACCCGCGACCGGGATCAGCTCGCGGCTTTTGAGGATCGCATGATCGACGTCGGTCGCGTCGACGAACAGCCGGATCGTGCCGGGATAGGGCACGTCGCGCGCCGCCGGGATGGTGTCGACCGGAAGCACCGCGACCGGGGCGCTGTTGCCCGGGGGCACCTGCGCGATGGCGGTGGAGGAAAGGAGCGCGCTTGAAGCGGCGGCGGCGAGGAGGCTGATCCTGATCATGAACGATGGCTAGCGTTCGCCAGACGGCTTCGCTAGGGGCCGACCCCGCCGTATGTCGAAAATCACTACCCCTTCGCCAGTCCGCGGAATGCAGAGCCTGCTCGGTGCCGACGCCGACCGGATGGCGCACGTCGTCGAGACGTTCGATCGCGTGCGTCGCCTGTTCGGCTTCCGCCGGGTCGAGGTGCCGGTGCTCGAGCCGACCGCGGTGTTCGCGCGGACGATGGGCGAAACCACCGACGTCGTGTCGAAGGAAATGTATTCGTTCACCGACAAGGGCGGCGAGGAGGTCACGCTCCGCCCCGAGTTTACCGCGGGGATCGCGCGCGCCTACCTGACCGAGGGCTGGCAGCAGTTTGCGCCCTTGAAGGTCGCCACCCACGGTCCCGCCTTTCGCTACGAACGGCCGCAGAAGGGGCGCTTCCGCCAGTTCCACCAGCTCGACGCCGAGATCCTCGGCGCCCCCGAGCCGCACGCCGACGTCGAGGTGATCGCGCTCGGCGCGCAGCTGCTCGACGCGCTCGGGCTCGGCCAGTCGGCGATCCTCAAGCTCAACACGCTCGGCGATCCCGAAACGCGCACCGCGTGGCGCGACGCGCTCCACGCGCATTTTTCGAAGCATCGCGGCGACCTCAGCGAGGACAGCCGCGACCGGCTCGACCGCAATCCGCTGCGGATCCTCGACAGCAAGGCGCACCAGGACTGGCCGATCGCCGATTCGGCACCGGTGATCGACGACCACCTGACCGCCGAGGCGGGCGCCTTTTTCGAGGCGGTGACGCGCGGGCTCGACGCGGCGGGGGTCAGGTGGGAACGCGCGCCGCGGCTCGTGCGCGGGCTCGACTATTACCGCCACACCGCGTTCGAATTCATCACCGACAGCCTCGGCGCGCAGGGGACGGTGCTCGCCGGCGGCCGCTACGACGGGCTGATCGAAAGCCTCGGCGGGCCGCATACCCCGGCGATCGGCTGGGCCGCGGGAATCGAGCGGCTGGCGATGATGATCGACTGGGACCAGCCAGCGCTGGATGCGGTGTTTGTCGTCGCTGAAAACGCAGCTCGCGAACAGGAAGCTGTGAAGTTTACGATGACGCTTCGCCGCGAAGGCATTGCGGCGGAGGCCGTCACAACGGGCAGCCCTCGAAAGCGGTATGAACGAGCCGTCAAAGCGAAGCCGTCCGCCATCGTTTCGTTCGACGTCAGGGACGGGGTCGACACGCACGGCTTTCGCTTGCTGAGAGAAACGGCAGACGCGCAACGGGCACACGCGCTATTCGACACTCGCAACCTTCAATCGGTGTCCACAGGCGAATGAAATCGATCTCGCTCGACCGGATCGTCTCGATCGAGGCGAAGAAGCAGGAGCTTGCCGAGGCGATGGCGGCGGGCAACCTCGCGCCCGACGAGTTCGTCCGCCTGTCGAAGGAATATGCGCAGGTCGAGCCGGTCGCGGCGGCCGCGCGCGAAGTGCGGCGGCTCCGCGCCGAGCGCGACAGCCTGACCGAGATGACCCGCGACGCCGACGCCGACATGCGCGCGATGGCCGAGGACGAGCTCGCCGCGATCGAACAGGCGCTGCCCGAGGCCGAGCGCGCGCTGGCGCTCAGGCTGCTGCCGCGCGACGCCGCCGACGACCGCGCGGCGATGCTCGAGATCCGCGCCGGGGTCGGCGGGGACGAGGCGGCGCTGTTCGCCGGCGACCTGCTTCGCATGTATCAGCGATTCGCCGAGGAAAACGGCTGGAAGTTCGAGCTGATCAGCGCCTCGGCGTCCGACGTCGGCGGCTACAAGGAAGCGATCGCCTCGATCGCCGGCGGTGGGGTGTTCGCCCGGCTGAAGTTCGAAAGCGGCGCGCACCGCGTCCAGCGCGTCCCCGCGACCGAGAGCGGCGGGCGGATTCACACCTCGGCGGCGACGGTGGCGGTGCTGCCCGAGGCCGAGGAGGTCGACGTCCAGATCGACGACAAGGACCTTCGCATCGACGTCTATCGCTCGTCGGGGCCGGGCGGCCAGTCGGTCAACACCACCGACAGCGCGGTACGGATCACCCATTTGCCGACTGGCCTCGTGGTCATCCAGCAGGACGAGAAGTCGCAGCACAAGAACAAGGCCAAGGCGCTCAAGGTGCTGCGCACCCGGCTCTACGAGCTCGAACGCGAGCGGCTCGCGAGCGAGCGGTCGGGGGCCAGGCAGAAGATGGTCGGCTCGGGCGACCGGTCGGAGCGGATCCGCACCTATAATTTCCCTCAGGGCCGGGTCACCGACCACCGCATCAACCTGACGCTGCACAAACTCGACGCGGTGCTTGACGGTACCGGGCTGGGCGAGTTGGTCGACGCGCTGGTCGCCGAGGACGAGGCCGAGCGGCTGGCCGGCCTCGAGGACGCCTGAAAACGTGACCGCGCTCGCGCGCGCCTTGGCGAGGGCGGCGCAGCGGCTCGTCGCCAGCAGCGACACCCCCCGGCTCGATGCCGAGCTGCTGATGGCGGCGGCGTTTGGCATCGGCCGCGACACGCTGCTGCTCAGGCCTCCCGCCGCTCCGCCCCCCGACGCGTTCGCGGCGATGGTCGAGCGACGCGCGTCGGGCGAGCCGATCGCCTATATCACCGGCCACCGCGCCTTCTGGACGATCGACCTCGAGGTCGGGCCCGGTGCGCTGATCCCGCGCCCCGACAGCGAGACGCTGATCGCCGCCGCGGTCGAACATTTCGCAGGCACGCCCGGCCCGGCGCGCGTGCTCGACCTCGGGACCGGGCCGGGAACGCTGCTGCTCGCCGCGCTCGACGAATGGCCCGAGGCGAGCGGGATCGGGATCGATTCGTCGCAAGGCGCGCTCGCCTATGCCCGGCGCAATGCCGAGCGGCTCGGGCTCGACGCGCGCGCCGACCTGCGGCTCGGCGACTGGGCCGAGGGGATCGACGAGCGTTTCGACCTGTTGCTGTGCAATCCGCCCTATGTCGCGCTCGGCGCGCCGCTCGGACCGGGCGTGGCCGAGCACGAACCCGCCTCGGCGCTGTTCGCGGGGGCCGACGGGCTCGACGATTACCGCCGCCTCGCGCCGCAGCTCTGTCGGCTGCTGCGCGGCGGCGGGCTCGCCGCGGTCGAGATCGGGGCCGACCAGGCGCAGTCGGCCGCCGCGCTGTTCGCTGGCCGGGGGCTGTCGGTCGGCCTTGCGCGCGACCTCGGCGAGCGGCCGCGCGCGCTGCTGCTTCGGCCCTTGCCGTAGAAAAGGCTTGGAATATCGGCGCACGCGGCTTACATCGGGGGTCAGGGACGGGGCTGCCGACATCGCAAAGCGCCCCGCCGCCTACCCCCGACGAACGAGTTGACCGGTACTTCAGGCGCGATGACCGCGCTTACTTCCGCCAACTCACGCCGGAGGCCCACAACGGGTGAAAGGTGATTTGGCTGGCGCGTTGCGCGGCCGGTGCGACAAGGAATTCATCGCTTGATCAACAATCGTCAGGGCGGCCGCCGTCGCGGTCGCGGTGGACAGCGTCCCCAGGGTATGCCCGGCAATGTCGGCAACAATCGCGACAATCGCAACCGCGGCAACGCCGCCCAGCTGCTCGAGAAGTACAAGAGCCTCGCGCGCGACGCGCAGCTTGCCGGCGACCGCGTCCAGACCGAATATTATCTCCAGTTCGCCGACCATTATTTCCGCGTGCTCGAGGAAAACCGCTCGCGCTTCGAAGAGCAGAACCCGCGCCGCCGCGGCCGTGACGACGAGGACGATGACGGCGACGACCTTGGGGGCGACGACATCGATTCGGACGACGGCGACGATTCGCCGCCGCCCCGCCAGCAGCAGGCGCGCGAGGCTCGCGAGCCGCGCGCGAACCGCCGCGCGCCGCAGCGCGAGCGGAGCAACGGTCACGCCCGCGATGCCGAGGGCGACGGCAAGGACGACGCCGACGGCGGCGAGCGGATCTCGCTGAGCGTCCTTCCGCCCGCGATCGGTGCCGATGGCGATGGCGATGGCGATGGCGATGCCGAGGCCGAAGCGGCGCGTCCGCGTCGCCGCACCCGCCGCCCGCGCGCCGAGGAAGGCGAAGAAGCCGGCGCCTGAGCGCGTCGAGCGACTCGTAAAAAGAGGCGGCCCGCATCGTGCGGGCCGCCTTTTTTGTTGCGCCGCGGCCACACCCCGGGTCGTCACACGGCTGAAACAGTCGCGTCACCGATCAGTCGCCGACCCGTCCTAGTGGCCAGTCTCGAAGGCGGGCGCGGGTGCCTGCCCAAGGGGACATGACATGACGAGCTTCGATTCGCCGGCCGCGCGCCGCGCGCTGTCGCACACCTCCATTCGCCGCAGCGCGCTCATCGGCCTGCTGCTCACCGGCACCGCGACGCCGGCGTTGGCGCAGGTCGCCGGCACCACCGCGACCAGCGACCAGACGGTCAACGCCACCGCGACACCCGCCGAGCAGACCACCGTCGCCGCCAACGCGACGACCCCGGCGGCGCAGCCCGACCGCGGGCTCCAGGAGATCGTCGTCACCGCGACCAAGCGCGAGACCAACCTTCAGAAGACCCCGATCGCCATCTCGGTGGTCGACCAGAAGATGGTCCAGGAACGCCACGTCCAGAGCCTGATCAACCTGGCCGACGGATCGGTGCCCAGCCTTCGCGTCGCGACCTTCGAGGCGCGCCAGTCGGCGCTGACCATCGGCATTCGCGGCATCGTCCCGTTCGACCAGAACCAGACCGCGCGCGAGCCGGGCGTCGGTGTCTATATCGACGGCGTCTATCTCGGCCGTACGCAGGGCCTCAACGCGGCGCTGTTCGACGTCCAGCGGATCGAGGTGCTGCGCGGGCCGCAGGGCACGCTGTTCGGGCGGAACACCGAGGGCGGCGCGCTTAGCATCGTCACCGCCGCGCCGACCGGCGTGTTCGGCGGGCGCGTGTCGGCGGGCATCGGCAATTACGGCGAGCGCGAGGGCGAGGCGCACATCAACCTTCCGGCGTTCGAAAATCTCGCCTTCAAGGTCGACGCCGTCTACCAGCACCAGGACGCGACGACCAAGAACCCGGCGTCGGGCCAGTATGGCTGGAACTACTACAATCGCGTCGGCGGTCGTCTCTCGGCCCGGTGGAAGCCGGTCGACGGGCTCACCATCGACCTGTCCTACGACCAGGCGAAGGACGAGAACACGCCCTTCTACAGCCAGCTGATCGACTATAACCCGCTCGGCCTGCCGGTCGGCACCTATAACGGCACCAAGCTGGTCTGCCCGGCGCCGGCGACCAAGTGTATCGCCCCGCTCGCCCCGCTGGTCCAGGTCAGCGGCGATCACCGCATGTCGACCGCCGACATGGGCGTCATCCAGCAGCCGAGCGTCGACAAGACCCACGGCTTCACCAGCTCGATCAAGTACAAGGTCATCCCCGAGCTCGAGCTCCGCTCGATCACCGCGTGGCGCGGCGTCACCACCCACCAGTGGGACGGCTCGGCCGGCGCGCATCGCAGCGCCTTCGTGCCCAACGGCCAGTTTGGCCGTTACAGCCTGTCCGAGCTGTTCCAGCACCAGTTCAGCCAGGAATTCCAGGCGGTCGGCAGCGTCCCGCAGCTCGATTACGTGTTCGGCCTCTATTATTTCAACGAGCATGTCCGCGAGGCGGCGGCGACGCCGAACCCCGAACAGTGGAATGCCGACGGCACGGCCTACACCTTCGTCAACCAGGTCGCGCCGAACCCGCTCGCGGCGATCACCTCGGGCAACCAGGGCTGGGACCGTCGCTACTGGTTCGTCCAGCGCGACAGCAACGCGGTCGCCAAGAGCTACGCCGCCTTCGGGCAGGCGACCTTCACCCCCGCCGGGTTCAACCAGTTCCACCTGACGGTCGGCGGCCGTTATACCCGGGACAAGCGCGACGGCGCGCTCACCGTCATCTCGATGGTGCCGACGCCCTACACCTTCCACTATCGCAACAACCGCTTCGACCCGATGATCGTCGCGGCGTTCGACGCGGCGCCGGGGCTCAACGTCTACGCCAAATATTCGACCGGCTACCGCGCCGGCGGGGCTA
>NZ_JBEHBW010000004.1:145000-192096 GCF_040203355.1 Sphingomonas sp. ASV193
GAAAACAACTTTACTGGACTCGAGTAGGGCGGGACACGTGTAATCCTGTCTGAACATGGGGGGACCACCCTCCAAGCCTAAATACTCGTGTATGACCGATAGTGAACTAGTACCGTGAGGGAAAGGTGAAAAGCACCCCGATGAGGGGAGTGAAACAGTACCTGAAACCGGTTGCCTACAAGCAGTGGGAGGATCCTTGAGATCTGACCGCGTACCTCTTGCATAATGGGTCAGTGACTTAATGTATCAAGCAAGCTTAAGCCGATAGGTGTAGGCGCAGCGAAAGCGAGTCTGAATAGGGCGACTGAGTTTGATGCATTAGACCCGAAACCCGGCGATCTAGGCATGACCAGAGTGAAGGTGCGGTAACACGCACTGGAGGCTCGAACCGATTACCGTTGAAAAGGTACCGGATGAGTTGTGTTTAGGGGTGAAAGGCCAATCAAGCCGGGAAATAGCTGGTTCTCCGCGAAAACTATTGAGGTAGTGCCTCGGATGTTTTCCTCAGGGGGTAGAGCACTGGATGGGCTAGGGGGTCGCGAGATCTACCAAACCTAACCAAACTCCGAATACCTGAGAGTATAGTCCGGGAGACAGACGGCGGGTGCTAAGGTCCGTCGTCAAAAGGGAAACAGCCCTAACCTACAGCTAAGGTCCCCAAGTCATCACTAAGTGGGAAAGCATGTGGAAGTCCCAAAACAACCAGGAGGTTGGCTTAGAAGCAGCCATCCTTTAAAGAAAGCGTAACAGCTCACTGGTCTAAATAAGGGTTTCTGCGGCGAAGATGTAACGGGGCTAAAGTGATGCACCGAAGCTTAGGGTTGCAGTTTACTGCAGCGGTAGCGGAGCGTTCCGTAAGTCAGTGAAGCCGAAGGGTAACCGACGGTGGAGATATCGGAAGTGCGAATGCTGACATGAGTAGCGATAAAGAGGGTTAGATGCCCTCTCGCCGAAAGCCCAAGGGTTCCTGCGCAATGCTAATCAACGCAGGGTAAGTCGGCCCCTAAGACGAGCCCGAAGGGGGTAGTCGATGGGAAGCAGGTTAATATTCCTGCACCTGGTGGTGTGTGACGGATCTCGTAAGTGGTTCTTTCTTATCGGATTGATAAGGGCTGCGAAGAGGTTCCAGGAAATAGCCCCACCGTATAGACCGTACCCGAAACCGACACAGGTGGGCAGGTAGAGTATACCAAGGCGCTTGAGAGAAGTCTCCTGAAGGAACTCGGCAAATTGCCTCCGTACCTTCGGAAGAAGGAGGCCCCACGTTAAGGCAACTTTTCGTGGGGGGCACAGGCCAGGGGGTAGCGACTGTTTAACAAAAACACAGGGCTCTGCTAAGTCGGCTTCAAGACGACGTATAGGGTCTGACGCCTGCCCGGTGCCTGAAGGTTAAGAGGAGGAGTGCAAGCTCCGAATTGAAGCCCAGGTAAACGGCGGCCGTAACTATAACGGTCCTAAGGTAGCGAAATTCCTTGTCGGGTAAGTTCCGACCTGCACGAATGGCGTAACGACTTCCCCACTGTCTCCAGGAGATGCTCAGCGAAATTGAATTCTCCGTGAAGATGCGGAGTACCCGCGGTTAGACGGAAAGACCCCGTGCACCTTTACTGCAGCTTCAGAGTGGCTGTGGGAAACAATTGTGTAGAATAGGTGGGAGGCTTTGAAGCGATGGCGCCAGCTGTCGTGGAGCCACAATGTGAAATACCACCCTGTTGTTTTCTACAGTCTAACCTCGCACCGTTATCCGGTGCAGGGACCCTCTGTGGCGGGTAGTTTGACTGGGGCGGTCGCCTCCTAAAGAGTAACGGAGGCGCGCGATGGTAGGCTCAGGACGGTTGGAAACCGTCTGTTAGAGTGCAATGGCATAAGCCTGCCTGACTGCGAGACTGACAAGTCGAGCAGAGACGAAAGTCGGTCATAGTGATCCGGTGGTCCCTCGTGGAAGGGCCATCGCTCAACGGATAAAAGGTACGCCGGGGATAACAGGCTGATAACCCCCAAGAGCTCATATCGACGGGGTTGTTTGGCACCTCGATGTCGGCTCATCACATCCTGGGGCTGGAGCAGGTCCCAAGGGTTTGGCTGTTCGCCAATTAAAGTGGTACGTGAGCTGGGTTCAGAACGTCGCGAGACAGTTTGGTCCCTATCTGCCGTGGGCGTCGAAATTTGAGAGGAGTTGACCCTAGTACGAGAGGACCGGGTTGAACATACCTCTGGTGCACCAGTCGTCGTGCCAACGGCGCAGCTGGGTAGCTATGTATGGACGGGATAACCGCTGAAAGCATCTAAGCGGGAAGCCTCCCTCAAGATAAGATTTCATCGAGCCGTGGAAGACCACCACGTTGATAGGCCGGGTGTGGAAGTGCAGTAATGCATGGAGCTAACCGGTCCTAATTGCTCTGTTCGCGCTTGAAGAATCCCACCATCATCGACAGCCCTGTCGGGCACGTCGGCGATGACGGTTTTTCAGCTAGATGATGACGCCATATTTTTGGTCAATTGCACGATTTCTAGAATTTTCCGCTTCCCGCGCCGGCTTCATAGCTTGGTGGCCATAGCGTCTGTGACCCACCCGATCCCATCCCGAACTCGGCCGTGAAACCAGACAGCGCCGATGGTACTTCAGCTTAAGCTGCGGAAGAGTAGGTCGTCGCCAGGCTTTGCAGCCGGCGCGAGAGACGGAAAAACCCATTCACGATTTCATTAAAAGGCCGCTGCCGGGGAAACCTGAGCGGCGGCTTTTTTGTCCCGGGCAGGGCCCCGAAGCCGCAAGGCTTCGCAAGGCCGAACGGCCGCCCGGACCGCTCGTCAGAGCGGGAGGACAGCCCAGCTGGCGGATGCCAGCGCCGGCGCCTGAGGCCAACAATGGTGACGCGGGGTGGAGCAGCCCGGTAGCTCGTCAGGCTCATAACCTGAAGGTCGTAGGTTCAAATCCTACCCCCGCAACCAGACACACCACCGACCCGGCAGCCCGCGAACGCAGTCACACCGGCCCCCGGACGGTGTTTTTGTGCGTCCGCTCGTCAGGCTCATGACCTGAAGGTCGATCGGCAACCGGATTGCCGGGCGCAGTCCGCGAAGCCGATCGGGTTCAAATCCTACCCCCGCAACAAGACCAAGCAGCGCTCGCCTTCGCGGGGCTTTCTTGTTGTCCACGCCGCGCGTAAGCGGCGCGCCATGAAGCGCTCAATCCCCCTTCTCGGCCTGTTGGCCTTCGCGACCCCAGCGTTCGCCGACGACGACTTTTGCGCCGACCTTCCCGGCCTCGCCACCGGCACCTGCACCATGCCCAAGGGCGTCCTCCAGCTCGAAACCGAGCCGTTCCTGTGGGCCAACAGCCGCACCGCCACCAGCCGCGACGACGAGCTCGACCTCGCGAGCAGCGAACTGCGCTACGGCGTCGCCGACGGGATCGAGATCCAGGCAAGCTGGACGCCCTATGTCCATCTTCGCTCGCGCGACGGCGGCGACATCAGCACCGCGAACGGGGTCGGCGACGCCACCATCGGCGCCAAGTTCCGCCTCACCCCGTCCGACGCCAAGGTCGTGTTTGGCCTCTACCCGCTTATCAAGCTGCCGGTCGCGCGCGCCCCGATCGGCAACGGCAAGGTCGAAGCGAGCCTGCTCGCCCCGGTCGACATCGCTCTGTCGAAGGCGACCACGCTGACGCTGATGCCCGAGGCCGACTGGCTCGCCGACGCCGACGGGCACGGCCACCACCCGGGCGAGACGTTCGCCGCCGCGCTCAACCAGGCGCTGACCAAGGAAGTCGCGATCGAGGGCGACCTGTCCGCCTTGCGCGACGAAGACCCCTCGGGCACCACCCATTCCGAAGCCGCCGAACTCGCGCTGATCTATCAGCGCGGCAAGACCCAGCTCGACGTTGCGGTCGACCGGCGGCTCGGCGGCGACTTCCCCGCCTGGCGGCTCAGCACCGGCATCGCCCAGCGCTTCTGACCCTCAGCGCGCCTCGTACCCCGCGAGGCATTCGGCCACCCACCGCGCCGCGGTCAGCGCGCTGAGGTCGCTCGGATCGAGCGGCGGGTCCCATTCGGTCAGGTCGATCACACGCACCCGCGGCTCGGCCGCCAGCCGCCGCACCGCCGCGAAGAAGTCCGCCACCGCCATCCCGCCCGGCCGTGCCCCCGGCGCGCCGGGAAATTGCGAGCGGTCGATGACGTCGATGTCGCAATCGACGACGATCGCGTTGCAATGCGCGACATGCGCCAGCGCGCGCTCGACCGCCGTAGCGATCCCTCCCGCGCGCACCTCGCCGATCGTCACCACCAGGTGCCCGCCGTCGATCGCGTCGCGGTGCATCGCCGCGCTGTTCGCGAACGGCGCCAGTCCGACCTGCGCGACGTTCGCCCCCGGCAACCCGTCCTCGCGAAGCGCGCGCACCGGGTTGCCGTTGCCCAGCCCGTCGGCCGTGTCGCGAAGGTCGAAATGCGCGTCGAGCGTGATCAGCCCGACCTCTTGCAGCGACAGCCCCAGCCCCTGCACCGCCGGACGCGTCACCGCGTTGTTGCCCCCGGCGACCAGCGTCAGCGCGTGCGCGCGCACGCTCGCCGCGACCACCTCGCGGATCGGCGCGGTCGCCTGCTCGATCGTCATTCCGTCGATCGCGACGTCGCCATAATCGGTGACCGGGGTGACCAGCTCGCGGCCCGTCTCGACGTCGTAGCGCCCGATCCGCCGCAGCGTCGCGCGCAACGTCGCGGGCGCGAGGTCGCACCGCCCCGGCGTGACCGACCCGGCCCCCAGCGGCGCCCCGACCAGCCCGACCGGCGCGTCGGCGCCGGCGGAAACGATCAGGTCGGCGAGGTTGGGCCAGCGCATGCTTGACGCCTAGCACCGCCGCCGCCCAAAGCCATCACCATGTGGGACCGCCTGCTGACCGACTGCCACGTGGCGACGATGGTGCCCGCGCCGGGCAATCCGCTCGGCCTCCTTAAAAACGCCGCGATCGGGATCGACGGCGGGCGAATCGTCCGGGTCGGCAAGCGCGCCGAGCTCGCGGGGTTCCGCTACAAGGAGGTGACCGCGCTCGGCGGGGCGTGGGTCACCCCGGGGCTGGTCGACTGCCACACCCACCTCGTCTTCGCCGGCACCCGCGCGCACGAGCACGCGCTTCGCCGCTCGGGCGCGAGCTACGAGGCGATCGCGAAGGCGGGCGGCGGGATCGTCTCGACCGTCGCCGCGACCCGCGCCGCGAGCGAGGCCGAGCTGGTCGCCCAGTCGCGCCGCCGCCTCCACGCGCTGATGGCGGGCGGAGTCACTACGCTCGAGGTCAAGTCGGGCTACGGGCTCGACACCGCGACCGAACTGAAGCTGCTCCGCGCGACCCGCGCGCTCGGCGAGGGCGAACCGGTCCGCCTCGTCCCGACCCTGCTCGCCGCGCACGCGCTCGAACCCGGCGCCGACCGCGAGGCGACGGTCGCGATGATCTGCGAGGCGATGATTCCCGCCGTCGCCAGGGCCGGTCTCGCCACCTCGGTCGACGCCTTTTGCGAAACCATCGCCTTTTCCCCGGCCGAGGTCGAGCGCGTGTTCACCGCCGCGCGCGCCAACGGCCTACCGGTCCGCCTCCACGCCGAACAGCTCAGCAACCAGAAGGGCGCGGCGCTCGCGGCGAAATACAAGGCGCTCAGCGCCGACCATCTCGAACATCTCGACGCTGCGGGCGCCAAGGCGATGGCCGCCGCCGGCACCGTCGCCGTGCTGCTTCCCGGCGCCTTTTACGCGCTGCAGGAAAGCCGCAAGCCCCCGGTCGACCTGCTCCGCGCCGCGGGCGTGCCCATCGCCATCGCCACCGATTGCAATCCGGGCACCGCGCCGCTGCTTAACCCGCAGCTGGCGATGAACATGGCCGCCACCCTGTTCGGCCTGACCCCCGAGGAAGCGCTGGCGGGGATGACGGTGAGCGGAGCGCGCGCGCTCGGCCTCGCGCACGAGGTCGGGACGATCGCCCCCGGCAAGGCCGCCGACCTGTGCGCGTGGGGAATCGAGAATCTGGACGAGCTCGCCTATTGGATCGGCCTGCCCGGCCCCGACCGCCGGTTGTTCGCCGGTCGCGACGCCTAGGCGACGGCCCCCGCCGCCTCGCGCTTCTCGCGCCGCCGCCGGGCGAGGATGTTGAGCGTCTCGACGCCGCCCGAAAAGCCCATCGCCGCGTAGATATAGCCCTTCGGGATATGCACCCCGAAGCCGTCGGCGATCAGCACCGCGCCGATCATCAGAAGGAAGCCCAGCGCCAGCATTACCACGCTCGGGTTGCGCTCGATGAACCGGGCGAGCGGCGTCGCCGCCAGCATCATCACCGCTACCGCCACGATCACCGCGACGATCATCACCGGCAAATCGTCGGTCATCCCGACCGCGGTCAGGATCGAATCGACCGAAAAGACGAGGTCGAGCATCAGGATCTGCGCGATCGCCGCCCCGAACGCGATCCCCGCCTTGCCCGTGTCGAACACATCGGCGTTGGGCTTGGGGTCGATATTGTGGTGGATTTCCTTGGTCGCCTTCCACAGCAGGAACAGCCCGCCCGCGATCAGGATCAGGTCGCGCCACGAAAAGGCGGTCTCGAACACCGGCTTGCCGTCATGGCCCGGTCCACCCGCCAGCCCGAGGTCGATCACCGGCGCGGTCAACCCGACCAGCCAGCTGATCCCCGACAGCAGTGCCAGGCGGAGCCCGAGCGCGAGCCCGATCCCCAGCCGCCGCGCCCGGACCCGCTGCGCCTCGGGCAGCTTGTTCGACAGGATCGAGATGAATACCAGATTGTCGATCCCCAGCACCACTTCCATGACGATCAGCGTCGCCAGCGCGGCCCAGGTCGCGGGGTCCGAAAACAGGGTGATGAGGCCGTCCATGATGCGAGTCTCCCGGGCTGGTCGCTGTTCTTGTCGCTCGGGAAAGCGCGCCGCGCGCGTGGCCGACAAGGGCACGAGCACCGGGCGATTTCCTGATGCGGTCCGACATCACGTCTTCGTCATCGAAGCCGCCAGAGGGGCCCGGTCCGCGCGCGCAATCTAGGCCGCCCCCTCCCGCGCTTCAACCCCGCGCCCTTGGCCGCACGCCGCCGAGCGCCTATTCTTCCCTGGCCCACGATCGAAAGGACCGGCGCGATGCGGCTCGAATATACCATGCTCGGCGTGCTCATCCTCCTCGCGCTCGTCCAGATCCTGTGGGCGGGCAATGCGCGGACCCGCCAGTACGGGACCGACTGGAACATGGGGGCGCGCGACGAGAAGATGCCGCCCCTGAACCCGCTCGGGGGTCGGCTGCTTCGCGCGCAGGCGAACCTGTTCGAAACCCTGCCCCTGTTCGTCGCCGCGCTGCTCGGGGCGGCGGCGGCGGGGCACCTCGGCCGCCTGACCGAGCTCGGCTCGGTGATCTACGTCGCCGGTCGGATCGTCTACCTCCCGCTCTACGCGACCGGCGTGCCCAAGGTCCGCACGCTGGTGTGGGGCATTTCGCTCATCGGCCTGCTGATGATCTGGTGGGCGTTGCTGTTCGGCTGAACGCCGCGCCAGCCCGTTCCAGAGGACGGCGCGCGCCCGGCCCGTTAATTTCCGGCCGAGGGTTGATTTAATACAGGTTATGTTGTCGCATCGCTCGCGCGCGACATCTCGCGGGTTGCGTTTGGCCTGCTGGCGCCGCTTGAACGGAGGGCAATACCCATGCAACCGACACGCACACGCCTCGTCGCCGCCAAAAATTGCCGCGGGCCTCGCCGTGGGCCTCGCGCTCACGACGATCGCTTCGGCGCAGATCATCACCAGCAATGTGAACTTCGCGCGCGGACGGATGGCGACGATCATCCCGGGGATGATCGCCGGCGACCAGACGCGCGACTATGTGGTTCGCGCGAACGCCGGCCAGACGCTCCGCGTCCGCCTTGCCGGCTCGCCGATCGTCTATTTCAACGTCCTTCCGCCGGGCAGCAACGACCAGGCGATCTTCATCGGCTCGAACGAAGGCCGCAACTTCAGCGGTACGCTGAGCGCGAGTGGCGCCTACAAGATCCGCGTCTACCAGATGCGCGCGTCGGCGCGGCGCGGCGAGCGCGGCGCCTTCCGCCTCGATATTTCGGTCGCCGGTGGCCGCCCGATGATGGCCGGCAACGGGCTCGCCGGACTCGCCGGGATGAATTCGATCCGCGCGATTGACGTGATGACCGAGCGCGGCTTCGCCAACGTCGATTCCTCGACCATGGCCAACACCCAGTACGGCATCTACTACAACCGCGCGACGCGGGTCTGCGCACAGCTGACGATGGCCGACGGCCGGGTCGTGGCGGCGAACGACATCCGCGTCCACCCGAAGTGCCGTTGATGGGCTGACGGGTCAGCCGGGCGGCTTCACGCCGTCCGGCGCCGACCCTTCCATAGCCAGTAGAGGATCGCGAGGTTGATCAGCGGCAGGGCGACGACCAGCAGCGCGGGAGGCGTTTCCAGCCGCGCCGCGACCAGGGTCCACGGCAGGCCGAGCGGCAGCAGGAAGATCGCCCCGAGCGGATCGCGCGGCTGGCCGAACAGGCCGAAGGCGGAAACCGCGAACAGCGCGACGGCGACCAGGTAAGCCGCGGCGAACAACCAGAACAACCACTTCATCGCGATGCTCCCCGTGATGACGAAAGGACGGTCTATCATGAAATTGACGATCATGCTGTGCGGCGTCGCGCTGCTTGCCGCCTGCGGACCCAAGCCGGCCGAAAAAGTCGCGAACACGTCCGAACCCGAACAGGTGACGACCGACAACGTCACGGTCAAGGCGGACTTCCCCGCCTCGCTCGCCGCGTTCGGCGACGGCTACCCGAAAGCCGGCGACCCCTGCCGCCGCCTCGGCGAAAGCGCCGCGACCAGCAACTATCTCGACGACAGCGCCGACCTCGTCGGTTGCCCCACCGCCGACCAGGCCAAGGCGCTCGGCGGCAAGGTCGTCGCGACCGTCGACGGCTTCACCCTCGTCTCGGTCCCCTCGCGACCGATGCCCGCGCCCGCCAGGGCCGCGTCCGCCGACCCGATCCGCGGCAAGGGCGGGCTCGAGGAAAAATGCCTCGCCGCCGTCGCGAAGGCAACCGGCGCCCGCGTGATCGGCACCAACCGCATCGACCAGTCGCAGGCCGCGACCGACATTTACGTCAACGTCGAGGGCGCGGAAAAACCATGGCGCTGCCGCGGCACCCGCGACGGCAAGCTCGAGGGCGTCGAGTACACCGCCGAAGGTTGACCGCCGCGACCGAAACCGATTCAGTCGCGCACGGGAAAGCGAGGCCATGGCGCCAGAGACACGGATCAGCGAGCGACGCCCAGCGCGCGTCGATGTGGCCAGGATCGCCGCCGGCCTTGTCGCCGCCGCCGGCTGGGTCGGCCTCGCCGTCCAGTTCGCCGCCACCCGCGAGCAGGGCTTTTCGACCCCCGCGACGCTGTGGATCCTCGCCCGCTACTTCACCATTCTCGCCAACCTCATGGTCGCGTCGACCCTGACCGCGCGGGCGGCGGGCGTCGCCGTGTCGCCGCGCCTGCTCGGCGGCGCGGCGCTGGCGATCCTCCTCGTCGGCGTGGTCTACATCACCCTCCTGCGCGGCCTGCTCGAGCTCAGCGGCGGCGCGCTCCTCGCCGACCGCCTGCTCCATTACGTCACCCCTCTGCTGGTGCCGCTGTGGTGGGCCGTGTTCGCCCCGAAGGGACGTCTCAAATGGATCGACCCCGCGCTGTGGGCGCTGTTTCCGCTCGCCTACTTGCCCTACGCGCTCGCGCGCGGCGCTGCCGAAGGGGTCTACGCCTACCCCTTCCTCAACGTCGGGCGACTGGGCGGGGCCACCGTCGCGCTCTATGCCACCGCCATCGCGGTCGCCTTCCTGCTCGCCGGGGCCGCGCTCGTGGTGATCGACCGCCGGCTCGCGCGCCACTGACCCCTTGGGCCGATGCGCGAATAGGTCTACCGCTCGCGCCATGACCGATCCCCGTCTCGACAACAGCCGCCACATCAAGGCGCGCACCGGCCCCCACAAGATCGCCAGGCACTGGACCACCGAGGCGGCGGTGCGGATGCTGATGAACAACCTCGACGACGAGGTGGCCGAAGACCCTCAGAGCCTCGTCGTCTACGGCGGCATCGGTCGGGCCGCGCGCAACTGGGCCTGTTACGACAAGATCGTCGAGGTGCTCGAGCGGCTTGACGAGAACCAGACGCTACTCGTCCAGTCGGGCAAGCCGGTCGGCGTGTTCACCACCCACAAGGACGCCCCGCGCGTGCTGATCGCCAACTCGAACCTCGTGCCGAAATGGGCGACGTGGGAAAAGTTCAACGAACTCGATCGCGCCGGGCTGATGATGTACGGCCAGATGACCGCGGGCAGCTGGATCTACATCGGCTCGCAGGGCATCGTGCAAGGCACCTACGAGACCTTCGCCGAAATGGGCCGCCAGCATTATGGCGGCGACCTCACCGGCAAGTGGATCCTCACCGCCGGGCTGGGCGGAATGGGCGGGGCGCAACCGCTCGCGGCGGTGATGGCGGGCGCGCATTGCATCGCGATCGAATGCCAGGAAAGCTCGATCGAAAAACGCCTCGCGACCCGCTACCTCGACCGTCGCGCGACCAGCATCGACGAAGCGCTCGAGATCATCCGTACCGCGACCGAACCCACTTCCGTCGGCCTGCTCGGAAACGCGGCGGAAATCCTGCCCGAGATGGTTGCGCGCGGGCTACGCCCCGACGCGGTCACCGACCAGACCAGCGCGCACGACCCCGCCAACGGCTATTGCCCCGCCGGCTGGACCGTCGCCGAATGGCACGCCAAGCGCGAGAGCGACCCGGCCGCGGTCGCCGCCGCGGCGCGCCACTCGATGGCCCGCCACGTCGAGGCGATGCTCGCGTTCAAGCGACAAGGCATCCCCACCTTCGACTATGGCAACAACATCCGGCAGGAGGCGCTCGACGACGGCGTCGCCAATGCCTTCGACTTCCCCGGCTTCGTCCCCGCCTATGTCCGGCCGCTGTTCTGCCGCGGCATCGGCCCGTTCCGCTGGGCCGCGCTGTCGGGCGACCCGGAGGACATTTACCGCACCGACCAGCGGGTCAAGGAACTGATCCCCGACGACCCGCATCTCCACCGCTGGCTCGACATGGCGCGCGAACGCATCGCCTTCCAGGGCCTGCCGGCGCGCATCTGCTGGGTCGGGCTCGGGCTTCGTCACAAGCTCGGCCTCGCCTTCAACGAAATGGTCCGGAACGGCGAAGTCAGCGCGCCGATCGTCATCGGCCGCGACCACCTCGACAGCGGCAGCGTCGCCTCCCCCAATCGCGAGACCGAGAGCATGATGGACGGCAGCGACGCGGTCAGCGACTGGCCGCTGCTCAACGCCCTGCTCAACACCGCTTCGGGCGCGACCTGGGTCTCGCTCCACCATGGCGGCGGCGTCGGCATGGGCTATTCGCAGCACGCCGGCATGGTGATCGTCGCCGACGGCACCGACGACGCCGCGCGCCGCCTCAAGCGCGTCCTGTGGAACGACCCCGCCACCGGCGTCATGCGCCACGCCGACGCGGGCTACGACATCGCGATGGACTGCGCGCGAGAACAGGGGCTGGATCTGCCGATGATCGGCGTTGCGAAATGATTTTCCTGGGCCTCGCGCTGCTGTCCACCGCCATCCCGGACTATTCACGATTTTCCTCGGCCAACAAGTCGACGATCGCCAGCGTGATTTTTGAACGATGCATGGCGGCTTCCGGCGGCGTCACATCCAATATACGCGATTGCAGCGAGGCAGAGGGCAAGCGGCTCGATGCCATGTTAAACCACGAATATCGCGCTGCAATGACCCGGCTTGCACCGCAGCAGAGATCGCGCTTGCGGGCACTTGAGCGACAATGGATCAAGACGCGATACCGTGGTTGCGTCGAGTCAGGAAAGTCGGAGGAAGGGGGCACCATCTGGCTGCTTATGATGGATGCTTGCGGTCTCGCGGAGAACGGGAATCGTATCCTATGGCTGCGAACCGTCGGCCGCTGATGCGAACACGCCCCGGCGTTTGTGCGCGAAAGCGCCGTTTTCCGACCGAAGCCGATGCTTGGTCCGTAGCCGTCGACGCAACGGTTACCCTGCGCCCCTACCGCTGCCCGCTTTGCCGCGCCTACCACCTCACCAGCCGCACCAAGGGCTTGCGCGTCCCGCGGCGCTTACCCGCCGCCTGATCGCTTACTGGCCCGGTGCGACGGCGCATCTCGAACGCGATCGCGACGCCCTAACGAGCCGCCTTCACTCATCCTGCCAGCGGATCACCGGCAGGATGGTCGAGTAATCGTCGGTCCATGCGGTCGCGCCATCCCGTCGCCGCAGCGTCCGCCACGCCTCGGGCGGCGACGCGCGTTCGAGCGCCTCGATCGTCGCCGCCGACGGCGACATCGCGACCCACAGCGAGTGCGTATAATATCGCGCCCGCTCGGCGGGCGGCGGATCGTAATAACGGATACGCGCAACCCACCCCTTCGCAGCGGCTTCGGCGAGCACGGGCTCGAGATCGAGGAACCGGTTCGAGATGTGGACCATCAACAGGCCGTCGCTGGCGAGGTGCCGGCGATAAAGATCGAACGCCTCGAGCGTCAGCAGGTGCATCGGCACGCTGTCCGACGAAAAGGCGTCGATCGCGAGCAGGTCGGCCGACGCCCCGGGTTTGCCGGCAAGCGTCAGCCTCGCGTCGCCGACCTCGATCGGCGCGCCCGGCGCGCACCGCGACAGGAACGAGAACTGGTGGCGGGCGATGCCAACGACCACCGGATCGATTTCGTAGAAGCGCCAGGATTGGCCGGGCTGGGCGTAACAGGCGAGCGTGCCCGCGCCGAGGCCGACGACGTCGATCCGCGCAGCCCCGCCGAACAGCGCGGGCGCGGCGCGCATGGCGAGGCCGATGCCCGAATTGGGGTTATAGTAGCTGACCGCCGTCCGTTCGCGCTCGGGACTGCCCAGCAGTTCGATCCCGTGAACGGTGGTGCCGTGGAACAGGACCCGCGCATGATCGGGCGTGACGCCGATCGTATCCACGCCGAAGAAGCTGCGCGTCATCCGGCCGGGCTCGACACTTAGGGCGAGCCGCTCGAGCCCGCCGGTCAGCAGCATCAGCGCGGCGATCGCGGCGGTGAACAGCAGGCGATTGCCTAGGGCCACCAGCGCGGCAAGGCTGAACAGGGCGATCATGCCGCCCTTCGCCACCGGCACCTGTTCAAGGCCGGAGTTGGCAAGAAACAGCGCGGCGGCGATGAGGGCGAGTCCGCCCAGTCGCGCGACCCGCCCGGCCATCGCCGGATCGGCCCACCGCTTCGCGAGTGCGGGGACGATCGTCCGGTCCCCGAGCACATAGGCGGCGGCAAGCATGAGGATCGGATGTTCGTAGGCCCAGTCGAACAGAAGCGGCGCGGCCAGCGCGCAGAACAGGCCGCCAACGACCCCGCCGACCGACATGGCGAGATAGAAGGCCGTCAGGCGCGAGGGGTCGGGCCGCTCGTCGAACAGGATCGCGTGGATGGCGACCGACAGCGCGAACATGGTCAGCAGCGACAGCGCGGCGATGGACAGCGCCCAGGGCGAAACCCCGGCGAACACGGTCCAGCTGGCGGTGATCAGCAGCAGCGGCGCCGCCGCGCCAAGCACCCTCGCCGCCAGGCGGTTCTGCGCGAACGCCACTGAAAAGCTCAGCAGGTACAAGCCCAGCGGCCCGACCCACAGCAAGGGCATCGCGACGAGGTCGGTGGTCAGGTGAAGCGTGGTCGACAACATCAGGCCTGACGGGATCGCCGCGAGCATGATCCAGCGCGCGACTATCTTGCGTGACAGGGGCGCTTGGTCGGCGACCGGGCGGGCGTCGGCGCGGGCGACGCGCGGCAGGCGAGCCGCCGTCAGCGCGACGAGCACGAGAAGCAGCAGGTAGCCGACGCTCCAGTACCGCGCCTGCTCGGTCACGGTGAGCAGCGGCTCGACCAGCAGCGGATAGCTGAGCAGGCCGGCGAAGCTGCCGAGATTGGACGCCGCGTAGAGCGGGTAGGGATCGCCGCCCCCCGACAAGGCGAACCAGCGCTGGACGAGCGGGGCCTGCGCCGAGATGAACAGCAGCAGCGGGCCGATCGACATGATCAGCAGCCACGGCACCCACAGATACGCGTCGGCATTCGGCGGCGGGACCGCGTCGAGCAGGTGGAGTGGGAGCATCAGCGCCGCGAGCAGCAGGCCGCCGGCCTGGACGAAGCCCTGGGTCCGCGGCGAAAACCGCCCCAGCCAATGCGCGAATGCGTAACCGCCGAGCAGCAGCACCTGGTACACCAGCATCGCGCTGTTCCACACCGCCGGCGCGCCGCCCAGCCGGGGAAGCACCATGCGCGCGACCATCGGTTCGACCATGAACAGGAGGAAGCTGCCGGCGAAGATGGTCACGGCGAAAGGCCACCGCTGACCGTCGGCTGCCGCTGTCGTCGTCGAATCCGATGCCAAGCTCGCCACCCGCTTCCCCTCTGCCGCCCTGCTAGCGTGCATTGATGTGGCGATGGTTAACGAGTCCCCAATTCACAGACCGCCGGTCGCCCGCCGCGCAAAAAACGGCGCGGAAGAGTCGCCTCTTCCGCGCCGTCCCCACCCACTCCCGAGAAGGCTTACATCGCGTTGTTGATGCTCTGGTATTTCGCGTCGACCCTGGTGCCAAGCTGCTGGTAGGCACCAAGCGCGGCGACCGAGACCAGCGAGGCGATCATCGCATATTCGATCGCCGTCGCGCCGCGGCTGTCGCGGATCAGCTTCATCACTCGGCGCATCGTCACTCTCCCTGTTCGTTGCGCCCAATGTCCCTTCCGATCGCGGGTCGCGCCAGTGGGCGCCAGCCGCCCGTCTCGCCCCGGGACAGCGCGGCGCGACTTGGGTTAACGGCCGGAACCGGATAGACGGCGCGCCATGCTGACCCTCCATCCCGAAGCGCTTTCGCTCGCCACCCTCCGCGACCTGTGGCGCGGCGCTCCCTGCCGGCTCGACGCGGGGGCGCTGGCGCGGGTCGACGCCGCCGCCGCCGCGGTCGGGCGGATCGTCGCGGGGGGCGAGACGGTCTACGGCGTCAACACCGGCTTCGGGCTGCTCGCCAATACGCGAATTCCCGCCGACCGCCTCGCCGAGCTCCAGCGCAACCTGATCCTCTCGCACAGCTGCGGGCTCGGCGACCCGCTGCCGCGCCACGTCGTCCGGCTGATGATCGCGCTCAAGCTGGTCGGGCTCGGGCGCGGCTATTCGGGGGTCCGGCGGGTCGTGATCGACGCGCTCCAGAGCCTGCTCGACCATGACGCGATGCCGGTGGTGCCGTCGCAGGGCAGCGTCGGCGCCTCGGGCGATCTCGCCCCGCTCGCGCACATGGTCGCGACCCTGCTCGGCGAAGGCCGGATCGACCTCGCCGGCGAGGTGATGCCCGCCGCCGCCGCGCTCGCGCGCATCGGGCTCGAACCGCTCGCGCTCGGGCCGAAGGAAGGGCTGGCGCTGATCAACGGCACCCAGGCCTCGACCGCGATCGCGCTCGACGCGCTGTTTCTCGCCGAACGCGTGTTCGGCGCGGCGGTGCTCAGCGGCGCGCTCGGGGTCGACGCGCTCAAGGGCTCGCTCAAGCCGTTCGACCCGCGGCTCAGCGCGGTTCGCGGCCAGCCCGGCCAGGTCCGCGTCGCCGCCGCGATCCGCGCGCTGCTCGCCGACAGCCCGATCGTCGCCAGCCACCATCGCTGCGGCCGGGTGCAGGATCCGTACAGCTTCCGATGCCAGCCGCAGGTGATGGGCGCCTCGCTCGACCTGCTCGTCAATGCCGCGCGCACGCTGACGATCGAGGCCGCCGCGGTGACCGACAACCCGGTGGTGTTCGAAGAGGACGACGACGCCATCTCGGGCGGCAATTTCCATGCCCAGCCGGTCGCCTTCGCCGCCGATACCATCGCCATGGCGCTATGCGAGGTGGGATCGCTCAGCGAACGCCGCACCAGCGTCCTCGTCGACCCGAAGATGAGCGGGCTTCCCGCCTTCCTGACCGACGACGGCGGGGTCAATTCGGGGCTGATGATCCCGCAGGTCACCGCCGCCGCGCTGACATCCGAGAACAAGAGCCTCGCCTTTCCCGCCTCGGTCGATTCGATCCCGACCTCGGCGGGGCAGGAGGACCATGTGTCGATGGCGCCGATCGCGGCGCGCAAGGCGACCGCGATCGCGAAGAACACCGCCGGCATCGTCGCGGTCGAGCTGATCGCCGCCGCGCAGGGGGTCGACTATCACGCCCCGCTCGAAACCGGGAAGGCGCTGAAGGCGCTCCACGCCCGGGTCCGCGCGCTGTCGCCGCGGCTCGAGACCGACCGCTACTGGGCCGAGGAGATGGCGGCGCTTCAGTCGGCGGTGCTGGCGGGGGAGATCGGCGCGGCCGACTGGCTCGCCTGATCGGCCTCGATCGCGGCGGCGCGCTTCTTCGCCGCCGACCGCTCGGCGCGATGCGCGATGACGATCAGCAGCGCACCCAGCGCGACCACGCTGGCGATGGTGAACCGCTCGGGCGTGAACCAGCTGGCCACCGCGCGCGCCAGGTGCGGCCCGACGAACCAGCCGAACGCGGTCAGGATCACCGCCCAGACGATGCCGTTGAGGAGGTTCAGAAGCACGAACACCCGCCACGGCACATGGCTCAGGCTGATCGTGATCGGCCCGACGATCCGCATCCCGTAGACGAAGCGATAGCCGAAACAGAACAACCGCGGATGCCGGTCGATCCACTTGAGCGCCAGCGCGAAGGCGCGCTTGTCGGTGACCTTGTGGACGATCTTGCTCTCGCGCCGCCAGCGGCCGAGGAAGAACAGCATGGTGGTCGACAGGAACGCGCCCGCCCACGACAGCAGCACGACCAGCACCGGGTTGAGCTTGCCCAGCTTGGCGAGCGCGCCGCCGACCAGCGGCCCGAACTCGCCCTCGACGAAGGCGACCAGGAACACGCCGAGGTGCCCGTACTGGTGAATCAGGTGGTGAAGGCCGCTCATCGCGCGCCGCCATGCCCGTCACCGGGCGGCGGCGCAACCGCCGCGGTTCAGCGGACGCGCACCCAGGTCTGGGTGCGGCACAGGAACAGGAACGCGCAGCCCTGCACCTGCAGCATGTCGGGCGAGGGTTGGCGGATCGACCCGCTGGCGTTGATGTTGCGGTCGGCGGCGAAAACCTTGGCGCGCCAGCTGCCGTCGCCCGCGGGCACGATCCCGCGAATCAGCGTCGCGCCGATCAGGTGCGTCCCGCTGCCGTTCATCGCCTTTCGCTGCTGGCTGTCCGACGCCTTGACCACCGTGCCGCACATCGCCGCGCCGCACGGGGCGATGCGGATCGTCATGCTCCCCTTGCGCCACAGCCCCTCGAGCGGGTGGGCGATCGCGGGGGTGGCAAGCGCAAGCGCGGCGAGGAGAATCGAAAAACGGGTCATGCGGAATCCCTAAACGCGATTTGTGGCAGCAATGGCACGCCCCGCTTGCGCTGGCATGAACAGGCTGATTCTCAACGAAAATCGCGGCTCTTGGGAATGCACTGGACGTTGCGCGGGTGGACCATCGGCGGTTTCTGCCGAACTCCGGCCTGAGCGCCCCCGCCATCGCCGTTCGACAGGGTCGAGGGCATCGCCTCCTCGCTCAGCTCTCTCAGCATCGCGGTATCGTCCTCCAGCCTGGCGGCGACGATGTGCACCACCGCCTCGTCGTGCTGGACGATCCCGTGGACGACCATCAGCCGCGCCCCCATCACCGTCCCGCGCTGCGCCGCGAAGCGGTCGGGCCACACCACCAGGTTGGCGACCCCGGTCTCGTCCTCGAGCGTGATGAAGCACACCCCCTTGGCGCTCCCCGGCCGCTGGCGGATCAGCACCAGCCCCGCCAGGCTCACCCGCCGCCCGTAGCGCATCTTGCGAAGCTCGCCCGCGGTGACGAACCCGCGCCCGGCATAATGGTCGCGCAGGAACGACATCGGGTGCGCCTTCAGGCTCAGCCGGATGGTCTGGTAGTCGCTGACGACGTGCTCGCTCAGCGGCATGGCGGGAAGCCGCACCCGCTCGACCTCCCACCCCTCGTCGCGCGCTTGCGCCGCGGCGAACAGCGGCAGGTCGGGGGCCTGCTTCAGCGCGCGCGAATCCCACAGCGCCGCGCGCCGGTCGAGCTTCATCGAGCGGAAGGCGTCGGCCTCGGCCAGCCGCTGCACCGCCGCCACCCCGATCCCCGCGCGCCGCTTCAACTCCTCGACCCCGGCGTAGGGCGTGCTGCCGCGTGCCGCGACCACCCGCGTCGCATCGTCGAGCCGAAGCCCGTCGATCATCCTCAGCCCCAGCCGAAGCGCGCCCTGCTCCAGCGTGCAGTCCCAGTCGCTATGGTTGACGTCGACCGCGCGCACCTCGACCCCATGGTCCTGCGCGTCGCGGACGATCTGCGCGGGGGCGTAGAAGCCCATCGGCTGCGAATTGAGCAACGCCGCCGCGAACGCCGCCGGATAGGCCCAGCGTACCCAGCTCGACACGTAGACGAGGTGCGCGAAGCTCGCCGCGTGGCTCTCGGGAAAGCCATATTCGCCGAACCCGCGGATCTGGTGGAAACAGCGCTCGGCGAAGTCGCGGTCGTAGCCGCGCTCGACCATCCGCTCGACCATCTGGTCCTGCAGCAGGTCGATCGTCCCGCGGCTGCGAAAGGTCGCCATCGCCTTGCGCAACTGGTTCGCCTCGGCCGGGCTGAACTTGGCCGCGTCGAGCGCGATCTTCATCGCCTGCTCCTGGAAGATCGGCACGCCCAGCGTCCGCCCGAGGATCTTTTCCAGCTCGTCGGGCGGGCCGTGGTCGGGGTCGGGGCAGGGAAAGGTGATCGGCTCGCGCCCCTGCCGGCGCTTGAGGTAGGGGTGGACCATGTCGCCCTGGATCGGTCCCGGCCGGACGATCGCCACCTCGATGACGAGGTCGTAGAACTCGCGCGGGCGGAGCCTCGGCAGCATGTTCATCTGCGCCCGGCTCTCGACCTGGAACACCCCCAGCGAATCGCCCTTGCACAGCATGTCGTAGACTTGCGGCACCTCGCGCGGGACGGTCGCCAGCTCCCACCGCTTGCCGTGATGCTCGGCGATCAGGTCGAACGCCTTGCGGCAACAGGTCAGCATGCCGAGCGCGAGCACGTCGATCTTGAGGATGCCCAGCTCCTCGATGTCGTCCTTGTCCCACTCGATGAAGGTGCGGTCGGGCATCGCGCCATTGCCGATCGGCACCGTCTCGGTCAGCGGCCGCTCGGTCAGGATGAACCCGCCGACGTGCTGGCTCAAATGGCGCGGCATCCCGATCAGCTGGCTCGCCAGCGCGATCGTCCGCTTGAGGTGCGGGTCCGAAAAATCGAGCCCCGCCTCGCCGACCCGCGCCTCCTCGATCTCGGCCTCCATGCTGCCCCAGTGGGTCGAGGCGATCGCGGCGGTGACGTCTTCGCTGAGCCCCATCACCTTGCCGACCTCGCGGATCGCGCTTCGCGGGCGGTAATGGATCACGGTCGCGGCGATCCCCGCGCGGTCGCGGCCATATTTGGCGTAGATGTGCTGGATCACCTCCTCGCGCCGCTCATGCTCGAAATCGACGTCGATGTCGGGCGGCTCGCGGCGCTCCTCGGAAATGAAGCGCTCGAACAATAGCTCGTTGACCGACGGGTCGACCGCGGTGACGCCCAGCACGTAGCAGACCGCGCTGTTCGCCGCGCTCCCGCGCCCCTGGCACAGGATCGGCGGGTCGAGCCCGCGTGCGAAGGCGACGATGTCGTGGACGGTCAGGAAGTATCGCGCGAAGTCGAGCTTCTCGATCAGCGCCAGCTCGTGCCGCAACTGGCGCTCGACCTTTTCGGGCACCCCGCCCGGATAGCGCACTGCCGCGCCCGCCCAGGTGAGATGGTCGAGATGCGCCTGCGGGCTCCGCCCCTCGGGCACCACCTCGCGCGGATATTCGTAACGCAGTTCGTCGAGCGAAAAACGAATCGCGTCGGCGAAGGCGCGGGTCGCGGCGATCGCGTGCGGCCAGCGCGCGAACAGCCGCGCCATCTCCGCCGGCGACTTCAGGTGCCGCTCGGCGTTGGGGTTGAGCAGGTACCCGGCGGATGCCAGCGTCACCTTCTCGCGGATGCAGCTCATCACGTCCTGCAACGGCCGCCGCTCGGGCGCGTGGTAGAGCACGTCGTTGGTGGCGAGGATCGTGCACCCGTGCGCGCGCGCCATCCGGTCGAGCCGCTCGATCCGCGCGAGGTCGTCGCCGCGATAATGATGCGCCGCGCCGACATGGCGCAGGCTGGGAAGTGCGGCGACCAGCGCGGGCAGCGCCGCCTCGAACGCGTCGAGGTCGGCGCCGGGCATGGCGATGAAAGCGATCCGCCCGGCCTCGGCCGCGATCTCGCTCAGCCGCAGGTCGCATTCGCCCTTGTCGCTCCGCATCTTGCCCAGGCTCAGCAGCCGCGACAGCCCGGCATAGCCCTCGCGGTCGATCGGGTAGGCGATCAGTTCGGGCGCATCGACCGGGCACAGCCGGCACCCGATCAGCGGGCGCAGCCCCGCGCCCTTGGCCGCGCTGTGCATCCGCACCACCCCCGCCAGCGTGTCGCGGTCGGCGATCCCGATCGAGTCCATCGCGTGGCCGTGCGCGGCCAGCACCAGCTCGATCGCGTCGGACGCGCCGCGAAGAAAGGAAAAGGGCGTCGCGATCCCCAGCTCGACGAAGGCGGCGGGGGCGATCGGCTCGGCCGGCTCGCCGTCGCCCATCGTCAGTTTCTTGCGCGCGAAGCCGGTATATTCGGGCATCAGCCGAGCGCTCCGGTGTCAGGTTCGGATTTCATCCGAGCGCTTTGGTTTGGGGTTCGGATGGTCATCCGAACAGGCCGTGAAGGTACCACACCGGCTCGCCCCCGCGCCCGTCGCCGTGGCGCCCGTCGCGATAGATCCAGAAGCGGCGGCCCTCGCCGTCCTCGACCCGGTAATAGTCGCGCGCCCGCGCGCTCGAGCGCTCGCGCCACCATTCGGGGCCGATCCGCTCGGGCCCCTCGGCGCGAGTCACGTCGTGCACCCGTCGCCGCCACACGAACCGGCGCGGAAGCCCCTCGGGGGTGGCATAGATCACCGCGATCGCCTCGGGCCGGTCGAGCAAATGGTGGGGCAGGGCGCGCCCCCCGCGCCCGCCGTGTGTAGTCCCACCCGGCGTGTCGACCGCGGGGGCCCAGCCGCTCGCCCGCTCGGGCAGATGGCTCTCGCGCGTCACCGGCCGCCGCACCCTGTCGGGCCCCAGCCGGGTGGTCAGCCGGTCGACCAGCCGCGCCACCTCGCGCGATCCCGGCGGCGGGGCGAGTAGCCCGTCCTGTCCGCTCGCCAACGGCTCGGCCCAGCTCGCCTCGAGCACGAAGCCGTCGAACCCGAACCCCGGGTCCATCGTGTCGGTCCGGTCGGCCAGAAGCCGAGTCAGATGCCCCGCCTCGCGCGTCGCCAGCGCGCAGCCCGCGGCGATCGCCGCGACCTCGCCGTCGACCCGGTAGCCCGCCAGCACCAGCCGCCGCGCGCCGAGCTTGCGCGCCTCCAGCTCGGCGACCAGCTTGGGCACCAACAGCGCGAGCGCCTGCGGCGCGGCCTCGGGGTGCGCGACCGGCTCGGCCAGCCGCAGCGAGGCGCGCGGCGGCCGGTCGGGCGGGGTCGCGGTCAGCGGCTCGGCCTTGCGCCCGAGCATCCGGTCGAGCGCGTCGAGCGGGTTGTCGGCATCGCGGAACCGCCGCGCCAGGCTGCGCCGCTCGACCCCCGCCAGCGTCCCGATCGTCTTCAGCCCCAGCCGCTCGAGCGTCCGCGTTACCGCCGGCCCCAGCCGCAGCGCCGCCACCGGCAGCGGGGCGACCTGCGCGGCCAGGTCGCCCCGCTGCCCGCGCGGTGCCCCGCCATAGCGCGCCAGCGCCCACGCCGCCCCCGCGGTCGCCGCGATCGCGGTCTGAACGCTCAGCCCCATCGCCGCGAACCGCGCCTCGACGTCGCGGACCAGCCCCGCCTCGCCGCCGAACAAATGCGCGACCCCGCTGATGTCGATCCGCAGCCCGTCGTCGCCGTCGACCTCGACCAGCGGCGACCATCGTCCCGCCCAGCGCGCCAGCCGGGCGAGCAGCGCCGCGTCGCCGGCGAGGTCCGCCGCCACCGCCTGCAGGCCGGGGTCGAGCGCGCGCGCGTCGGTCAGCCGCATCCCCGGCCGCGCCCCCATCGCCCGCGCGGCATCGCTCACCGCGTGGATCCGCTGCCCGTGCGCCGCCTCGACGACCAGCGCGACCCGCGCCTCAGCCGGCGCGCCGCTCTCCTTGCTCCACCGCTCGATCGCCAGCCGCGGCAACCAGGCGGACAGGATCCGCGCCTGTGCCCGCCGGGTCATGGCCTAGCGTCCATCGCCCGGGCGGGCTCCCCCGCGCCCGGAACAGCTCGGCATCCCACGCCGATGCGCCGGGCGCCTTGGGGTCGAACGGGTTGGCAAGGCTCGGCGCGCTCGCGACCCGCCAGCGCCGCCGCGCCCCGCTGAGGTTGGCGGTGCCGTTGAGCCGCACCAGCCACGCCGCCACCCCGCTCCGCTCGGCGGCGACCGCCAGCCGCCGCGTCGCGGTGAAATCGAGCCGCGCCGGGTCGCCGTAAATCTCCCCCACCACCGCGCTCAGGCCGGGACATCGCAGCCCCTCCTCCATTGCCCACAGCGCCTCGCGCGCGTCGCGCGCGCAGACGTGGATGAGGTCGAGCCCCAGCCCAGGCGGATAGACCCGCCCGCCCTCGAGCATCGCCATCCGCTCCTGCACCCACAGCAGCGGGCGCTCCGTAGCCAGCCACGCGCGCAGCAACCCCGCCCAGCCGCCGTCGCCGGGATGGGCGAACAGCTCGGCCAAGGTCGCCCCGCTCGCGGGCAGCACGAAGCGCTCGCCGACCTCCACCGGGGGCGGCTGCGAAAGGCCCGAACGCCGGCCCCGCCGCCCCTCGACCGAAGGCGCAGCGCCGCCGCCGCCGGCCACCAGGGACAATCCATGGGCCACACGACTCGAACGTCTTTGTTCTTTATTTGTTCTATTTCCCGCGAGTCCGTGGCGGGAGTCAAGCGGCGCTCAGGGCTTGCCCGAAATCTGCGGTTTCAGCCCCGGATCCTTGCCTTCCTGCTCGGTCAGGAAGCGGCGGATCTCGCTCGTCACCCGGCTCATCGTCGGTCGGTCGGCGGTAAAGCCCGAATGGCGGCTCTCGACCTCGATCGCCTTGTCGACCTCGCCCGCCGCGCCGCGCGCCGCCGCCGGGGCGACGATCCCGTCCTTCCTCGACCAGAAGGCCAGCGTCGGCACCGGCGGCTTCTCGACATGGCGGGGAAAGGGCGGGGCGTCGACGTCGTGCCCCGCCTTCCACTCGTAAAATTCGCGAATGTTGGTGTTGGTCTTGTAATCGCCCGAAAAGGGCGAACCGAGCGTCACCACCGCGCGGATCTTGCCCGGCACCGCGTGCGCCAGCTCGCGCGCGAACATCCCGCCGAGGCTCCACCCGACCAGCAGGACCGGCCGCCCGTCCCAGATCGCGTCGAGCCGGCTGGAAAGCAGCTCGAGCGTATCCTTTTTCGCCCCCCCGTTGGTCCCCAGCAGCCACGGATGCGCGCGCCACCCCGCCCGCGCCAGCGCGCGGCGCAGGTCCATCGTCGTCCGGTCGGTCGCCATAAAGCCGGGGATGACCAGCGCCGGCGGCCCGTCCTCGGGCCCGCGCGGCCCCAGCGGCCCGAGCCCCGCCAGCACCCGCGGCAGGTGATAGGCCAGCTCGCTCAGCCGCCCCCAGAACGGCGGCGCGACGCTGTCCGGGTCGAGATTGGCCGGGTCGAGATTGGCAGGCTCGGGCGCGGCGACGGCGTCGGACTTCAGGGTGCGATCGGGCTTCACCCGACCAACCTATTCCGCGCCGCCGCCGAAACAAGCGAGCCGCGCTCAGCCCTCGACCATTTTCAGGAAGCTGTCGATTTCGCGCACCACCGCGCGCCCGGCGCGGCGCGACACGCCGAACGCCATGTGCCCGCACGCCAGCTCGACCGCCCGGTCGCTCTCCCGCGGCAGCCCGCGCGCGGCGGCGGGGGCGACGATCCCGTCGCGGCGGCTCCACAGCGCCAGCGTCGGCACCGGCGGCTTGGCGCTGTCGCGCGCGATCGGCGGCGAATCGACGCTGTGCCCCGCGATCCACTCGTACAGCCGCCAGACGTTGTTCGCGCGCGGGTCGCCCGAAAAGGGACTGCCCAGCGTCACGACCGCGCGCACCTTGCCCGGCGCCGCCCGCGCCAGCTCGCGCGCGTAGAGCCCGCCAAGGCTCCACCCGACCAGCAGCACCGGCGCCTCGAACGCCGCCAGCCGCGCCACCAGCCGATCGATCGTGTCGGCCCGCGCCCCCATGTTCGGCCCCATCCCCCACGGGTGCACCCGAAAACCCGCATCAGCGAGCGCGCGGCGCAGCGCCAGCGTCGTCCGGTCGGTCGCGAGGAAGCCCGGAACGACCAGTGCCGGCGGTCCCCCGACCGGCCCGCGCGGCCCCAGATGCCCGATGCTGTTCGCCAGCCGCGGCACCACCCCCGCGAACTCGACCGTCCGCCGCCACCGCGACGGCGGCGCCATGTCGTCAGAGATACTCATCCCCGCCCATCACCGCGCGCAGCGCTTCGGGCAGCTTCACCCGCCCGTCGGCGGTCTGGTGATTTTCGAGCAGCGGCACGAGGATCCTGGGGGAGGCCAGCGCGGTGTTGTTGAGCGTGTGCGCGAACCGCACCTTGCCCTCGGCGTCGCGATAGCGAAGGTTCGCGCGCCGCGCCTGCCAGTCGTGCAGCGTCGAGCAGCTGTGCGTCTCGCGATACTTGCCGAGGCTCGGGACCCAGCTCTCGATGTCGTTCATCCGGTACTTGCCCAGCCCCATGTCGCCGGTCGAGGTCTCGATCACCTGGTAGGGGATTTCGAGGTCGCGCAGCAGGCTCTCGGCCAGCTCGAGCAGCTTCGCGTGCCACGACGCGCTCACCGCCTCGTCGGCCTCGCACATCACCCATTGCTCGACCTTCAGGAACTGGTGGACGCGAAGCAGCCCGCGCACGTCCTTGCCCGCGCTCCCCGCCTCGCGGCGGAAACAGGGCGAATAGCCGGCATAGGTGATCGGCAGCTTGGCCCCGTCGACGATCTCGCCCGAATGAAGGCTGGTCAGCGCGACCTCCGCCGTCCCCGCCAGGTAGGCGTCGTCGTTCGGCAGCGCGTAGGTCTCCTCGACATGGCCGGGAAACTGCCCCTGGTTCAGGAAGGCCTGCTCGCGCGCGATCGCCGGGACGGTGATCGGGGTGAAGCCGGCGGCCGCGAT
Organism: Sphingomonas sp. ASV193; assembly: GCF_040203355.1. Lineage (NCBI taxonomy): Bacteria > Pseudomonadati > Pseudomonadota > Alphaproteobacteria > Sphingomonadales > Sphingomonadaceae > Sphingomonas > Sphingomonas sp. ASV193. The sequence continues at coordinate 170,403 of NZ_JBEHBW010000004.1, forward strand.
CTTGTCCATCGCATAGGCCATCAGCTTCATCTCGAGCAGCGCCAGCCGCCCCTTCAGGCAATAGGTCCGGCTCCCCGACACCTGCACGATCCGCGACAGGTCCGCCCAGTCGTTCTTCTCGATCAGCGCGACATGGTCGAGCGGCTCGAAGTCGAACGCGGGCACCGTACCCTCGGTCCGGATGACCGTGTTGAAGCTCTCGTCAGGCCCGACCGGTGCGCCCTCCCACGGAATCCCGGGCAGCTTCATCAGCAGCGCCTTCAGCCCCGCGTCCTTCTCGCCGAGCTCCTGTTCGAGCGCGCCCGCCTCGGCGCCCGCCGCCTTTGCCTCCGCGCCAAGCGCCGCCTTCTCTTCGGGCGCGGCGTCCTTGAACCGCGCGCTGATCGCGTTGCGCGACGCGCGCAGCTCGTCGATCCGCGTCTTGAGGCCGCGCGCCTCGCCGTCGAGCGCCAGCAGCGCGTCGAGGTCGACCTCAACCCCCTTGTCACGGATCGCGCGTTCGACCGCGTCGCGGTTCGCCTTGATGAAATCCAGTCCCAGCATGGTCCGGGTCGTTGCGCGAAACCGCCCGCCCGCGCAAGGGCGCTGGCGTCAGGCGCGGGTCACCCGTGCGATGAACGCCGCGTGCCAGCTTCGCCCGCCGTCGTTCGACCGGTCGATCTCGTAGGTGTGGGCGGTTGGGGTAAAGTCCTTCCACACGCCGCGCATCATCGTCATCCGCCCGTCGACCGGCTGCTGCCAGTGAAACTCGAGCGTGCCCTCGTGCCACTGGCCGACGCCCGCCACCGCGTCCATCCGGCCGGTGTCGCCGTCGGCATAGGTCTGGCTCCACTGGTGCGCGACCGGGTCGTAGAGGAAGATCGTCGCGCCCTGCCAGTGGTCGGCGCCGGTCCCCGCCTCGATTTCCTCGATCCAGCCGCGCCCGCCCCACAGCGGCCGGGCGACCTTGGTGCCGGTCATCGAGGTGAACTTGGTCGGATCGCCGAACGGGTCCTTGAAGACCGTCACTTGCGTCGTCCACTTTCCCGCGGCGAAGTCGAAGTCGTGTGACCCGTCGCGAAGCCGCGCGGCGGATGCGGGCGAGCCCAGCATGGCCAGCGCGGCGAGTATCGCTGTCTTCATCGGCTGAATCCTTTTCCTGATCAGGATGGAGCCGCTATCAGGTCGACCGGCCGAGCCGCCAGAACGCACCTTGAGGTAACCATGGATCAACCCCGCCGGATCAACCCGATCAGCGACTGCCCGCTGACCGCCGCGCAGGCCGCGATCGGCGGACGGTGGAAACTGATCATCCTCTACTTCCTCGCCCAGGAACCGGTTCACTTCGCCGGCCTGTCGCGCCGCCTGTCGTCGGTGTCGGCCAAGGTGCTGGCCGAACAGTTAAAGGAACTGGTCGCCGACGGGCTGGTCGACCGCACCGAAACCGGCCCGGCCCCCGCGCCGGTCGTCTATTCGCTGACCGACTACGGTCGTTCGGCGATCCCGCTGGTCGACGCGCTGCGCCACTTCGGGCGCGGCCATATCGAACGCTTCGGCGGTTAGGCGCTGGCGTCGGCCCTCGGCCTGACCTCGACCGACCCGGTCCGCGCCACGCTGGTCCACCCGACCATCGGCCCGCGCAGCGCCTGCACCAGCGCCTTCAGCACGACGTAATACATCACCTGCCGATAGACGAAGCGCTGCGGCAGCAGCCAGCCGAGCAGCGACCAGCGTTCCTTGCGCTCGAGCGCGAAGGCGATCCCGGCCGCCAGCAGGTCGATCGCGGCGAAGATCAGCCAGAAGGCGAGCATGTGGCCAAGGTCGCCCTGCACGTCCTCATAGCCATGCTCGTGGATCGACAGCGCGGTCTGCGCCAGGTTGACGATCAGCGCGAGGTCGATCACCGGGCTGACCGCCGCGAACAGCAGCTGGAACAGGATCGCCTGCGGCATCCCGATCCACGCCAGCCCGCGGGGCTTGCCGGTCCGCATCACCGCGCCATGCTTCCACAGGCACTGGAGCGTCCCGAACGCCCAGCGGAAGCGTTGCTTGGCCAGCCCGCGAAGCGTGTGCGGCGCCTCGGTCCATGCCACCGCCGCCTGGTCGTAATTGACCGCCCAGCCCTTGCGCTGGATGGCGATGGTGAGGTCCTGGTCCTCGGCCAGCGTGTCGGGCGGATAGCCGCCGACGTCCATGATCGCCGCCTTGCGCCACGCCCCGACCGCGCCGGGGACGACCATCATCGCCCCCAGCCGGGTCAGCGCCCGCCGCTCGAGGTTCTGCGCGGTGATATATTCCAGCGCCTGCCACTTGGTGACCAGGTTTATGCGGTTGCCGACCTTGGCGTTGCCCGCGACCGCGCCCAGCTTCGGGTCGTCGAACCAGCGCGCCAGCCGCGCCACCGTCGTCGGCTCGAACTGGGTGTCGGCGTCGAGCGCGATGACGATCTCGCTGGTCGCATGGCTCAAAGCGAGGTTGAGCGCGCGCGCCTTGCCGCCGTTGGGGATGGTCAGCAACGTGACGCGCGGGTCGCTCCCGAAATGCTCGGCGACCACCGCGCTGGTGCGGTCCTTCGACCCGTCGTCGACGACGATCAGCTGCAATTCGACCTCGGTGCTCGCCAGCACCTGCCGCACCGACCGCTCGATCACCCGCTCCTCGTTATAGGCGGGGATGATGACGGTGACCGCGCGTTTTGGGTCGATCGGCGGCTTGACCCGCCCGATCTCGCGCTTCGCCGCGTTAAGCGCCAGCCCCGACAGCGCCAGCGCGCGCAGGATGCCGAGCGTGATCGCCACCGCGAACAGGATCCGCAGGCCCCGGTCCGACGCGCTCACCGCCTGGAACAGGCCCAGGTCGATCTTCGCCAGCGTCGCCTCGCTCCGCGACAGCGGCGGCATGGCGGCGTCGCGGCTGAGCCCGGCAAGATCGCTGACCGCGACCAGCTGGTACCCGCGCGCGCGAAGCTGGTCGATGATGATCGGCAGCGCCTCGATCGTCTGCTGCCGGTCGCCCCCGGCGTCGTGCAGCAGGACGATCGAATGGCTGCACTGCTGGTCGGTCATCTGCGCGCACTGCTCGTCGCTCATCCGCACCCCCGGCGGCGACAGCGCGACCCCGTCGAGCACGTTCTTGACGATCGCCGCGACCCCCGGCCGCTGCCAGTCCTCGGCGTCGACGTGAAGGCCGACGGTGATGTAGCCGCGGTTCTGCGCCGCCAGCACCGGTCCCAGTTCGTCGGCGGTGGTCGGCTCGGCGTCGCCGAAATAGGGCGGGCGGAACAGCTTGAACGACCGCCCGGTATAGGCCTGGAACAATCGCTGGTTGGCATTCAGCTCGAACAATGTCTGCGCGCGCGGGGTCGTCGCCAAATTGGGGTGGGTGTAGGTGTGGCTGCCGACCTCGTGCCCCTCGTCGACCATCCGCTTCATCAGCCCGCGCTCGGTCAGCATGTTCTCGCCGACGACGAAAAAAGTGCCGGGGACGTGCTTGGCCTTGAGGATGTCGAGGATCTGCGGGGTCCACTTGGGGTCGGGCCCGTCGTCGAAGGTCAGCGCCACCACGCCCGGTCGGTAGCCGGTCCGCCGCACCACCCACGGGCGCGGCATCGAGGAGAAGTCGGCGCTTTTCACCAGCCCGTCGGTCCCGACGGTCACCCGCCGTTCGCCGGCGGTTGGGGTGGCGGCAATGCGCAAGATCTCGCCCGGTCCCTCGATATCGACGTTCGATCCCGCCGGAAGCTGCTCGACCCCGGCCAGGCTGGTCCCCGCGCCGCGCCCGAACACCTGCCACAGCGCCGGGTCCTCGGCCCCCATCCGCCACAGCGCGACCTGCTTGATCCCCGCGCGGCGAAGGTAGGTGATCTCGTCGGCGGCGCTGACTGCGTCGAGGATCCACACGACATGGTGCCCGTCGTCGTCGTCGTAGGCGAAGCCGCTGTTGCCGCTCGCCGGATCGAACATCGGCTTGGCGTCGCTTTCGGCGGCGGTCTGCCACGCCTCCTCGACCGTATCGACGTCGGCGGTGCCGCCGTGCCAGTCGTAGGCATAGTTGCCGATGGTGACGACGATCTTGGACACCGGGATCCCGCGCACCGCGTCGGCGATCGAGCGGAGCCACCACTGGCGGCTGGCGATCGGCCCCGGCGGGTCGCTGTCCGAATGCTCGTCATAGGCCATCAGGAAGACCTTGTCGGCGAACTGGGCGAGCGCGGTGTAATTGTTGCCCTCGCCGACCGGTACCGCGACCCCGATTACCCAGCCGCGCGGACGGAACTTGACCCGCGCGTCGGCCAGCAGCGCGCGATAGGCCGGCTGGTCGCCCGGCGCGACCTGCTCGAGGTCGAAGATCAGCCCGCCGGCGTTGTTCGCGGCGAGGTAGGCGACGATCTGATCGACCAGCCGCCCGCGCGCCGCCTTGTCGCGCAGCAGCGCGCCGACATTGGCGTCCCATTGCCCGTTGACCGCGTTCTGCAGCACCGGGACCACCAGCGGCTTGTGCTTCGACGCGTTGATCACCTGCCGCGTGTCGGGATCGGCCAGCTGGTTGAACTGATGGTTGGGCCCGGTCACCGTCAGCCACACCGGCGCTACCCAGTCGAGCCGCTCGATGTTGCGCGATAGCGACGATACGCTCTCGGGGTCCCATGGCACGGTGAAGCCGACCGCCAGCGCGCCGCCCGGCTGGGCATGGCGGGGGTGCGCGCTCGCCGGGAAGAACAGGTCGCGGATCGCGCGCTGGACCGCCTTGCCCCCGCGCGCCACCGCGCTCGACGTCGGCGGCGGCGCGGCGCGGCTGTTCTCGACCGCGACCGGCAGCACCGCCCCCGGCGGCGCCAGCTCGATCGTCGCCGCCAGCGCGATCGCCGACACCAGCAGCAGCGCGATGAACAGGCTCAGCCCCAGCCGGAACCGCTTCTTGCGACGACCGGTCGGATCGAAGAAAATGGGACGCTCGGCCACTTCGCGATTCCTTTGCCCGTCGGGACTTGGCCGACTAAGGATTGCCCCATGAACCGCCGCTTTCGATTTTTCCAGTGAACAGTTTCTTGCTCGTCTTTCTCGGCGGCGGGCTCGGCGCCGCGGCGCGCCACGGGGTCAACCGGCTCGGCCTCGCCACGCTCGGCCCCGGCTTCCCGTGGTGGACGGTGGCGATCAACCTGCTCGGCTGCCTCGTCATGGGGATGACCGCCGGCCTGTTCGCGCGAAGCGGCGCCTCGCCCGACACCCGCCTGTTCCTCACCACCGGCGTGCTCGGCGGCTTCACCACTTTTTCCGCCTTCAGCCTCGACGCGCTGACCCTGTGGCAGCGCGGGCAGCAGGGCGCCGCGGTCCTCTATGTCGCGCTCTCGGTCGTCTTGAGCCTCGCCGCGGTCGCCGTCGGCGCCTTGCTGGTTCGCGCCTGACTCCCCATCTGCCGGTCTCGCGTTGCAAAAGGAGACCGATCCATGCCCGTCACCGACCCCGGCGAAGTCTGGCAGTTTGAGGAAGGCAACGGCGGCGCCTTCGCCGCGATCAACCGCCCCACCGCCGCCGTCCGCGCCGAACGCGACCTCCCCCAGGGCGACCACCCGTTCCAGCTCTACTCGCTCGCCACCCCCAACGGGCAAAAGGTCACCATCCTGTTCGAAGAGCTGCTCGCCACCGGCCACGAAGGCGCCGAGTATGACGCGTGGCGGATCGACATCTCGAACAGCGACCAGTTCGGCTCGGGCTTCACCGCGCTCAACCCCAACCAGAAGATCCCCGCGCTGCTCGACAACCGCGACCCCGCGCGCCCCGTCCGCCTGTTCGAAAGCGGCAGCATCCTCGTCCACCTCGCCGAGGCGTTCGGCGCCTTCCTCCCCGCCGACGGTCCGGCGCGCGCCGAAACGCTCAACTGGCTGTTCTGGCAGATGGGCGCCGCGCCGATCCTCGGCGGCGGCTTCGGCCACTTCTTCGCCTACGCTCCCGAACGCTTCGCCTATCCGCTGAACCGCTACGCGATGGAGGTGAAGCGCCAGCTCGACGTCCTCGACCGCGCGCTGGAGAGCCGTGAGTTCATCAACGGCGAGAATTACAGCATCGCCGACATCGCGCTCTGGCCGTGGTACGGCGGCCTCGCGCTCGGCACCTCCTACAAGGGCGCCGACACTTTCCTCGCAACAAGGGAATATTCCAACCTGGTTCGTTGGGCCGAGTCGATCGCCGCCCGCCCCGCGGTCCGCCGCGGCAAGCTGGTCAACAGCCCCGACCTCCACGATCGCCATTCCGCCGCCGACATCGACGCCGCGCTCGCTAAGGATGGCGGGTAACCACCAGCCCCACCTCCACCGCCACCGACACCAGCGCCATAAACCCGAAAAGCCGATCAGCAGCGGCGGCCACAACCGGCTGACGTCGGGCTCGGGGCTAACCTTTCCGGTCATTTCGCGCCATACCGCCGCGATGAAGCAGAACGCCGCGAAGCCGCCCAGCACCAGGCTCGTCGCCATCGCCAGCCACGGCGCGACCACATCGGCCAGCAGCGCCCCCGCGCCGACCGCGCTTGCCAGCGCCGCCAGCCCGGTCCGCATCCACGCCGCATAGGTCCGCTCGCCCGCCAGCACGGTGCGATCGCCCGCCAGCACCGTCCGCCGGTCGGCGCTTTCCTCCTGTCGGTGCTGGCTGTCTTCCTGCCGCCCGACGCTCCGCTCCTGGCGCAGCTGGCTCTTCGCGCTCACCTTGCTCGCGGCGACGACCGTCTTGGCGGCTTCTTCCCTCGCTTGCTCGGCCATCCCTCCCCAACCCGGGCGCTCACGAAAAGTTTCGCTGTCCTACAGCCAACCATTTGGGTTAGCAAATCGAGTCATGGACAAACCAATCCCGGTCATTTGCGAGGTCTGCCGTGCGTCCGGCCACCTCGCCGAGCCGCAGTTCGCCGGTTTCGCCGAGCTGCTCGATTTCACCCCGGTCCCGCTGCGCGCGCACAACCGCAACTGGACCCCGGCGCACCAGCGCGGCTTCATCGCCGCGCTGGCGATCACCGGCTCGCCCAACCAGGCGGCGCGCGCAATCGGCCGCTACCCGTTCGGCGCCGAACGCCTCCGCCAAAAGCCGGGTGGCGCCTCGTTCGCGCTCGCCTGGACCAACGCGCTCGACCTCCATCGCCAGCGCGAGCTGGCCGAGATGGGCACCCATTTGACCGCGCTCGCCGATCGCACGCGCGAAGCGGCGCTGCGTACCCGCTCGGTGTTCGAAGGCCGCGGCCACGGCGGCGGCGGAAGCGGCAGCGCCTGTGACGATGACGAGATCGCCGCCGAGGAACTGGCCGCCGAGGCCTATGCGCGGATCGAATGGCGCCTGCGCAAGGCGCGCGAGCTGTTCCTGTGCTCGATCGCCCACGACCCGGCCAGGCGCCGCGCCTGGACCCGGCTGGTCGGCCCGGTCGACTGGAAAACGCTCGGCCGCCCCGGCGCCCCCGACCCGGTCTCGCCCGCCCACCCCAACATGGGCGACGGCGACATGGTCATCACCGCCCAGGCCGGCTTCCTGCCCCAACTCTCCCCCAGCCTGCCCGACGCCTTCCTGTCCTTCAAGGCCGAGGTCGCGGCCGAGCTGAAGGCCCGCGAAGCCACCCTCGACCGCGACCAGCACGCCGACCTCGCCTACTTCCGCGAGGGCCTGGCGAGGGCGGGCTGGACCGAACAGGCCGACGGGAGCTGGGTGGCGCCAACGCCAGCGCCGCCGAGCAGGACGAAAGCGAAGCGCAGCAAGCGTCGTTCTGTCGAAGAGACGGCGCGCGCCGGCGGAGCGACCCAAGGTTCCGGCGGCGCGAAGCGTCGCGGGAATGGGAGCGGAGGTCAGCCTGCGCCGAATAGGCGACAGGACTGACGACGCGGATTTACTCCGCGTCGGCCCGCCAGCGAAAGAGGCGACGCCGCCCATGAAACTCACCCACGAACAACTCATCGCCGCCGCCCTCGCCGCCGGCCACCAGCGCCGCGCCCCGAACCAGCGCACCTACCGCCTCAACAGCCCCGAAGCCTACGCCGCGCTCGCGGTGCCCGAGCATCGGCGCGCGCGGCGGCTGGATTGGTGCGAGCGGGCGCTGTGCGATGACGAGCTCGACCGGCTGATCGTGCCGTGGGAGATGGCACCGAGGATCGGCGGGGAGGTGGTGGAGGTGCTGGCGGCGGAGTTGGCGGAGGCGCTGGCCAAGGCGCAATGCGAATGGCGGGTGTTGGTGGGGCTGGGGCTGATTGGCGGAGAGGGGAACGACTAATCTGCTGGACGCAGACTCACGCCTTCGGCATCGTGTGCTTGCCGAGTGTGGGGGAATGCGTGAACAAGCTGTTCTACGGCGACAATCTAAACGTGCTGCGCGACCATATCGCGGACGAGAGCGTCGACCTCATCTACCTCGACCCGCCGTTCAATTCGAACGCCAACTACAACATCCTGTTCAAGTCGAAGACCGGTGACGGTTCGGACGCACAGATCGAGGCGTTCGAGGATACCTGGCACTGGAACGACCATGCCGAGGACGCCTTCGATCAGGTGATCCGCAGCGGCAACACCGCCGCCGCCGAACTGCTCCGCGCCATGCGCGGCTTCCTCGGCGAGAACGACATGATGGCCTATCTGGCGATGATGGCGATCCGCCTGATCGAATTGCATCGGGTGCTGAAGCCGACGGGGAGTCTCTATCTTCACTGCGATCCGACGGCGTCGCATTATCTGAAGCTGTTGTTGGATGGGGTGTTTGGACCCGTCGGTTATCGCACTGAGATAAGTTGGAAACGATCCTCTGCGCACAACGACGCCAAGCAAGGTCGTACGCAGTACGGCAACATTCGAGATACAATATTTTTCTACAGCAAATCGTCGGAGTGGACGTGGAATTGGCTCTACACGGACTACGATGATGCCTACAAAAATTCAGCATACCGGCTGATCGATGACAATGGGCGCCGATATCGCCGAGACAATCTCACGGCCGCGAAGCCGGGTGGGGATGTAAGCTATCTTTGGCCAGTTAAGCGACTTTTGGGAAGTACTTGGGAAGCCGACCTAGACGACGAGTTTAAGAAGCCCCTTGATGGATGGGAATATAAGCAAGTCCCACCATACAATCGTCGGTTTTGGGCTTACTCTAAAGCCAACATGCGAAAGTTCGCGAGCGAGGATCGTCTCGCCTATGCATCGAGTGGCATGCCAGAATACAAGCGTTTCTTGGACGAAATGCCAGGCGTTCCCCTTCAGAATAATTGGGAAGACATTCCGCCCGCAGTTGGCAACGAGAGCTTGGGATACCCCACGCAAAAGCCAGTCGCACTCCTCGAACGCATCATCGCCGCCTCCTCCAACGAGGGGGATATCGTGCTCGACCCCTTCTGTGGTTGTGGCACGGCGGTCGATGCCGCACAAAAGTTGGGTCGACAGTGGATCGGGATCGACGTCACCCACCTCGCCATTTCGCTGATCGAAAAGCGCCTGAAGGATCGCTATCCCGACATCCAGTTCACCGTCGAAGGCACGCCCAAGGACCTTGCCAGTGCGCAGGACCTCGCCGAACGCGACAAATACCAGTTCCAGTGGTGGGCGGTGTCGATGGTCGATGCGCTCCCCTTCGGCGGAAAAAAGAAGGGGGCCGACGGCGGCATCGACGGCATCATCTATTTCAAGCCCGACGGCAAGCGCACCGAAAAGGCGCTCGTCTCGGTCAAGGGCGGCGGGAAGGTCGACGTCAAAATTACGCGACCTCCACAGCGCGATGGAGCGCGAGAAAGCGCCCATCGGCGTCTTCGTCTGCGCCGCTCTCCCGACCCGCCCGATGGAAACCGAAGCCGCCGCCGTCGGTCGCTTCGAGGATGAATGGGGCCGCACCTACCCCCGCCTACAGATCATCACGCTGGCCGAACTGTTCCAGGGCAAGAAGCCCGACATCCCCTTCGTCGACCCGGCCAGCGTCAAGCGCGCGAAGCGCGAAGATGGCAGCGCGGGTAAGCAGGGAAATTTGTTGTGAAGCGAAGCGGTGGCGTGGCCGGACGGCCTTTCTATCATTATTCGATCGATGAGATGGAAGCGCACGTGAAGAAGGTCGGAGATCTCAGCGATTTGAAGGCGCTTCGTGCAGAACTGGGCTTCCGAAAAAGCAAACGCGCAAGGGAATTGGACGATCTTCTCGCGCGGCTGCACCATTCTTGGACGGACAGTTTCGACCCCGGAGCTGGCGAAAAGGGCACCGACCGATGAGCATCAAGGACCTTCGCAAAGATGATTTCTATCTGCCGGTTTTGCGGGCACTGGATGAACTCGGTGGGTCCGGACAAGTTGAGGAGATCGACAACCGCGTCATTGAACTCAAGCAATTGACGACTGCCGATCTGGAGACTCGCTACGACAAGAGCGGCGCCTTGATGGTGCCGGACAAAATCAGCTGGGCCCGATCTTACCTGCGCGAAGGCGGGATGGTTGAAAGCGAAGGGCGCGGGCTTTGGGTTCTCACCGACAGAGGGCGAGAAAAGCTTGGCGCCGGAGAAGCAGCGATTCGGGAGGCCGTGAAATCGGCCATGAAGGAATATAACAAGCGATATCAGGAGAAAAAGGCAGAGAAGAAATCCGAGAAGCCAGTCTTCGTCGAGGATGCAAACGTGCCCGATGATGCCGCTTGGACGGATACGCTTCTCGCAAAGGTTCAATCAATAGAGCCGTACGCCTTTGAGAGGCTTTGTCAGCGTCTTCTCCGCAAGGCTGGGTTTACGCAGGTCGAGGTAACCGGCAAATCTGGCGACGGCGGGATAGATGGGAAGGGCGTTGTTCGCGTAAACCTTGTCTCTTTCCATGTCCTTTTCCAGTGCAAGCGATACCAAGGATCGGTAGGCTCAAGCACGGTCCGGGACTTCCGCGGCGCCATGCAAGGTAGAGCCGACAAGGGCCTTATTATCACCACTGGCACGTTTACTCCTGACGCGCGGAAGGAAGCGACGCGCGACGGTGCACCGGCAATCGATCTGATCGATGGGCAGACCTTGTGTCTTCTATTGAAGGACAATCGTCTGGGAGTTCGTGTAGAGATGGTCGAGGAAGTGACAATCATCGATGAGTTTTTCGACGAGATTTAGCCGTCACGGAGTAAATCCGTGACGTCGAACGGGCTGGCCTTCGGCCACCCGCCGGCCGGGTCGGCATAGTCTCTTCGCCTAAGCTCACGATTGCTGGCGCAATCGCTCGCTTAGGCTCGGCTATTCTTCACCCATCCGCAGCGCAGCGATGAACGCCTCCTGCGGGATCGACACGTTGCCGTATTCGCGCATCCGGGCTTTGCCCTTCTTCTGCTTCTCCAGCAGCTTCCGCTTCCGCGTCGCGTCGCCGCCGTAGCACTTCGCGGTGACGTCCTTGCGCATCGCGCTGATCGTTTCTCTCGCGATGACCTTGCCGCCGATCGCCGCCTGGATCGGGATCTTGAACAGGTGCCTCGGGATCAGCTCCTTCAGCCGCTCGCACATCCCGCGCCCGCGCGCCTCGGCGGTGCCGCGGTGGACGATCATGCTGAGCGCGTCGACCGGCTCCTCGTTGACCAGGATGCTCATCTTGACGAGGTCGCCCTCGCGATAGCCGATCTGCTCATAGTCGAAGCTGGCATAGCCCTTCGAAATGCTCTTCAGCCGGTCGTAGAAGTCGAACACCACCTCGTTGAGCGGCAGCTCGTACTTCACCTGCGCGCGGTCGCCCACGTACGTCAGCTGCGTCTGGATCCCGCGCCGGTCCTGGCACAGCTTGAGGATGCCGCCGAGATATTCGTCGGGGGTATAGATGGTCGCCGCGATCCACGGCTCCTCGATGCTCTGGATGCGGTTGGGGTCGGGCATGTCGGCCGGGTTGTGAAGCTCGATCGTCTTCGCATCCTCGTTCTTCGTGTGCCCCAGGTGCATCCGGTACACCACGCTCGGCGCGGTGGTGATGAGGTCGAGGTCATATTCGCGCGTCAGCCGCTCCTGGATGATCTCGAGGTGGAGCAGCCCCAGGAATCCGCAGCGGAACCCGAACCCCAGCGCCGCGCTCGTCTCGACCTCGAACGAAAAGGACGCGTCGTTCAGCCGCAGCTTGTACAGGCTGTCGCGCAGCTTCTCGTAATCGGCGGCGTCGACCGGGAACAGCCCGCAGAACACCACCGGCTGCACTTCCTTGAAGCCGGGCAGCGCCTCGGCGGCGGGGCGCTTGACGTCGGTGATCGTGTCGCCGACCGCGGTCTGGCTGACTTCCTTGATCTGCGCGGTGATGAAGCCGATTTCGCCCGGCCCCAGTTCGGGCAGCTCGACCCGCTTGGGCGTGAAGCAGCCGACCCGGTCGACCAGGTGCTGGGTGCCCGCCTGCATGAACTTGACCTGCTGGCCCTTGCGGATCGCCCCGTCGATCACGCGGACGAGGATGACCACGCCGAGGTAGGGGTCGTACCATGAATCGACCAGCATCGCCTTCAGCGGCGCGTCGCGGTCGCCCTTGGGCGGCGGGATCTTGTCGATGATCGCCTGCAGGATCTCGTCGATGCCGATGCCCGACTTGGCGCTCGCCAGCACCGCCTCGCTCGCGTCGAGCCCGATGATGTCCTCGATTTCCGCGCGCACCTTTTCGGGTTCGGCGGCGGGCAGGTCGATCTTGTTGATCACCGGCACGATCTCGTGGTCGTGCTCGATCGACTGGTAGACGTTGGCCAGCGTCTGCGCCTCGACCCCCTGCGCCGCGTCGACCACCAGCAGCGCCCCCTCGCACGCCGCGAGCGAGCGCGACACTTCATAGGCGAAGTCGACGTGGCCCGGCGTGTCCATCAGGTTTAGCTCGTAGACGTCGCCGTTGGAATCGGGCCATTCCAGCCGCACCGTCTGCGCCTTGATGGTGATCCCGCGCTCCTGCTCGATCTCCATGTTGTCGAGCACCTGCCCATGCGTCATCTCGCGCTCGGACAGCCCGCCGGTCCGCTGGATCAACCGGTCGGCCAGCGTCGACTTCCCATGATCGATGTGGGCAATGATGCTGAAATTGCGGATTCTACGAAGCTCGGTCATTTGCGGCGGGCGCTAGCAGGGTGGGGGGCGGCTGTCATCTGGGGGAACCGTTGGCGGGCGCGCGGCGTCTGCCCGGGGTGGAGAAAGTGTCGCTCAAAAGCTGGTTTCGCCTCGGCCACGTCGTGCGCGGGGTGGTGTGGGTCGCGCTCGGGCTGGTCGCGCTCGTCACCCGCCGCGCGATTTCGCCCGACGGCGTGGTCGAGGCGATGCGCGACCTGCCGCTCGGCGGGGTGATCCTGGCGGTGGCGATCGTCGGACTGGTCGGGATCGGGCTGTTCCGGCTGGTCGAGGCGGCGTTCGACCTCGACCATCGCGGCGACGGCGTCCGGCCGCGGCTGCAGCGGCTCGGCCGCGCGATCGGCGCGCTCGGCTATCTCGCGCTCGCCTGGTTCGCGCTGCAGCTGTTGCTCGACGGAACCGCTGCCACTCCCAGTTCGACCGCGACCGCGCACGACGTCCGCGCCGCGCCGGGGGGCGGGCTGGCGATGATCGCGCTCGGGCTGGTGGTGATCGGCGCGGCGATCGGCCAGTTCGCGACCGCGGTGACCGCGCGCTTCATGCGCTGCATGCAGGACGATACGCCCGGCTGGGCCTGCTGGCTGGGCCGCGCCGGCCACGCCGCGCGCGGGGCGGTGTTCCTGGTCGTCGGCTGGTCGATCCTTCGCTTCGGGCTGGGCGGCCAGCACCTGCGCGACTGGCGGCAGGGGTTCGCCGCGATCGGGCGTCATCCCACGCTGTTCGTCCCGGTCGCGATCGGGCTGGCGCTGTTCGGCGCGTTCAGCCTGGTCGAGGCGCGCTACCGCCGCTTCCCCGAGGACCGGAGCGTCAGGCGCAAGATCGGCGACGCGCTCCCCGGCTGAATTCCGTCCGCCCCGGCTGTTTTCCGCAGGAGCGGGGTCGGGCTCGACGAAGGGAATTGCATCGCGCAACGCGCGGCCTAGTCTCCCCGGCGATCGGAGGGACTATTTCCATGACCAAGCGTACCTTGATGCTCCTGCTGTCGGCGAGCCTGCTGACCCCCGTCGCCGCGATCGCCGCCGCGCCGCAACCGGCCGCGGTCGCGAGCCTCGACCAGCCGCCCGCGCCGCTGTCCTCGCTCGCCCGCTCGGTCGCGCTGCCGCATACCGAGTTCAAGCTGCCCAACGGCCTCACCGTTCTGGTCCACGAGGACCATAAGGCGCCGGTCGTCGCGTTCAGCGTATGGTACGGGGTCGGCTCGACCAACGAGCCCGCGCGCAAGACCGGCTTCGCCCACCTCTACGAGCATCTGATGTTTTACGGGTCGGACAATCTGCGCGAAAACATCCTCGGCTGGCTCGAGAAGACCGGCGCGACCGACTGGAACGGCACCACCTGGTACGACCGCACCAACTATTTCGAGACGGTACCCAAGAGCGCGCTTGAAAAAGTGCTGTTCATGGAAAGCGACCGCATGGGGTACCTCCTGCCCGCGATCGACCAGAAACGGCTCGACCTGCAGCGCGGGGTCGTCCAGAACGAGAAGCGGCAGGGCGACAATGCGCCCGGCGGGCTGATCGAATATGCCGAGCTGGAGAATCTCTTCCCCGCCGGCCACCCGTTCCACCACACCACGATCGGCTCGATGGCCGACCTCGACGCCGCCAGCCTGGCCGACGTCAAGCGCTGGTTCCTCGACCATTATGCGCCCAACAACGCGGTGGTCAGCCTCGCCGGCGACATCACCCCGGCCGAGGCGCGGACGCTGATGACCAAATATTTCGGCGCGATTCCCGCCGGGCCGAAGGTCAAGCCGGTGATCGCCCCGATCCCGACGCTGCCCGCGGCCAGGCGGATCGTGATGAAGGACCGCGTCGCGGCGGTCACCATCCACAAATATTGGGCGGTCCCCGGCTACCAGTCGAACGAGCTCGAACCGCTCGACGTCGGCGTGTCGGTGCTCGGCGGGCTCGGTAGCTCGAAGCTCGACAAGACGCTGGTGCGCGACGAGAAGATCGCCGTGTCGGTCAGCGCCGGGATCGAACCGCACCAGAAGCTCAGCCTGCTCGAGGTCAGCGCGACGGTGAAGCCGGGCACCGACCCCGCGCTGGTCGAAAAGCGGCTCGACGAGGTGGTCGCCGCCTACATCGCCAACGGCCCCACCGCCGACGACGTCCGCCGCGCCGTGACCAGCGAGGTCGGCGACCAGATCCGCGCGCTCGAAAAGGTCGGCGGGTTCAGCGGCCAGGCGGGCACGCTGGCCGAAGGCAAGCTGTTCACCGGCAGCTCGGATTATTACAAGGCCTCGCTCGCCCGTTACGCCGCCGCCACCCCCGCGCAGGTGCGCGGCGAGGTCGCCAAGTGGATGGGCCGCCCCGCGCTGACCATCGTCATGGAGCCGGGCGAGCGCCCGCCCTACGACGAGGCCAAGCCGGTCGCCGCCCCGCGCAGCGCGGCCGCCGACATCCCGGTCGCCTCGGTCAAGCGGACCATGCCCCCCGCCGGCCCGGCCCCCGCGCTGGTCTTCCCGCAGGTCCAGCACGTCCGGCTGTCGAACGGGATCGCGGTCGATTATGCGCAGCGCACCGCCGCGCCGCTGACCCAGATGGCGCTGATGTTCGATGCCGGGGTCGCCGCCGACGCGCCGACCGGCCGCGGCCTCCAGAACATGACCGTCTCGCTGCTCGACGAAGGCGCCGGCGGCATGACGTCGCAGCAGATCGCCGAGGCGAAGGAGCGGCTCGGCGCGTCGATCGGCGCGGCGGGCTCGTCCGACGACACCACCGTGACGCTTTCGGCGCTGAGCGCCAACCTCGCCCCGTCGCTGGCGCTGGTGCGGACGCTGGTCGAGCGGCCCGACTTCAACCCGTCGGACATCGACCGGGTGCGGAGCCAGCTGCTGACCGGGATCGCGCAGGCCAAGACCGACCCCGGCTCGATCGCGCGCCGCGCGCTCCCCGCGCTGCTCTATGGCGAGGCGAGCCCCTACGGCGGCTCGGCGCTCGGCGACGAGGCGGCGGTCAAGGGCTTCACCCGCGCCGACCTGATGGCGTTCAAGGACCGCTGGCTCCGGCCCGACAAGGCGCGGCTGTTCGTCGTGTCGGACGAGCCGCTGGCCAAGATCCTGCCGCTGCTCGACGCCGCCTTCGGCCATTGGCAGGCGCCCGCGACCCCCGCCGGGGTCAAGCAGTTCGGGCCGATGCCCGCCGCACCGGCGGCGCCGCGGATCGTGCTGATCGACCGGCCGGGCTCGCCCCAGTCGGTGATCCTCGGCGGGCAGCTGACCCCGGTCGACCCGCGCGGCGACACCATCCCGGTGATGGCGGCGAGCGACGTGTTCGGCGGGATGGCGAGCTCGCGCCTCAACCTCGACCTGCGCGAACAGAAGAGCTGGTCGTACGGGGCGGGCGGCGGCCTTCGGATGCAGGCCAACGCGGTGCCCTACCTCGTCTCCGCCCCGGTCCAGGCCGACCGCACCGGCGAATCGATTGCGGAGATCGTCAGCCAGCTCAACGGGATGAACGGCGGCACCCCGATCACCGCCGCCGAACTGTCGCAGGCGGTGGCGAACAACGTCGACGGGCTGCCCGGCCAGTTCGAAACCGGCGCGGCGGTGCTGTCGGCGATGATCGGCAACGCCCAGTTCGGCCGCCCGGACAATTATTACGAGACGTTCGGGCCCAAGTTCCGCGCGCTCACCCCGGCGCAGGCCGATGCCGCGTTCAAGGCGGCGATCCGCCCGACCGGCTTCACCTTCGTCGTCGTCGGCGACGCGAAGACGGTCAAGCCGCAGCTCGACAAGCTGGGGTATAATGTGGAGGTGCAGCAGCCGCGCTGAGGGCCGCCGAGCGCAAGCCCGAAGAGGCGCGTGCGCCTCGCCGGGCTTGCGCGTAGAGCCGGCCCGAGCCGGCCGGCCTGCGCGAAGCGACAGGACCGACGTCACGGGATTTATTCCCGTGACGGCCTGTGTCGGTGGGAGGTCTCTCTTGGGCAGCGCTGCGGGTCACGGGGAGTAAATCCCCGTGACGTCGGTCGTGTCGCGCGGCGCGGCTTCGGCCGCTTGCGCGCACGCCGACCTCCGCTCCCTTTCCAACGGCGCTTCGCGCCGCCAGAACCTTGGGTCGCTCCGCCGGGGCTCGCCGTCTCTTCGCGTAACGCGCGACGTGCGATGCGCGTCGGCGGCGTTACGCTCGGCGGCTCACTCTCGTCACATGCCCCATCTTTCGCCCGTCGCGCGCTTCGCCTTTCCCGTAGAGGTGCAGGTGCGCGCCCGGTTCGGCGATCAGCGCCGGCCACGCCTCGACGTCGCGGCCGATGAGGTTGTCCATCACCACTCGCGCGCCGGTCAGCCCGGTCGGGCCGAGCGGGAGTCCGCAGATCGCGCGGACATGCTGTTCGAACTGCGAGGTCTCGGCCCCCTCGATCGTCCAGTGGCCGCTGTTATGGACGCGCGGGGCGAACTCGTTGACCAGCGGCCCGTCGGCGCAGGCGAAGAACTCGATGGTGATCACCCCGACATGGTCGAGCGCGGCGGCGATCCCGGTGGCGAGCCGCACCGCCTCGGCCTCGTGGGGCGCGACCAGCGGGCCGGCGGGCACGATGCTGTGGCGCAGGATTCCGTCGCGATGCTCGTTGCGCGGGACGGGGAAGGCGGCGGTCGCGCCGTCGGGCCCGCGCCCGACGATCACCGAGAATTCGGCGTCGAACGCGACCTTCGCCTCGGCCACCGCCGGCTGGCGGCCGATCGCCTCATGCGCCGTCTCGGCCTCGTCGGCGGCGGACAGCCACGCCTGCCCCTTGCCGTCATAGCCCATCCGCCGGGTCTTCAGCAGCACCGGTCCGCCCAGCGCTTCGAAGGCGGCGCGCGCGTCGGCGGCGCTGTCGACCGTCCGCCACGGCGCGACCCGCGCCCCAGCGCTCTCGAGGAAAGCCTTTTCCTCGGCGCGGTCCTGCGACACTTCCAGGCTGCGCCGCGACGGGCGGATCGCCGCGTCGATCACCCCCAAAGGCGCGCTCGGCAGATTCTCGAACTCGTAGGTGACCACCGCGCAGTCGGCGGCGAACGCCTTCAGCGCGGCCTGGTCGTCAAACGCGGCGCGGGTGTGCTTTGCGGCGACCTCGGCCGCGCAGGGCGCCTCGTGCGGGTCGAAGACGTGGCAGCGATAGCCGAGCTGGGCGGCGGCGATCGCCAGCATCCGCCCGAGCTGGCCGCCCCCGACGATGCCGATCGTCGCGCCCGGTTCGATCATTCGGGCGCCTCGGGCACGCTGTCGGTCTGCGCCGCGCGCCACGCCTTGAGCCGCCCGGCCAGCGCCTCGTCGTGGGTCGCCAGCATCGCCGCGCCGAGCAGCGCCGCGTTGATCGCCCCCGCCTTGCCGATCGCGAGCGTCCCCACCGGGATTCCGGCGGGCATCTGGACGATCGACAGCAGGCTATCCATGCCCTTGAGCGCCTTCGATTCGACCGGAACGCCGAGCACCGGCAGCTCGGTCATCGACGCCGCCATGCCCGGCAGGTGCGCCGCGCCGCCCGCGCCGGCGATGATCAGCTTGAGCCCGCGCGCCGCCGCGCCCGCGGCATAGTCGTAGAGCCGCCTGGGGGTGCGGTGCGCCGAGACCACCTTGACCTCGTGCGCGATACCGAGCGCGTCGAGCGTCTCGGCGGCGTGGCGCATCGTCTCCCAGTCGGAGGTGCTGCCCATGATGATGCCGATGTCGCTCAATCGCCGGTTCCCGCAAGCTCGCCAGAGCGTGCGGTTGCTAGCGTCCCCGTCGAACCGGCGCAATCAGGGACTGGCGCAATCCGGGACAGGCGCGTGGAATCGGCTCAACATTGATCCAGGTTTAGGATATAGCCCCGGTCCTGGGGTTGAGAATCACGATGCACGACGTGGCTTTGGAGGATCGCGCGCCCGGCGCCCTGCTCGAGGAGATCGCCGCGCTCAAGGCGGAGGTCGCCGCGCTTCGGCAGCGCGTCGGCGAGCTCGACGCGCTCGCCTGCCAAGACGTGCTGGTCCCCGCCGCCAACCGGCGCGGGATGATGCGCGAGCTCGACAAGCTGATCGCCCGCCACGCGCGCTTCGGCGAGCCGGCGGCGGTGCTGTTCGTCGATCTCGACGGGCTCAAGCAGGTCAACGACCGCTACGGCCATTCGGGCGGCGACGCGGCGCTGGTCCATGTCTGCGAACAGCTTCGCGACGGCACGCGCGCGACCGACACGGTGGCGCGGCTCGGCGGGGATGAGTTCTGCGTCCTGCTCGACCATGCCGACCAGGCGACCGCGATGGCCACCGCCGAGCGGCTGATCGAGGCGATCGCGGGGGACGACTTCCTGTTCGAAGGCAAGCCGATGCCGCTGTCGGTGGCGATCGGCGCGACGATGATCGAGCCCGGCGACACCCCCCAGTCGGTCCTCGCCCGCGCCGACCAGGCGATGTACCGGGTAAAGTCGGCGGCGTGAGCCTTTAGCGTTCGCTCGCGTAGTAGCGCGCGGTCGGCTTCAGCGCGTCGTCGAGCTCGTAGACGATCGGCTGCCCGGTCGGGATCTCCAGCTCGACGATCTCGTCGTCGGGGATCGCCGAAAGGTGCTTTTCCAGCGCGCGGAGCGAATTGCCGTGCGCGGCGACGATCACCCGCTCGCCCGCCTTCAGCGCCGGGACGATCGCCGCCTCATAATAGGGCAGCACCCGCGCGATCGTGTCCTTCAGGCTCTCGGTCTGGGGGATCGCGATCCCCGCGTAGCGCCGGTCGCCGGCCAGCTGGTAGGGGCTGTCGGCGTCGAGCGGGGGCGGGGGGATGTCGAAGCTGCGCCGCCAGATCTTGACCTGCTCGGCGCCGACCTTGTCGATCGTCTCCTGCTTGTTGAGTCCGGTCAGCCCGCCATAGTGGCGCTCGTTGAGCAGCCAGCTCTTCTCGACCGGAAGCCACAGCCGCTTCATTTCCTCGAGCACGAGGTTGAGCGTCCTGTTCGCCCGCGTCAGCACCGAGGTGAAGCAGCGGTCGATGTCATGCCCCTTGTCGGCCAGCAGCCGCCCCGCCGCGCGCGCCTCGGCGACCCCGGTGTCGGTCAGGTCGACGTCCCACCAGCCGGTGAAACGGTTCTCGAGGTTCCACTGCGACTGGCCGTGGCGGAGGAGGATCAGCGTCGGCATCAGGCGTCGACGCTCGCGCGCGCCGGCTTGTCGGCGCGCGCGCGCTCCAGCTCGGGCAGGATCATGTGCAGCGCGTCGAGGCACGCCCCGGCGAGATATTTCGACCGCTCCGGGCTCCACCCGTAAACCGGGTCCGGCAGGTCGAAATTGTCCTTGAACGGCATTTCGAGCGTCATCGACACGCAGCCGTAGCGCTCGGCCAGCTGGGTGGTCGACATGCTCATGTTCGCCTGCCCGGGCGCGGCGAGCTCGTAGCCCTGCCGCGTCTGGAAATCGGGCGAGACCTTCTCGAGCGTCTTGCTGAACAGGTCGAACAGCCGCGACTGCCGCTCGGTCAGCGAGGGGATGCCCTCGAACCCGGCGAGGAAGTTGGCGGGGATCGCCTCGTCGCCGTGGACGTCCATCGCGAAATCGACCCCGGTTTCGTCCATCCGGTTGCGCACGACCAGCACTTCGGGGCTCTTGTCGGCGCTCGGCGCGTGCCATTCGCGGTTGAGGTTGACGCCGACCGCGTTGGTCCTGAGGTGCCCGCGGCGCGACCCGTCGGGGTTCATGTTGGGAACGACGTGGAAGGTGCAGGCGGTGCGCAGCGCGCGCGCGACCGGGTCGTCGGGATCGGTCAGCTTCTCGAGCGCGCCTTCCATCCACCATTCGGCCATCGTCTCGCCCGGGTGCTGGCGGGCGTAGAGCCAGCAGGTCAGCTTGCCCTCGCCGATCGTCAGGCAGTCGATGTCCTGCCCGTCGAGCGACTTGCCGAGCGAGCGATAGTCGACCCCCGGAAGCGCGGCGACGGTCGAGACGAGGTCGTGGTGCCGCTCCATCGAATAGGGCGCGAAATAGGCGATCCACACGCAGTCGGTCTCGGGCACCAGCCTGATCGTCAGCACCTTGCCGTCGAAGCGGGTGTCCTGCACCCGGGTCCAGTCCTCGCGGTCGAGCGACACGCACGCCTTGTAGTCGGGCCAGCCATCGGGATAGGCCGACCCGGCGCAGTTGGTGATCTTCAGCGTCACCTCGCGCCCGCCCGCGCCGGCGAGGCGGAAGTGGAACCACTGGTAGAAGTCGCTCATGTGATCGGTGACGATCTCCAGCGTGGCGGTGTCGCCGTCGATGCCGGTGACGCGGATGTTGCCCGCGTCGAACGCGCTGGAAATGGTAATGCTCATGACGCCCCTACTCGTCGGCCAAGGATGGCGCGGCCATAGTCGCGCCGCCCGCGAACGGCAAACCCCCTCCTGCCCCTCCTTCGTGCCTTGACTCGCGCGCCCTCGCTCCGTAGGGGGACCGCCGGTCTTCGGACCGTCCAATTCAGACAATCAGACGAAGGCAGGCGTTTTCGGCCATGAAGATTCGCAATTCACTCAAGTCGCTCAAGTCGCGTCACCGCGATTGCCGGGTGATTCGCCGTCGCGGCCGGACCTACGTCATCAACAAGACGAACCGCCGTTTTAAGGCGAGGCAGGGCTAACGTCCTAAAGGACGCTGGACGCCGGGACCATCCGGGCTGAGCCACCGACCCGCGAAAGCCGCCGCCGGGATGCCGGGGGCGGCTTTAGCGCGTCCGGCGGATCGACAGCCGCCGT
>NZ_JBEHBW010000004.1:192106-342175 GCF_040203355.1 Sphingomonas sp. ASV193
CCGGGGGCCCCCGGGGGGCGCCCCCCCCCCCCCCCCCCCGCGGCGGCGGGGTGGGGGGGGGGGGCTCCCCCGCGTCCGGCGGATCGACAGCCGCCGTTCAACCGTTTGTGCTATAAGGCGAAACGAAGGAGTGATTCGATGAATCGCATGAAGGTGAAGCGGATCGGCAAGACGGTGCTGGTGGTGGGCGTCGCGGCGCTCGCGCTCGGCGTCGCCGGGGCCAGCTACGCCCGCGCCGCCGACCCGACCGGGGGCAACGCCGCCGCGCTGACCGGCAAGACCCCGCAGGGGTGGAGCTACGACGTCAAGGACGGCAAGCGCGTGCCCAAGGCGAGCCGCACGACCAACGCCGACGGCAGCTGGCGCGAGGAAACCAAGCAGGGCAACTGCACCACGGTCAAGGAAAGCAGCGCCTCGGGCGAGATCAAGACCACCCGCAGCTGCAACTGACCCGCCTCATACCGATCAGCCGGCGGTGGGCTTGGCCTCCGCCGGCTTTTTCGCGTCCATCCCGTTGCCGCCCGCCTGGTCGAACTTGCACGCGGGCAGCCCGACCTTTTCGGTGTCGGTGCAGCGACGCACCTGGACGTCGTTGTTGCCGCCGATGAACAGCGCCCAGTCCTTGCTGTCGTTGCAGCGCGCCGAATAGAAATCCATGTTCTTGTAGCGGCCGTTGAACTGGCTCGCGTCGATCCGCTGGCACATGTAGCCCGACGCGTGGATCGCGCGCTTCAGCGCGATCGCGCGGTTGAGGTCGTTCAGCCCGCGGAGGTCCTTCTGCTCCTGGCTCAGCGCCATCACCTCGGGCGCGGCGGCATTGTCCGCGGGTTTCGAATCGCACGCCGCGAGCGGGGCGATCAGCAGCGGCAGGAAGGCGAGGGCGAGCGCACGGGTCATCGATGATCTCCTCTTCACCAAGGCGATACGCACGAGCCGCGCGAAAGCTTCACCCGCGCGCGCGGCGCGCTTCGATCAGCGCGGCGACGTCGGCGGCGCGGTGGCCGTCGGCGACCGCGACGAAGATGGTATCGTCCCCCGCGATCGTCCCCGCCACCGCGCCCAGCGCCGCCGAATCGAGCGCGTTGGCGACGAGGTTGGCCGATCCGGGCGGGGTACGCAGCACCACCAGCGGCCCCGCCGTCACGACGTCGGTGACCCATTCGGCGAGCAGCCGGTCGAGCTTCGCCGCCGCGTGCGCCGGGTCGATCGTCTCGGGCAGCAGATAGCGGATCGCGCCCTCGCGCTTGAGCTTGACCGCGCCCAGTTCGTCGAGGTCGCGGCTGACCGTCGCCTGTGTCGCCGCCACCCCCGCCAGCCCGAGCCGCGCGACGATCTCTTCCTGGCTGCCGACCCGGCCCGAGCGAAGCCAGTCGGCGATCATCCGCTGGCGCTGGGGCTTGGCGGCGGCGCTCATCGCTGGCCGTCCCCCGCGATCATCGTCCCGATGCCCTGGTCGGTGAACAGCTCGACCAGGATCGAATGGTCGGCGCGCCCGTCGATCATGTGCGCGCTGCCGACCCCGCCCTCGACCGCCTCGGCGCAGGCGGCGAGCTTGGGGATCATGCCCCCGGTGACGCCCTCGTCGGCGATCGCCGCGCGCGCCTCGGCGGCGGTCAGCCGCTGGACCAGCGAAGCCGGGTCGGCGGGGTCGGCGAGCAGCCCCGGCGTCCCGGTCAGGTAGATGATCTTCTCGGCCTTCATCGCCACCGCGATCGCGGTCGCGGCATCGTCGGCATTGATGTTGTAGGGCTGCGCCGAGGAATCGGCCCCAACGGTCGAGACGACCGGGATCAGCCCGTCCTCGTGGAAGTCGTGCAGCAGCTCGCCGCGAACCTTCACCACCCGCCCGACGAAGCCGAGCCGCGGGTCGATCGGCTCGACCTCGAGCAGCCGTCCGTCCTCGCCCGCGACCCCGATCGCCACCGGCTCGAGCGCGTTGATCGCGGCGACGAGGTCGCGGTTGGTCTTGCCGACCAGCACCATCCTGACGACGTCGAGCGCGTCGGCCCCGGTGACCCGCAGCCCGTCGATCCGCTCGATCGCGATTCCCGCCTTGGCCATTTCGGTATCGATCTGCGGCCCGCCGCCGTGGACCACGACCGGGCGGATGCCGACCGAGTGGAGCAGCAGTATGTCCTTGGCGAGGCTCCGCCGCCGCTCGGGGTCGGTCATCGGCACCCCGCCGACCTTGACCACCACCGTCTTGCCCGTGAACCGCCGGATATAGGGCAGCGCCTCGATCAGGATCCGCGCGGTATCGATCGGGTGCGTGTTGGCGTCGGTCATGAGGTTTCCGCGTTTTCCTTGATGTAGCCGGGTCCGAGGTCGACGCTCACCGCGCGCCCGCTGCCCCCGCCGACCCCCAGGTCGACGACGATGTCGATCTCGCCGCCCTTCATGTGGGCGAGCACCGCCTCGGCGTCGTGCGCGATCTCGACCCCGCCCTCGGCAACCCGGATCCCGCCATAACTCACCGCCGAGCGGTCGGGCGCGAAG
Organism: Sphingomonas sp. ASV193; assembly: GCF_040203355.1. Classification (NCBI taxonomy): domain Bacteria; kingdom Pseudomonadati; phylum Pseudomonadota; class Alphaproteobacteria; order Sphingomonadales; family Sphingomonadaceae; genus Sphingomonas; species Sphingomonas sp. ASV193. The sequence continues at coordinate 194,603 of NZ_JBEHBW010000004.1, forward strand.
TCGACGCCGCAGCTCCCCGCCTCGGCCAGCAGCCGCCCCCAATAGGCGTCGGCGCCGTACCAGCTGCACTTGATCAGCTGGTTGTTGCCGATCGAGCGCGCGACCTTGCGCGCCTCGGCGTCGCTGCCTGCGCCGGTGACGCGGATGACGACCAGCTTGGTCATCCCCTCGGCATCGCGCGCCATGCTCAGCATCAGCGCCTCGCATACCTGGCGGACGTCGTCCTCGAACTGCGCCAGGTCGGCGGGCGGCCCCTTGCGCCCGCTGGCGAACAGCAGGACGGTGTCGTTGGTCGAGGTCGCGCCATCGGTGATCAGCTCGTTGAAGGTCGCGTCGGTCGCCCGCCGCAGGATCGGCTGGAGCACGTCTGGTGCAACCTCGGCATCGGTCGTCAGGAACGCCAGCATCGTCGCCATGTTCGGCGCGAGCATCCCGCAGCCCTTGGCCATCCCGCCGACCGCGTAGTCGTCGCGCACCACCGCCGCTTCCTTGGGCCGCGTGTCGGTGGTGAGGATGCCCTTGGCCGCGTCGCGATGCCCGGCGCGGGTCAGCGCCTGCCCGAGTAGGGGGATCCCGGCGAGGATCTTGCGCATCGGCAGGCGGAACCCGATCAGCCCGGTCGAGCAGGCGAGCATCTCGCCGCTCGCGCAGCCGACCGCCTCGGCCGCCGCCTCGCACATCGCCTCGGCATCGGCGCGGCCCTTGGCCCCGGTCCCGGCATTGGCGTTGCCCGAATTGACGATCACCCCGGCCGCCATCCCGCCCGATGCGGCGAGCCGGTCGACGTCGGCCTCGACCGGGGGCGCGCGGAACTTGTTGGTGGTGAACACCGCGGCGCACGGCACCGGCTTGCCGTCGTCGGTCGCCAACAGCGCCATGTCGCGCCTCTGCGGCTTGATCCCGGCATGGATCCCGGCGGCGACGAACCCTTCGGCGACGGTAACGCTCACGGATAGACCCCGATTCTGGACAGGCCCGCGCCCTCGTCGAGCCCGAACATCAAATTGGCGCACTGGATCATCTGCCCGGCGGCGCCCTTGCCGAGATTGTCGATCGCCGCCAGCGCAACGACCGTGTTGGTGCGCTCGTCGAAGCGCGCGGTGACGAAGGCGGCATTGCTGCCGGTCGCCCACTTGGTTTCGGGCAGCGCCTCGCCGACATGGACGAACGCCTCGCCCGCCCACGCGTCGCGCAGGATCGCGAGCGGGTCGCACGGGCCGGTCGCGCGGGCATAGCAGGTGGCGAGGATCCCGCGGCTCGCGGGCAGCAGGTGCGGGGTGAACAGCACCTCGGCCCCGCTGGTCAGCTCCATCTCGGCGGTATGGCGGTGGCGGGTCAGGCCATAGGCGCGGAAACTGCCGTCGACGCTGCAGAAATGGGTCCCGGCATTGGCCGATCGCCCCGCGCCGCTGACCCCCGAGGCGGCGTCGACGATAATCCCCTTCGTCTCGACCGCGCCGGCATCGACCAGCGGCTTGATCGCCAGCGTCGCCGCGGTCGGGTAGCAGCCGGGGGCGGCGACGAAACGCGCCTTGGCGATCGCCTCGCGATGAAGCTCGGGCAGCCCGTAGACGAATTGGCCGAGCAGGTCGGGCCGCGCATGTTTCTCGCCGTACCAGCGCTCGAAAACGTCGGCCTCGTCGAGCCGGAAGTCGGCGCCAAGGTCGACGATCCGTGCCCCGCTGCCGACGAGGTCGTCGGCCAGCTTCTGCGTCTCGCCATGCGGCAGCGCGGCAAAGACGAGGTCATGCCCCGCCAGCTTCGCCGCGTCGTAGGTGTCGAACGCGCGTCCCGGATAGGCGAGCGACAGGTGCGGGTGCAGCGCCTCGACCGGCTGGCCGGCGTTAGACGAGCCGAACAATGTCCCCGCCTCGATAGCGGGGTGGCTCGCCAGCAGGCGGAGAAGCTCGCCCCCGACATAACCCGAGGCACCAAGGATCGCGGCACGAATCATCGCGGCCCTATGCAGAAACCTGCATATTTATGCAAGTGTCAGGCGCGCGTCATCCGCGGCTGCGTCCGGTCATATTCCGCCGCGAGATCGAGCAGCGCCTGCTTGATCAGCGGATCGCTCGCAGTCTGCGCCATATTGCGGAGCGCGCGCGAATTGGGGCGGGGAACGGCCTGTGACATCGAGATTCCCAATGTCTTCTTGCCGACATTGTTCCGTCGCGCGGCCGACTTTCAGTCGGTGTGTCGAATCCGCACCAGTCCGGCGGCGCGCACCGCGCGCTCGACCGCCGCCTCGACGCTGGCGTCCCGCGCCAACGCGACACCCATCCGCCGGTTCGGCAGGGTCTTGGGCTTGGCGAACAGCCGCAGGTCGACCGGCGTGCCCGGCGCCCCCACTGCCAGCGCCTCGGTCACCCCCTCGAACGCGAACGCCTCGCTTTCGCGCGCTGCCAGGATCACCGCCGAGGCGGACGGCCCGGCCAACTCGATCGCCGGGATCGCAAGCTCGAGGATCGCGCGCAGGTGAAGCTCGAATTCGTTGGGAAACTGGCTCAACAGCGTCACCATCCCGGTGTCGTGCGGGCGCGGGCTCAGCTCGGAGAAGATCGCCCGGTCGCCTGCGATGAAGAACTCGACCCCGAACAGCCCGTGGCCGCCGAGCGCACTCACCACCGTCGCCGCCTGCGCCTGCGCGCTGTCCAGCACCCCGCCGGGGAGCCGCGCGGGCTGCCAGCTCTCGCGATAATCGCCCTTTTCCTGCCGGTGGCCGATCGGCGGGCAGAAGAGCACGCCGTCCTCGCTCGCCACGGTCAGCAGCGTGATCTCGCTGTCGAAGGCGATGAACTGCTCGACGATCACCCGCGGCCGGTCGCCGCGCATGTTGGCGACCGCATGGTCCCACGCCGCGCCGACCTCGTCGGCGGTGCGCGCGGTCGACTGGCCCTTGCCGCTGCTGCTCATCACCGGCTTGACCACCACCGGCAGCCCGACCTCCCGCCCGGCCGCGATCGCCTCGTCGCGGCTCTCGGCGAACCGGTAGCGCGAGGTCTCGAGCCCGAGTTCGTTCGCGGCGAAGTCGCGAATCCCGTCGCGGTTCATCGTCAGCTGGACCGCCTTCGCCGACGGCGCCACCCGCCACCCCTCGGCCTCGAGGTCGGCGAGCGTCGCGGTATCGATCGCCTCGATCTCGGGCACGATATAGTCGGGCCGGTGCGCCTCGACCGCGCGGCGCAGCGCCGCGCCGTCGAGCATCGAAAACACCTCGCGCGCGTCGGCGACCTGCATCGCCGGGGCCTCGTCATAGCGGTCGCAGGCGATCACCCGGCAACCCAGCCGCTTGGCGGCGATGGCGAATTCGCGGCCCAGTTCGCCGGACCCGAGCAGCATCAGCGTGGCGATATACATCGCGTCCGCTTAGCCGTTAGCGGGCCCGCGCCCAAGGGTCTTGCGTCTCGCCGCGCGGCGGGGGAGGGTGCCGCAAAAGGGGAGATTGAACCGATGCCGATCCTGACCGCCCTGCTGCTCGCCGCGGCGCCGCCCCCCGCCACGCCGAAAATCCGCTCGCCCGGCGACGCGGTCAAGGCGGCGCGCGCTGCCGACTGGGCCGAGATCCCGGCCGACGAGCTGATGGTGATGGACCTCGCAAACGGCAAACGCGTCGTCATCCAGCTCGCCCCGATCTTTGCCCCGGTGCACGTCGCCAACCTCAAGATCATGGCGCGAGCCGGCTATTGGGGCCGCGCGACCGTCTATCGCGTGGTCGACAACTGGGTCACCCAGTGGGGGCTCGGCGACGGCCCGTTCAAGTCGCCCCCGGGGGTGATCGACCGCCCGCCCGAGGAATATCAGCGCAGCGCGCGCGGGCTGACGCTGACCCCGATGGGCTCGCCCGACCCCTATTCGTCGATGGCCGCCTATACCGAGGGCTGGCCGGTGGCGAAGCAGCCGGGCGGGATCGTCAACGCCGCCTATTGCTACGGCACCGTCGGGGTCGCGCGCGACGCCGCCCCCGACACCGGGAACGGCAGCGAGCTGTTCACCGTGATCGGCGCGACCGCCCGCCGGCTCGACCGCAACTATGCGCTGGTCGGGCGGGTGATCGAGGGGATGGAATATCTCTCGGCCTTGCCGCGCGGCACCGCCGACATGGGGGTCTATGCCAAGGACCAGTCGCCGCTGGCGATCACATCTGTCCGGATCGCCGCCGATATGCCCGCCGGTCAGCGCCCGCGGTTCGAATATCTGAAATCCGGATCGCCGGCCTTCGCCGACTATGTCCAGCTTGCCTCGCACCGCCGCGACTACGGCGTGCCCTCGCCCGGAGCCGACCTGTGCGCGGTCCCGGTCCCGGTGCGCAAGGTCGGCGTCAAGTCCTAGGCGTCAGGCCGCCCAGGCGCGGGTCTCGGCATTGCGGTGGCGGATCATCGCCGGGCCGTTGTACGAACGCATGCTCGCCTCGGCGAGCGGCAGCGCGGTCGAACAGAAGGCGCACTCGGCGCTCATCCGGCCGATCAGCCAGTGGGTGCGCCCGCATCCGGGGCAGTGGTTGACTTCCTGCTCGCGGTAAACGGCGTGATAGCCGCGGGCCGCCGGGTCGAACGCCGTATGCAGGTCGCCGATCATCGCAACGGTCTTCATCGTCGTAACTCCCTTTCGCAGCCATAACGGGCGAAATGACGAAAATGTTTCATCGACGAAAGAAAACGCTTCAACGACAAATGCTTGGCCGTCCCAGCCGGAGACGGAGCCGTCGAAACTGTTGCTTTTGCGCTACGGCCCCAGCGGCGCGAGGTCGATCGGCTCGGCGAATTCGCCGCCGATCTTGGTGCCCGCGGTCCACTTGACCAGCGCGTTGGCGCGCTCGAGCCCGGGCAGCATCAGCCACACGCGCGAGCCGACTTCGAACTCGCCCTCGGTCTCGGCCATGAAGCCGGCGGGCGACAGGTTGAGCACGCGCACCTCGACTCCCTCGCTGCCGAGCTCGCGCATCCGCGCCTCGATCGCGACCGGCATGCGCGTGGCCTGCCGGCGCTCGGCGCCGGTGGGAAGCTCCCCCATCCGCGCGTTCAACTTGACGTCCATCCTGCTCATCGGCTCGGGCCGCTACTCCAGCGGCGCGGCGAAGTGAATACCGATATGACCGTCGCGAATCCAGCGGACCTGCCCGGCGACCTCGCCCTGCTCAAGCAACTGGAGCCGGATCCGCTCGCCGATGTGCAAGGCATGCTCGCTCGCCACCATCGCCCCCGATGCCGAGACATTGACCAGCCTGACCGCCGCCGACGCCCCGCGCGCGGTCATCACCGCCGTATCGCCGCTCGGCTCGAGCCGCGGCTCGCTGCGCTGGTCGAACATCCGCTTGACCGTGCGCGGAATCATCCCCCCGTCCAACCGAAGTTTCATCGCCACGACTTTCTGCCCCGCTGTTGCCGCTTTGCACTGGAAATAGCCCGATCGCCTTAAGATATGGTTGGTGAAACGGATTCGCGGTCATGGCGTCGCGGTCCGGACTTTTGGGCGGTGGCGCGGTTGGCCGCGACCGTTCATCGCGTGTAAGCCCGGCTTGGGCGACAAGCGGTTGGCGAATACGCCTCGGGAGGGAATGACAGGACCATGACACGGCTGATGTTGTTGACGAGTGCCGCGCTGGCGGCGCTGCCGATCGCGGCCCCCGCGCAGGTCGCGCCGATGGGCCAGGTCACCCCCTATCAGCCCGGCGCGCGCCCCGCGCCCAGGGTCGACCCGCTCTCGCCGGCCGCCTCTCAGCCCGTCACGACCACGCCCGTCAACACGCCGCAGTCGTCCCAGCCGGTCGAGCCGCTACCCCCGCCGCCGCCCCCCGCGATCTGGCCCGCGGCCGACGTCGCCGCGCTGATCTCCTACATCCAGGGGATCGGCAAGGAAGGGCTGAACCCCGCCGACTACGATCCCGCCGGGCTCCAGGCCGCGCTTGCCAGCCGTGACCCGGCGATCGCCTCGGCCGCCGCCACCGCGCGCTTCAACCAGCTGTCGAACGACCTCGCGCTCGGCCATGTCCGCGGGACCAGCCGGGTCGACTGGCACGTGGTCGACAAGGATCTCGACGCGACCCGCCAGCGCGCGCTGCTCGACGGCGCGCTCGCGCACCACCAGGTGCCGCAGGCGCTCGACGCGCTGCTCCCGACCCACCCGCAATATGGCGCGCTGCGCGCCGCGCTGGCCGAGACGATCGCCAACGATCCCGCGAACACCGCGCGGATCAACCTCATCCGGCTCAACATGGACCGCTGGCGCTGGCTGCCGCGCGACCTCGGGCGCAAATATGTCATCGTCAACATCCCCAGCTTCCACGTGACGCTGGTGCAGGACGGGCAGATCCGCTGGAAACAGCGCGCGATCGCCGGCAAGGTGACGACCAAGACCCCCAATCTCTCGGTGCTCGCGACCGGCGTGGTGCTGAACCCGTCGTGGGCGGTGCCCGACAGCATTTCGGGCGAGGTCCGCGGAAAGAAGGGCTTCACCCCGGTCAAGGCGGCCGACGGCCACGTGAAGTATTGGCTCCAGCCGCCGGGGCCGACCAACGCGCTCGGCGAACTCAAGTTCGTGATGCCGAACAAGTATAACATCTACCTCCACGACACCAACGCGCGCAGCCGCTTCAACAGCGACGTGCGCGCGCTCAGCCACGGCTGCGTGCGGACCCAGAACATCGTCGACCTCGCGACCACGCTGCTGATGGACGACGGCGGCAAGTGGACCCCCGAAAGCGTCCGCGCCGCGCTCGACACCAAGAAGACGCAGGTCGCCAGCTTCGTGAAGCCGGTCCCGGTCTACATCGTCTATTTCAGCGCGGCGGCGGCGACCGACGGGACGATCACCACCTACCAGGACCTCTACAACCGCGACCCCGCGGTGATCAGCGCGCTGCTGACCCGGACGGGGGAATCGGCGAAGGCCAAGGCGGCCGACCAGGCGACGAAGAACAAGGGGGATGACAAGACCCCCGAATCGAAGGACTGAGCCCGAGCCACCGAGCGTAGCGACGCCGACGCGTTAGCGCGTCGCCGGCGCAGCGCGACGAAACGGCGAGCGCCGGACGGCCTGCCGCGCAGCGGACAGGACCGACGTCACGGATTTACTCCGTGACGGCTTCCATGAGTGGAATACGAACCTCAGTCGGCGTCGCTCGGAATGGATCGATAGCCAAAAATCAGGAGTCCAAGAACATTCGTGACAGCTGCCCCGATGACGATCTTGAGCAGCGCCATGTCGCGTTGATGGTCGGTCGGGCAGGCGTGGCCATGCGAAGGAATGCAATCGCCGAGAATGGGCCCTAGCGCTAGAACAAACGCAAATCCCCAACACGCAATGGTGAGAATGCAGCCCAATCCGACAAAGTGTCTGCGCATCTGGCGACGAAGTTCGCAGATCTCCAGGAAGTCCGCAATGTGTCTTAGCGGTCATGACCCTCGCATGCCGTCACGAAGTAAAACCTCCGCCGGCATTCCAACGATGCTGCGCATAGCCGGAACCTTGGGCGGGTGCGCCGTGACGTCGGTCCTGTCCGCTGGCGCGGCAGACCGTCCGCGCTTGCCGTCTCGCAGCTAACGACGCTCGCTTCGCTCCGCTTTCGTTAGCCGCGTGCGGCTACGCGATTTTATCAGCATAAATCATGCGGCCGCCGCCGAGACGGCCCATGACCGCCCACTGGCTCTTGCGGCCGAAGGCGAAGCAGCCTTCGCTGCGGCCGAGCTTGCCATGTTCCTGGACCATGTCGGGTTCGGCATACCAGGCGTTGTGGATGACGATCGCGCGGCCGAGCGCGTTGTTGTTGGTCGCGTCGAGCCCGGCGACCTTCATCGACAGGCCGTACTTGCCGTCATAGGTGCCGTCGGTGATGTAGGCGCCCTGCGCGGTCGCGTAGGAGCCATAGTCGTTGCTGAACCGCTCGAGGAAGCCCGAATGGTCGGGGTCCGACCCGCGGCCATGCGCGACGAGGTGCGATTCGACCGTGTTCGACGGCAGGTGGACGACGTGAAACCGCGGCTGGTCCGACGGCAACGAGAAGTCGACGATCCCGACGAAGTCGCGCGCCGCGACATAGGGGCGGTGCGAATCGAGGGCCGCCAGCGCGCGCTGGAACAGCTGCGGGTTGACCCCGGCGGGCGCCTGGATCGCGGCGGCGGGCTGGTAGGGCTTGAGGCCGGGGGCAAGATCGACGCGCATCCCGGTCGTCGCGCCCGACCACAGCGTCTGCGAAGCGGCCGCCGACGACAGCAGCAATCCGCCCGCGCCCGCAGCGCCCACTCGCAACATTTCCCGACGATTCAACGACATGCTTTCCCCACTCCGGTGAAGCGAGGCTTGTATCATCGAAAAGATTAAGCGCCGATAACCAGAACGCGTTCGTTTCGCGGCTCGTCCCGACCCCGGCTCGATTCGTCGTGGATGGCCGGAACCGACGACGAAAAAGCCAATGACTTGAACCGCATCGGTCCCCCTGCTAAGGGGCCGCGACCGCCGCGGGACCGGCTCCTGCGGCGAACGCTATTTATGCGCCTGACCTCAAGGGGTTGGCGTCCCACGGAATCGAAGGAGTTGGACGGCTTTTATGCAGATCATCGTTCGCGACAATAATGTCGAGCAGGCGCTGCGCGCGCTCAAGAAGAAGCTGCAGCGCGAAGGCGTCTATCGCGAGATGAAGCTGCGCCGTCACTACGAGAAGCCGTCGGAAAAGCGCGCCCGCGAACGCGCCGCCGCGATCCGCCGCGCCCGCAAGCTCGAGCGCAAGCGGCTCGAGCGCGAAGGTGCGCGCTAAGCTTTAGCGCGCCCACCCATGAGCACCGTCACCGCCGTCCCGATCCGCCCGCTGAAGAAGGGCGCGATGCTGCGCCTGTGGCTCGGCATCGCCGCGCTGGTCATCGCCGCCTTCGTGCTGGCGAAGCTCGGCGCGGGCTCGTTCCACAATGTCGAGGTCGAGACGGTCTCGCCCGGCCACGGCGACCCGATCGGGCCGATGGACGGGGTGCTGATCGACTATAAGGGCACGCTCGACGACGGCACGGTGTTCGACCAGACCCAGCCGGGCCAGCCCGCGCCGATGCTCGTTGGCGGCGTTGTCCCGGGGTTCAGCCAAGCGCTCCAGAAGATGAAGGAAGGCGGCTCGTACCGCGTCCTCATTCCCAGCCGCCTCGCCTATGGCGATCGCCCGCGCGAAGGCAGCCCGATCCCGCCGGGCGCCGACCTGCATTTCGACGTCACCGTCGTGCGCGTGGTCAAGGACGCCGCGATCCAGGCCGCCGCCGCCCAGCAGGCGCAGCAACAGATGCAGGCGCAGCAGCAGCCTCAGGACCCGTCCCAGCCTCAGGAGCCGGCGCAGCCCGACTCCGGCGCGGCGCGGCCCGCCCGCTAGGCTGCTCGCCGCGCCCGCCGCGGCGAGCGAATTCCTCCAGCGCGACCTTGATCGTCGCGGTGATCGGGTCGGCCAGGAACAGCCCGACGATCCCGAACAGCGTGCCCAGCACGATCTGCATCGCCAGCACCACCGCGGGCGCGAGGTCGACCGTCCGCCGCGCGACATAGGGCACCACCAGATAGCCGTCGACCGACTGCACCAGCGCGTAGGTGACCATCGCCCAGATGCCCTGGTGCATCCCCGCGCCGAACCCGACCGCCGCCATCAGCAGCCCCGACACCACCGCGCCGATGTTGGGCAAAAAGGCGAGCAGCCCGGTCAGCAGCCCGAGCAGCGCCGCGTTGGGCACCCCGCCCATCCACAAGAAGAGGAAGGTGAACACCCCCTCGACGATCATCCCGATCAGCCGCCCGAACATCAGCTGGCGAAGCGTTGCCCCGACCTTGTCGCTGATCGCGTAATAGGTATCGCGGCTGCGCATCGGCAGCAGCCAGGCGATGCCGCGCTCGTACAATCGCGGTTCGACCGCGATGAACAGGCCGAGCACCAGCACCATCGCCAGCGACGACACCGCCCCGACCGCGGTGCCGAGCACGCTGGTCAGCCGCCCGACCTCGCCCATCAATTGCTGGCCGATGTTCGACTTGCTGTCGGGGGTGATCAGCCCGAACTTGTTGGCGATCCCCATCAGCCGGTTGGCCTGCGCGGTCACCGCCTCGCGAATCGCCCCGGCCTGCCCCGACAGCGTCGTCCCGGCGTACCAGCCGACCCAGCCGAGAAAGGCGAGGATGCCCAGCGTGACGATCGTCAGCCGCCACCCGCGCCCGATCGGCAGCACCCGCCCCAGCAGCCGCGTCCCGCCGTCGAGAATCACCGCGAAGATCGCCGCGGCGAAGATCAGCAGCAGCGGCTTGGCGAGCAGAACGACCCCGGCGATGGCGAGGATCATCCCAAGCCAGATCGCCGCGCGCTTCAACTCGCTGATCTGCGCCGGGTCGGCCAGTTCGATCGGGCCGGGAACCTCGCGCTCGTCGCTATCCCGATCGCTGCTGGCCGCCATCTATCCTCCGTGGGTTCGCAGGGACGACCCGGCGCGCCCCTTGCGGAAACTGCTGAACCAGGTAGACGGGTGCAACAGGCTGAAATCGCCGTCGAGGCTGAAGGTGATGAACTCGGCGCGCCCGCCGATGTTCTCCCACGGCACCGGCCCGCCAAGCCCCAGCTCGGCGAGGCTGTAGCGGCTGTCGGCGCTATGGTCGCGGTTGTCGCCCATCAGGAACACGTGTCCCGCGGGCACCGTCACCGGCCCGTAAGTGTCGCCGGGGCTGCTCCCGTCGTCGATCGTGTCGTAGCTGACCCCGCCGGGCAGCGTCTCGCGCACGATCGGCAGGCGGCAGAATTGCCCGGCGGCGGTGGTCACCAGGTCGCCGGGAAACTGCGCCGGGCTGCAAGGCGCGTTGGTGTCGACCGGCACCATCGCCGGCGGGCGAAGTTCGAACGGCACCAGCTTGCCGTTGAGGATCAGCCGCCCGTCCCTGACCTGGATGGTGTCGCCGGGAAGCCCGATCGCGCGCTTGATATAATCCTCGTCGCGCCCGGGCGGGGTGACGATGACGATGTCGCCGCGCTTGGGCATATGCCCAAGCACCCGCCCCGACATGAAGGGCAGGGTGATCCCCCACGGCTCGCCGCTGTGGCTCGCCAGGCTGCGCACGATCGCCGCCGGGTTGGGAATGGTCGGCGACACGTAGGACCAGCCATAGGGATATTTGCTGACCACCAGCCGGTCGCCCTTGAGCAGCGCGGGCATCATCGATTCGGACGGGATGTAGAAGGGCTTGGCGATGAAGCTGTGGAACCCCAGCACCGCCAGCAGCACCAGCCCCATGCCCTTGGTCTCGCGCCAAAGCGCCTGCCCCGCCGTCTCCTTCGGCTCGGAAGCGACGGGTTGTTCGGCGGTGGGGCGCTCGGCGGGAACGGCCGGGTCGGACACGAGACTCTCCAAGATTCAGGCCGACATCAGGCGTCGGCGGGAAGCGCTTCGATGACGACGAAGGCCTGCGCCCACGGATGGTCGTCGGTCATCGTCAGGTGGACGCGAAGCGCGTGGCCGTCCGGGGTCAGGGCGTCAAGCCGCGCCTTCGCCCCGCCGGTCAATATCAGCGTCGGCGCGCCCGAGGCCGCGTTCACCACGCCGATGTCCTTCATGTAGACCCCGCGCTTGAACCCGGTCCCGACCGCCTTGGAAAACGCCTCCTTGGCGGCGAACCGCTTGGCCAGCGTCCCGGCCTTGGTGAACGGCCGCCGCGCCGCCTTGGCGCGCTCGAGATCGGTGAACACCCGCGCCTCGAACCGCTCGCCGAACCGCGCCAGCGACGCCTCGATCCGCTCAATATTGCACAGGTCGCTGCCGAGCCCGATGATCATGACGGTCCGTATCCTGCCGGGGGCAGGATGAGGGCCGTCATCCGCCGGATGGCGCGTCGACGTAGAATGCGCCACTTCACCGCGCCGCCTCCATCAGCCCGCGCATCCGCTTCACGCTCGCCGCGAGCCCGTCGAAGATCGCCTCGCCGATCAGGAAATGGCCGATGTTCAGCTCGGCGAGCTGGGGGATGGCGGCGACCGGGACGACATTGTCGTAGGTCAGGCCATGCCCCGCGTGCGGCTCGATCCCGTTCTTGCCCGCGAGCGCCGCCATCTCGGCGATCCGACGAAGCTCGTCCGCCCCGCCGTCGTGAGCGTAGCGACCGGTGTGAAATTCGACCACCGGCGCCCGCAACCGAAGCGCCGCCTCGACTTGGCGCTCGCTTGGCTCGATGAACAGGCTGACCCGGATTCCCGCCTCGCCGAGCGCATCGACGATCGGGCGGAGCATGTCATATTGGCCGGCGGCGTCGAGCCCGCCCTCGGTGGTCCGCTCCTCGCGCCGCTCGGGGACGATGCACGCCGCGTGCGGGCGATGGCGAAGCGCGATGCCCAGCATCTCGTGCGTCGCCGCCATCTCGAGGTTGAGCGGCAGGTCGGTCGCCCCCATCAACCGCGCGATGTCGTCGTCGGTGATGTGCCGCCGGTCCTCGCGCAGGTGGGCGGTGATCCCGTCGGCCCCCGCCGCCGCCGCGATCTGCGCCGCCTTGGCCGGGTCGGGATGCCCGCCCCCGCGCGCGTTCCGGATCGTCGCCACATGGTCGATGTTGACGCCGAGCCGCAGCGCTCCGGGGCGAAGGGCAGGGGGCACGCTCACGCCGCCGCGCGGCTCCCCGGCTTCACCGCCGGGATCGCCGCCAGTTCGGGCGGCAGCGCGTCAGGCGCGTAGGTCGGCACGTCGATGCGAATGAGCGGGATGTACGGCACGCCGAGATCGACGCCGCCCCCGGTGCGGTCGACCAGGCTCGCCGCCGCGACCACCGTGCCGCCCGCCGCCTCGATCGACCGAATCGCCTCGCGGCTCGACAGGCCGGTGGTCACCACGTCCTCGACCATCAGCACCCCGGTCCCCGGCGCCAGCGCGAACCCGCGCCGCAGGTGGAATTCGCCGTCGGGCCGCTCGACGAACATCGCCGGCACGCCCAGCGCGCGGCCCATTTCGTGGCCGATGATCACCCCGCCCATCGCCGGCGACACCACCGCGCCGATCTTCGCCTTGATCTCGGCGGGGATCTTCGCGGCCAGTGCCCGCGCCAGCCGCTCGGCCCGCGCCCCGTCCATCAGCACCCGCGCGCACTGCAGATATTTGGGGCTGCGAAGCCCCGACGACAGGATGAAATGCCCTTCGAGCAGCGCCTCGGCGGCGCGGAATTCGGCCAGCACCTCGTCGTCGGTCATCGCGTCTCGCGCCTCCTGGTGGTCTGGGCCGCGAATAGGCAGCCGCGCGCGTGGCCGCAACCGCGCTTCGACGAGACACCAAACTTTGCCTTTCCAGCGTCTTGAGGACCGGCGCATCCCTTTCTATAAGGCCGCCGATTCATGAAGGGGCCGCGCGACAGGTGGGGTCCGTATATCCGGGGTAACGATGACTTTGATCGGACGGGCGCTGGCCCTGTTGACCACCGCGACCACGGCGAGCGCCGCGTTCGCCCAGAACACGGCCCAGGCCGCTGCTAACGCGACGGCTCCCGCCGCCAACGCCGCCGCGCCCGCTGCTGCTGCCCCGGCCGCCGCCGCCGCCCCGCCGGTCGACTATCTCACCCCCACCCCGGGCGTCGGCATGCCCGACGGGCGCTACGGCCTGCAGGACCAGGTCACCGCGCTCGGCCAGCGGGTCGCCAACTTCCACAACGGCCCGCTGCTGTGGATGTGCGCGGTGATCAGCGTGTTCGTGCTGGTGCTGCTGGTCTACACCATCTTCCGTTTCCGCCGCGGCGCCAACCCGACCCCGTCGAAGACCACTCACCACACGATGATCGAAGTGGTGTGGACGCTCGTCCCGGTGCTGATTCTCGTCGCGATCGCGATCCCCTCGATCCGCATCATCCGCGCGCAGTACAGCCCGCCGCCGGTCGACCTCACCATCAAGGTCGTCGGCCACCAGTGGTACTGGACCTACCAATATCCCGACAACGGCGGGTTCGAACTGACCTCGAACCAGCTCAAGGAAGCCAACGACCCGACCCGCGGCAAGACCGATCGCGCCCGCACCGACAAGGACGGGCCGCCGATGCTCGCGGTCGACGAGCGGCTGGTCATCCCGGCCGGCAAGACGGTCAAGTTCCTCGTCACCGCCGAGGACGTGATCCACAGCTTCGCGGTCCCTGCCTTCTACACCAAGATGGACGCCGTCCCCGGCCGCATCAACGAGACCTGGGTCAAGGTCGATCGCCCCGGCGTCTATTTCGGCCAGTGCAGCGAGCTGTGCGGCGTCCGCCACGGCTACATGCCGATCGCGGTCGAGGTGCTGCCCGAGGCGCAGTTCAACGAATGGCTCGCCTCGAAGGGCGGCCAGCCCAAGGGCGCCAAGCCCGCCGCCCCCGCGCCCGCGGCCCCCGCCGTCATTCCCGCCGCGGCCCCGGCGCCCGCCGCTCCCGCCCCGGCCGCCGCCCCGGCCAAGGCCTGAGACTTTAGAGTACGGACATACAGATGAGCACGATCCCCGCCGACGCCCTGAACCTCCAGCGGCATGACGACCATCACGACGCGCACCACGATGCCGATCACAAGCCGGGCTTCTTCGCCCGCTGGTTCATGTCGACCAACCACAAGGACATCGGCACGCTCTACCTGATCTTCGCGATCGTCGCGGGGATCATCGGCGGCGGCATTAGCGGCATCATGCGCGCCGAGCTGATGCACCCGGGCATCCAGTATCTCGACAAGGTCTGGCCGCTCCTGGGCGGCGTCGGCTCGATGGACGAGGCGCTCCACCGCTGGAACGTGCTGATCACCGCCCACGGCCTCATCATGGTGTTCTTCATGGTCATGCCGGCGATGATCGGCGGGTTCGGCAACTGGTTCGTGCCGTTGATGATCGGCGCGCCCGACATGGCCTTCCCGCGGATGAACAACATCTCGTTCTGGCTGCTCGTCCCGGCGTTCCTGCTGCTGTTGGGCTCGGCATTCGTCCCCGGCGACGCCAGCGGCAACGGCGCGGGCACCGGCTGGACGGTCTACGCCCCGCTCTCCACCAGCGGCTCGCAAGGCCCCTCGGTCGACATGGCGATCTTCGCGCTCCACCTCGCGGGCGCCAGCTCGATCCTCGGCGCGATCAACTTCATCACCACCATCTTCAACATGCGCGCGCCGGGCATGACCCTGCACAAGATGCCGCTGTTCGTCTGGTCGGTGCTGATCACCGCCTTCCTGCTGCTGCTCGCGCTCCCGGTGCTCGCCGGCGCGATCACCATGCTGCTGACCGACCGCAACTTCGGCACCAGCTTCTTCGCGGCCGACGGCGGCGGCGACCCGATCCTTTACCAGCACCTGTTCTGGTTCTTCGGCCACCCCGAGGTGTACATCATGATCCTGCCGGGCTTCGGCATGGTCAGCCAGATCATCGCCACCTTCAGCCGCAAGCCGGTGTTCGGCTATCTCGGCATGGCCTACGCGATGGTCGCGATCGGCGTGGTCGGCTTCGTCGTGTGGGCGCACCACATGTATACCACCGGCCTCGACGTGAACACGAAGATGTACTTCACCGCCGCGACGATGATCATCGCGGTCCCGACCGGCGTGAAGATCTTCTCGTGGATCGCCACCATGTGGGGCGGCTCGCTCAGCTTCGAGACCCCGATGCTGTTCGCGATCGGCTTCATCTTCCTGTTCACCGTCGGCGGCGTCACCGGCGTCGTGCTGTCGAACGGCGGCGTCGACAACTACATGCAGGACACCTACTACGTCGTCGCGCACTTCCACTATGTGCTCAGCCTCGGCGCGGTGTTCTCGCTGTTCGCCGGCTTCTACTACTGGTTCCCGAAGATGAGCGGAAAGATGTACAACGAGGCGCTCGGCAAGCTTCACTTCCTGCTGATGTTCGTCGGCGTGAACGTGATCTTCTTCCCGCAGCACTTCCTCGGGCTCGACGGCATGCCGCGGCGTATCCCGGACTACACCCCGGCGTACGAACATTGGAACACCGTCTCGACCTACGGCTACATGATCACGGTGGCGGGCATGGCGGTGTTCTTCGTCAACGTCGCCCTGTCGCTCGCGGCGGGCCGCAAGGCCGGCGACAACCCGTGGGGCGAAGGCGCGACCACGCTCGAATGGACCCTCTCGAGCCCCCCGCCCTTCCACCAGTTCGAGACGCTGCCAAGGATCGACTAGCTTGAGGCGCCGAGCAGAAAGCCGGAATTCGCGAAGCGGATACCGGCTTTCTGTCGAAGAGCCGCCGAAAGCCGGCCGACCGGCGCGCCAGCGACCGGATCGACGTCACGGATTAACTCCGTGACGGCCCACCCATTTTGAGGCGCCGAGCAGAGGGCCGGAAATCGCGAAGCGGTTTCCGGCCCTCTGTCGAAGAGCTGCCGAAAGCCGGCCGCCAGAAGCCTCACCGAACCCGTCGGACTAGCGACGGCTACTTAGCGCATTTACACCGTTACGACCTCGTGACTGAATGTCCGCCAACGACCCATTGCGGACATTCGGCCATTAGCTTTACCCTCTACCGATGAGCGCGACTTGGCGAGACATTGCGTTTCAGTTGGACCCCGCTGTTGCGCGCGAAGCCGCCAGGGCTTGGGTTTGGCTAATGCCGGAGCCTTGGGAGCCAATCGTCTGTTCGATGGTCGCGGGCATCTTTCTGGAAACGCCGGACGGCAAGGTCCATTGGCTTGATACGGGGACCGGCTTGGTTGAGCAGGTGGCCCAAAGCCGCGAGCATTTTGACGAGTTAGTTAGGTCGTCACCCGAACTGGTCGACGATTGGTTCCTGCCACCGCTCGTCGAGCGGCTCAATGCGGAGGGCAAGAAGCCAAATGAAGGGGAGTGCTTCGGCTTTACAATTCTGCCGGTCTTTGCCGAGGGAAAGTATGACACGGACAACATGTTCGTGGTTTCCGTAAGGGAACAGATGGTCGGATTGGCTGACGTTCATCGCCAGCTAAACGGCCTGCCCGACGGGTCGTCAGTCCGAGTCAAAGTGACCGATTAGGTGTCAAACTCGAACGTCCGCTTTCCACCCAACGCCGACACTCCCCCAACGAAAAGAGGCCCCGCCTTGCGACGGGGCCTCTCCTCATTCACGCGGCGCCGCGCTTACCAATAGCGGTAATGCACCACCTGCAGCACGCGTCCGGTGCGCACATTCACCAGCAGCAGGTCGTCGCCGTAGCGAACCCAGCGCTGCCAGCGCGCCGGCGCGCGGACGTTGAACCGGCCATAGTCGCTCACATGATAGCGCGAACCGTAGAACGCCGGGCGCAACTGGTAGCCGACCGTCACCGGGCGATAGGCCCAGCCGCGATACGGGGCGACATAGGCCACCCGGCGATGATCGCGCCGGTCTTCGCGCAGATCACGACGGTCGTGTCGAAGCTCGCGCCGGTCCTGGCGGATTTCGCGACGGTCGTGGCGAACTTCCTGGCGGTCGTGGCGCATGTCCTGCGACATCGCGGTGCCCGGAACGGCACTCGCCGCCATCGCCGCGAACAGGATGAATTTGCGCATGGTCATACTCCTTCTCTGCCGGGCGCCCCTCGATGCCCGGCCAGGGTGATTCCCCGGTATGACGCATTTTCTATCGCACTACGCCTGAACCGCGCGATACCGGCGCGGTCAGGCGGCAGACAGGTCGCGCACTGGCGATTTCGCTGTCCTACAGCCCCCCGCCTGTGCCACCGTCAGGACGCTCGCCCACCCGCGTAGGATTCGCGTTGGGGCGATCGGCGCGCCGCCCGCCCCGCCGCGAGGCGCGGCGCCACGCCGCCCTCGCTTAAGGTCACAAAAATGTCCGGGGTGACGCTGGCTTTTGCGACCTTAAGCCGCGTTGCCGTCCGCCGCCGGGGTCGCCCCTAGAGCCCCGGCTGCCGCCGCGCCGATTCCGCACTGCTTCTGCTCCATCGGGATCTGCTTGGTGATCCGGGTCGCATTCTCGGCATAGGCCTGGGTCACGCTACCCGAATTGACCGTCTTGCCCTTGAGCGGGCTGACCCCCTGGCAGAGGTGGAAGACGTGCGGGTCGGACGACTTCTTCTGCCCCGCCTCGGGCGCGATCCAGTAGACGGTGTCGACCCCGTTGGGGTGCGCCGCGTCCTTGGTCGCGTCGGCGATCGTCTTCGAATCGCGCGCGATGTCCTGCGCCTGCTGCGCGACCTCGGGCGAACAGGCGGTGGTCGGCTGCCCGGCTTTGATCTGCGCCGCGCACTGGTTCATGTCCTGGGTGTATTTCTCGACCGACGGCGGGTTGAAGTCGATCCCCAGCACCGTCGCCAGCACCGCCAGCGCCGCGCCGACGCCGCCGGCGATCTTCTTGTTCTTGGGATCCATGTCCTTGTCGGTGTAGATCAGGAACACCAGCGGCACGAACGCCAGCACGGTCATGATCGCGCCAAGCTGGTTCTGGAAGAAGAAGCGCGCCTTGTCCGCCTCGCGCGCCGGGTCCTGCCGGTTCGCCGACTTCCACAGGAAGCTGCCCGCCACCGCGAACACCGCGATCCCGACCAACAGGCCGATCAGCAGGCCGAGGTTGCCATGGTCGAACTTGTGCTGCCGGAGCGCGATGATCGCGTAGATCTCGGTCCCGATCGCCACCAGCCAGCAGAGGAAGGCGAAGATCCGCAGCCGGGTCGCCGCGCCCTTCTGCTCGTGAGTCGCGCGCCAGTCCTTGGTGATGTCATTGTCGTCGGCCATGCCTGATCCCCCGCTAAGGTCGGGCGCGAGGATGGCGCGCATTGTGCGTCAGTTCAACTGCTTCCTCGATCCGCCCGCGCGCCGGGCGGGTCAGGGCAGGCGGCTCGCTTTCAATATGCGCACCGGCGGGTCGAGCATCTGGCCCTTCATCACCCCGACGCCCTTGGTCGGCGAGCGCGGGCTCGAAAAGATCGCTTTCACCACGTCCATCCCCTCGACGACATGGCCGAAGGCGGCGAAGCCGGGATCGGTCGCGCTCGCGTCGAAGCCGGGGATGTCGACCGTCTCGATGAAAAAGTCCGACCGCGCGCTGCCCGGCTCGAGCCGCGCCATCGCGATCGAGCCCGCGACATTCTTGATCCCGGTCTCGCTCGATGGCTCGTGAGCGACCGGGGGAAGCAGCTTGCGCGCGTCGCTGGTGATCCCGCCCTGCACCAGCCCGCCGCCATCGCCATAGGGCATCGCGCGGTAGAAGCCTTCGCCGTCGAGCTTGTGGCCGTCGACATATTTGAGGAAATTGGCGGTCGTCTTGGGCGCGTGCGCCGCGTCGAGCGCGAGCACGATACGCCCCTTGTCGGTATCGAGCGCGACCTTGACGGTGCCCGGATCGGCGGGGGCGGGGGAGGGGGCGGCGGCGATCGCGGCGAAGGGCAGGGCGAGCGGCAGGGCGAAGAGCGCGAGTCGGGTCAGCATCGCCCTACCTGACGGGCTTTTCCTCTTGGCTTCAAGCCCTTATAGGCGCGCCCATGACCTCCCTGGCGATTCCCGACGAGCGGCCGCTGCCGGCCGAGTGGCGCGACCTGTTCGCGCTGACCAAGCCCAAGGTGATGCGGCTGGTGCTTTATACCGCCGCCGCCGGGCTGCTGGCTGCGCCGGTGCCGCTCCACCCGGTGCTCGCCTTTACCGCGCTGCTGTGCATCGCGCTCGGCGCGGGCGGGGCGGGGGCGCTCAATATGTGGTACGAGGCCGAGCTCGACGCCAAGATGCGCCGCACCGCGGGCCGCCCGCTTCCCGCCGGGCGGGTCGACCGGCAGACCGCGCTCCATTTCGGGGTCGGGCTCAGCGTTTTCTCGGTCGTGTTGATGGGGCTTGCCACCAACGTGCTCGCCGCCGCGATCCTGGCGATCTCGATCCTGTTCTACCTCGTCGTCTACACCATGTGGCTGAAGCCGCGGACCGCGCAGAACATCGTCATCGGCGGGGCGGCGGGGGCGTTCCCGCCGCTGCTCGGCTGGGCCGCGGCGACGGGCAACGTCACGCTGCTGCCGCTGCTGCTGTTCGCGCTGATCTTCCTGTGGACCCCGCCGCATTTCTGGGCGCTCAGCCTGTTCGTCCGCTCGGACTATGCCGCCGCCGGCATCCCGATGCTCCCGGTCGTCGCCGGGGTCACCGCGACGCGGCGGCAGGCGTTCCTCTATTCGCTGCCGATGGCGGCGGTCGCGGTGGCGCCGTGGCCGCTCGGGCTGACCGGCTGGATCTACGGCGCGACCGCCAGCGCGATGAGCGCGGTCTTCCTGCTGCTCGCGGCGCGGGTGCTCGCCAACCGCGCGACCGAGCCCGCCGGGATGAAGCCCGAAAAGCAGATGTTCGCATTTTCGATCCTCTACCTGTTCGTGCTGTTCGGCGCGCTGGTCGCCGACGCGAAGCTGCTGCCGTAATGTCGACCCCCGACTGGGAAACCGAGGTCCGCCGCCGGCAGAAGAGCCGGTCGATGATCACCGCGCTGCTGCTCGGCGCGTTCGTCGTGCTGGTGTTCGCGATCTCGATCGTGAAGATGGCGACCCATTCGTGAACGAGCTCGAGGCGAAGAACCGGCGGGTCGCGCGCCGGGCCACGCTGTTCGTCGCGGTGATGCTCGGTCTCGCCTTCGCCAGCGTGCCGCTCTACCGTGCCTTTTGTCAGGCGACCGGCTATGGCGGCACCCCGCGCCGCGCCGAGGTCGCGCCGGGCGCGGTCGCGGGCGAGCATCTGCTGACGGTGCGGTTCGACGCCAATACCGACAAGCGGCTGCCGTGGCGGTTCGAGCCCGAGCAGACCTCGGTCACGGTCCGCCCCGGCGAGCGCAAGACGATCTTCTACGACGCCGAGAACCTGTCGGACAAGCCGCTCACCGGGCAGGCGGCGTATAACGTCAGTCCCGACCAGTCGGGCGCCTATTTCAACAAGATCCAGTGCTTCTGTTTCAACGAGCAGACGCTCGCCCCGCGCGAGAAGAAGCGGATGCCGGTGATTTTCTTCGTCGATCCGGGAATCGAGAAGCCCGACGGGGCGCCCGAGGTGAAGGAAATCACCCTGAGCTACACATTTTACCCGGTGGCGTCCGCCGCCAAGGCAAGCTAGAGCCGCCCGGCACAGTTTCTTTCCACGACGACCAAGCGATTCAGGGACCCGATCATGGCCGCGACCAAGAACCACGACTATCATATCCTTCCGCCCGACCCGTGGCCGATCATCGGCTCGTTCAGCGCCTTTTTCATGTTCGGCGGGCTGGTGATGTGGATGCACGAGGTCCGCTATGGCGGGATCATCGGCGCGGCCGGGCTGGCGATGGTGCTGGTCACGATGATCAACTGGTGGGGCAACACGATCAATGAAGCCCATGCCGGCGACCATACGCCGGTGGTCTCGCTCCACCTGCGCTACGGGATGATCCTGTTCATCGCGTCCGAGGTGATGTTCTTCGTCGCCTGGTTCTGGGCCTATTTCGACGCCTCGCTGTTCCCGCGTCCGATCGAGCTGGTCAACGGGCTGACCCAGCGGGTCACCGACCCGGCGCTGATCCATGCCGCCGAAACCTGGCCGCCCAAGGGCATGAAGGTGCTCGACCCGTTCGGCTTCCCGCTGCTCAACACGCTGATCCTGCTGTGTTCGGGCACGACCGTGACCTGGGCGCACCACGCGCTGATCCACGGCGATCGCAAGGGGCTTAAGACCGGGCTGCTGTGCACCATCGCGCTCGGCCTGCTGTTCAGCAGCATCCAGGCCTATGAGTATCTCCACGCGCCGTTCGCGTTCAAGGCGGTCAACGGCGGCAACGTCTATACCTCGACCTTCTTCATGGCGACCGGCTTCCACGGTTTCCACGTCCTCGTCGGGACGATCTTCCTGATCGTCTGCTACCTGCGCGCGGCGCGCGGCGATTTCACGCCCAAGCAGCATTTCGGGTTCGAGGCGGCGGCCTGGTACTGGCATTTCGTCGACGTGGTGTGGCTGTTCCTGTTCGTCGCCATCTATGTGTGGGGCGGTTGGGGCGCGCAGATCGCCGCGTGACGGGGGCCGAGCCGCCGACGCTGGCGGCGGCGGCCCTGCGCGGGCTGTGCCCGCAGTGCGGGTCGCGGACGCTGTTCGCCGGCTGGGTCAAGCTGGCCGGCCGGTGCCGCGCCTGCGGGCTCGACATCTCGGTGTTCAACGTCGGTGACGGGCCCGCCGCCTTCCTGATCCTGATCGTGGGGGCGATCGTCACCGTCGGCGCGCTGTGGCTCGACGCCGCCGCGGCGCCGCCGTGGTGGGTGCACCTCCTATGGATCCCGGTGGGCATCGGGCTGACGCTCGCCGGCCTCAGGATCGGCAAGGCCGCGCTCGTCTTCCAGGAATTTCGCTACCGCGCGGGCGAAGGGCGCCTGCGCAAGTGAGGCGCGTGCCCCCGCTCGCCACCGCGCTCGTCGCGCTCGCGGTCGCGGCGATGATCGGGCTCGGCTTCTGGCAGCTTGGGCGGCTCAGGGAAAAGGAAGCGCAACTCGCGCTCTACGCCGCCGCCCCGGGCAAGCCGCCGGTGACCGTGCCGGTCATCGGCGATGCCGCGCCGCTGCTGTTCCGGCGGGCGACGGGCATGTGTCTCAAGCCCGCCGCGATCGAGCGCGAGGGCGCGGGGGCGCAGGGCTTTCGGCTGATCGCGCATTGCGTGACCGGGGCCGAAGGGCCGGGGCTGCTGGTCCAGATCGGCACCACCCGCGACCCCGAGGCGAAGGTCGCGTGGAACGGCGGGCCGGTGGCGGGGACGCTCGCCCCGGCGCCCGACCATCGCGCGCTGATCGAGAGCCTGTTTTCGCCCAGGCGCGCGACCGTGCCGATGCTGGTGCTCTCGCCGCCCGCTGCGGGGCTGTCGCCCAATGCCGCGCCCGACCTGTCGGTCATTCCCAACAATCACTTCGCCTATGCGGTGCAATGGTTCGCCTTCGCCGCGATCGCCGCGATCATCTACGCGCTCGCGCTTCGCAAGCGGTGGCGGGAGCGCCGGTGAGCGCCGCGGTCACCCGGCTGGCCAACGGGCTGACGGTCGCGGTCGACCCGATGGCGGGGGCCGAGAGCGCGGCGATCGGGCTCTACGCGGCGGTCGGCTCGCGCTCCGAGGAGGCGCGGCTGGGCGGGCTCGCGCACCTCGTCGAGCATATGGTGTTCAAGGGCGCGGGCGGACGCGACGCGCGCGCCATCGCCGAGGCGATCGAGGACGTCGGCGGCTCGCTCAACGCGTGGACCGCGCGCGACCAGACGGTGTTCCACGCGCGCACGCTGCCCGCCGACGTCGCGCTGGCGCTCGAGCTGATCGCCGGGCTGGTGCGCGCGCCGACGCTCGATGCCGACGAGCTTGAGCGCGAGAAGCAGGTGATCCTGTCCGAGCTGGGCGAGACGCTCGATGCCCCCGACGACCTGATCCACGACCGGCTGATGGAGGCGGCGTTCGACGGCCAGCCGATCGGGCGGCCGGTGCTCGGCACGGCGGAGACGATCGTCGCGCCGACCCGCGACGACTGCGCGGGGTGGCTGGCCGACCAGTACACGCCGTCGCGGCTGATCGTGTCGGCGGCGGGGCGAGTCGATCCCGACGCGGTGCTCCGTCAGGCCGAGGCGCTATTCGGCGACCTTGCCGACCGGCCCGCCCCGCCGGTCGAGGCGGCGCGCTTCACGGGCGGCACGCGGCGCGAGCGCAAGCGCGCCGAGCAGGCGCACCTGGCGATCGCCTTTCCCGGTCTGGCGGCGGGATCGGCAGGAGCGCCCGCGCTGTCGCTGTTCGCACAGGCAGTCGGCGGCGGAATGTCGTCGCGCCTGTTCCAGGAACTACGCGAGGAGCGCGGGCTGGCCTATTCGATCTATGCCTGGACGCAGGGCTTCGCCGAGACCGGGCTGTTCGCGGTCAACCTCGCCGCCGACCGGGCGCGCGCGGCCGAGGCGTTCGCGCTGACGCTCGACACGCTGGCGGCGGCCGCCGAGACGCTGAGCGAGGCCGAGCTGGCGCGGGCGCGCGCGCAGCTCGAGGCGGGGATCGTCATGGCGCTCGAGACCCCGCAGGGCCGCGCCGACGCGATGGCGCGCTCGCTCGAGGTGTTCGGGCGGGTGATGACCACCGGCGAAATGCTGGGCGAATTGCGCGCGGTCGACGTCGCGGCGGCGCGGGCGGCGGGCGCGGCGATGCTGGCGGGACCGCGCGCGACCGCGACGATCGGCGCGGGAATGGCGCTGGCGGCATGAGGCGCTACTGATGTCGCTCGCCGAGCTTCAGACCATCGTCGCCGAGCCGTGGGCCGATTTCGGCCTGATCGACAGCGGCGCCGGGCGCAAATATGAGCGCTACGGCGCGGTCCGCGTGATCCGGCCCGAGCCGCAGGCGATGTGGGCGCCCGCGAACGACGCGTGGGACGCCGATGCGACTTTCGTGCCGGGCAGTGACGAGGACGGCGGCGGGCGCTGGGTTCATCACCGCCCCGTCCCCGCCGACTGGCCGCTGGCGCGCGACGGAGTGCGGTTCCACGCCAGCCTGACCCCCTTCCGCCACCTCGGCTTCTTCCCCGACATGGCGCCGCAGTGGGACTGGATGCGCGATCGGGTGCGGCCCGACGACGAGGTGCTCAACCTGTTCGGCTACACCGGGGTCGGCTCGCTGCTGCTGAGCGAAAAGGGCGCTCGGCTGGTCCATGTCGATGCGTCGAAAAAGTCGGTCGAGGGCGCGCGGCGAAATGCCGGGCTGTCGGGGATGGCCGAGCGGCCGATCCGCTGGCTGGTCGAGGACGCCGCCAAGTTCACCGCGCGCGAGGTGCGGCGGGCGCGGCGCTACGACGGCATCCTGCTCGACCCGCCCAAGTTCGGACGCGGGCCGAACGGCGAGACGTGGCGGCTCGAGGAAGGGCTGGCCCCGCTGGTCGCCGATTGCGCCGCGCTGCTCGACGAGCGATCGAGGTTTCTCGTGCTGACCGTCTACGCGGTGCGGATGAGCGCGCTCAGCATCGGCGAGCTGCTCCGGCAGGCGACCGCGCGGCTGGGCGGGGCGGTCGAGTGCGGCGAGATGGCGGTGCGCGAGGAAGCGCGCGGGCTGTTGCTGCCGACCGCGATCTTCGCGCGCTGGCGCCGCGACTAGCTACGCGCGGCGCGGATCGCGGCGCCGGTCACGAACGGCGCCCCGGCGACGATCAATAGCGCGACCGCCGCTTCGAGCTTGAGCGCCCCGCCACCGCCGTCGCCCGCGACGGTTGCGCCGAAAATCAGCAGCGGCACCGCGAGCGGGAGCATCAGCAGCCCCGCCAGCGCCCCGGCGCGGGTCAGCCCGCTGGTCAGCGCCGCGACCGCGACCGCGAGCGCGGCGAGCGCGGGGGTGCCGATCGCGAGGCTGACCAGCGCGCGCGCGAGCGCGGGGCCGTCGAGCCCGACGAGCAGGCTGCCCGGGACCGCCGCGACGAGCAGCAGCGGGCCGAAGGTCAGCCAGTGACCGACGATCTTGGCGAACCCGACCGCTTCCTCGCTGACCCGGTAAAGCGACAGCTGGTCGAGCGTGCCGTCGGCGCGGTCGGGTTCGACCAGCCGCTCGATCGGGAGCAGCGCGGCGGTCAGCGCGGCGATCCACAGCGCGCCCCCGCCGATCCGCGCGAGCAGCTTCGCATCGGGGCCGACCGCAAACGGGACCAACGCGGCGACCAGCACGAAGAACAGCACCGGCAGCCACGCCGCTCCGCCGATCGCGCGGCGCACTTCGCGGGCGACCAACGCGCCGGTCATCCGCCGATTTCCACCGTCCGCCACGCCCCGGGTAGCGCGACATGGCTGGCGGCGACCACCGCGCCGCCACGCGCGCGGTGACCGGCGACGACGCTTGCGAGCCGGTCGCCGCCGTCGCGGTCGAGCCCGTTGAGCGGCTCGTCGAGCAGCCACAGCGGCGCGCCGCTCGCCATCACCCGCGCCAGCCTCGCGCGCTTGGCCTGCCCGGTCGACAGCATTCGCACCGGCACCTCGACCAGCCCGTCGAGCGCGAACGCCTCGATCGCTTCCGCGAGGGCGGCCCCGCCCCAGAAGGCGAGCGCCTTGCCGAGCGGCAGCTCGCGGTCGAGCGCGAGCGCGTCGTCGGCGAGCGCGGCGTCCGCGCGTTCGATCGTCCCCGACGCGGGACGGAGCAGGCCGGCGATGGCGCGGATCAGGCTCGATTTGCCGACGCCGTTCGGCCCGGCGAGATGCACCGCGCCGCCTGCCTCGAGCGCCAGCGAAAGCTCTTCGACCAGCAGGCGACCACCGCGCACGATGCTGACCCGGTCGAGCGTGAGGAGGCTCATTCCCCTTCCTCCTCGAGCGCGTGCATCGCTGCGTCACTAAGCCCGAAGTGATGGCCGACCTCGTGAATCAGGATGTGCCGGACGAGATGTTCGAACGGCTCGCCGTCGGTAACCCACTCGTCGAGGATCGCGGCGCGGAACAGGCGGATCCGGTCGGGCAGCGTGCCGCTCGTCTCGACCGAGCGCTCGCCGATCGGCACGCCTTCGTAGACGCCGGTGAGGTCGAGCGGGTGATCGATGCCGAGTTCGGAAAGCAGCTCGGGCTCGGCCTCTTCCTCGACCTGGAGCACGACCGCGCCGAGGTGCCGGGCGAACGGCTCGGGCAGCGCGGCCATGGCGGCGCGCGCGATCGCCTCGATCTCGTCGGCGGAAGGCGGGGTGTCGAACCGGCGCGTCATCGCCGCTGGCTTAGGCAAGCTTGTGCCATTTCGCCACCCGCCCTACAGCGCGCAGGTTCCAGGCGCATTCATCGGATGCGCCCGGTCGATGCCGCTTTCGGGCGGCGACGGCCGGGAAGGTTGCGGAGCGGTGGCCGAGTGGTCGAAGGCGCTCGCCTGGAAAGTGAGTATACGGCAAAACCGTATCGAGGGTTCGAATCCCTCCCGCTCCGCCAACCCCATATCCAGCTGCATCCATTGATGTTCATAAAAACATGTGGAAACCGGGAAAAAAATTAGCAAAACGTCCATGGCCGTCCCAACTTGGCCGCTGCCTTCCACCACCCGTTTTTAGGGACAATTTTAGGGTTGACCAGACTGTCCCTAAAAGACCAACGTTAACTGCGCAGCTGGAGAGGTCAAAGTGCCTCGAACGATCAATCGACTGACGACGAAATCCGTAGCCGGCCGAAAGAGCCCGGGGCTCTACGCCGATGGCGGCGGACTCTACTTGAACGTCAAAGCAGCGGGGAGCCGTTCCTGGCTTTTTATCTATCAGTGGAAAGGAAAGAGGCGCGAGAAGGGGCTTGGTTCGGCCAAAGACGTCACCCTGCAAGAGGCTCGTGACCGCCGCGATTGCGCCCGCAAACTGCTTGCCGACGGCCTCGACCCCTTGGCACCAGCGGTGCGAGAAAACGGAAAATCATTCGGTGACGTTGCTGCGGCCCTCATGGCCGATCTCGAATTGGGTTGGAAGAATCCGAAGCATCGGGCGCAGTGGCGATCGACGCTCGAAACCTATTGCTCAAGCATGTGGAGCCGACCCGTCCACGAACTCGACACCAGCGACGTGCTGTCGGTCCTCCGGCCGATCTGGAGCGATAAGCCGGAGACAGCTTCGCGCGTGCGGGCCCGGATGGAGCGCGTGTTCGACGCGGCCAAGGTCAAGGGTTTTCGCAAGGGTGAAAATCCTGCACGTTGGCGTGGCCACCTCCAGCTTGTTCTGCCGGGTCGGACACGGGGTGCGGGGATAAGGCACCATCCGGCGATGCCCCACACACAGATTGGCGATTTCGTTATCGGCCTGAAGTCGCGCGTCAGCACCGCGGCGCGGGCGCTCGAATTTCTGATCCACACTGCTGCGCGAACGAGCGAGGTCATTCAAATGAGCTGGCGGGAAATTGATCGAGAGGCGAGGGTGTGGACGGTTCCGGCGGAACGAATGAAAGCAGGTACCGAGCATCAGGTTCCTCTGACAAGATCTGCCATCGCCGTACTCGACGCCATGGCGCTGCATGGATCGAGGGCCGAAAGCCCTGTTTTCCCTGGCCGCACCGGAAAGTGTCTAAGCAACATGAGCATGGAGATGCTGCTTCGCCGAATGGGCTGCGAGGATGCGACGGTCCACGGGTTCAGGTCTACCTTCCGCGATTGGGCCGGAGACGAGACCCAGCATCCTCGCGAGCTGATCGAGCATGCCTTGGCTCATCAGGTCGGAAACGCTGCCGAGCGAGCCTATCGCCGCGGAAGTGCGCTAGCCAAGCGTCGCCAATTGATGGAAGACTGGAGCGATTTCATCGTCAAGTCGGCAGAAGGTTGATCGCAGTATCGGTGTGAAGCGCACGTCCTATCGGCTGAGCAATTGCTGGTCCCGGAATGATAGTTTCCAATAATCGACCTCTTGCGCATCGAAAGTTTGGACTTAGACTTCGACCCGCGCTCGTCAGGGCGCCGAGGCGTGAGAACCTCGCTTGCGACCGGCAATAGTTCAGTGCCCGGGTGGCCGATGCGAATGTCCAGACTGCTCTCGCGGTTAAAGGCATCGGCGCATGTCCAAGCATGTTCTCAACACCCGGCTCGATGCCGGAACCGCCTCTCGAAAAAGGAGCGCAGGCGGGTGGACGGCGAGCGGATCGTCGAGCAGCTTTATCGGACGCGGAGCGCCGGACTCACGCGCTCGTTTGCTCGTTCGGCGACGAGCCGCCAGGACGCCGCCGACCGCCTTCACAGTGTGTTCGCACGCTTCATCGTGCGGCTTCGACATGAGCCCATGGACAGCCCTGCGGCCTATCTCCAGCGAATGGTCGCGAACGAGGAGGTCAGCGGCATCAGGACCGAACGCCGCGATCGGGAAATCTCGGAATCTCTCGCCGAGAGCCGGCCCACGAGTGTCGACATCCTTGGCCAGATCGAAGCGAGAGACATGCTCCGTCGCGTCGAGGCCGCACTGCTGCGGCTCAAGCCCAAAACGCGACAGATTTTCCTGGCTCACCGGGTCGAGGGATTGAGCTATGCCGAGATCGGCGAACGCCACGGGTTGAGCATCAAGGGAGTCGAGAAGCAGATGGCCAAAGCCTTATTGCACCTCGATCGTTGCCTCGGGCGCGGAGGCGCATGATCAATCCCTTTTCCAAGGACGAGCGCGTTCGTCGCCAAGCGGCGAGGTGGTTTGCGCGCCTCCAAGGACCCTCGACCGAGGAGGATCGGGCGCGTTTCGACGAATGGCGGGCCCGCGACCCGGCAAATGCCGCAGCCTTCGCGCGAATGGCATCACTCTGGCAGGCTTCCGCCGGTGTCCGCCTGCCCTCGCCGTCATTGCCCCGGGTCGCGCCGATGCCTCATCGCCTCGCCTGGGCGACAGGCTTTGCGCTCATTCTGGCGATCGGCGGCTGCTTGCTGGTCGGTGTTGCCCCGCCGTTCGTGAGCACCGGCCGAGCGCAGGATCTGACCGTGGCGACCGGGAGAGGGGAAATCCGGACCGTGAAGCTGGCCGACGGCTCAAGCCTGACGCTCGACAGCCAATCGGCCGCAAGGATCAGCATCGACCGACGGGATCGGCGCATCCGGCTTGATCGCGGGCGTGCCCGGATCGCCTGGGTTGCCGAGCAGCGCCCGCTGACGCTTGATGTCGGCGAGACCATCGAATTGGCAGGGGCCGGAACGATCGACCTGTCGACCAACGGCCGCGCCTATCTGCTGCAGACCGGCGCCGGCGCGGTGGTCATGACCCTCGGCTCGGTTCGTCGGGCGTTGGGCCCGAATGCCGCGTTGCAAATCCCGCCCGGCGTTTCAGCCGAAGGCGGCAACGTAGTCTCCGATCCCGATTGGCCGGACGGCTATCTGGATTTTCGAAACGAGCTGCTCGGGTCGGTCCTCGATCGCGCCAACCGCTATGCGGAAACCCCGATCGAACTTGGCGATCCCGCCCTGGCCAAGCTGCGGATCACCGGGCGCTACCGCGCAGGCGACACGCGCGGCCTCGCGGCCGGGGTGGCGGCCGCCTTCGATCTCGCCGCGGTCTATTCAGATGGCCGGATCCGCCTCGACCCTAAGACTGGGCGGGGCCAAAAGAAAAACGGGGGGTAATCCCCGCCCCGCGCGTCAATTCCCCGGGCGGACCTCGAGACGGTCCTGCCCGGGGGAGAGATGCAATGTCGAAAACGTCCATGTTCCTCTTGGCTGCCGCCGCGCTCGCCATGATGCCGCCGGTACCCGCCGGGGCGCGATCCTTGCCGGCGCAGCGGCGCTTTGACCTCGCGGCGCAGCCGCTGGACCAGGCACTGCGGACGATCGCCACCCAGTCCGGAATCAACCTCATCGCCCCCGCTGATCTCCTGGCGGGTCGAACGGCGCCTGCCCTTCACGCAACGCAGACGCCGATCCAGGCTGTTCAAGGCCTCCTCGCCGGATCCGGCCTGGAGGTCGTCAGCGTCGGCGGAGATTTCGTCATCCGCCGGGACCAAGCCCGCGCCGCGGACCGGAACAAGGCGGCGAGCGAGGATCAGGCGATCGTCGTGACCGGGTCGCTGGTTCGCGGCGCACCGCCGACATCCCCTGTCATCACGATCGGCCGCGACGCAATTGATCGAAGCGGGGCGACGTCCGTCGAGCGCCTGCTTCGCGATCTTCCGCAGAATTCGCAGGCAGGCGTCGGGCAGGAAAATTTCAACGCTTCGGGCGCAGGCACCGATATCACCGAACATGGCGCGGGACTCAATCTGCGCGGCCTCGGACAGCGTGCGACCCTCGTACTCCTCGACGGACGGCGGCTCGCACCGAGCGGCGTCGGCTCCTTCGTCGATGTATCGATGATCCCGGTCAGCGCTTTGCAGCGCGTCGAAATCCTGACCGACGGGGCCTCGGCGATCTACGGCTCGGACGCGGTCGGCGGCGTCGTCAACTTCATCCTGAAGGATCGGTTCGACGGACTGGAAACGACCTTCCAGGCGGGAACCACCACCGCCGGCGGGGGCAGTTCGCTGCTCGGGTCACTGACCGGCGGCACGCACTGGTCAAGCGGCCGGGTCCTGCTCAGCTACGAATATCGCAAGGATTTCCCGATCAAGGCAGGCGAACGGGATTATACCTCCGGACTTCAGCCGGACGTGTCCGTAACGCCCGACGAAGTGCGGCACAGTTTACTCGGGATCGTCCATCAATCGCTTGCACCTGGTCTGACCCTCGAGCTTACCGGAACTTACGCGCGCCGGGATACCGATCGATTCTTCTTCCAAAGCTCGATCCCGACCACCGCGCACGCCGCCGCGCGTTCGACGGGCGCAAGCGCCGATCTGACTTACGCCTTTGGTGGAAGCTGGCGGCTCGACCTTGCCGGTCAGCTGTTTGTTTCACGCAATCGCGAGCGCGCGATCAGTGAAGGGATCGGTCTCTTCAATCACATCGACACGACCAATCGGCTGTTCGAGAGCAGCCTGAAGCTGGATGGCACCCTGCTCAACCTGCCGGGTGGGCCGGTCAAGACGGCAATCGGCGCGCAGCTGCGGCGCGAATCCTATGTCGACGTGTTTGAGACCAGCGTCAGTTCGGCGGTGTCGCGCCGGAATGTCCGTTGGGTCCGCTCCTTGTTCGGGGAAGTCGATGTGCCTCTGGTGTCGCGCACGAACCGCGTCCCTGGAGTGGAGCGCCTGCTGCTGACCGGCGCCATTCGCTACGAGAAATATGACGGGTTCAAATCGACCCTCGATCCCAAGCTAGGACTCCTCTGGTCGCCGGTCGACGGGCTGGCCTTCCGTTCGTCCTACGCGACGTCGTTCCGGGCGCCGCTGCAATCGGAGACATCGGGCTTTTACATCGCCTATTATTTCCCGGTCAGCCTGGTCTATACAAATCCGGCGGGCGCGCCATCGGGCGGCGCTGCGCTGGTGCTGACCGGCAGCAATCCCAAAATCCAACCCGAGCGTTCGAAGAGCTGGACGCTCGGTACGCAATGGACGCCGCCCTCGCTTCCCGGCCTGACGGCCAGCCTCAACTATTATCGGGTCGACTTCAGCAACCGGATCGTCCTGCCGACCAACCAGATCGTGATCGTCGGCAATCCGGCGCTTGAATCGCTGGTGACCCGCAACCCGTCTGCCGACATCGTTACGGGCATCGTCAACGGCGCGTCGCAGATCCTCGATTTTTCAGGGCCGGGGTTCACCAACGGCGGCGCCGGACCCGGCGATGTGCGCACGATCGTCGACGTCCGCTACAACAACAGTGCCCGGACCCGGACAAGCGGCCTCGACCTCCTCCTTCATTACGACTTCAAGCTTGCCGGATACGACCTTGGTGCCGAGATCAATGCCAATCATGTCCTGCGGTTCGACAGCCGCCTGACCGCGACCACTCCGATTCAGTCGCTGCTCGATACCCCATATCAGCCGCTCGACTGGCGTTTCAACGCGGGGATGCAATGGCGGCGCGCGGCCTGGTCGGGAAGTGTCACGGTCCATCATGCAGACGGGTATCGCGACGACCGCCGTCTGGTGGTCGTCCCGGTCGCTTCCTTCACGACGGTCGATGCAGGCATAACCTATGCACCGCACAGCGGCCCGCTCGCCGGGACCAGCATGAGCCTGTTTGCCGATAATCTCTTCGACCAGGCGCCGCCCCACCTTGCCAACGATCCCGGCTCGACGCGCGGTCTCGGCTACGACCCGGTCAACGCCAGCGGACGCGGCCGCTTCGTCTCTTTGCAGCTGCGTCAAAGCTGGTGATGGCGCGCGTCTGGCGATCTGGTGTTTGCCTGTGGGCCGCGCCTTGGCTTGCGGCCGCCGGCCAGGGCGCGGTGGGCGCGACAACGGTTCGCGACCTTGTCGAGCAACCTGCATTCAGCGGACTCGTCGTCTCGCCCGACGGGCGCAAGGCGGCGGTGCGGACGGAAACCGCCGATGTCGGCAGGAATCTCTATCATTTGAGATGGCTGATCGTCGATCCGGCGAGCGGCGCGGTGTCATTCGCGGGCGATGGCGGGGCGGCGATCTACACCGATCCGGGCCTCGTTGCGCCCGGCGACGCGCTGTGGGCGCCCGATTCCTCGCACTTTGACTACCGGGCGCTCAAGGGAGGCGCGATCGGCTTGTGGCGAAGCGGGGCGCGAGGGTGTCGCGCACGGCCGCTCTTTGTCCCTCGAGGCAATATCGAACGACTGCTCGGGGTCGACCGCGACGGCGTCACCTTTATCACGGGACCCGCCCGCGCCGATATTGTCGCGGCCGAGCAGGCTGAGGGCCGCGAGGGGATCCGGATCGACCGAACCGTCGATCTTGCCCAGTCGCTGCTCCGCGGCGGATGGGTTGACGGCCGGCTCGGTGCCCAGCGCCTCGTGGGCCGCTGGTTCAAGCGCGGCGGCCTGCTCGGCTCCGAACCCAGAGAGCGCCACCGGCTTGACCTCGCGACCGGTCACGATCGATTGCTCGGTCGCGAGCCGGTCCCGCCACCGGCGACCGGGCCCGTCCAGCCGCCTGACGGATTTACACTCAAGGCCGCCGACGGCGCGATCGCAACGGTGTCGAACGGCGGCGAGCGATCGGTGCTCCGCGTCACGCGCGCGGGTGGGGAGCGCGTCTGGATGCCCGCGGGGATCATCGCCTGGGCCGCGTGGCGATCGGGCGGCGGGCTGATCATCGCGGTCCGCGATCTTCACAAGCGCGATCGAATTTTCGAGTGGACGGCGAACGAGGAGAGGCCGCGACCGATCGCCGGATACGACGGCACGCTGTCCGGGGGTGGTTACGGAGCGGACCTGCCGTGCGCGATCGCCCGCGCCTATCTGCTCTGCATTGCCGCGGGCCCGGTCAATCCACCCCGGCTCGTCTCGCTCTCGATCAAGGACGGGCATTGGCGCACGGTCGTCGCGCCTCACTCGGTTGAGGCCGCTTCGGTGCCCGTTGTTCGTCGTCTCGAATGGCACGCTGGAGCGGCGACCTTTACGGGCGTTCTGCTGACCCCGCCGGGGCCGGCGAGGCGATATCCCCTGTTCCTGACCTATTATCGTTGCGCGGGATGGCTGAAGGGCGGCGAAGGCGGCGAATGGCCGTCGGCGCCCCTGGTCGAGTCCGGGATCGTGGTGGCCTGCATCAACGCGGCCCGCGACCACGGACCGCAGGACGCGCTTGCCGGCTATCGGACCGCCGAGGCCGGTATCAGGGCGCTGATCGAACGCCTCGACGCGGAAGGCGCGATCGATCCGCACCGTGTCGGCATGGGTGGCTTCAGCTTCGGGAGCGAGGTCACCATGTGGATGCTGACACACACCCGGCTGATCAGCGCGGCCTCGATCACCTCGCCCCAGATCGAGCCCGCCTATTATTGGCTGAACGCGGGCCGGGGACGTGACCAGCCCGGCCTGCTCAAGCAAGTTTGGGGACTTGGTCCGCCGGGCACGTCGTCCGCGCAATGGGCGGCGGCGTCGCCGGTCGGATCGATCGACCGGATCCGCGCGCCGCTGTTGCTCCAGATGCCCGAGCAGGAGGCCCGCGAGGTCCCGGAGCTGCTCGCCCGGCTGAGCCGTTCGGCCGTCGCGAGCGAAGCCTATGCTTTTCCCGATGAGGGGCATATCAAGGTCGAGCCCGCGCACCAGCGGCAGGCGATGCAGCGCAACCTCGACTGGTTTCGCTTCTGGCTGACGGGCGCGACCGATCTCGTCGACCCCGGCGCCGCACGGCGCTGGACCGCCCTGACGTCGCGCGGGGCCGACCCGTTACCTCCCGGCTGATCGGAGCCATTCCTCGAGCGCCGCCATTTCGAGCAGGCGGATGTAGCCGTCGTCGGCGGGGTCTTCGGACTGGAGCAGATAGGTCATGATCGCCACCTCATCGATCAACCCCCGCGCGGCAAGCTCTCCGCCGAGAAGCATGTCGCGAAGCGCCGGCCGCTGGATGCGATAGGCTCGTCGAAACAGGCTCTCGAGACGGCCTTTGGTGCGGCGCCCCTCGATCTCGGGCGGTAGACGCGCGCGCATCGCGGCGCGGGCGACGGCGCGGTCGCGTCCGCCCCGGCACCACAGCCAGGTCGGGACGGCGAGGCAGAATTCGAGGAGCGGTTGCGCCAAAAGGGGGTGGCGCATCGGCACCGTCAAGAGGGGTTGGCCGCGATCGAGGAAATGCTGGATGCTCACCAGCGCCTCGATATGCTCGCGCTTTCCAGGCAGGATGGCCTCGGGAACTTCAAGCCAGGGGTGCCGATCGGGGACCGTCGGCACGGCCTCGGGCTTCAAGAAGCGGTCATCGCGTTTCCAGCGCGGCCGGGCCCGCGCCCGAGCCTGCTTGCGGATCGCGGCGAGCAGCGCGGTCCAGAGGGTCGAACCGGTGAGCACGGACAGATCGTCGAGGGTGCGGCAACCCTGGCTCATTCCCCGGCATCGATACGCGTCGACCGCCGGTGCAGCAGTGGTGAGAAAGCAGAACAGATTATCACCGCCCGCCCCGTCAACCAGCGCGCTGCCCTCCAGCCCGCGCACGTGCCGGTCGAGCGCGCCGAACAGGGGACGAAGCGCAGCATTGGGAAGCGGCCGAAATGACCGCGGACCGATCGGGCCCGCGATCGGCGACGAGGCCGGGATCTCGAAGTCGTGAAGACCGGCGTGCGCCGCGCTCGCGGAGAGCCGCGCAAAGCGCCGCTCGTCGCTGTCGGCGCTGGGCCCGTGGTAAGTTAGGGCTACCGTCGACCGACCGGGCTTGCCCATCGCCGCGAGAACGATCGCGCTGTCGAGGCCGCCCGACAGCTGAACGACAGGTGAGGGCGCGTTTCCGACCATGATCGGGATGACGGTCTCGAGGAGCGCGCCGAGCGCTCTAGCCGCCTCATCGAAGTCGAGGACCCGATCAGCCGGACCGACAAAGCGGTGTGGCTTCCAGAGCGCCTTCGTCCGCCAGCCGTCGGCCGACTGGCACAGGACATCGCCGGGGAGGATTTCGGCCGCTCCGGCATAACCGGTTCTCGCCGTGCGCAGGAAAGGATAGGTAAGCCACTGTCCGAGGAACGCGTGATCGACCGGCCCCGGATCGAGACCGAGCAGATCCGCTGTCCGGATGTCCGGGACGATGAAATGCCGGTCTGCGTGCCGGATATGGTGCGCGGGCTGGCCGCCCGAGGGATCGCGAAACAGCCAACAATCGTCGGGCGAAGCGCAGGCCAGAATATAGCGACCCCAATGGTTCC
Organism: Sphingomonas sp. ASV193; assembly: GCF_040203355.1. Taxonomy (NCBI): domain Bacteria; kingdom Pseudomonadati; phylum Pseudomonadota; class Alphaproteobacteria; order Sphingomonadales; family Sphingomonadaceae; genus Sphingomonas; species Sphingomonas sp. ASV193. Next base: position 230,584 of record NZ_JBEHBW010000004.1, read on the forward strand.
CGACGAAGTCGGCAATCTTCGCTTCGTCCGGCAGGGGCGCCAGCCCGGCGGGGGGTCGGCAGGTCCTCGCTTCGACAATCAGTCCGACCGCGACGGCGCGCCGATCGGGCGACCAGATCAGGGTCTCGCCGGGACCGACGGCGACGATCATGCCCTCGCCGCGATGGACTTTCCATTCAAGCGGCGCCAGCCGGCCGATCCAGTCGGCCGTCAGTGCGTCCAGATGACGTGTCGAGCCGAAGCCGACCGCGAAGCTCATACCGAGCGGGCCAGGATCGGCGCGAAGCCCGCGACCATGTCGGCATCGTCGTTGAGAACCTGGTCCAGGTCCTGGATCCAGCAGTGTGCGGCGAAGGGCAATGTCGTCACGCCGATCACGAGCGTCGAGGTCAGCGAACGCCGCCGCAGGAACCACGCGAGGGCGATCGAATCGGGAAGGCATCGCCGCGGGATCGGGACCCGACGGCGATAAAGGTCGAACTGCTGGGCGAACGCCGCGACGAGCACCGGATCGCTGCCGGCCCGCACCGCGGTGAACCGATCGAGAATGGCGGCCAAGCCGCCAAGACGGAGCCGTACGATCGCCGCTGCGACCAGCAGGGCAACTTCGAGCGATCCAAGCAGCGACCCTCGCGGCGGTGCGGCTTCCCCTTGCCCGCCGGACACACTGGGCAGGCGAACCCGGATCTCCGTCGCCCCGGTTTGCCCGATCCCGGCCCGGATCAATCCGGCCTCGAGAAGCCGCCGGGCGGCCTCGTCGCGCGGCATCCCGGCGGCGGCGTCGAATTCAACGAGATCGGCAAAAAGCCGCTGATCGAGCTCGAAATAGCGATCGGCTTGCAAATCGAGAAAGATCGCGGTGTCGTCGACGATCGCATAGCTGAGGTGGGGCAGGAGGCTGTAGCGGTTCATCACACGATGCGCGCCCCGGAAACTCCGGGGCGCGCTCCTCGTCGTCAGTCGCGAGCGATGCCGTACTTCTGCTCGAAGCCCGCGACCTCGAGCGTCCCGATCGGTCCGCCCCGGGTCACGTCGCTGGCGCGGCCGAGGGTCCGCCGGTCCCGGCGATAGTTCGTCTTGGTCATCTTCCTGCCTCCTGGCTGTTCGCTGCGGGGATGCAGCACGATGAAGGCTATGGAGGCTGGGAGAAGATACCTATTCTATAAGATGGCCATAATCCGATTGTTTGCATCGACGACGCCGAGCACGGCGGTGCGCTCGGCGTCGCCGATGCCTGGTCAGTCGCGGTTGAGCCCGGTCATGCCCCACAGGCCGCTCGCCTCGAGCATATGGCCGTTGGCGCCGCGGGTGATTCGGCTGGCCCGACCGAGGGCCGGCCCTACGGGCTGCGGGATTGTCTTCTTCATCATCGTCCTCCTTCTCGCGCGGCACCACGCCGCGCGGCGCGAAGGCTAGGAAGACCGTCGCCGGGTACGAAGCTTATAAGCAAGTGACCGGCGTGTTGTTTTCTTCAGCGGCCGATCTCCGGGCTTGGTTCGCTCTCCCTCGGTCGATGAAGCGTCGCGATCAGGTCGCCGACGATGCGGAGGCGGCGGCGATGATATGCGCGAAGCCCGCGCCGCAGTGCGCCCCACTCGCTCGCCGCCATCCAGGTGGCGAGGGTCGTCACTTCGCTGGCCACGGACCGCGCGCCCAACAGTTCTTCCTCCCGGAGGCGGACATTCTCGAGCCGCGCGCCGACATTCGCGAGGGCGGCGCCGCACTCGGGATTGGCGGCGAGCCGGGCGATCGCCGCGAAGAGGTCCGGCCCCCTGACGTAGGTTCCGGCATCCGCGTCGACCGTTAGCGCCGGGCTGGCCTGTCCCTTCGCTTTGTCGGTCAGGGCCATGACAAGCAGGCGATAGCGCCAGTCGTAAAGATGCCTCAGGCCGACTTCGGTCATCAAGGGAAAGCGGAAGCCACCGGCGGGCGCGGTCTCGACGAGGCGTTCCCCGACCAGGCGATGGAGCGCATCGCGCACCGGCGTGATGCTGGCGGCGAGCTCGTGCGCGAGATGCGCGGGCTCGAGCGGATCGCCGAGTGCATAGACGCCCGCCTCGATGCGGGCGCGAAGGCCGATGAGCACCCGCTCGAACGTTCCGCCCGAAATCACCATCGCTCGCCGACCGCCGCCATCCGCGTCACTCGCCTTGCTCCTGGGCGAGAAGATAGTCGTTGAGGAGCCGCTGCTGATCGGGGCGGAGCGCGTCGATCGCCGCACGGGGGACGTCGGGACCGTCGTCGAACAGGACCGAAGGGCACTGACCCTCGAAATTGCCGAGGTTCGGCCGGTGCTGGGTGTAACCGACAAGTTCGCTGAGCGGCTTCGGGAAGCTGCGGGCGACCTCGGGCGGGTAAGCCAGCCACTGATTTTCATAGGGCTTGAGCCATCCGAGGCAGTAGCTGATGATGATCCCGCGGCGCTCGCCCTGCGTGCGATTGGCGCCGGCGCCGTGAAGGGTCGAGCCGAGAAAGACGAGCGCATCGCCCGGATCGAGCTCGATCGCGACCGGGCCCTCCCGCGGCTCGGCGTCGAGCGCTCGCGGGCCGTGACTGGCAGGCCAGACCAGCGTCGCGCCGTTCTTGGCCCTGAAGGGCGTCAGCGGCCAGATCACGTTGAGCAGATATTCGACCTCGCCGACGACGCCGCGCCACATGTCCTGGTCGCGGTGCGGAAGCTGCGCAGGCGCGCCCGGATGAATGGCGATCGCCTGGGTGAGATTGAGTTGGATCCGGTCGCACCAGGGACCAAGAACCCGCTCGGCAAGATCGAGGATGCCCGGATGCCGGACCAGGTCGTCACTATGATTCGAGCGGACCAATAGGCGGCCGAAGCGCTTGGTCCTGCCGCCGTAAAAGCCCCCTTCGCAAAACGGCGCTCGCTCGAAGTGGGGTTCGAGGTCGCCGGCCAGCCGGCGAAGGTGCTCGGGCGGCAGAGCCCGGGTGAGGACGGCGAAGCCGTCGCGCTCGAGCGTGCTGAAGGCAGCGGGCGGCGGCGCCGGGACCGGTGCCGATCGAGAAGCGGCGCGATGGGCCATCGTCACGCCGCCGCCGCCAGCGGTGCGGTCTCGCCGATGCCGTTGGCGGCGAGCAGGGCAGGGGTCTCCTCGTCGATCGAAATCCTGAGCGCGCCGAGCTTTCGCGACCCGATGGCCCTGGGAAGGCCCGCGGGATCGCATCGCCAGCCGAAGGCGAGGATCTGCTGGAGCCAAGGGAGTTCGGCAACGCCGTAATAAGTCTGAATGCCGTGCTCGAGTGCGTGGCGGGCAAGACCGGACACCAGCTGGTCTCGGACAGCCCGTCGCTGCGGCGCCGCAAGTCGCCGATCAAGGCAGAAGCGGGTAATTTCCCAGCTGTCGGGGGCACACGGCAAGGACGCGCAAAGGCTCGGGAAATGAGTCGCCAGGAGATAGGGACGGGTCGTCGGGAGCAGGCGCGCCGAGCCCAGATGGCCGCCGTCCCTGTCGGAGACAATGAGGTAGACCGCATGCCGGTCGTCGAACTCGTCGACCTCGAAGCGGCCGTCGAGCACCGGCAGGTCCCAACGGAGCAGGTCGACGAAGACCTGCTTGCGGGCCTCGAACATGGCGGCGAGCGCGCGATCCTCAAGCGGACCCGATGAGCGCAGGGACGTGATGGGCATGGTGGAACTTGCTCCTCTTGGACAAGCAGGAGCATCGGCCGGGCGGGATGGTGGCGCCATCACCAGAAATGGGGAGCGTCAGCGGTTCATCACGTCGAGGAAACTGATCGTGCCGTCGAGTAGTGCATGGATCGCCAGCAGCGTGCGCTTGGCAACGCCGTAACGCTCGCGCGCCTGCTTGACATGGGCAATCACCGTTTCATGGCTGATGCCGAGGATCCGGCTGATCTCCCAATCGGACTTGCCGCGCGCCGCCCACACCACGCAGTCGCGCTGGCGGTCGGTCAGCGCAGGTACCGCGACATCGCTCGACCGGACCCGATACAGCCGCCGCGCCGCCTCGAAGGCGAACAGGCCGACCAACTGAGCGGCCGGAAGCACCTCCCCATCCAGCGACCGGCCTCGCTGTGTTGCGAACGAACAGCTGCCGAGCGTCTCGCCCGGAACGTGCGCCGGAATGGTGAAGCCGTCGCCGAGCCCGCTTCGCGCGGCGCCTTCGAGGATGTCGACATCGCGCTTGGTCAGCGCGATCATGGCCGGGACCTGCGACCAGACAAAGCCGACGCTGGTCAGGTGGCTCGCGCGATGAATCGGATCGACGGGGCCGAGCCGATGACGATCGAAATAGTCGACCCACTCGGCGGGATAGTTGGCAAGACGGATCGTCGGTCGCGGGCCGCGACGCGGATCGACGTGATGCGTAAGCGCAAAATAGTCGAAATGCAGATCGGCGCAAACCTGCCCGATCAGGTCCGACAAGGCCGCTTCGGTTTCGACCCGTCCGGCGTCGTCGACAAAAGCTTGTACTCGCTCGAACACGTGCGCCGCTGCACGTCCCGGGGCGCGCTGTCCAAGCCGCCTGGTCCCGAAACTGCCTTCCCTCGTTCGCGGCGCACGAGCAGCTCTCAACTGCCCGCTTCACCGACTTCGGCACCCGACGATGATACCCAGAAATGGTTATTTCCAGCAAATAACCGATTTATAATTCTGCCGGGCCATGGTTGAATCGGCCTTCAGCAGCGAAGATCGGCCCGGCTTGGCGGCCCGGGCGGCGGCACCCCGGCGCTGAGGGTCGGTGGCCGGCGATCGCCCCGACTGGCGCGATCCCGACGCTTATGCATCCCTTCTCACCGTCGATCGCAGTGGGTGGGCATGGGAGTGGCTCCGGCGCGATGACGGCTATCGCCGCGCGGCACGCGGCGCAGCGAATAGGGGTGAGCCGGCGTCCCGGCCCCACAACTGGGGTCTGCACCGCTTCGAAGATCCCGCGCTCGGCGCCGCCGAAGCGCGGCCACTCTGGACCCATGAATATTCGGCCTTCGTGCTCGACGCCTCGGTCGGCGTCCTGGTGTCGGCCGGAATCGATCTGGAGGGGCTCACGCGGCTGAAGCGAAGGTTGGGCGGCGAACGAATCCTCATCGCGAACGGCCTGAGTGCGCTTCGCCTCGACATCGCGCCCGATCTTGCCGCCGCGGCGACGTTCCTGGTGGGCGCGGCGCCCGAGCGACTGGGCGCGCAAATCGTTGCCCTCCAGCAGGTCGAGCGCCTGGCACGCACCGGCTGCCTGGCCACGGCGCCCCTGTCCCGCGCTCGGGCTGCCCGGCTCGCGCGGCTGCTTCGCGTTTCGGACGCGCTGGCGACCGATGCCTCGCAGAGACGGATCGCCGAGCATCTGTTCGATTCCGATGCCGCGAAGGCCCGCTGGCGAATCGAACTTCCGACGGTCCGCCTCCAGGTTCAACGGCTCGTCCGCCAGGCGCGGACCATGGCGGCGGGCGGCTTTCGCGCGCTGCTGTTGCGCAATGACTGACCGGGATCAGGCCGGGGCTCGAATTTGCACCGCCGCGAATTCGAGCCTCCGGACACCCGGCTTTTGTCGCCAAGATCGGTCCGACGCCAACTCGATCGGATTGACTGAGATGCTTGATGAGATTGCCCGGGCGGCCCAAGCGCGGAAAGGAACGCCGTTCCTGTCGACCGAGCAGGCGGCCTATTATCTTGGGCTGAGCGCCCGCAAATTGCAGGCGCTGCGAAGCCGCGGAGGGGGCCCGGTTTTTCGCCGGCACTGCCGCTTTGTCCGTTATCATATCGAAGATCTCGACAATTGGTCGCGCGGCAGCGGCGCCGGCACGCGATGATGTCGCCGGCGCGCAAGGCCATCCGCCGACGTCGGCGCTGGAACGACGTGATGCGCCGGCCCTGGCGCGCGCTCGCGCTCATCTCCGGCTGCATCATGCTTCTGCTCACCCTGGTCGATGCGCCGCGGCCCCGGATGGTCTGGAATTCCAGCCTCAGCAGCCCGGTCGGCCTCTATGCGGTCGGCGATCAGCAGGGACTTCGGCCCGGCGACATGGTGGTCGCCAACTTGCCGCCCACCGTGAAGGATCTCGCCGCAGGTCGCCGTTACCTTCCCGTCAATGTTCCTGTCGTCAAACAGGTCGCCGCTGCCGGCGGCGACCTTGTCTGCGCTCGCGGTCGCCATGTTTCCGTCAATGGGCGAACCCTCGCCGAGCGCCTTTCGCAGGACCGTCACGGGCGACCTCTGCCAAGCTGGTTCGGCTGCCGTCGCCTCGCCCGAGGCCAACTGTTTCTCCTGTCGGCCGGCGTTCGGGATGCCTTCGACGGCCGTTATTTCGGCGTGACGGAGCGCCGCGAGGTAATTGGGCGGGCGAGACATCTATGGCCGTTCGAGTGACGCTTCTTCTCGCCGGGCTTATGATCGCGGCGCCCGCCGCGGCTGACCCGGTCGACCAGTGGGCCGCCGAGATCGAGCGCGCGTCGGCTCGTTTCGCCATCCCGCAAGGCTGGATCCGCGCGGTGATGCGCGCCGAGAGCGGCGGGCACCCGTGGCGGCGCGGGCGGCCGGTGGTCAGCCGCGCGGGCGCCATGGGGCTCATGCAGATCATGCCGGGGACATGGGACGAGGTGCGGCGACAGCACGGCCTTGGCGCCGATCCGTTCGATCCCGCGGACAATATCTATGCCGGAACGGCCTATCTGCGGGCGATGTATGACCGGTTCGGCTATCCCGGCATGCTCGCCGCCTACAACGCGGGTCCGGGACGCTACACTGCATCACGTCGCGAGGGGCGTCCGCTGCCCGCAGAAACGCGCGCCTACGTTCGAACCGTATCGGGCAAGACGGCCATGTCCGAGGCTCCACCGCCCGCCGGGTATGCCCCGCAAGCATCCCTGTTCGCCGTTCAAAAGGAACAAGAGAAAGCAGCAAACGAAACGGACCAACCCACATCCGAAGCAAATTTCTTCGTCATCAGCGCTAAGCGCCGAACGGTTGCCAATCCGTGACGTCGAAAAGTCGAGGAACGTCACGCCTCGAGATTTCAGGTTTCGCTTCGGTCGGGCTGCACTCGCAACTCATCATATTTGACTTCTTAGACCGAATAACTGCGCATATCCGACTACATTTGTAACGCCTGCGTCGCCTCGTCGTGCAGGAAGGCGGCCTCATAATCGCGGCTCGCGGCGCTCGACAGGCCCGCGGTGTGCAGTTCGTCCCGCCAGCCGTCGGCGATCACCTGCGCCGTGCTGCGGATCATCCTCCTGGCGTCATCCGGCCTTATTTCGAAGAAGTCGCCGGCATCCCGCGCCAGTCGAATGGATCGGTCGTGGGGACCGCCTTCCATGATCGCCGTTTCAAGGTGCGGCTGCCGATCGGGCGCGGGATTGACGTCGAACATCGGCGACAGGCGCCAGCGGCCGTCGCCTGCGTAGAGGAAGCCGTGGTTCTTCAAATGGTCGTCCTTGTTCGACACGAGGATCGTGAAGATCAAGCGCCGGTAGAGTTCCTCGAAGTCGCGCTTGGGATCGGCAGAGTGCGCACGGATGAAGTCGACGATCTCGGTATAGGAACCCAGTTCGGTGCCGGCTTTTCCAAGTGCGCTGCGCGCCGACATGTAGGGGATCCGCGCGGTTCCGCGTCGATCGAAGCGCTGGATGAGGGCCACCGGGAATGGCGTGTCGGCCATTTCCAGTCTGACGGGGGGCGTCAGGATGCCGCAGCGTTCGGCAAGGCGAAGCGTTGCGACTTCGACCCGCTCCACGGGCTGCTGGTCGTGGACCGAGGTGAATTTCGCCAACCAAAGCGTGTCGCCTTCCGCGACATTGGCTTTCGGTCGCGCGCCGCCGGAGCCGCCCGCGCCCGCCAGCGCCTGGATCTGCTCGGCGGAGACATCCTTCCCCTGTTCATAGTCGCGGGCGATCGCCGTGATCGTCGCCAGATCGACCAGCCGGGGAACGGCTTCCGGCGCAGGGCCGCGAATGATCTCGCCGGCCTCGTCTTCAAATCGAAGCGCGCCCTGCCGGCTCGAATCGTCCGACAGGGTCAAATATTCGAACTCATTGAGGCCGTTGCCGTAGGCGCGCTCCAGGAGACGCCGGCCCCATGTGTCGGGCGCCGCATCGGCGAACACGCCCGGAAGCGCATCATGCATCCGGCCCGGTTGGCCGGAGGTGTGAAAGGGGCCGGCGTCCAGATCGAAATTGGGCTGGATGGCGAAGGCCCGGGAGTCCTCGCGCCAAGCGTCCTCATAGGAGAAGGTCGAAAACTGGCGCGGCCCTGTCCGCGTGAACCGCAGCCGGCCGACCGGTATCCGGCCTTCGCCGAGCACGACCCGAGAATGAAACTCCGGCATCAGAAAGCGATGCCGTCCGAGCCGCCATCGTCCCGGCTTCCGCCTTCCGCCGATGTTGATGTGCGCGTCCGTCGACGCGCCGCGGTCGACCGGCCGCGTTGCGGTAACTGCTCGCTCGCCAGGGCCAGGCCAAGGTCATCCTTGCGGACGTCGACGAGGTCGCCCAGTCGCTCTGCCAGCCCGAGGACGACCAGAACATCGGCAAGGGTGCCGATCGCAACGCCCTGATCGCCCTTCTCGAGCCGGGCGATGGAACTGGGCGACGTCCCGGCCCGGACCGCGAGATCGGCCACCGCGAGCCGGCGGCGAAGCCGCGCGCTGCGGATGTCGTTTCCCAATCTGGACAGAACCGGCCGGACTTTGGGAGACGTCATTGAACCGTCCAGATATGCTGAATTAGCGCTTTTGATATGTCATATCTGATAGTTTGTCAAATAAGGCCCTGCATGTCTGACGCTATTGCAGATGTTCGCGCCGAGCCGGAGGTCGGCGCTGATCGCTATGGTGAGGTCGAGGCCAACCGACATGCCACCGCGCCCACGGTCGACCGGGAGAGAGGAAAGGGAACGGGTCGGGATGGGCTTGACGGTGCGAAGGGTTCGCGCCGGCCCGACCAAGGAGACCGTCATGATCACGACCATTCCCCTCAACAAACTTCGTCGCTCTGCCAATAATGTCCGGCGGATGACGGACGAGAAAGCCGACGCGCAGCTTCAGGCCGATATCGCGGCCCATGGCCTGCTGCAGAATCTGGTGGTCACCGCGCTAAAGAAACCGCGCGGCCACTTCGCGGTCGAGGCCGGCGGACGCCGCCTTGGCGCGCTGCAGCGGCTCGTCAAGGACGGGACCATCACGGCCGATGTTGAAGTGCCCTGCCTGATCCTCGATCCGGCGACGAGCGACGCGCAGGAAGCGAGCCTCGCCGAGAACTTCCAGCGCCTGCGCATGAACCCCGCCGACGAATGCCGGGCGTTCGAGCGTCTCGTCGCGCTCGGCCTTAACGTGGACGACATCGCAAGCCGGTTCGGGCTCGCCCGCCGCTTCGTCGACGGACGCCTGCGCCTCGCCGATCTCGCGCCGGTCGTGTTCGAAGCGCTGGGCGCGGGCGACATCACGCTCGATGTCGCCAAGGCCTTCGCGGCGACCTCGGACCAGGATCGTCAGGCGCATGTCTACGCGCAGATGTGCGACGGTTATGGCGTTTGCCATCCCGACAGCATCCGGCGATTGATGACCCAAGCGACGATTGCCGGCAGCGATCGACGGGCGCGGTTCGTCGGCGACGACGCCTATCAGCAGGCCGGCGGCCGGATCGAACGTGACCTGTTCGCCGACGACGAAACCGCGCGCTGGCTCGACGTCGAGCTCGTCGAGCGGCTGGCCGGCGAGAAGATCGCCGCCCTGGCCGAGGAGAAGCGTGCCGAATTGGGGCTCGCCTTTGTGACGCCGACGCTCGATTGCTGGATCGGCTATCGTCATACCGAGGGGCTGGCGCCGATCGACCTCGAGGCGACGCCGCTTAGCGAACAGGAAGAGGCCGACGTCGCCGCCTACGAGGAGATGATCGGCGGGCTCGTCGAACGGCTCGAAAGCGAGGAGATGCCTGAAGCCCATCGCGCCGAATGCGAAGACCGCGTCCGCCAGCTCGATGCCCAGATCGACGAGATCGAGAACAAGCCGCCAATCCTGCCCGATGATCTGAAAGACCGTCTCGGCACCTTCCTCCTGCTCGATGAGAACAGCAAGCCGCGCCTTCATCGTCACTATTATCTGAGCCCGAACGAAGACGACGCGGCAAGCGATGAGGATGATCGACCCGAAGCCGCGGTGGCGGGCGTCGGCGAGGCCGAAAGCGCGGCCGAGCCCAAGGCGCCGGCGGGGCTGTCGCAGCGTCACGCCGACGAACTGGCGATGCAACGCCGCGACATCCTTGCGCTGCATGTCGCGCGCGATCCGGCGGTCGCGACCAGTCTCGCCATCTTCCTGATGGCCGATCGCGCCATCGGCTATCGCGGCGAGCGGCCGGGCTCGACGATCAGCGCGACCAAGCCCAACGAGCCGGTGCCCGTCAGCCAGATGCCCGACACGGCGGCCGGAAAAGCCCGGCAGGAGCAGGCAGCGGCGCTCGATCGCTCGTGGACCGGACTCGAGGGGACGGCCGAGCGGTTCATGGCCTTCCGCCGGCTCAACGCGGATCGGCAGGCGGCGTGGCTCGCCGAGCTGGTCGCGGACAGTCTCCACGCCAGCCTGAACGAACGCGGCCACCGCGAGTGCGGTCTTCACGACCAGCTCGGTGACCTGCTCGGGATCGAACCCGCGGCCTGGTGGCGACCGACTGGCGCCAATTACTTCGACCGGGTGCCCAAGGGCGTCAGCCTGGCGGCGCTCGCCGAGGTCGGCGGTCCCGCGCTTGCCGGCCTCTATGCCAAGGCGAAGAAGCCCGAACTCGCCCAGGTGTGCGAGTGCCTGTTCGCAGGCGAACTCATCGTCGAGGCCGAGGTGCGTGACGCAGCGCTGAGCTGGGTCCCGGCGGCAATGCGCTTCGTCGTCCCGCCGTGGATCGGCGACGTCCAAGACGGTGTCCGAGGTGTTGCCGGTGGCGAAACTGCCGACGCGGTGGCCCAAGACGCGATCGAGCCTGAGGCCGACGGTGAGACGATCGACCAGCTTGACGCCGATGGCGAACAGGCCGGCGTCCCGGACATCATTGATCCCGCGCCGCTGGATCAGGCGGCCTGATGCAACCGGCCGGGTGGTCCCTTGGGATCGCCCGGCCCTTGCCCGGCACCTATTGGGGACGGATCGAGACCGAACTTCGTCACAAGGGACCACAGGGTGCGGCCAACGGGAGATGGAGGCGTCACCCCACGATCCGCCGCGGACTTTTCGCTTGGCTGGGGCGCCAGCCGAGCCCGGCCCGCCGCCCGGTACCCTCCGATCCGTTCCCATCCCGTGCCGGGTGGGAGACCTGTCATGACTCATGGCCCGAAGCACGAAGCGTCGGATCGGTTTGCCATCGCCTTGTCGAAGCTGCGGCGGCTCGATCGCGTGATCCTGTTGCTCAGTGCCCGGCGGCGGCTCGGCAACGCGGCCATCGCCAAGCGGCTTCACCTCTCGACCGATGAGGTTGAGCGACGGCTCGCGCGGGGGTTGCGGAAGTTTGATCGATGGCTCGGCGACTGACTCGCGCGCCCATTGCCGAAGCGGTTCGGTAACGCCGGCGTCGCGCTCCTCCGCCCGCGACGCAGGACGCGGCTTCAGGGCCTGAGTGCCTGGGTGCCGCAACGCGGTGCCGGCCGCTCGCGGACCGAATGGGGTGGCCGCTGGGAGAAGGCGGGGGCAGTAGCGCGGGCGTGGGGAAAAGGCTCCACAGGCTCCGGCTCTCTCGCAGGATCGACGAATCTTGATAGCGCGTTCTGGGCGCTGGACCCATCGTGACGCGATGAGCAGACTGACAGCGAAGCGGTTCGCGGGCAATCGCTGGATACAACCGGCGCTGCTGGCCGGTGTCGTGGTCTCGCCGGTCAGCGCGGAAGCTCAGCCGACGCCTCCGGCGGCGACGCCGCTCGCCCCGACCCTCATCACCTACACGGCCGAGGCGAATGACCGAATGACGGTTCCCGTGATGGTCGCCGGCAGGGGCCCATATCGGTTCATGGTCGACACCGGTGCCAATCGTACCGCGCTCGCCCGTGGACTGGCGAACTCGCTCCGGCTGAGGCCGGGACCCCTGGCCGAGATCAATAGCCTGACCGGCGCAAGCCAGGCTGAAACCGTCAACGTTCCCCATTTGGCGTTCACCAAGGTCGCGATGACCGGCCTCGAGGCCGTCATCCTCGATGGGGCGGATATCGGCGCAGATGGAGTGCTCGGAACCGACGGGCTTGCCGGCCAGCGAATCCAGTTCGACTTCGACCGGAGAACCATGTCGATCGCGCCCGCGACCACATTTGATCCGACCGACGTGACCGGCGCCATCGAAATCCTGGGGCATCGCCGCAACGGCCGTCTGGTCCTCACCAACGCCAGCACCATCGACCACTCCCTTGTCGTCGTCGTCGATACGGGTGCCGAGATCACGGTCGGCAACGCGGCGCTTCGAGCCGCGCTCGCGCGCCGCGGGCTGTCGGGCGAGATCCGGCCGTCGCTGCTGATCTCGGTAACGGGAGCAAAGCTTGCCGGCGACTCCATGATCTTGCGCAAGCTCAACCTTGGCGCGGTCTCGATCAACAATCTCGAGGTCGTCTTCGCCCCCGCCAGGACCTTTTCGCAGCTCCATCTCGAGGAACGACCCGCGCTCCTCCTGGGCATGAACGCGCTCAGGGCCTTCCGGAAAGTATCGATCGACTTCGCCAGGATGCGGTTTCGCGTGGTTCCTCCCGGGGAGGCGCTGGCGGAAGGGTCACAACGCTGACCAGCGCGCCGCCCCTGCCGGCGTCCGGTGCAACGTCGTCGAGGGGGCCTGCCTTTCCGGCGAAAGACTGAACGTCATTCGCGCGAAAGGTGGAAGCCGGTCTCCCCGAGCTTCGCTCGCGGCATTACCGCGATGAGGCGAGCCCATCGTCGCGTTGCTTGCCGACCGGCCCTCGGACTTTGGCGACGGGCTGTCCAGAGACCCGCGAGGAGACGGATCAAAACTCGTAGGCATAGGGTCGAACGCGCTCGAGAAGGACGTCATTCCAGTAGTTCTGCAGGCCGTCCAGATAGTCGGGCGGCGGGGCGGTCGGTAGCACCTCAGGTGCCGAGTTTCCGGCGATCGTCGCAAAGGCGCGGGCGACTTCGCGTCGCCCTTCGGCGAGGGCCTCGAGCGCGGCGGCGTGCTGGGCCCCGGGCCAGAATCGGTCGATCCCGTATCGAGCGTGAGCGAGGGCGCTTTGCCATCGCACGAGAAGGGGCGGATAGGCCTGGGCACGCCTGGTATCGGCCAGGGCGGGATCGCCGAACATCCGGAAGAGGATCGAGATGGCGGCCGACCAGTCGCGGAACATGGTGGCGGCATCGTCGGCGCCCTCGCCCCAGGCCATCCCCTCGAACCCGGGCGCGAATTGTGTGTCCCTGAGTGAATTCACGCTGGCCATGATCGAGCGCCGGTCGGCGTCGAATTCGAGGACCCGGCGTTCGAGCAGGCGCTCGTCGTCGACCGGCGTCCCGTCGTCCTCCTCGAGGGCGCTTAAGCCCCGCCCCTCGCGCAGATAGTCGACATGGCCGTTCGCGATATGCGCGATTTCGTGCCCCACGAAAAACATGAGGGCGCGGTCGACGAGGTGATCCATATAGGCCTGGCGCAGCGGATCACACGGCATCACCAGATCCTCGCTCGCCAGCATCTGGTCGGCATGGGGGGCGTAGAACGCGATCCTGGGAAGATCGGCCCGTTCCCGCGAGGGATCGCCGATTAGGGGAAACAGGCCCGGATCGGCGAGCATCCTGCCAGTCAGCAGGCGCAGAAGCGCCGCCACGCCGGTGTGGACGCCGACGAAATAACGGCCGTCGGATTTGGCGGCGAAGGCGTTGATCGTCGCGTTTCGGACGAACCCGAAATGGATCTCGGGAATACCCGTTACGGCCCGTCTCGCCGATTCAATGAGATCCCGCGCCCGAGCGCTGAGCGCCGCGAAATTTTGCCGATCCCCTTGCGGCAGATCGAGGTCATCGACCGGCTGCCCACGGGACGCGGCAATCCGCCGGAAAATCTCCTCGTCGCTTGGTGTCGGCCCAGCCATCAGGGCATAACGTCCGGCGCGATTGCGGGCTCCGAAGGCCACCCGGCGGACCGGCCCCACGGGCCGGGCAACCGACAGGCTAGGGACGCAGTCCCGCGACCCGCGGCACCGGCACCCGATTTGGCGCTCCCATCGTCCCGACATTGCGTGGGGTCGATCACGGCGCCCTGCTGGTCGACACCGGGTGTCCTCCGATCGACAGCGACCCGGTGGCGGGTCGGCCGATTCACCGGGGCAGGACGGGGGACCGATCGCGGGCGCGCGACCGACAGTTGCTCGCTCGACCATCTTCGCCCTGCCGACGAAGTCGTCGCGTCATCGCGTGACTGCTTCAGCGACTTGGCCCTCGGCTTCGGCGATGGTCGCGCCGTGGACCGAATGTCTTTCCAAGCCTCCGCCCGACCGCCGCCAAGCGGTCGCGCTGACCCGGCGCCGGCGGGCGGCAACCCGTCGGCCGCGGCCCGGCTGGCGCTTCGCGCGGCCCGCGCCAGCCGCGGCCTCGGGTTCCCCGCGCTTCGCTTGGTGCCATCCCGCCTGGAGGCGCCAGGTCGACAGGCGCGCCCGGCGCCGGATCGGCCGGCGCCATCAGACAAGGACTTTTCCCATGCGCACGACCATCGCGATGCAGATCGCCCAACTCGAGCTTGGGCATCTCAACTGCGCCGATCTCGAGCCGACCTCGCTCGATCCGCCCAATGCCGAGGCATCGGCTCAGACGCTCTCCGCGGTCTGGTCCGACCTGTTCGCCCTGTTCCCCGATACCGTCCTCGAGCTCGATACCGAAGAGCTAGCTTGGGGTATGGTCAACCTGTTCCACCGCGCCGCCGCCAAGCGCGCGGCGGCGCTCGATCGCGCGACCGACGAGGTCCGGTTGCTGGTTGCCGAGGCCGACGGCAGCGAGGTTCATGCCGGCAAGCTCGAGGAGCAAGTCGTGCGGGCCCAGCGGGCCGAGGCCTCGATGCTGGCGCTGGAATCGCTTCGCGAGATCGCGGCTGATTTGTACAGCCATGAGACTGGCCATTCCTGGCGGCCGACGGGCGGGTCGCGGCTCAACCACGGCGTCGGGCTGACCTCGGCGGTGGTCGATGCGCGGGCGTTCCTGCAGGCACGGCGCGAGGCCAATCGCAAGGCCTTAATGCCCGAGGGCACGCCCGTGGTGTTCGCCGGGGGACGGTTGAGCTTCCCCACGACGGACGACGCCAAGGCGGTCGCGAGCTCGGTCTGGGCGACGCTCGACAAGGTCTGCGAGCGGGTCGGCGACTTGGTCCTGGTCCACGGCGGCGACCTCAAGGGGCTCGACCGGATCGCGTCGTCCTGGGCCGAGCGGCGGCACATCCCGCAACTCGTGTTCGGGCTCGACCGACGGCTCGGCACGCGCGCGGGCTTCCGTCGCAACGAGCAGATGCTGGTCCTGAAGCCGCGCTACGTCGTTGCGTTCCCCGGTAGCGGCGTGCTCGAGCGGCTGGTGATCGAGGCCAAGCGGCTGGGCATCGCCGTGGTCGATCGACGCGGGCCTCTTGGAACCCATCCGAAGGCCGCTCAACCGATAGCGCCGACGCCACGCTAATCGCTGCTCCGCCTTGCGGCTTGCCTACGCGCGCCCCTTGGCCATCTCGGCCTTGATCGCGGCAACTTCGTTCGGCCAGCTTTGAAGCAGGAGTGCGAACGGATGATCGCCACCGTTCGCGGCGAAGCGCCGAAGGTTCCAGCCGCAGTCGACCAGGTCGGAAGCCCCGAAAATAAATTCGAGCGCCCGCGTCAGGAAGGCGAACGCTCCGCTTCCTCGATAATCGAAGCTCGCGGCGCTGCCATGCACATAATGGTTTCGGCAGTTGACTGCTTCCCGAATGACGAGGTCCATGTCGGGCGCAAGCCAGGGCAATCGGCGCGTAACGATTTTGGCGCGATGCCCGATCTTTTGCCGGAGGCTACTTTGGCCGACCCGGCCGAGGGCGCCCAGAATGGCCTGGCGCTCCGGGCAATCGTCGAGCGCCTTGAACAGCGCCTTGGCTTGGTCGCGCGCTGCCAGCACGTTTTTCGTCAGCCGGACCCGGCGCGGAACCGCGTCCGCCGGCAACAGGTCGAACATGTTGGCGGCGCCGATCAGCCGGTCTTCACTGAACCGGTGGCGCTGCTCGAAGCCAAGCGCGAACCGCAGGCGGGCATCGCGCCGCACCGGGTTCAGCGCCAACCAGCGCTGGAGGACTTTCTGCATCTCGCGCCTGTTCGAAACCCCCTCGATAAGCACGTCGCGGGGGCCTGGACCCCGATCCGGGCCATGGTCCCAGCGGTCCTGCAACGTCGCATAGGCGCGCAGGAAATGAGGTGCGGGATCCGCCTCCTTGGCTGTCTTTACGACGAGGTCTTTTCGGTTCTGCGGCCGGCCGATGATCAGATTGAGGAAACGCGTCAGAGTTGTCGCGCGGTCTTGGGCAGCCTCGAAGGTGACCGGCTCCTCGAACACGATTTCGAAGCCGACTCCTGGAACAATGGCCTCCGCCCCCGGCAGGCTGAGGCCCGTTCGGTTCTTGACCAGGACCGTGCCGATCGCGGTGTCGGCGTCGAGCAGGTCGGTCCGGCCCGCGAAATAACGGATTTGCGGATTGGGACCGGTCACGACCTTCCTTTTAATGACCGCGCGATTGGCGTTGGCCACCTTCTCGATCAGCTTTTGCGGCTCCAGCACGAGCCCGTAGGAGTCGAAATCGTAAAAGGCCGCGCGGCCATCCTCGACCGAAAAGGAAATCGCCGCCACGCAACGCTCGTCTGGACGAAGATGCGCCGAACCGTGGAGGATATAATGGGGAAATAGTTCGGCGAACGTGTAGCTTTCGGGGCCTCGCCACCCGGTCCCCGGACCCGATTGCGTAATGCACTGGTGCAGCGACAGCCGGCTGAGATCGTGCGCCGTTCCGGCCAGATAGCCCTGCTCGAGGTCGAGCGTCAGGAAAAAGTCGTCGTCGCGTAGGTAGAGCGAAGTCTGCTCGCCTTCGATCGCGAGCTCGCCGAAGACGGTTCGGCCGGACTCGACCTCGAAGGTGCCGGTAATCCGCTGGCCGCGCTCAAGGGGTTGGTTCGTCGATCTCTTCAAGCGAGTAATTTCCTTGTTGGGTCGGGATGCTTATCGCAGCCCGGCCCGTCAGGACCAAGGCCAAGAGGGAAGGGTCCGGTTGGAGGAGTGACTTGCATCAACGACAAGAAACGGGAACCCTCAGGCCAATGACGTCCGACACGCTCGCCTTTCTGCCCTTGGCCAAACAGCATGAACTGGCGTTCGTGGTCGACACCATCCGCAAAGGATTTGCCTTCGCGATCGAGCGCCGGACCATGCCGGCGGTGCGCGGCGGGCGACTGTTGAAGATCATTCTGTTCGGGAGCTACGCCCGCGGCGACTGGGTCGCCGACCCGGTCGGGCGTTACTTCTCCGACTATGACCTGCTGCTCGTCGTCGACCGCGAGGAATTGACCGACGTTCCCGAATATTGGGCGAAGACCGAGGAGAAATTGCTCGACGAACTGGCGTCGGGAAAGCACCTCCGGACGCCCGTCAGCCTCATCGTCCACAGCCTCGACGACGTGAACGACAAGCTTCGCCTCGGGCGCTATTTCTTCATCGATATCGTCCGCGACGGGATCGCGCTGTTCGAGGAACCGGGCTGTCCATTCGTCGAGCCCAAGGCTTTGAGCCCGGCCGAGGCGCTGCGGGAGACCGAGGAATATTTCGACGAGTGGTTCGAAAGTGCTTGTCGTCGCTTTGAACTTGCAAACGCAGCTCTGGAGAAGGGGTACCTCAAGGAAGCCGCCTTCGACTTTCATCAGGCGACCGAGCGCTTCTACCATTGCCTGTTCCTGGTACGGACGTTGTACAGCCCCAAGACCCATAATCTGAACCAGCTGCGGCGCCTCGCCGAAGAGCTCGATCCGCGATTGAAGACGGTCTGGCCTCGCGACACCCGCGACGAGCGGCGGGCTTACGAACTGCTCCGCGAGGCCTATGTGAAGGCGCGCTATTCGCGCCAGTATCGGATCTCGGGGGACCAGCTGGCCTGGCTGTCGGAGCGTATCGGCCAGCTCCAGTCACTGGTCCGCGACCTCTGCAACGAGCGTTTGATCGAGCTCGCCAAGGCGGCCTAGCGGTCGGGGGCTTCGCGATCGAGGATCGCCGCCCGGCATGACGATGGACTGACGATCGCTCACGCTTCCGCCGGACCGATCCCTCGCTCCTTCAAGCCTCTACCTGGCACGGCCGAGCCGGTCGGCAACCCGCTGCACTCGGCCCGTGTTGCCCTTCGGGCTGCCCGCGCCGGCCTCGCTTCGGGGTGTCCCGCCGCTTCGCGCCGGTGCCGGCCGTCTCCTTGTCCGCGCCATCGGTGAGGCTGTCGTCGGGAAGGCCCCGGCGGACAGACAGGAGACATCATCATGACCAACATCGTACTGCTCGTCGGCAACCTCGGCGCCGACCCCGAATTGCGCACCGCCAAGGGCGAGACCGACATCGCCAGTTTCAGCCTCGGCACCAGCCGGGTGAAGCGCGACAGCGACGGCAAGACCTACAAGGATGCCAGCGGCTTTACCGCCAAGGACACCGAATGGCACCGCGTCACCTGCTTCAATGGCCTCGGCCGGATCGTCGCGCAGCACGCCACCAAGGGCATGCTGGTCTCGGTCAAGGGCCGCATCCACAACAGCAAATGGACCGACAAGGACGGCGTCGACCGCTACAGTTACGAGATCATCGCCGACGATGTGCAGTTCCTGACGCGCCCCAAGGCGAGCGACGATACGCCCGCCGAGAGCGATGCCGAACCGGCCGAACCCGAGCTCGTCTGACTCAACTTCTCTCATGCCCCGGCGGGTCACCGTCGGGGCATTTTTTATGTCCATCGACGAGGTCGGTGGCCGGATTGGGAGAGGGGTTTCTCGTCACGAAGAGGCCCAGCATGGCGGCCGCCGGATCGGCTCTCAAGGATGCGCGGTTCCCCCAATTTGCTTCGCAAATCGGCTCCCCCACGCCCCGCTCCGCGGCGCCTTCGGCGTCCCTGACACCCGCTCCGGCGCCCGCGCGCCGGGCACAGTCTTCAATCCCGAAGACAGGACGCCGGGAGCACGGATCATGGCAAGTTTTGATCATCATTTCGATTGTCGCAGCGACATCATCATCGACGGATTGAAGGCCGAATTCGGAGCGATCGTCGCCGACCGGATCATCGAGGCGGAGGCCGCAGATTTTCTCTGGGAGGCCCGGGTCCTGGAACGATATCTCGGTCAGGAGGCCGACGTTTTCGATCGGGACGGCGAGGAACTGTCGCGGGTCTTGGTGTTGAGCCGGCTCAATGAAAAGTGGTGGATCGCGCTTTGTCTAATCGACGGTGAGGGCGAGGTCGTCGAGCTTTGTTGGCGGCAGCCTTTCGCGGATTGCGGGACGGCAGTCGCGGCCTGGCCGAGCGGGCACTGACGAAACGGTTGTGGGAGCGGCGCAGTCGGCGTCGCTCCCATTTTTGTGCGGCTAAGTTAGGTTCATCGATGGAAGGGGGCAGGGAGGGCAAGATAAAAGCAGTGGCTCTCACCAACTGCTAAGCCATTGTCTGCACATCGATTTCTCGAGAGACTCATTCGGCATGCAAGAGACAAGACGTCTCTCGCAAACTGCTGCCACTTATGTTGTGCAAGCTATTTTGTCGGTCGCCGCAGAACCCGGTGCCACCACCGTCGATTCTGTGGTTCGACGGACGTACCGGGACCGGAATCGTCGCTGATCTGCTCCTGTATCCGGTCCGGCAATATGTATCGAACGGGTCGCCTTCCAAGGGCGCGCGCCCGACCGCTGCTTGCGAGCTTCCTCAATACTCGGTCAACGTCGTACGGGATCTCGTCGATCTGCTCCGCCAGTTCGTAATCGGACTGAGGCGTTTTCGACAGAGCGGAAACGACGTTGGCCTCGAGCTCGGCATCATAGGGTGGCTCGGTATTGCCGGGCAAACCGCACCAGAGAATCTTGCCGCGCCAGACGATAAAATGACTCTCACAACCACTGTCGCGCCATACGGATGGAAACAAGGTTGCTTGACCGCGCCGCTCATAGAAACGCCACGCCTTCGCCATCCGAGGATCGAGGTTTATTGCGAGCGTCTCACCACATCCGTCGGGGCAACGCATCACGAGCGACCTCAGAACGCCGCGGCGAACGATCAAAGCGTCGCCCGGTCGTTGGAGGCGAGCCTCGGCTTCGTCGCGATGCTGTGCTTCGCCGAGCATCCGGACTTCGCGCGCATGTGTTGTCGTCACTTGGCGGCTCCAGCCAAATCGTTCGTTAGCATCGCGGCCACTTGGTACGCCTTCGCTCGACGCCCGCGGTCCCCCGGCGATCCGTCATCCCACTGGCAACGGCGCAGGAGGTGAGCGACAACCGCCGACTGATACTCGTTGGAGCAGGACTGCGCGGCAATTCCCATCCGTCGCAGCTGGCGAACAACCGTAGCGATCCAGCAATAGGTCGACGTCGCCTCGCTTGGACCAGGTGGGTGAACAAACGCGGCGGGCTGGTAAAGTCGATCGATTTCTTCGGACCATTCATCGTCGTCGAATATATCTGCCTGGTCATCCGGCATCTGGAATGCCAGCGCGGTCTCGAGTGCAGCGATATCCGTTGTCAGCGGGGCGCGCGGAACGACGGATGCCATGTCGATGACAATTGCGCGACCGTTGCGGACACGAACGTTCTCGCCATGAAGGTCCCCGTGTGCCGTCGCAACCCGAAAGGATTGATCGAGGCGCCTAAGGACTCTCCAAAGCTCCTGAGGCCCGGCATCGACGCCCCTTTGTCGCCCGACATCAACGTAAAACTCACGGACGTCCTCTGGCCGGCAAATCCCCAGCTTCACCAGCTCATCCGCGACCGAACCTTTGATCGGATCAGTGGCATAGGCCTGGTCGCGCCACCCGGCGAGCGTCTCGTCGATAAGCGAGTGAAGCGCTTGGCTCGCAACATTGCGCTGGGCGATATCCCAAAGCGACTCCGAGCGATCGACCAGATTCCCTACCAAGAGGCTCCTTTTGGCTCCGTCGATCCGGCACTGAATATTGGGACGAAGTTCGAAGGGAATAAATCGGTCAGCGTATTCCCTATAATTCTCGTGTTCCCTCTCAATTTTGTCGCGTCGGTCGAGCTTAGCGAACGCTGGCTGCGGGCGGAGCCCGGCTTGGGATCGGTCGACGGTGAGATGAACGGCAAAGACGCGCGCTTCTGATTTGCCATCACCAAATTCGACGAGCGTGATTCGGCTGCAATCATTGAAGGCCCGCTGAAGCAGAATCCGATCTGAATGCATGACCGGCGTACCGCAGCCCGCCACGCTGATGTCGAGATCCAGCCTTGCGTTAGCGCCAGGATCGTGCCGCGCGGCTTCCTCCGCGAGCATATGAGGTAACGGCCGCGTTCGAACGAAAATGTCTTTCGAGGTTAGGTTGTCCGCAAGCCGATTCTGGATCACGAGCGCCGTCGCATCGCTGTCGGCAATGATCCGGACCAAAAGACCATAATCGACCAAATCATTGGCGAGACGTTCGGCCGCTTCCAGTACTGTATCCAGCGAGGCGCGATCGCACCGGAAGATGGCGGCGCGTCCGCCGCTTAGGTCCGTTGCCGCTTCGCTTCCGTCGCAGGATTCCAGGACGAGATCGCGCTGGCGCATCTCGGTCAGGATGTTGGACTCGGGTGCATGTCCGAACCAGAAAACCTGGACCCGCGAATCCGTCATGCGAATGCTGCCGGCCGAACGGGCAGCGGCCATGACGGCCCGCGGGCTAGGGCGCCCTCGGATGAGCAAACGATGCAATTGCTCACGATGCGGGCGGTGGTCGGTCGCACCGTTCCCCGGATACCGTCGTAGAGCTGAAAGCGTGCGTGTGCCGGCATCCCAGTGACAGCGCCCATGAACATCGTGATTGCAAGGGAAGCCATGGTGGCATTGATCGAGATGACAGCCGGCTGGGGCTCGTGAACTCCTATGATATAGGGATCGCTCGCGCGAAGCTCCGGTGTCAGCATCTCGCGCCTGATCTGCTCACCGTCGAGTGCTGAGGTGCAGGCGAGGCAGGGCAATCCGGGCGCTAACATTTGGACCCGGCCGCTGATGTGGGTCACCTCGCCTTCCTTGACGGTCACACTCACGCCCATGTCGATCGTCGGGACAAGGAACTGATAGGCAAATTGGCCAACAACCGCCCGACTTGCGTGCGAATCGGTGCAGAGAAAGATGAAATCGAGCCCACGAAGCAGAGCCGCAACGTCCGCATCGACCACATCTCTCACCACGCCAGTAACTTGGGCGGCCGGCGATATTGAAAGGATCGCACTTCGCGCGACGGAGACCTTTTCGTTTCCCACGTCCTCTGGATGGGCGCCGACCAAACGATTGAGGTTCGTGCGTTCGACCCGGTCCGGGTCGATGACTAGGAAGTCGAGCACGCCAAGATGAGCCAGTTCCTGCGCGATTACCGAGCCGGTTCCACCAGCTCCGACAATGCCGACCCGAAGACCCGCGAGGATTTGCTGACCTGCCCGGCCGAACGCGCGCACCTGGCGGTCATGAATCTCCGAAAGCTCGATCGCAGTCACGGCACCTGAGCGACATGCGAGTGTTGCGCCCACTTCCCAGACCGGAATGTCGCCTCGTGTCCCAAGACGGCGCGCCCGGCAACCATTAGGGCCAACAACCATGGCAAGATGGAAGCCGGTTGATGCACGACGGCCGAAATATTCAGCAAGTTCAACCTCACCGGCATCATCGATCGGCGAGAAGGAAGGAGTGCCGCGAGTGAAGGGGTGAGTGTGGATGAGGACAACGCTGTCGCCCGTCGGTCGCGCACGATTGGCAACCTCGATCAGATAAGCAGGCCTGAGCGTTGCAGACGTCTCGGTTCGTACCTCATATGCCTCCTCTGGAACCGACTGCGCGTCACGGACAAGCCAAGTGCCTGCGTCCGGATCTGCCTTGGCGAACGCGACACCACAACTCTCGAGCGGAGCATCGGCGAGTAGAGCCGACGTAAGCTCCGCGTAGGCGGGCGCGGCAAAGCGGAGGGCGCTCACTGAAGCTTCCGCAGCCGTTCGATGATGGTGTTCATCCAGCTCGATAAAGTGTCGCGGTTGGGGTTCCAGGCCTGCGACAGATGCCAAGAGAACCAGAGGCCCGGAGTTCCGACCTCGGGTACCGGATTGGACGCCGTATTTTGTGGCATCCGGCCGCCAGCGAGCATCAGGTCAGGGTCTGCCCAGAAACAATCTAGCGCCGCGAATGGATATCCGGCGGGGACCATGAACCGGATAGCACTACGTTCCTTGTTCCAGCCTGGCGGAATACGCACGGAAGGCACGGTCACAAGCGTCTGTCCGCTTGGCAGCCGGTCGGCTGCCACGTCCCCGAAACGTTCTCGGAGCTGCGCGAGCTGAGTTTCGAGCGGGCCCATCTAGCCGAAGTTAGCCTTGGGCGCCGATGAGAACCGCAACGGCCCACCCTTATGCTTGGCCAGTTCGACCGTCTGGTCGTCCGCGATGATCTCGTCCGGGTCGTTACCGTGACCCTCGAGGACGAGATCGTGGTTCGGCTCCCAGTCTGGCACCCGTGCCTTGATCTGCAGTCCCGTGAGCTCCGGCTCTTCGGTCTCGTACTTCTTGCCGGATACGAAATACGTGTAGATTTCCGGCTTCCCGCCGCCCTTGCCATCCGCAGTCATGGTCATTCCTTTCCTTCCTAGCGCGCCCTGCTGCAACCCTAGGCGCTTGACTTGCGCGCGATTCGAACCAATGATTCGTTTTCGTCCGGATCTAGACCGGTGGTATATGGACTGCAGCGTACAATCAAGTTCGAATTTGGACCTTCACATTGAGGGGGTGTGATATGGTCGAGGCAACCGCCCCAGAGAGTTTCAGCACGCGCGATCGCGACCGAGCAGCTTTCACCGCGTTCATTAGACTGGCGGATCTTTGGCAGCTGTCGACCGACCAGCAGATTACGCTACTGGGCTCGCCGGCACGGTCGACTTTCTTCAAATGGAAGAAGGAGGGCGGGCTGCTGCCCCCGGACACGATCGAGCGCATTTCTCACCTTGTCAGCATATACAAGTGCCTGAACATTCTCTTCCCGGACCCGCAGCGCGCCGACGACTGGATCCGGCGGCAAAACCATTATTGGCATGAGCAGAGCGCCCTTGATCGCATGCTCTCGGGCAAAATGGCCGACATCATCGATGTGCGCCGATATCTTGACGCACAGCGGGGGGGATAGCGGTGCAGGCGGAACGGTTGCGTGTGGAAGGGAATTGGTTTCGGCTAATACCGTCCCGGTTTCCCCCAATCGACTTGTATGAGCGGATTTCGCCGCGAGAGGACTGGCCGACCCTTCAAAGGGTTGAAGAGCTGACGAACCCGCGAGTTCAAGAACGTCGGCTGCTGACAGGGCTCAACCGGGTCGATGAGGCGTCACCGCAACTTCAAAATTGGAACCACGCGCCGTTCACGTACCTCAATCCTGAAGGAACCTGGCTCCTCGACCCTTTCATAGGAGCACTTGAGCTTTCAGATTCCCTTCAGACGGCGCTCGCCGCCTCGATACGCCGTCGCGAGCTCTTCTTGTCCCGAACCGGGGAGCCGCCCCTTAACCTCGACATGCGTGTATTGTGCACTAACGTTCGCGGAGATTTCGCGGACCTGAGGACGATGGACCCCTCGTTAACCCAGAGCGCTCGCTGGCGTATTGGCGAGGAAGCTCTGAAATCAGGCGCCCATGGCGCATTATTCGCCAGCCCTTATCGCAGGGCCTCCACTTGCCTGGCGGTGTTCAATGGAGAGGTGCTGCAGCGGAGCCTTCAAGCCGAGCACTTCAAGTTCGTTTGGGACGGCGCGAACATTCGTTCGGTCTATTCATTCAGCGATGGCGCGACACTCGTGCCCGAAGAGGTGTTCGGTGAGAAGTCTATCGACCGCGCTGCTTGAGAAGACGGCTGGCACATATCCGGCTAAATTCGGGGGCCGTAGGTTCGGAATGCGCGGCAGGTACGCTGCCTGCCCGGCCGCCTTCGGGTAGTGCATTCAAATGCAAGAGCCTTGGCATGGTTTAGTCCACTGTCCAGACTGCAACGGCTTACACCGAGGTCTCAAGTGTGGAGCGTGTGGCTATGAGTGGGACGTCTCGCCCGATCGGGCAGTAATCGACGGGCAAGAGCACATCACTCAGGCCCGACAAGGCGCAATACCTTGGTCGACCTTTGTCCTGCTCACGCAAATCCAGATCGAAGCCAAGCGGACCATCGTGGCAGACGAGACCCGCTTCATGAGAATGTCTCAGCGTTTCACGGTTGTCCTGCTCTTTTGGACCCTTTTTGAGGTGCTCATGGAAGGATTCTACCGTGCCGCGTACGCCGATCTTCCGGGTGAACTGGGTGATGAACTGCTTCGACGATTTCCTAGCATCGGCGGTCGGCTTCATCGGCTTTATCGCCGGACCTGGCAGGTCAGCTTTCTCGATGACCTAAGAAGTGAGGGGTTTGACGAAGAGGCATCGCTCATTGACCGCGTTCAAATTGCCCGGAATTCTTTCATCCATGGTCACCCCGAAGCGATTGCTGATGATCTAGTGGATCAGACACTTCAGCACCTTGAAGAAGTCCAGCGCGGATGGATTCGGATTTTCAACAAGCGGTGTACAGGTCGAAGTAACAAGGTGCCAATCTGGGCTTCCACCGAGCGACGGCCTGCGTTCGTTCGATAGCGGGCAACGAGCGTCGCGGCGAAATAGGACGGCGCTGGCGCCAAAATTTCCTGTCGTCGTACTTTACTGGGGGCGAAGCCATGCCGAAGCGTAGCATTAGGGATGCAGAGATCAGTTTGATCAAGGCCATGTTAGGCCGAAAAATGAAGAACAGCGACATTCAGCTGTACTTCAATCGCCCCGATCGCAAGGTCAACAGCGGCCGGATCACTGACATTGGCAACGGCTCCTACAGCAACTCCA
This sequence comes from Sphingomonas sp. ASV193, assembly GCF_040203355.1. NCBI lineage: Bacteria > Pseudomonadati > Pseudomonadota > Alphaproteobacteria > Sphingomonadales > Sphingomonadaceae > Sphingomonas > Sphingomonas sp. ASV193. The sequence continues at coordinate 256,613 of NZ_JBEHBW010000004.1, forward strand.
AGGCAATTCCCGCTGCGAGCAACGCCGAGCTCGATGCCTTCCTGGCTGACCCCACGTTCCTCTCGTCGGGTCGACACATCCAACGGAGTGATCCGCTGGCACAGACTTCCGTCGCTAAACACTTTGCGAAAGGGCCGGACGGCCTTTGGAGGTTGAGCGAGGGCGAATCCGACCGGTGTGAGTGCAAAGCAAACTTTGGTTTCAAGCATATGGACAAATGGCTTCGCCCGATCGCGGCACTTGCCAACAACGCCGGCGGCTTCGTATTTTTCGGCGTGCATGACAAAGACGCGAAAGGGCCCAACGGTGAGAACTTGAGTCACGCTGTATGTGGCTTGAGTTCTTCGGAATTTGCCAACGCGGATCCGGCAGAGTTTTCGACCAGGGTGAAGGCGATGTTCGACCCTACGCCCCTCTTTCGAATTTCGACGGCCGAGATTGGCGGAAAGATGATTGGGATAATCCAGGTCCAGCCACACGCCAGCCGGCCCGTAATTGCAGTGAAGCAGGACGCTTCGATCAAAGAAGGCGATATCTTCTATCGATACCCTGGCCAATCGTCTCGGATCAAATACAGCGACCTTCGTGCGATCTTGGATGCCAGGGACGCCGACGCGCGCGCCCAAATCTTGCCGATGGTAGAGAAGTTGCTTCAGCTCGGGCCAGCGCGCGCGATGGTGGCAGATCTTGACGGCGGAATGCTGACGGACGGCGGACGCGCGCTTCAGATTGACAGCGCGTTGTTGGAGAAACTCAGCTTCATCAAGGCTGGTGAATTCAGCGAGGTCGGGGGCGCGCCCACATTGCGCCTAGTCGGGGATGTCACCGCCGTGGAAGCCAACGGCCGAGCGGTAACGCAGCTAGGTATGTTGACCAGAAATCACGTTCTAGAAGCATTTCTCAATCAGAATGAGCCCAGCGATCCAACTGACTATATTCGCTTCGCGCTTGAAGTTGGCCAGAATGAGCGTCTCCCGCTGCACTACTTTGCGCGGTTGGCCAGCATGTCTCACGATGACCTTGTCGCCTTCATCAATTCGACGTCGGCAAGCCTCGCCAGAAAGAAGAAGTACGTCGACTGGATTAAGCCTGACGCAGCTTTCCATAAAGCGGTTGGGACGCCCAAGTCCTATCTCACCAAAATCCTTGCGCGAGAAATGCCAGTCGTGACGAACGCCACGGTAGCTGGCCACATTGGCCAAGCGGTCCAAGCCATGCCATCTGCCGCGAGCTTCGATTTGTCATTATTACTAAAGTTGCTCCGCGAGTGCCTTGCGGTTGGTGAAGGTACATCCGCGGTCAGTTTTCTTCGCCGTGGTATTTGCCGGATCGATGAGTTGCTCTTCGGCTGAGCGCCTTACGAAAGTAAGATCTCAAACCGTCGCATTCGGGCCCATGGAGCGCCGTCAAAGCGCAGGGAAAATGTGGGACGAAAAGTGGTCGCGATTCATGCCATAATGGAGAATATGCTGCAGCAAGAAACGCTTAGCGCTTGACTATGGTGACTCCTACGGAAATCGAAGGTCCCTATCGCTCGCAATTTGGGTAACAACGCAAAGGGGGTGCCCATTTTCGCCGGCATCGGGGCCGCGTGCTTTGCCTATATCGATTTGGTCGACCGTACCATCTCAGGCAAGCCGAATGATCACGCGACTATGATCGCCAGACCCGAAGGCATGCGGGGCGACGAGCGGATTGGCGCACGATCGTCGCCAGGCGTCGAGCGTTGACCGCTCGGTGTTGTGCGGGCAGCCAGACTGGCGGGTCGCGGAATCGCGCCCCTGCCTGGGGAGAACGAACCCGGCATGAGCAGGCTAGCCGGAAGTGAGCGCATAGGTCTGGACTGGAACGGAGAAGTGACGAAAGTGATATCCAGTGAGCCCTGACAAAGTGCCGCGGCCCGAGATAGTCTATGTCCTGGCTTTGCCGGATTGGAAGCCGAACGAGGTCACGCCATTTCAGGGCTTCGCTCCCCGGTTGCCCTATTTCATTCCGTTCCTCGACCGGCTGCCCGCTTATCCGGCGGATATTCTCGAGCCGACCATGGACCCGGACGATCGGCTCGCGCGGCGCCGCTCGGGCGAGGGTTCCTGGTTGTGGTCGCCGGTCAATCTTTCCCTTCTGCTCACCCGGCGGAAGCCCCTGCCGCACGTCCCATACATGGTGGTGATGACGTCCGATCCCGGGTCTGCCAAGGCGGTATCACGCTGGCGCAGCAGGCTTCGAATCCGGCCCGTTCACCTCAGTCTTCATCGAGCGCCGGGTGCGATCGATCTTTTTACTTTCACGCGTGAGCAGCTCCGGCACCGCCTGACGGCCGCCATGCGTCACGCTCAAGCGGCCGACCGTCGCCTCGATTTCGGAGTCCATCAGTGGGCCCTCGCGAACTGGCAGACCGAAGAAGTCCGGCCGAGTTCGATTTTTTATCACGGGCACAATGTAACCAAACCGAACGAGCTGGTCCTGGTCGGCGCCGGCGAAGCGGCGCTGACAGGGGAGGAAGGGCATCTCAATGTCTCGTCGCCGGAAGAATATGTTCGCGGCATCACCGAATCCGCCGAGGCCGTCATGGCACTGTGGCCGAAGACCGGAGATAGGGCGGCGCATCAGATCACCCCACCGCGGCCCGACCTCATCCTCCTCGCCCCGTCGATGCTTCGAGGCATGCCCAAGAAGTTAGAACGGGCGATGACCAACCCGATGTTGAAGTCGGCGATGCGGACGCTCGACCGGCAGCGTCGCTACACTATCGAAATCGACGCAAGCGACAGCAACGTTCAAATAATCGGGCCGCTGTTGGGGCTGCGTGGCGCGGAGCTCAAATTGCTGTCCAGTGCAGTCGGCCTTCGAGCGGCGGGGACCCTCGCGTCGACCATCCGCTTGCCGCCGGCGGTCAATCGGACTGGCGGGGTGATCGGCCAGCTCGCCCGCTTTTTGAGAACCCATGAAGCGCCGCCCCCGGTCAAGTCGGCGCGCGTGTTCAAGGCCGCCCAGCAAGCCCTGGCGGAAGCGATCCCGCCCGAACATCTGGCGCTCATCAAGCGATCGAAGTCAGGGATCAAGATCATTGCCGATGCGCCGATCGAATGGCTGCCGGTCGATGGATTGCCGCTCGGGATCCGATATGATGTGTCGCGGATCGACGCGACGCCAGGAAACCTGTTTCTCGAGCAGATCCGTTCGGTGCCGCCGCACTACCTCAAACCCAAGTCTTTCCGGAATTATCTGGTGCTGTCGATGTTCAGCGAGGGTGACGCGATAGCCAATCACCTCCGGGTCGGCGCCCTTCTGGCGACGGATGCCGATCGAGAGCCGATCCTTGGCCGGTTCGGATCACCCCGCTCCCCAAAGGAGTTCGTCGATGCGCTCGAGGGCTTTGATGGTCCGATGCTGATCGTCGACAGCCATGGGGGCCACGAGGATGGCGACGTGGCCGGCGGCCTCATGATCGGCGGCGAAAGCTTCAACATCTGGGACCTCGCCGGCAAGGTCCGCGTGCCGCCGATCGTTGTCCTAAGTGCATGCGATACCCATCCGTTCGATCGGTCCCACGCCACGGTCGCCAATGGCTTTCTGGCGTGCGGCGCGATCGCGGTTGTCGCGACCGCGCTGCCGATCCGCGCGCCGCAAGCGGCGCGGTTCGTCATGCGCCTCATCAACCGGGCGGTTCACTTCGCCGAGATCGTGAACGACGCTGGACGCTCGCTCCCCTGGACGAACGTCGTCAGCGGCGTGTTGCGAATGGAGCTTGCGACCGACATCATCCGCGGCTTCGAGCGGGCTGGTCATTATGAAGCGGCGACCGGAAGTAATTTGCTTCACGACACTTTGTTCGACCTAAATCCACTGCGCGACGACTGGTACGAGCGACTAGCACAGCGCGTGCAGCGGGCCGGAAAAATGGACCGCATGAGCTGGGAGCGCGACGTGCCGGACCACATCGCCGCGTCCGACGCTATCCGCTATCTTCATCTGGGCAATCCAGAAAGCATTCTCCTTTCCTCGCCGCAGGTGGTGCGCACGGCGCTAAAACGGGTGACCGAACACGAGCCGCGACGTGAAGAGCCGGACCGAGTCGGTCACAACCGCCCGCTATCGTCGTAAGTCGCGACTGCTCAGCCCGTCAGGATCGCTTCTGGGCCGCGCCCCACGCCCAGCAATCCTCGCGGCACTGATGGTGGAAGGCCAACGGCTCGCTCACGGGCAGGCCGAGGCGACGCCCGGCGGCGGCGAACCCCGATAGAGCGTCCTCGCCCAGTTCGCAGGTCTCGACCTTGTCCTGATTGACGCAGATCGCCGTCAGCAGCGGCAGGCCGCGGGCGTGGCAGATGTCGAGGAGACGGTCGAGATGGCCGTTCGCGCCGTTCATCTGGTGGCGGGCCTTCGACCAGTCGACGCCGCTGGCGGCCGCCAGTCGGCCGTAGGAGGTGCAGGTCCGCTCGATCGCCGCTTGCTTGAGATGATCGAGGGATTTGTCGAAATCGAGCAACTGACTCTTTTGTGCTCGGCGAGCGCGTTCCTCGAGAAGCTCGAGATAGAGGGCCGCCATGGTGATCCCGGAGAGTTCGTGGTTCCTGATCCAGGTCTCGATCTGCCGGTCGGTCTTCGAGGCCAGGTCCACCGGTCGTCCTCCATGTTCGAGCCGGCTTGCGGCCTTCGGCTCCGATATAGTGCAGGGCTGCCGGCGAAGCGCAAGCCCCTCGCGGGCCGACGTCGACCGTCCGTCGACAGGTATCGTCGAACGCCGAAGCGGACGTTGCGCGGGGTTCCGGCGGCCGCGACCTTCTCGTTCGCGCCATGGCCGACGAGAACGACTTCGACCTTCGCCTCGGGCGCCTCAAGGCGCCGGGCTCGCCGCGCGGGCGGCGCTATCTGCGCAGCGTGATCGTCGCGGCGATCCGCCATGGTTCACCCTGTTCGCGAGGCCGGTCGTTCGGCGGCAGCCGCATCGGGCGCGGCGCGGTCGCGGCGCGTTTGCTCGGGCGGCACGGCGGCAGCCGGCGCGGCATCGTCAAGACGCGCCTCGTCCGCCTGGCCGGACGTGGCCTGTCAGGGATGCGGGCGCATCTGCGCTACCTGCAGCGCGACGCGGCGACCCGCGAAGGCACACCGGGACGGCTTTATGACGCGGCCGGCGAGGAGGTGGACGGCAAGGCCTTTCTCGATCGCTGCAATGGCGATCGTCATCAGTTTCGGATCATCGTCTCGGCCGAAGACGGCCATCTCTACGATGATCTGAAGCCGCTCACACGCCGGTTCATGGCGCGCCTGGAAGAGGATTTGGGAACGCGTCTCGACTGGGTCGCGGTGGATCATGCCGATACCCTTCATCCCCACACCCACATCGTGCTGCGCGGCTGCGATGAGCGCGGCCGGGATCTGGTGATCGCGCCCGACTATCTCGCGCATGGCATGCGCAGCCGCTTGCGCGAACTCGTTTCGCTCGACCTCGGTCCACGCACCGCGCTCGAGGTGGCGGCCGAGCAGAGGCGCGATGTCGGCGCCGAGCGCTTTACCAGGCTCGACCGCCGCCTGCTCGCCGGCCTCGATGGCGCCGGCCGCGTCGAGGCCGTGGGGCACGACGCCGACGATCACAGCCTCCTGATCGGACGCTTGCGCAAGCTCGAACGGCTGGGCCTCGCGAGCGACGAGGGCGGCGGGCGATGGCGTCTCGACGAAGAATTCGAGACCCGGCTTCGGGCGCTCGGCGAGCGCGGCGATTTCATCCGCACCATGCAGCGGGCGCTCCGCCACGCCGGGCTGGAGCGGGCGCCGGCCGCGCATCGCGTCGATGGCGTGATCGACCGGGAACTGATCGGTCGGGTCGTCGCGCGCGGGCTGGCCGACGAGCTTGCCGACCGGCACTTCCTGCTGGTCGACGCGATTGATGGGCGCACCCATTATGTGATGATCGGCGAGGGCGCGTCGGTCGAGTCCTTGCCCGCGGACGCGATCGTCAGGATCGCGCCGAACGACGCGGGAGTCCGCGCGGTCGACCGGACCATCGCCGCGGTGGCGGCGGCGTCGGGTGGCAAATATGATGCAGTACTTCACCGCTCGCATGATCCCGGCGCCTCCGCGGCCTTCGTCGAGGCCCATGTCCGGCGGCTCGAAGCGCTTCGGCGTCCCCTTCGGTTGGAGCGTGCTGCCGACGGAATGTGGACCATCCCGACCGACCATCTCGAGCGGCTCGAGCGCCGGCAGGCTGCGCTGGTGCGCCGCCGCCCGGTTGCCGTCGAGATCCTCTCGCCATTGCCGCTCGAAATGCTTCCGGCGCGCGACGGCGCGACCTGGCTCGATCGGGAGCTCGGGCGGGGCGAGGCGGCGACGGCCCGCGACGCCGGGTTCGGGAGCGAGGTCCGCGCGGCCCTTGCCGCGCGGCGGGCGTGGCTCGTCGAGCGGCAGCTGGCGGAGGAGAATGAGGAGGGGTTCGCGCTTCGACGCGGCGCGCTCGCGATGCTGATGCGCCGCGAACTGCTCGGGGCCGCCGCCGGCCTCGAGCGCGAGACCGGGAAGGGATTCGAGGAAGCCGGCGAGGGGATACGCATCGAGGGACTGCTGCGCCGGCGGGTCGATCTCGCCGGCGGACGGTTCGCGCTGGTCGAGACCGAGCGCAGCTTCACCCTCGTGCCGTGGCGCCCGGTCCTCGACGCCGCGATCGGCAAGGAGATCGGCGGAGTGGTGCGCGAGCGCGGCACCAACTGGACGATCGGCCGTGCGCGCGGGATGGAGCGCTAGCGCGGCCGCCGGGTCCGGGATTCGTCGGACTGCGCCGGACAGCGCCGAACGGGGAATGCCCTCGGCGGGATCGCTCGGCGATCAGGCGGGACCGGCGCGGTGCCGGGCGGGATGCCCTCATGACCCCCACCAGATTGCTGATCGGCCAGATCCTGATCGTCTTCGCCATCGTGCTCCTCGGCGTCTGGGCGGCGACCCAATGGGCGGCGGCGATGCTCGGGTATCAGCCCGAACTCGGCGCGCCCTGGCGGCTGGTCGCCGGCCTGCCGCTTTACCGGCCGTGGGCGCTGTTCGGCTGGTGGTATCATTATGACGCCTACGCCCCGCGGATCTTCGACCGCGCCGGGATGCTCGCCGGCGCCAGCGGGTTTGTCGGCTGCGCGGCGGCGGTCGGCGGGTCTTTATGGCGGGCGCGCCAGCGCGGGCGGGTGACGACCTATGGGTCGGCGCGGTGGGCGGATCGCCGCGACATGCTCGCAGCCGGGCTGCTCGACCCGCGCGGCGTGTTCCTCGGCCGCCTCGGCCGCGACTATCTTCGTCACGACGGCCCCGAGCATGTGCTGGCCTTCGCGCCGACGCGCAGCGGCAAGGGCGTCGGCCTGGTCGTGCCGACCCTTCTGAGCTGGACCGGATCGGCGGTGATCCACGACATCAAGGGCGAGAACTGGCAGCTGACCGCGGGCTGGCGGTCGCGTTTTTCGCACTGCCTGCGCTTCGATCCGACCGACCCGTCCTCGGCCCGCTACAATCCGCTGCTCGAAGTCCGGCGCGGCGCGGACGAAGTGCGCGACGTCCAGAATATCGCCGACGTGCTGGTCGATCCCGAAGGGGCGCTCGAACGGCGCAACCATTGGGAGAAGACCAGCCACTCGCTGCTCGTCGGCGCGATCCTTCACGTCCTCTACGCCGAAGAGGACAAGACGCTGGCCCGCGTCGCCTCCTTCCTCTCGGACCCGGCGCGAAGCTTCGCGGCGACGCTCAAGGCAATGATGTCCACGCATCACCTCGACGACGAGAAGGGGGCGCGGCCGCATCCGGTTGTCGCCTCGGCCGCCCGCGAACTCCTGAACAAGTCGGAGAATGAGCGCTCGGGCGTGCTCTCGACCGCGATGTCGTTCCTCGGTCTTTATCGCGACCCGACCGTCGCCGCGGTCACCGCCACCTGCGACTGGCGCATCGCCGATCTCCTGGAAGGCGAGCGTCCGGTCTCGCTCTATCTGGCGGTGCCGCCATCCGACATCTCGCGGACCAAGCCGCTCATCCGGCTGGTGCTCAACCAGATCGGCCGCCGACTGACCGAGCGCCTCGGCGACGGTCCGCGCTCAGGCCGACAGCTGCTACTAATGCTTGACGAATTTCCGGCGCTCGGCCGGCTCGATTTCTTCGAGACCGCGCTCGCCTTCATGGCCGGCTACGGCATCCGCGCCTTCCTCATCGCTCAGTCGCTGAACCAGATCGTCAAGGCCTATGGCGAGAATAATTCGATCCTCGACAATTGCCACGTCCGGGTCGCCTTCGCCTCGAACGACGAGCGCACCGCCAAGCGCATTTCCGACGCGCTCGGGACCGCGACCGAACAGCGCGCCATGCGCAACTATTCCGGTCATCGGCTCGCGCCCTGGCTCGCGCACGTCATGGTCAGCCGCCAGGAGACCTCGCGCGCGCTGCTGACTCCGGGCGAGGTGATGCAGCTGCCTGCGGGGGACGAACTGATCCTGCTCGCCGGCGTGCCGCCGATCCGCGCGACGAAGCTGCGCTATTATGAGGACCGCAATTTCAGCGCTCGGCGCCTGGCACCCCCGGCCGTGGATGGCGACCTCGTCGATGCGCCCCCGGCCCGCCCGCACGACTGGACGACCACCGCCGATGCCCCGCCGTCGTCGTTCGATCCTGGGCTCGTCGACGCGGGCGGAGCAGGCGGGCTGCAGCAGGTCCCCGCGTTCGCCCCCCGGCCGCGCCGGCGCAAGGCGCCGTCGCCCGACCAACTCGACCTGCTCGGACTCGACCTCGACGATGACGGCCTCGCCGGCGCGGCCGGTCCGACGCCGCTCATCGCCGCCCATGCCGCCAACCAGGGTGCGGATCGCGCGGGCGATCTGGTGCCGAGCTTCTGAGGGCCGCGGCGATGGGTAAGTCGACACGCGTGCGCTATCAGTTGTTCCTGCCCGCGGGCCTGAGCGAGCGGTTCGAGGCGCTCGCGGCGCGCCCCGGCGCAAGCAAATCGGCACTGCTCGCCGCCGCGCTCGAGGCGATGCTCGAGCGGCGCGGCGGCGACGAACTCGAGCAGCGCTTCGCGGTGCGGCTCGATCGGCTGTCGCATCAGCTCGCACGGATCGAACGCGACGGCCACGTCCAGATCGAAAGCCTCGCCCTGTTCGTCCGCTACATGCTGACCGTCCAGGCTCCGGTCGCCGAGGGCGACGAGGCGGCGCGGGCGATCGGGCGCGATCGGTTCGAAGCCTTCGTCCAGCAGGTCGGCCGGCAGCTGGCCGGCGGCCGCTCGAGCCTTGCGCCGGAGGGTAGCGAATGAGCGCCGCCGAATCCGACGAGCGGCGGCGGGCGATGCTGCGCACCGCGATGGGCGAGGCGATCGCGGCCGCGCTCGCCGATCCGCTGGTGGTCGAGGTGATGGTCAATCCCGATGGCGCGCTTCGCCTCGACCGGCTCGGCAGCGGCTGCGCCGACACCGGCGTGCGGCTCGAGCCGGCGCAGGCCGAGCGGATCATCCGGCTCGTCGCGAGCCATGTCCGTGCCGAGGTTCATGGCCAGTCCCCGATCGTCAGCGCCGAGCTGCCGCCGCACGGGTCGGGGCTGTCCGGCGAGCGCTTCGAAGGGCTGCTGCCGCCGGTCGCCCCGGCGCCCTGTTTTTCGATCCGCAAGCCCGCGGCCCGGGTCTATTCGCTCGCCGACTATGTCGCCGACGGACTGATGTCCCCGGAAGTCGCGCGGCTGCTGTCGCTGGCGGTGGTCGAGCGGCGCAACCTGCTGATCGCCGGAGGCACCAGCTCGGGCAAGACGACCCTGGCCAACGCCCTGCTCGCCGAATTGTCGCCGCGCGACGAGCGCGTGATCCTGATCGAGGACACGCGCGAGCTCCGATGCACCGCGCCCGACACGGTCGCGCTGCGCACCCGCCCCGGCGTGGTCACCATGACCGACCTCGTCCGCTCGACCCTTCGGCTGCGCCCCGACCGGATCATCATCGGCGAGGTCCGCGGGCGAGAGGCGCTCGATCTCTTGAAGGCCTGGAACACTGGCCATCCCGGCGGGATCGCGACGGTCCACGCGAACAGCGCGGCAAGCGCGCTCTACCGGCTCGAGCAGCTGATCCAGGAAGCGGTTCTGACCGTGCCGCGCGCGCTCATCGCCGAGGCGATCGATCTCATCATCTTCATCGACGGGCGCGGCGCCGGGCGGCGGATCGCACCGCCGCTGGCGGTCCACGGCCTCGCCGACGACGGCCGCTACGCGCTTCGCGCCGTCAATCCCGATCTTTCAAGCAAGGAGTTCATCGCATGACCGTTCATCTCTGCCGTCCATGCTTGCGGCGGCTCTCGCTCGCGGGCGCGCCCCTTATCCTGTTCGCCGCCGACGCCCGCGCGGCGGGCTCGGGGATGCCGTGGGAGCAGCCGCTCCAGCAGGTGCTGGAATCGGTCCAGGGTCCGGTCGCCAAGATCGTCGCGGTGATCATCATCATCACCACCGGCCTGACGCTCGCCTTCGGCGAGACCGCCGGTGGATTTCGCCGCCTGATCCAGATCGTGTTCGGCCTGTCGATCGCCTTCGCCGCTTCCTCCTTCTTCCTGTCCTTCTTCAGCTTCGGCGGCGGAGCGATGCTCGGATGACCGCCGACAACCATCCCGACGGCTTCGAGACGGTGATCCACCGTGCGCTGACCGAGCCATTGCTCCTCGGCGGGGCGCCGCGCACCGTCGCGATCGTCAACGGCACGGTCGCCGCGGCGCTCGGCCTCGGTCTCCAGCAATGGCTCGCCGGGTTCTTGTTGTGGGCGGCCGGTCATTCGCTCGCCGTTCTCGCCGCCAAGCGCGATCCCGATTTCGCGCCGGTGCTGATGCGCCATCTTCGCCAGCGAGGGCATTGGACATGCTGAGGCTCGGCGAATATCGCGACCGGGCCGATCGGCTCGCCGACCATCTGCCCTGGGCGGCGCTGGTGGCGCCGGGCGTCGTCCTCAACAAAGACGGCAGCTTCCTGCGCACCTTCCGCTTTCGCGGCCCCGATCTCGACAGCGCGACCGACGCCGAGCTGATCGGCGCAGCCGCCCGGGTCAACAATCTCCTGAAGCGGTTTGGGTCGGGCTGGGCCTTGTTCGTCGAGGCCGAGCGGATCGCCGCCGCCGGCTATCCGTCCAGCCGGTTCGCCGATGCCGCCGCCTGGCTCGTCGACGAAGAACGGCGCGCCGCCTTCGATTTAGAGGGCGAGCATTTCGAGAGCCGCTTCTACCTGAGCCTCACCTGGCTGGCGCCGGCCGATGCCGAGGCTCGCACCGGGCGCGCGCTGGTCGAGGCGCCCGACAAAGCTGCCGGGCGCGACTGGCGCGAGGCGCTGGCCGGGTTCGTCGCCGAGACCGACCGGGCGCTCGACCTCCTCGCCGGGATCATGCCCGAGATCGCCGCGCTCGACGATGCCGAGACCCTGACTTTCCTTCACGCCAGGGTGTCGAACCGGCCGCATCCGGTCGCGGTGCCCGAGACGCCCCTCTATCTGGACGCGCTGCTCGCCGACACACCCCTCATCGGCGGGCTCGAGCCGATGCTCGGCGAGGCCCATCTTCGCACCATCACCGTGCTGGGGTTCCCCGCGTTGAGCCGGCCCGGCCTGCTCGATGCCTTGAACCATCTCGGCCTTCCCTATCGCTGGACGACGCGGTTCATCGCGCTCGACCGGACCGATGCGACCCGGGCGCTGACGAAGCTTCGACGCCAATGGTTCAATAAGCGCAAGTCGGTGACCGCTCTGCTGCGCGAGGTGATCTACAACCAGCCGGTCGCGCTCCACGACAGCGATGCCGACAATAAGGTCGCCGACGCCGACCTCGCGCTGCAGGCGCTCGGTCAGGATTATGTCGCCTTCGGCTATTTGACCGTCACGCTCAGCGTCACCGGCGCCACGCCGGCCGCGGCCGAGGCCCGGATCCGCGCCGTCGAACGGGTCGTCAACGGTCTCGGCTTCACCATCGTTCGCGAACGCATGAACGCGGTCGAGGCGTGGCTGTCGGGCCTGCCGGGACAGGTTTACGCCAACGTCCGACAACCGCTCGTTCACACGCTCAATCTCGCCCACCTCATGCCCCTGTCGTCGGTCTGGGCGGGGCCGGAGGGCGACGAGCATCTCGGCGGTCCGCCGCTGCTCGTCGCCCAGACCAGCGGGTCGACCCCGTTCCGGCTGTCCGCCCATGTCGGCGATGTCGGCCACATGCTGATCGTCGGGCCGACCGGCGCGGGCAAGTCGGTGCTGCTCGCACTGCTCGCTCTGCAGTTCCGGCGCTATCCGGGCGCGCGAGTCACTATCTTCGACAAGGGCTTCTCGGCGCGCGCCTCGGTGCTGGCGATGGGCGGGGCGCATCATCCGCTCGGCGCCGGCGAGGGTGGCGACAGGCTCGCCTTCCAGCCACTTGCGCGGATCGACGAGGCAGCGACCCGGACCTTCGCCGCCGAGTGGCTGGCGGCCCTGCTCGATCATGAGCAGGTCGCGGTGACGCCCGAGGTCAAAGACATGATCTGGTCGGCACTTCTGAGTCTGGCTTCGGCGCCGGTGGCCGAGCGCACGCTCACCGGCCTGTCGCTGCTGCTCCAGTCGAATGCGCTCAGGGCCGCGTTGATGCCCTACACGCTCGAGGGTCCTTATGGCCGGCTGCTCGACGCGGCCGCCGACGGCCTCGCGCTCAGCGACGTCCAATGTTTCGAGACCGAGGCGCTGATGACCCAGCCGGGCGCGATCCGGCCGGTCCTCACCTATCTGTTCCACCGGCTCGAGGAACAGTTCGACGGGACGCCGACCCTGCTCATCCTCGATGAAGCCTGGACGTTCCTCGATCATCCCTTGTTCGCGCAGCGCATCCGCGAATGGCTGAAGGTGCTGCGCAAGAAGAATGTGTCGGTGGTGTTCGCCACCCAGTCGCTCGCCGACATCGCCGGCAGCACAATCGCCCCCGCCATCATCGAAAGCTGCCCACAGCGGATTTTCCTGCCCAACGACCGGGCGATCGAACCCGTGGCGGCCGAGGCCTACCGGCGGTTCGGGCTCAACGACCGCCAGATCGAGCTGGTCGCGCGGGCGACGCCCAAGCGCGACTATTACCTCCAGTCCAGCCGGGGCAACCGTCTGTTCGATCTCGATCTCGGGCCTGTCGCGCTCGCTTTGTGCGGCGCGTCCGACCCCGCCAGCCAGCGCCTCATCGATCGCCTGCTCGGCGAGGGCGGGGCCGATTTCGCGGGTCGCTTCCTTGCCGCCCAAGGCCTCGACTGGGCGGCCGAGGCGCTCGACCGCTTTTCCCCATCCCCCAAGCAAGGAGACCAATGATGAAGCTCTATGTTCTTTCGCTATCGATGCTCGCGTTGCCGTTAACCGCGATCGTGCCGGCGACGCCAGCCGCCGCGGTCATCCCGGTGTTCGACGCGGCCAATTATTCGCAGAATCTGCTCTCGGCCGCACGCGCGCTCGAGCAGATCAATCATCAATTGAGCTCGCTCCAGAACGAGGCGACGATGCTCCAGAATATGGCGCGCGATCTCCAGCGCATTGATTTTCCGGAGCTCACCCAGTTGACCGGCGCGCTTAAGCAAAGCGAGCAGCTGATCGACCAGGCCAAGGGTATCGATTTCAAGGTCGATCGTCTCGACGAGCGGCTGCGGGCCATGTTCCCGGGAAGCGTCGACCAGGCGCTTCGCGGCGATGAGCGCGTGGCCCAGGCACGGGCGCGGCTCGACGCGGCGATGGACGGCACGCGCCGGAGCATGGAAGTGCAGGCAAACGTCGCCGGCCAGGTCCGCGAGGATGCCGATCTGCTCGTCGCGCTCGTCGCGCGGAGCCAGAATGCGAGCGGCAATCTCGAGGTCAGCCAGGCGACCAACCAGCTCCTCGCCCTGAGCGCCAAGCAGCAGTTTCAGCTCGAGCAATTGATGGCGACGGAGTTTCGCAGCCAGGCGCTCGACCGGGCGCGCCGCGCCCAGGACGGGGAGGAAGCGCGGGCGGCGACCCGCCGCTTCCTTGGAACCGGCCAGGCCTACACGAAACCCTGAGCGGACAGCGTTCGACAAGGGCGCGGCGCGGCTCGGCGCGCGGCGCCCGCCGCGGGGTCCGGTGCTCCCTGCCGGACCCCGCGGCACCTCTTCTCCCCTCCGCCACGATCATCGGGTTCCCGCATGGCCGACCTCAACATCATCGACCGGTTCCTCGCCGCCTTCATCCACTATATCGACAGCGGGTTCGGACTGCTCGGGCCCGACGTCACCTTCCTCACCAGCACATTGGTCGGGATCGACATCACGCTCGCCGGTCTGTTCTGGGCGATGGGCGGCGAGAACGACGTCATCGGCCGGTTCCTCAAGAAGATTCTCTACGTCGGCGCGTTCGCCTTCATCCTCGGCAATTTCAGCCGGCTCGCCGACTTAATCTTTAAATCCTTCGCGCAGGCGGGGCTGACCGCGGGCGGGGGCGGCATGACCGCCGCCGACCTGCTCCGCCCCGGCTATCTCGCCGGGACCGGCTTCGAGGCGGCCTGGCCGCTCCTCCAGCAGGCCAGCCAGCTGATGGGGTTCACCAGCTTCTTCGACAATTTCCTGACCATCGCCATCCTGCTGCTCGCCTGGCTGTTCGTGATCATCGCCTTCTTCGTGCTCGCGATCCAATTGTTCATCACCATCCTCGAATTCAAGCTGACCGCGCTCGCCGGGTTCGTGCTGGTCCCCTTCGCCTTGTGGAACCGGACCAGCTTTCTTGCCGAGCGCGTGCTCGGCAACGTCGTCGCGGCGGGCATCAAGGTCATGGTGCTCGCGGTCATCGTCGGGATCGGCGCCGGCTTCTTCGGCGACTTCGTCGGCGCGCTCGGCGGCCGCGAGCCCGATATCGGCCAGGCGATGAGCCTGGTGCTCGCCAGCCTCTCGCTGTTCGGCCTGGGCATTTTCGGGCCTGGAATCGCCACCGGCCTCGTCGCCGGCGCGCCGCAGCTCGGCGCCGGGGCGGCGCTCGGCACCACCGCGGCCGCCGTCGGGACGGTGGCGCTCAGCGGCGGCGTAGCGCTCGGCGGCGCGCGCGCGGCTGCGAGCGGCGCGCTCGGAGGTCTTCGCGCGGCGACGACGATGGGGTCGGCTGGCTCGACCGCCTACCGGCTCGGCCAGGAGACCAGCGGCTCGCCGACGATCGGCGCGGGGGTCGGCGGCGTCGCCTCGGCGGCAGCTGCCGCGGCCAGGCAGAAGATGGCGCAAGCGGGCGGGTTCGGCGCGGCGGTCGAGGCGGGCCAGAAGGCCGCACTGTTCGCCGGCGCCGAGCGGCGCGGCGGGAAAGGCGCCGATGGCTCGCCGCAGGCCGAGGCGGGCGCGCCGGATTGGGCACGTCGCCTTCGGGCCGAACAGCGCAGCCGCCACCATCGGCAGGTCGCGGGTCAAAGTCTTCGCGACGGCGATTCTGGCGGTGGGGGCATCGCCCCGGACATCAAGGAAAGAGAGGAGTGAGCGATGCGGTTCAGGCGAACGGTACAGCGCTATGGGACCACACCGGTCCCCGAGACCCCTTATCAGCGGGCCGGGCAGGTGTGGGACGAACGGATCGGCGCGGCGCGGGTGCAGGCGCGCAACTGGCGGCTGATGGCGCTGGGCGGCATGATCCTGTCCGGCGCGCTCACCGCCGGCCTCCTATGGCAATCGACCCAGAGCCGGGTCACGCCTTATGTGGTCGAGGTCGATCGTCTCGGCGAAGCCCGCGCGGTCGCGCCCGTCGATCCCGACTATCGGCCGACCGATCCACAGATCGCCTGGCACCTCGCGCGCTTCATCAAGAATGTCCGGACGATCTCGCTCGATCCCGTCCTGATGCGCGAGAACTGGCTGTCGGCCTATGATTTCGTGACGCCGCGCGGCGCGTTGTTCCTGAATGAGCAGGCGCGGGCCGCCGACCCCTTCGCTCATCTCGGCGAACGCACGGTGTCGGTGACCGTGACCAGCGTGGTGCGCGCGTCCGATCGCTCGTTCCAGGTCAAATGGACCGAAAGCCAGTTCGAGCGCGGCAGCCTCGCCGACACGGCGCGCTGGACCGCGATCCTGACGGTAAAGGTGTCCACCCCGACCACCGCCGAGGCGCTGCGCAAGAACCCGCTCGGTCTGTTCGTCGATGCCGTCGACTGGGCCCGCGAAGTCGATGTGTCGCCACCGCCGCCGCCGCCGACTTCGACGCCCTCGGCGCCGTCGGCGACCGTGCCTTCGGGATCGCCGCTCGCGCCCGCCGACCCAACCCGACCCACCTCCGAAAGGATCGATCGATGACGTCTTCACAGCGCGCGGTGATGGCCGCGCTGGCCCTCCTGCTGCCCGGTCTCGCCATGGCCTCGCCCCGTGTTCCGCATGCTGCCTCCGCCCGCCCGTCTGCGATCGACGCCGTGCGCCGCGCCAATCGCTCGGCGACGCGCGAGCCCGGGCCCGCGGGCTATGTCGAGGCGGCGCAGATCTATCCGTGGAGCGAGGGCGCGCGATTCCGGCTCTACGCCGCGCCCGGCCAGGTCAGCGATATCGCGCTTCAGGCCGGGGAGGCGCTGGTGTCGGTCGCTGCCGGCGATACGCTTCGCTGGATCATCGGCGACACCACCAGCGGCAGCGGGTCGGGCCAGCGCACGCACATCCTGGTCAAGCCGGCCGGCGCCGGCCTCGTCACCAACCTGCTCATTGCGACCGACCGGCGGATCTATCATGTCGACCTCATCAGCACCGCGGCGACGGCAATGACCGGGATCGCCTGGACCTATCCCGGCGACGGACTGATCCTGCTGCGGACGAGCGGCGGATCGCCTCCTGTTGCCGTGCCGCCGGTCGAGGCGCTGAACTTTAATTATCGCATCAGTGGCGATCATCCGGCCTGGCGCCCGGTCCGCGCCTTCGACGACGGCCGGCAGCTCTATATCGAGTTCCCGCCAAGGCTCGCCGCCGGCGAGGCACCGCCGCTGTTCATGATCGGGATCGGGGGTCGGGCCGAACTCGTCAATTATCGGCAGCGGGGGCATTATTATGTCGTCGACCGGCTCGTCGATCGCGCCGAGCTCCGCCTAGGCGAACACCGCCAGCAGGTCGTCCGGATCGAGCGGACGCGGATCGGAGGGCGTCGCTGATGGCCGGCGAGACGATCGAGCCGGGGAGTGCAGGCGCGGTGCCCAAGCAAGACCCCGAGACGCTCGTCCTGCGCGGCCGCCCGCGGCCGGTGGTCCGCTTCCGGCGGGGGCTGATCATCGCGCTTGCGGGCGGCAGCGCGCTTGCGATTTGCGGGGTCACCTTTATCGCCTTGAAGCCGGCGGCGCTCCACATCGTCTCGACAGGCGACGATGACGGTCGGTTCGGGTCGACCCGCACCCCCGAGGCCTTGGCCAACGCGCCAGCCGGCTACGGCCAGATCCCCAAACTCGGTCCTCCGCTGCCGGGCGATCTCGGGCGACCAATTCTCGATCGCCAGCGGGAACTCGCGGGCCGCGCACCGCCGCCGGCCATCGATCCGGGGCTCGACGACGCGGCGCGCCGGCGGTCGGCCGCCAACGCCGAGCGGCAGCGGCGCGTCGCGCAGCGCGAGGCCGCACGCACCTCTGCGCTGCTGGTCCAGCTAGGCCGACGCACGGGGGAGCCGGCGACGATCCCGGCGCCAACGCCGGACGTGGATCCAACGAGCGGGGAGGCCGCATCGGACGCGGCCGGCGCAAAGGCCGCCTTCGCGCACGCGGGCGACGGCGCCGTGAATCCGGCACGTCTCGTCGCGCCGGTTTCGCCCTATTTGCTGTCCGCCGGGACGATCATTCCGGCGAGCCTTGTCACCGGGCTCGATTCGGACCTGCCGGGCATGGTCGTCGCGCAGGTCACCGAGAATGTGCGCGACAGTGCCACCGGCCGCATCGTCCTCGTCCCGCAGGGCGCGCGTCTTATCGGTCGCTATGACAGCGCCGTCGCTTACGGCCAGCGTCGGGCGCTCTTAATCTGGCAGCGGATCGTCCTGCCCGACGGTTCGTCGATCGCGCTCGACCATCTGCCGGCGACCGACGCGGCGGGCTATTCGGGTCTTGCTGACCGGGTCAATTTCCACACCCTGAGACTGGTCGAAGGCATTGCGCTCGCCAGTCTGCTCGGCATTGGGACGGAACTTGTCCGGCAAGGTGACGGCAGCGGATTGCTCGGCGCGCTGCGCGGCAGTGTCCAGGACAACGGCAGCCGGGCCGGCGATCAATTGACGAAGCGCAATCTCGACGTCCAACCGACGATCCGCGTGCGGCCCGGCTGGCCGGTGCGCGCGATCGTCAACCAAGATCTCGTGCTGATGCCGTGGAAGGAGCGATGAGCATGCCCCTGCGATTGCCGCGCTTGCCCGACCGGACGCCGGTCAAGCTCGTGCTTCATGTCGCGCCGGCCTTGCACGAAGCTTTGGTTGCCTATGCCGCCCTCTACGAAGCGCAATATGGTCGCGCCGAAGCCGTCACCGATCTGGTGCCTGCCATGCTTGATACGTTCCTTGCCGGGGATCGGTCGTTTCAGAACGCGCGGCGGAGGGAATCGTGAACGCGGACGCTTTGCCCGGCGGGACCGCCCTCCCGATCAGCGTCAGGGTTCGCGAGGCGGTCCGGCTGACCGGGATCAGCCGCTCCCGGCTCTACGAGCTGATGGGCGCCGGCGAGATCGAGCATGTCAAGGTCGGGAGCTCCACGCTGATCATATTCGCCAGCCTGTCGTCGTTCGTGGAACGCCAGCGGTGCAAACCGGACTGACCTGCCCCTGAATTCATAGCAATCTAGATCGGGGCGAGCGCCTATGAGAACACTCGTGTTCTAAGATTCTCTCGCGCGTCCGGCGCTACCGCCGGAGGAGGGAAGCTCCCGCATAGGGGTCCAGTTGCGCGGGCGGTTTCAGGGGCGGGGATCCTTGCGCATCGGCCGAACTTGTCGGGGTGGGGGGAGGTGCCGCGTCTGTCCCGAAGGTCGAGACAATTGATTGCGCCATAACGCTCGCTCCGAACAGCATGAAACAGCCAACAACGACCGCTCCGGCGCGTCGCGGAGACACTCGCCCCCAGAAGAATTGATATCCGACCAAGCTGACCGCGATCACTCCTAGGGCGACGGTGGCCTGACCCGACAACAGGGCCGTGACCCAGCCCGCCGACTGTGTCAGAGCCTCATGCCCACTTGCGTCGAGAAAAGCCGGATCGCTCATGCCGCTCGCGCAAACCGCTGCGCCAACCGGACCTCGCTGACAACGCGTCGTCCGTCGAACCGCGCAAGCTGGACGTAAACGTCAACGATACCTTCGACGTAGGATCTGACGTCCTCGCGCGACAGTCGCGAGCCGGCTTGCAGAACCAGCAAGGCCAGCTGCTCGACTGCGCGATCAGGTGTGTCTGCGTGGACCGTGGTCATCGAGCCGGGGTGACCGGTGTTGACCGCCCGCAAAAAAGTAAAGGCTTCGGGTCCGCGGATCTCGCCGAGGATAATCCGGTCGGGGCGAAGGCGTAGAGCAGCCGAGAGCAGATCGTCAGCGCTCACCTCCGCTTCCCCCAACGGGCTACGCCGCGCAAGGAGCAGGGCGGCGTTCGGCTGAGGAACGATCAACTCTGGGGTGTCCTCGATCACCACCAGCCGTTCGTCGTCCGGAACTTCCTTGAGCAGGGCATTGAGGAACGTCGTCTTTCCCGTCGACGTCCCGCCCGAGACCAAGATGTTGCGTCGCTGGCGGACGGCAAGCGCGAGGAAGTCGTGTTGGCGGCCGGGTCCTGCGAGCGCACGAAGGGCGGCATCGTCTTTCGTCTGGGAAGGCGAGCCTGCAAAGCTTCCTTGGACCGCGTAGTCGGCAAGCGATTGGTTCAGGAGAACCTGCTTGCGGATGGCGACGATGGTCCCGTCGCGGGTCGCTGGCGGTCCAACGATTTGGACGCGCTCGCCGCCTGGTAGGGACGCTGACAGCAATGGTGCACCGCGGTTGATCGCTTGATGCGAGGCGGCCGCGATTTGACGCGATAGGCGCTCAAGGGCTCGACTGCTCAAATCGGGAGCGGGTTCGCAAACAGGAGCCCGTCCCAGCCGGTCGACCCAAAGCTCGCCGGGCCGATTGATGACGATATCGGTAACGGTCGGATCCGCCAGCAGCGACGCGAAAGGCGCAAGCCAGGCGTCAAGATAGACCGCGTCGACGGCCGCGCTCATTTGGCGTCCGTCGGGCTGAAATCCAGATCATGGGCAACGAACACCGCGATGCGGGCGCCAGGATTGACGGTCAGTGTGGGGGCGACATCCCGGCCGCCGATTTGAACCGGAGCCGCCGTGCTTGTCGTCGAATTCAAGATCACCGTCGTTGCCGGGCGGGCGCCCAGAAGCGCCGTGCCAATCGTGCTCGCTCCGCCAATCAGCGCATTACCCACGCGGCTCATCACATGGAAATTCACGTGGGCTTCGACCCCGGCGCGGCCAAGCGAGTCGGCGCTCGGTGAGTCCAGTGCGATCGAGACGCCGTCGGGACGGAGCAGCCGGGTCCATTTGATCAGCGCCCGCTTCTGCCCCTGTCGGACCGATCCCGAATAATCACCGAAAAGACGGCTGCCACGAGGCACCAGGACGCGGCTGCCATCGAACCCCGAAACATCGCGCGTGACTAAAGCGCGCGCCGGCCCCGGATGGGTCGAATTAAGCGCGGATTCGAGGACGGCAGGGATCATCGTCCCCTGGGCGATGGTGAAGGAGGGATTGGCCATTGGCATCGAGCCAGTCCGACCAAACGGATCGCCGCGCGTGGGCCCGCTGGTTGAAAGACCGCTCGTCGTTGGCGGCGACGGCGCAACGAACGGTGGCATGGCGGCGGGTGGGTAGGCCGGCGGCACAAAGGGCGCAGGGGTTTGCACAACAACGGTTCGCGGTGCGGTTGCTACGCGGCCCGACGGGACCGGCGCGAGCGCTGTTGGCACAGTATTCCGGATGGTCGGTGAAGCGATGGGCAAGAGAGACGGCAATGCCGATGGAGAAGCCTCGATTGGTGGAAGGACCAGCGCCGGCGCGCTGCCGCTGTCGGGAACGGCAATGGGCCCGCCCGCTTCTGCTTCAGCCCGCTTCACTCGCGCGGCATTGAGGCTGGCGAACAGGTAGATCGCAAAGAGACCGAGGACTGCGATGAACACGTAGAGCGGCGTCCGCCGCGGCGTGCGCGCCACGAGCGGGCGACTGGCATGTTCCGGCTCGGTTGGGATGCGCGAAACGATCGTCATGGTTTCTTTCCCTGACGATATTCAGCGCGGGCCTGATCCTTGCCGAGCCGAAAAATCAGCACCGCGTACGGCCGGTCGAGCATATAATGCTCTCCCCGCATCTGACCATTGACCAAAACCTCATCGCCGCGGCCTTCAACGGCAAAAACTGCCGGCATTTCCCGATCGTGGGGCCAGTCGAGCGCGATGACGCCACCTTGGTCGCTGATATGCGATGGCCAAAGAGCCGTCGCGCCGGTTAGCCGCCAAGGCCCGAGCCACTGCGTTGCCGCCCAAGTCGTCCCGGCAGTCGCCAGGAAGGCCGACAGCCCAAGCATCCGAAGGGCGGGCGTTCGTTTCATCGAGCTCGACCCGGCGACGGGGTAGGGGTGGGGACGACGGTGACGGGTATGGTGGCGACGGGAACGGCGCCGACTACATTGGTGGAGGTGATGACAGACGGGGAAAGTGGCGCCTCGGGATCGCGCCGGTAGCTCGTGACGGTAAATCCGAGCGGATTGACGAGACGTTGGGCGAGGCTCTCGGGCGCGCCCGAATATCCAAACTTGACCACCGCCGCATAAGGCTGAGCAATCGGCGCGGCGGCGCCTTCATCCTGGCGGAGCGTGGCAAAGCGAACGAGCGCGCTATCCTTGCTCAATGGCGAGACGCTACGAATCTCGACGCTGACCACGCTTGTCCGCGGATAAAGCCGGAACGGGTTCGTCGGACTATCGGGGCTCATCGCCGCCAAATAGGTCGTGCGCGCCGCCCCACTCGAAAGCGCGGTCACTTTGGCATAGTCCGACTTGACCGTCGTGACGTCGAACGTCTCGCGCGCAACGACATATTGCGCGAGCAGGGATTGGGTGAGCGCGCTATCGGCGGTCATCGTTACCGGCTTGGTCGGATCGAGCGTGGTGACATAGCCGGTCTGCTTGTCGACCAGCAGGGTATAGGGAACGACCGTCTTGAGCGGCATCATTAGGACAAGCGCGATTCCTTCGAGGCCGGCGAGAAAGGCTGCGCCGAGCGCTACCCGCCACGCTAATCGACGCGATTTTTCGATCTCGATCTGGCGATCCTCGGCCCAAGTGGCGGCTTGCTCGAAATAGCCGTCGAGTGGCTTTGCGACCTTGGTCATTGACTGTCCCTTCGGGCGCGGCTGCGCGAGGCGCGAATGGTGCGCGGGCTATTGGCAGAGGAATTGATGCCCGGCACGCCGGCAAGTTCCTCGTGAGCGGCGCTCCCGCCGGAACCGCGAGATCGGTCGCTCGAGGCGAGGCGTTCGCGATAGTTCGCGTCGCGCGCCAGGCTGGCGCCGATCATCGTCTCGCGGATCGAGTGCGCCACGCGCTCAGGGGCGGGTTCGGCGTTCGCCCGCTCGGGCCGGATCGCGAGATGGGTCGCCGCCGGCGCCACGGCCTGATCGACGGCGACCCTTAGGCTCGCGGCGAACTGCCAGCAGATGCGCAACATCAACGCGGCTATCCCCAGCCCGATCGCGCCAAAGCTGACCGTGATGACCAGCAACTCCGTCGGCGCCGACGGCGTGGCATAATAGGAAGCGCGCAAATTTAGCGCGTTCTGCAGCCAAGGTTCGAGCAGCGAGAGTTCGAGCCGGGTCGTCACGATCAGGGCAGCATTGGCCAGCGCGAGTCCCACTAAGGTTCGGACCCAACCTCCAAACAGCGCTCGGGTCGTGTCGAACAGCAGCAGCGGGGCAAAGAGCGGCAGCAAGGCAATCAGCAAGCCGGCGCCTAGACGAGTGATCCCGAAGGTGACGAGCAAACCCGACAGATAGGCAAAGCGCGCCCCGCCGAGAGCGATCTGGTCGGCGATCGGCATGCCGCGGAACGCGTCGGCCGAGGGCTGGCCGTCGACCGTTCGCAAACCCATCATCTCGTCCCGGCCGGTTCCAGCGGCACTCAGGGCGACAAATCCCTGATCGACTCGCTCGAGCCGGGCCAGAGTTGGTGGTGAGTTGCTGGAGGTACTGCCATCGATCGCGCTGGCCAGCTCCGCAGGTCCATCGAACGCCGCGTCATAAACGAGGAGGCGCACCGCGGGCCAGCTCAGCGCCAGCGTCAGAACCAGCGCGATCCTGAGCGATCCCCAGCCGATGTCGCGGCTCTGCAATTTGCCGCCGAACATCAGATGGATGCCGGCAACCGCGATGAGCAACGCCAGCGCGGTCGACAGTAGGATGTTGCCAATGCCGCTGCTGGCCATGTTCGCAAAACCCCAAGCGCCGATGGTGCGGCCTTGGCAATCGAGCGCGCTCAGCGTGGTCGTCAGGAACGCGCCATTGGGATCGGGACTACAAGAGCCGATCATGCCGCGGATGCTTTCAACTGCGGCAGCCAGTCGGCGGGCCGATCGCCATGGGTGCGGCGAAGTTCGTCTAGCCGTCGGACGGTCGCTTCTCGGCCAGACAGGATCGCGAGCAAATCCCTCTCGCCCGATAGGTCTAGTCGAACGATCGCGCTTTCCTGTCCCTGCCGAACGAGGAAGCAATGCGCTTCCTGCGGCAAGCTTTTCAAAAGTGCGTATTCATGCGGGGTCAGCTTGAACCCGCCGACATAGTCTGCCTCGCGAGCCTTCGGATTGACCGTGAAGATTTGGGTCGCGGCTTGTTCGATGATCGCGCTTGAAATCTTGCTCTGTAGCGCATCTTCCGGGCTCTGAGTCGCGAAGCCGACGAGACCATTTTTCTTCCGGATCGTCTTTTCCCAGTCGCGGATGCGAGCAACGAAGATCGGATCGTCGAGTGCTTTCCAGCCTTCGTCCACGACGATGATGGCGGGGCTGCCGTCGAGCCGCTCCTCGACCCGATGAAAGAGGTAATACATCGCCGGCGTGCGGAGGATCGGATCGTCGAGCAGCAACGTCATGTCGAACCCGACGACGCGAGCCTCGAGATCGGTCTGGTCGTCGGCATTGTCAAACAGCCAGGCGTGGGGACCATCGCCCCACCACGGCTTTAGCCGGCTGTAGAGATCCGCCGCGTGCGCCTTTTCGCCGCCGCGAAGTAACTCTGCCAAGTGACGGAGCCGGCGGTGGCGAGCCGGCGCGGCGTAGTTGGCGTCGATCGCGTCGTGGATCTGGTCAAGCTCGCTTGCGCCAGCAGATCCGGCGAGCAACGTCAGCCAGTCGGCGAGAAACTGGCGGTTGGCAGGTGTGTCAGGCAGCCGCAGCGGGTTGAGTCCCGACGGTTCACCAGGAACGAGTCGATCATAATGTCCGCCTATGGCGCGAAGAAAGATCTCCGCGCCGCGATCCTTGTCGAAGAAGATGATCCGCGGATCGAAACGACGCGCCTGCGCCAGCAAGAAATTGAGTATCACCGTTTTGCCGGATCCGGACGGCCCGATGACCGTGAAGTTGCCAAGGTCGGCTTGGTGCAGGTTGAGGAAATAGGGACCGGCGGCCGTTGTCTCGAGCAGGCTGACCGCCTCGCCCCAATGATTGCCGCGCGCTTTTCCGCTCGCGAAATTGTGGAGGCTGGCGAAGCCGGCGAAGTTGCGCGTCGAGATCAGGCCTTTGCGGGCGATGTAAGCGAAATTGCCCGGAAACTGGGCCCAGAAGGTCGGCTCCAGCGCGACGTCTTCGCGAACCGCGACAATACCCAGATCAGCGAGCACCGCGACGACCTCGGCGACCCCTGCGTCGAGTTCGTCAAGGCTGGCGCCCCGAACCATGATGCTCAGATGATGTTCGCCGTAACCTGCGCGTCCGGCGGCGACTTCGTCCTTAGCAAGGGTGAGTTCGTCGCGCAGGCTCAGGGCCTCGTCTTCCGCCGAGCGCATACGGCGCAGCGCGAGGTTCATCTTTTCAAGCGCAGCTTGCCGTTCGACCAGAGTGAACGACTGGGAGACGGTCATCGCGATCGGCAGGCGGAGCAGATCGTCGAACATGCCCGGTGAGGTCTGCCCCGCGTAATCCTTGATCGAAACCATCGCCGCGAACTGCCGCGGCGCGTCCCCCGCGGCCGCAAACTCGATTGCCTGGTCGCCAAAACTGATCCGCCGGCGGGCCAGGCCGTCGGCGATATTCTGATACGGCAGGAGAACGGGCTGGTCGTTCCCGTTTAGCAACTCGCCCAGGAATTCTAAGGCTTCCGAACAATAGTCGCCGCCGCTTTCGTAAACCTCGAGATAGCGGGGTGCGTAGGCTGTGAGCGCCGAGATCAGCGCTTCACTTGCCGCATGGAGCTGACGAAGCTCGGCAGCCTTCGTCGCCTGCCGCTCGGCTTTGCTTGCCACCCGGCCAACCAGCCGGTCAAGCGTGCCTAGCCGGCCCTTCATCGGCCGGCGAACCAGCGTCAGCGTCAGCTCATTCTGGTAGAGCTGGCGTGAGGCTAAGCGGCCACGCCAACGCTGGTCGAGCTCGCGCGAGAACGCGTCCGGGAATTCTGTCGAAAGGCCAACGTCGACCTGTCGGCGGACGATGTGGTGATAGAGTGCGTATCGAGATGAGCCGAGGCTGCGGACCATCGCATCACGCAGTATTGCGCGATAGGCGAGTTCGTCCCCGTCTTCGGTCTCGAACAACAGGCCGCGCAGTCGGATGAATTGCATCTGGCGCCCGTCTTGCGTCTCAATCGTCCGTGAGTTGACATGGCGCGCGTAAGGGAGGTGCCTGGAGACCGGCACTTCGCGCGCGAAAGATGAGAGTTCTGGGTTCACGGCCTATACGACTGGCATTGCCAGAAGCGGTAGTTCTTGATCCGAGGACAGCGACTGACACGTGTCAGCCAAAGATCGAGAAAGCGCGGCTCGCGCAACGCAAGCAGCATACCGGTCACGTGAAGGAGGCCGGCCAGGACCACAACCCACAGCGAGCGCAGGATCAGGAAAAGCTCGGCCGACAGGATAAGGTTCAGGACAAAAAAGCTGTAGCTGACGCCCGCAAACATCTGCGGCCGCGTCAGTGCGACGAACAGACGATCCTGCTGGAGCCCCCGCACGGCGAGCTAGCCCAGCGTCGCGGCCGAGCGAATCCCGGCGACGATGCTGGCGGCCCCGAACAGGATGAAGCAACCGAGGATGACGACAGCCCCGTGGCGCCAGTTCACGCGGCCGCTCAGCATCATGAAGCCGACCACGGCGATGGCGATCACTGCAGCTACGGTCGCGACCGTGCCCATCAACGTGCCCTGCATCCAGTTGAGGGCGGAAACGAAGACGCCGGAACCTTGAGGATCGACTTGCGACGCGTGCGCCGGCTCGGCCGTTCCCAAGATCGACGCGGCTAAGACCAGAAGCCGCGGCTGAATGCCTCCTGATCTAGTCATTATCGAACCACCCGATTTTGAAGGATTCCGCCGAGCCGGGCTCGCCCATAGTTGCCCGCCCTGACAGGCCGCACCTTCGCATGCCCCCAATCCCGAATTTGTCGATCGGGCGCTGTTTCGCTCCTCGCCGCCGATAACCTGATGCAGGGGCTTGCCAAAAATCTTCACTTACTGGATTCATAGTACGAATCGCACCTCATTCGAATGCGTAGGTAGTGCTCGGGCATTCGTCAACGATGTCGGTGAAAAGGGGGAGGGTAATGATCCTAGGCGCTTGGCCGGTCATTCGGCTCAGGACGGATAAACCGCTTCGACGAGGCACCGGGAAATGTTTTGTCGGGTGCCTGCTCGCATTGCTTTCCGGTACTTCGCTTGCCGGAGAAACAAAATCCTACATCTATGATGCGAACGGGCGCCTTGTGAAGGCAGCAAGTTCCGGCACCGTTAATAACGGGGCGACGGCATGCTATGCTTATGATCCGGCATCAAATCGCAGCAACGTCACCACCTCCACCACCGCGTTGAATTGCGCCAACGCGGGAACCGCCGTGACCTTCTCGATCGTCAGTAACGGACCCGTCACCGAAGGCAGCCCATCGATCTTCACCGTTACGAAATCAGGATCTTCGCCAGGGTCGATCTCTTTGGCTTATCAGACTTCCGATGGGACCGCCGCGGCCGGTGTTCGATACACATCTGCTTCCGGCATTTTGACATTTCTGTCAGGCGACACGGCAAAGACGATCAGCGTGCCGACAATCGATGACGCGACCTACATCGGAACCCAGGCCTTCAACATCAATCTCACGAATGTCGTCGGCAACGGCGCGATCGGGAGCGCTTCCGGAACAATCAACGACAATGATCCTCAGAGCCAGCCGCCCGTCACTCAGCCGGACAGCATCAGCCTGATGTGCAACACCACCGCGATCCTCAATGTCACCAACAATGATACGGATCCGGGCGGTCACCTGCCTTTGACTGTGATCAGCGTGACCGGGGGATACGGCGGTACTGCGTCTGTCTATTCCGCCAGCAGCTTGTTGATCGACGCCGACAGCACGCCGTCGACTTCGACGGTGACTTACACGGTCAAGAACAGCCTCAACGCGACGTCGACCGGCACGGTCACGATCACCACAACAGGGAATTTGAAAGTATGCTCGGGCTAGATCGCGTCAAATGCGTAGCGCGGCCGAACTCGCAGTTTGGCTTGGCAACCAAGATTGCGGGCGCGAGGTATGCGCTGCAACCAATTTTTCCACAGCAACCGCGTCGCCCTTCTTGGCGCGGGACGGTTGGTCTTCTTATCGCCTCGCTGCTTGTTGAGACGTCACCCCTGACGGCCGGCCCCACCTCCTACGATCTTCCGGACTATCTTACGGTCGATAAACTGGGGGTCGATCTTGCCACCATGCTTTATGAACGGAATGATCGGCTCCTGTCGATCGGCGATCCCGCGATCGGTGGTTTGAGCTGGTCGTTCATTGCTCACTCGGACACCGATCCGTACAATGGCTGGATCAGCTATTGGGGGCCCCCGGCCGCCGGTAATCAGACACAGGTGAAGATCGCGGGCGCCGTGACCATCTTCACCGGTTGTCAGAACGGTGCCTGCAAGGAGTTGCAGGGGCGAGGGACATCGCTCACGAACAACGGATCCAACTGGATTTTTACCGGCAGCGACGGTTCGATCTACACTTTCAGCATCCTCAACAGCTTCAGTTCGTACAATCAAACGACCCAACCGGTTGTCACACTGGGGCAGCTCCTGTCGATCAGGCGACCGAACGGCGTAACGATCACCATCAACTATTATCAGGGCTACGCCATCCAGAGTGTGGTGAGCAGCGGCGGTTACGCGCTGAAATATAATCTCGCGAGCGGCGTTCCGACGTCAATTTCGGTCGTCAACCTTGCCAATCACACCTGCGATGTTGCGGTGACGGCGTGCGATGGCGTCGACGCGACGATATCCCTTTCGAATTTCAGCGGGACGAGCGGTCTTTCGGGTCGGAGCGTCACTGGGACGCAGGTCACCACGGCGAGCGGGGATGTCTGGCGATATTCGATACAGCCCATCGACACCTACACCGACCCCCGCAACCCGGTCGACTGGTCGACGCGCGACGGTCTGACCTATTTTAGGGGCCCCGACGGCAAAGAATTCGAACTTGCTTATGATGCAGCCGGAAGGGTCACCTCCTTTACCGACTATCGCGGACTCTGGCGCTACACCTATCCCGACGAGACGCTTTACCTCGCCGAACACGGATCGACCCAGCATACAATTCAGGTAACGGACCCCGCGGGCGCGGCTTACTTCAGCGCTCACAGCACATTCGGTTCAGGGCCGATCGTCGATTATGTCCAAGATGCGCTCGGCAACAAGACGAAACTCGGCGCGGATGTTGCTTCGAGCTACCAGGGTACATCCTATATTTTCGCCTCCCGGCCCGCATCCGTCACGCATCCGGAAAACGATGCCGTCGCCCTGACTAGGGACGCACGGGGTAATATCATTGCCGTGACGACGACGCCAAAATCGGGAACCGGATCCATCGCGATCACCGCGGCTTTTCCGTCTACGTGCGACAATCCATTGACCTGTAACAGGCCGGTCTCGACGACCGACGCGAACGGCAACGAGACCGATTATACTTACGATTCCGCACACGGCGGCGTCCTGACGGAAATGGATCCCGCGCCGAGTCCGGGCGCGGCTCGACCGCTCAAGGTGACGACCTGGGTTTCGCGTTATCCCTATTTTCGAAATGCGTCGGGGACGCTCGTCGCGGGCCCAACGCCCATATGGGTCGTAACTACGCAAACACAGTGTCAGACCGTGGCCGGAAGCAACACGCCAAGTTGTGACGCGGGCGCTCCGCAACGCGTCACCTCTTACGAATATGGCGCAAACGGCACCGGAAGCAATTTGACGGTCAAGGGGATCGTCGTCACCGCAAGCGGCACGAGCCAGCGAATCTGCTACGGTTACGATGGTCTCGGCAACAAGATCTGGGAAACCAAGCCGCTTGGCGAAGGAGCAACGCCATGTTCCTAACGCTTCCCCGCGCGATAAACTTCGCGCAAATCATTGGTTGTTTGATTGCTGTGTTGACGGTCACGGTGGTTTCTCCGGCCCAAGCCCAAAGCGCTGCGTCGGCCTACACGACCGGCTATCGCTACGACGCGGATCGGCGCCTGGTGGGCTCTATCAGTCCCGACCCTGACGGCAGCGGCCCCCTGCATTATGCCGCTGTTCGCAACACCTTCAGCGACGGCCTCCTTGTCAAGGTTGAGAAGGGCGAGCTCGTTTCCTGGCAGGCGGAGTCAGTCGCGCCCGCGAATTGGACGGGCTTCACGGTCCAACAGTCGACCACGACGATCTACGATGCGGCGGGCCGGAAGATTCGTGACACGGTCACAGGCAGTGACGGTAGTACGCTCGTCACTCAGTATAGCTATGACGGTCACGGGCGATTGCTGTGCTCCGCTGTCCGGATGAACTCGGCCGTTTTCGAGTCGCTTCCGACCAGTGCCTGCAATCCATCAACTCAAGGCCCCAACGGACCGGACCGAATCACCTACAATCAATATGACGCGGCCGATCGGCTGACGCAGGTTCAGAAAGCTTTCTGGACGTCATCGCAGATCAATGAAGAAACCTTCAGTTACACTCCTAACGGGAAGCAAAAGGACGTCACCGACGCCAACGGAAACATAGCTGAGTACGCCTACGATGCCTTCGACCGCCTGGCACAATGGACGTTTCCGTCGAAGACGACTGCAGGTTCGCTGAATACGGCGGATTACGAGGCCTATGCCTATGACCCGAACGGCAACCAGACGAGCTTAAGAAAGCGCAACGGCTCGCTGCTGACCTATACGTACGACGCGCTCAACCGGATGACGGTGAAGAACGTCCCGACCCGCGCCGACCTGCCGGCCAGCGCGACCCGCAGCGTCTATTACGGCTACGATCTCGAGGGCCATCCGCTTTACGCCCGGTTCGATGGGGCCGCGGCGACCAACGATGGACTGACCAGCGTCTACGACGGGTTCGGGCGGGTGACATCGACCACGCTGCTGATGGGCGGGGTGAGCCGCCAGCTCAGCTATGGCTGGAACGCCGACGGGATGCGCACCTCTGTGACCCATCCCGACGGCCAGCAATTTACCTATACGCCCGACGGGCTCGACCGGATCACCGGGATCAGCGGCGCGACAGGAACAGTCAGGAGCTATGTTTACACCAGCTGCGGGCTGCTGGGCTCCTCGGCAATGGGCGCGAGCGTGAACTCGATCGGCTTCGGCTACGACGGGATCGATCGGCTGACGTCGCTGGGCAACACGCTGGCGGGCACGACCAACAATGTGACCTGGACGTTCGGCTATAATGCGGCGAGCCAGCTGACGAGCGAGAGCCGCGACAACGACGCTTATGCCTATACGGCGCTGTACAACGCGAACCGGTCTTATGGGGTCAACGGGCTCAACCAGTATATTAGCGCCGGCAGCGCCACCTTCATCTACGACGCCAATGGCAACCTGATCGGCGACGGCAGCGCGACCTACCTTTATGACATCGAGAACCGCCTGGTCAGCGCGGGCGGCACGCTCAATGCCACGCTCAGCTACGATCCGCTGGGCCGCCTCTACCAGGTGACGAGCGGCGCCGCGACCACCCGGTTCCTGTACGATGGCGACGAGCTGGTCGCGGAATATGACGGCAGCGGCAATCTGCTTCGCCGTTACGTCCATGGGGCGAGCGTCGACGATCCGGTCGCCTGGTACGAGGGCAGTGGGGTCACCACCGCGGCGCTTCGCTACCTGATCCCCGATCGCAAGGGCTCGATCGTCGCGGTCACCGACAGCGCGGGCACCCTGCTCAACAAGAACGCCTATGACGAATATGGGGTGCCGCAAACGACCGCGTCGGGCCAGACACTCTATGGCCGGTTCGGCTATACCGGCCAGATCTGGCTGCCCGAGGTGGGCATGTACCACTACAAGGCCCGCCTATACTCGCCTACCCTCGGTCGGTTCATGCAAACCGATCCGATCGGATACAAAGATCAGATCAACCTCTACGAATACGTCGGAGACGATCCGGTCGATAAGAGTGATCCGAGTGGGAAAGGAACTTTCTGGGATTGGTTAACTTCACTCATCAAGCCGGCACCTACGCCGCCTCAAAGACCTCCGTCTCCGCGGACAGGACCCGCCGGGCCGCCACAAAGTGCAAACGAAATAGTGGTAACTGGAAATCGGAGCAGGGCGGGGATGGGGCCGCCGGACCGAACCGTCTACACTTCTCCAGGCCGCGAAGGCAGTTTCGTAAGATATGATAGTCAAGGGAGGCCAATATTGCAGTATCGCGGCAGCGGAAAGCCCCATGGCCCAATTAGGCGCCCGAATGTAAAGATTACGAAATACCACACCGGGCCAAACGGAAGAACGAGCGCAACGGATACCGTGCGAGCAGCGACAGCCGAAGAAGAAGAAGAGGCGGCGCTCGGTCGTGAACTTACGCTGGGCGAGGAAGTTGAGGCGTTATTGGGCGTCGAGATGGGCATCGAGACTATGGAAGACGCGGTCGACTCTAGCGCAGGCGAAGGCGAATGACGGATAAACTCGCAACTCTGAACGAGATGAAGGTTTTGAACGGAACTGACTTTTCGATTTACGACTATATGTTTTATGTATGCTCAAGTATCGATTTGTCTCTGGAGACTGTTGAATCGTTAGCAAACTTGATCTGTCCGGATTTTTTCAAAGTCGACGGAGTCCTGTTGAACGAGTTTTTGTATAAACTTGGAAGATACGAAGATTCACTCAAATATGGAAAAACTAAAAGCGAGGCTCAGTACTGGTCAAATCTACTTATAATAAATTCATTGTTCCCCAATGTAATTGAATTCGAAGAACTTTGTGAAATTGGAATATTCATAGCAGCTAGGTGGAACGCGGTCATTGTAGCTCGGTGCGATGATGGGGCAAGAGCCCGCATGCTTTGTGATGCCGAAAGCGGAGAAGTATGCATCTCGGTTTTCGCGAGCGATCGAGATTCTGAACTCGCGTCCCATGACGATTGAGGAGATTGTTGAGCTTGAATGCGCAATTTCTCCCACGTACTGATTCGAATGCGGCAACGAGCGAGTAGACAGACCGGTTATCGTCGCTGGGCAACACGCTGGCGGGCACGACCAACAATGTGACCTGGACGTTCGGCTATAATGCGGCGAGCCAGCTGACGAGCGAGAGCCGCGACAACGACGCCTATGCCTATACGGCGCTGTACAACGCGAACCGGTCTTATGGGATCAACGGGCTCAACCAGTATATTAGCGCGGGCAGCGCCAACTTCACCTACGATACCTCCGCGGGCCATTCCGATCGCGCTTCGCGCGCTCGGAACCTTGGGCCGGCTCCGCCAACGGCAACCTGACCTCGGACGGCAGCGCGACCTACCTTTATGACATCGAGAACCGCCTGGTCAGCGCGGGCGGCACGCTGAGTGCCACGCTCAGCTATGATCCGCTGGGCCGCCTCTACCAGGTGACGAGCGGCGCCGCGACCACCCGGTTCCTGTACGATGGCGACGAGCTGGTCGCGGAATATGACGGCAGCGGCAACCTGCTGCGCCGCTACCTCCACGGGGCATCCGTCGACGATCCGGTCGCCTGGTACGAGGGCAGTGGGGTTACCGCCTCAGCGCTTCGCTACCTG
Organism: Sphingomonas sp. ASV193; assembly: GCF_040203355.1. NCBI lineage: Bacteria > Pseudomonadati > Pseudomonadota > Alphaproteobacteria > Sphingomonadales > Sphingomonadaceae > Sphingomonas > Sphingomonas sp. ASV193. The sequence goes on from NZ_JBEHBW010000004.1 coordinate 289,809, forward strand.
ATCCCCGATCGCAAGGGCGGAGCCGTCCAAGGTTCCGCGCGCGCAGCGCGTGGAATGGCGGCGGAGGGTCGATCGTCGCGGTCACCGACAGCAGTGGCAACCTCATTAACAAGAACGCTTACGACGAATATGGCGTGCCGCAGACCAGCGCGTCGGGCCAGACGCTCTACGGCCGGTTCGGCTACACCGGCCAGATCTGGCTGCCCGAGGTGGGCATGTACCAGGCATCAGCGAAACGCTTTCAAGAGCGGACAGGCGTAGTATCTGCAATGGGGCTAGCCGCCGAACCGCCTGAACGGCAGGTTTGGGTCGAAAGCAGACTGTCCGCTTTCGACCCATTGCGGACGTTTGCGCCTCAAGCGTCCTTGCCTTTCGGATCAATGAATCCGAGCGTAGTAAATCAAAAAGGCGAGCTTCTCAGGTTTTCCCTTTCCGGATGTAAATAATGCGCCGAGCGGCCCCAACTTTAACCCTTCCAGATCGGTGGTCAGCGGCGAGGTTTGCAATTCTCGTTGAGCTCGATTGAATTGAGAATGCTGGTCTGACAGCTGGGTCCTAGCTTTCGGAACTGACAGGGTGCCCGCGATCTCGCAAAGGGTGCTTGAGCATGTGACCCGCAATGCATTCCCATCTTTGCCAACAAGCGGAACCGACATCAGCCGTGCGCGGATTGCGGGCTCTACATGGGCGGCCCACTGATTGTCGCGGGCTTCAGTCCGAAGGCGGTTGTGCAGAGCAACAATATTAGGGCCATCCGGAATTGGTGCAGATAATAGTGGATCATCGACGTTCACCGTTGACGGCGAACTTTGCAGTGCGAGGGTGACCATTCCGGCGGCGGCGGCAGCAATCAATCCGATCATTAAGACAACTCCACTTCGATGTGGCCCAGGTTGGGCAACGGCGATGGAAGTTGCTTCGCCTCCGATTTTTGTGCTGCCCACCCCCAATTCTTTGTCACGAATTTCTTGCGCCCTAAGCAGTCTCGCTAGTTCACGACTGCTACCTACGCCGGTTTTCCGACGCGCCTCGCGGAGACGCTCGTACACCGCAGTAGGTGTTGTGGAGTCTGCGCTCGCAATGCTTTTCGCAGTGTGCCCCTCCGCCAGCATTTCGAGCATACGGCGTTCTGAGCCACTCAGTTTTGACAAATCCGCCACGCACAGAAAGTGCCGTCAGCGACGACAATAGGCCATCCCAAATTTCTTGGGGCTACTCGAAGCGCGTCTACTTGAACGTCCGCTTTCCACCCAAACTCGCCGTCCCGGCGGCCCGGCCGCTGACGACCCAAAGCAGACATTCAAACAGCGCTGACAGAGCACGTTCCAAAGGCTAGGTGCGTCCGGTGGCCAGCGCGACGCGCCTTTCCCGTCTGAACCCGCTGTGGGCAACGCTCGTCGTCATGCTCCTCGTGGCTCGAACGCTGGTGCCGACTGGCTTCATGCCGGCCGCAGGCGCCGGCGGCCTCACCATCGTCGCTTGTCCTGACGACGGTCCTACTCTGCCGACCGTCGATCATCACCAACATCACTCACATGGTTCGAAGAGCGCGACGCCCGGCCATTGCCCGTTCGCGATCGGCGGCAACGCGTCAGCCGATCTCGGGCACCCCGTTGGGCTCGGGCAGTTTGCGTGGCCTGTCTCTCAGGCGACTTCCGAGGGGCTCGTTGCGCTTCTGCCAGTCTCGCGCGACCACGCCCGTCCACCGGTCCGAGGACCACCCATGGCTGCCTAGCTTACTCAATTTCTCTCGCCGCCCCGCATCGTGGGCGGCTCAAGCAGGGCACTCCCATGACTAGAAATTCGATTAGCCGCGCGCTCGCGACGGCGACTCTTTTGCCGACCCTCTTCCTTTCGACCCCGGCGTCCGCCTGTGCCAGCTGCGGCTGCACGCTCACCGCCGACTGGCTTAGCCAGGGGCTTGCCGCGCAGCCCGGCACGACGCTCAGCCTGCGCTACGACTACATTCCGCAGAACCGGCTTCAGACCGGCACAACCATTCTCGACCGCTCGCTGATCGAGTTGCCGAACGAGCGCGAGATCGAACGCTACACCTACAACCACAGTCTGACGGTCACCCTCGACCACCAGTTCGCCAACGACTTCGGGATCGACGTACAGCTGCCAATCCTGACCCGACCGCATTCGACCTATGGCGAGGACACGACCGAGCCTTCGCACAGTGACACGAACGGAATTGGAGACCTGCGCGTGGTCGGACGTTGGCAGGGCCTTTCGACTCCCGGAAGTGTGACCGGGCTCGAGGCCGGACTTGTTCTCCCCACCGGACAATTTCGCCAGACGTTCGATGAAGGACCGATGTCCGGAGAGGACGTTGATCGTGGGCTTCAGCCAGGCACGGGGACGGTCCAGGCCGTCGCCGGTATCTATCGCCTCGGTGCGGTGACGAAAACGCTCGGCTATTTCCTTCACGGCGGCGGACAATGGGCGCTAGCGAGCCGCGACGGCTACAAGCCCGGCGCGTTTGTCCAAGGATCGGCGGCGCTTAACTACGTCGGCTGGAACGGCATCACGCCGCAAATCCAGCTCAGCGTCCGCCACACTTGGCGCGACAGCGGCGCGGCTAGCGACCGGCCCAACAGTGGGGGCACGCAGGTCAACGTCGCGCCCGGCCTGTCGCTCAAGCTGACCGACCGACTGGTCGGCTTCGGCAATGTGGAGCTGCCGCTCTACAACAAGGTGAATGGCTATCAGCTGACGCCACGCGCGAAAGCTTCGGTGGGGCTACTCGCTCACCTCTAGCCAGCGCGAAGGAGGGGGGACACCACGCGTTCGAGCGTGGCCGCGTCGATCGGTGTTCGACCGTCCCCCTTCGTTTCGAAGACCAGCTTCCCGGTCTTGTCGTAAACGCGGGTGACTGGAAGCGCGTTGGGAATATCGCGGCGCGCCAGCTTCATGTCCGACACTTTCGCGACCGGGAAGGCGAAGCCCGCCGTCGCCCTGGCAAGCCGTGCAGCCGACGCGCCTTGGTCGACCGAAACCGCGATCATCTGCAATCCTCCCGCGTGATGGCGACGGTAATACGCGTCGAGGACGGGCATTTCCGCCCGGCACGGGGCGCACCAGGTCGCCCAGAAGTTCACAACAGTAACGAAGCCGGCAGACCGGAACGGCTGCTTTTCCAACGTCGTGCCCTCTGGCGCACGCGCGCCAAGCATTGTCGGGATGGCCACCAGGCACGCGAGGAACATCGAGACCGTTTTCATTGGTTTTGTATAGAGCCGGAATGTCCGCTTTCCACCCAAACTAGCCGTCCAAGCGCTTCGGCTGCTAGCGCCCCATTGCGGACATGAATTAGCAGCCTGCCGCAAGCCCCATTGTAGCACCAGGAACTGCGCCGGCCCATTCCGCGTCTTCTGCGGAAGGAGGCTTTGACGATGTCGATTTGGAGATGGCGGTTTGCGGCACACCCCCTGCAAGCAAATATTTTCTAAGGGCCGTTTGTCGCTCCATGAGCATCCGAGCACCTCGCCTTGTTCGATCGCGCCCCACGTAAAAATGACTTGAAGCCGACTCTTCGAGTGTTGTCGCCACATAGTTACAATGCCACTCAAGTGATTTTCACCGTACGTATCGACCTTTGCGCTATGGCCGACGATGCTAACGTCGAAAGGGCCTCGGATGCAGGCACTTGCCGGCGCAGCGCATGCGCCTCCTACCAAATAAGCCAAAGCATCGACCCTATCATTCAGGCCCTCCGATAGGACTTGGTTCTTAACGTAGAAACGTCACCGCCCCCTTTCTCGATAGTGCGAACCTTGGCGGTCGTGTCCGCTCTCTACCCATTGCCGTCGCTCTTTGGCACCGGCATTATATGCCAATGCTACCAAGTTATAGCGTCCCACCGAGAGCCTATCATGTTCTGTGCTTTTTGCTGTCTGGGGTCACACTCCTAGGCATGACGATCTATCTCGTTTAGGCAGTGCGACGCGGTCTACTCGACCAAAATGGCGCGTCCTTCCTCCTGACGACGCAAGTCCTACCAGTGGGCGCGCTTGCGAGCGCCTTGGGCCTCGCGCTTCGATGGCGGTGGGCCCGAAAGCGGAATGCCTTTCGGGCACATGAGGTTTACCTTCGGGAGCGCGACTGAATGACCGCTTTCCACTAAAACTGGTCGTTCGAGCGCATCGGCCGCTAACGATTTTTGGTGGACATTAGCCTTTCTCGTAGCCTGCCACTGATGAGAGCACGGATTGTCGCTGTGACGATAGCGTACTCGCTCGCGGTGCTGGTTGCGGCGGCCATCGTCATGTATCTTCAGGGGAACTGTGCGGCCGGACAATCATATTCGCTTCCATCGGCGTGGATCACCTTTGGCCGTTCGCGGCGAGCTGCGGGTCCGGCGTCACGGCGAACCCACTGATCTTCGCTGCCGCCTTGCCTGGTAATGATGACGCGCGCTTGGATGGCGGCAGCAGGAGCCGATGGGGTGCTGATTTTCCGACGCCATAATCCGTTCGGAATCAACAGCGCCGAACGTCTCGGCCTTTGATTCGTCGCGCAGCCTCACAGCGGGCAATAGAGTATCCACCTGCTCAACCCTCGGCGTTGCCCGCCGAGCTCGATCACCTCGAGCGCAGTCCGTTCGGCAGGAGCGTCATCGATATGACCTGAAGTGCAAGATAGCCTCAATGAGGTGGACGTCAGGCGCCGCTCGTCGGTTCCCTTTCAAGTGACACCGAGCTTGGCGCCGCGAAGGCCTCTTCGAACAGATCGAGCACGGCGCGCCAGGCACGCGGCGTTTGGGTCGGATGATAACCGACTCCCGGCACGGTTGCCTGGGTGTGCGCGGTTCCGTCCACGGGAGAGCCATCGGCGTTGGTCGGGCGAGCCCAGAAAGCATGCCGCGCACCGCCAAGAATGTTCACGCGCCAATCAATCCCGCACTGCTGGAGGGTCTTCCCGAAGGCGAGGGCTTGCTCGGGCGTACAGATTGGATCTTCGGAGCCGGTGCACAATAGAAAGCTGCTCGTCACCTCGCGCCAGTCCTGGGCATCGGCCTGCGGAAAGGCCGGGTGAATAACGGCAACCGCGTGGAAGGCCGCGCCGGTCCTCGCGAGTTCGAGCACAATCCGGCCGCCGGCGCCATAGCCGAGCCCGGCAACCCGGTGCGGGTCGACGTCGGGCTGTGCCAGAAGAAGGTCGAGCGCCTTGCGGCCGATGCGGAGCATACGCTCGACGTCGGCCAGCAAGGGCAAGGTCCGAGCGAGCATCTCCTGCGGCCGATCGAAGAAGAGTTGGCCCCCATGATAGTCCATGGCGAGCGCAATATAGCCGTGAGTGGCCAGATCGTCGGCGCGACCCCGCTGATAGTCCTCGAGCCCGACGCCGTCATGGGCGAGCAGCACCGCCGCGTGAGGCTTACCGCCGGCCGGTCGCGCCAGGTGGCCGACCATGGTGAGACCGTCGATCTCGTAGCATATCTTACTTGTGGTGATCGTCACGACACATCTCTCCGATTGCCTGTCGCGCCGCTGCAAACGCAAGGTCCGGCAACATCTGACGCGCAATTGCGTGAGGCATCTTCAGCCCATCTCGCGGACGGCGCCGGTTTCAGCCGGCGGCTCGCGCGATGTTGACTACCCACTTTTCCACGTCGGCAGTATCGGCAATATCGTCGGCATAGCTGTGACGCGGCACGAACGGGCCGTACTGGCGCGGATTCAGTGGCGAAAAGGCCTGGAGCGTCGAGAAGTAAGACATCCCGGACGGCAGCAGGACTTCACGAACCTCGGTGTAATGCGTGTTCGCGTCGGTCGTCTGCCCAACCTGGATCGCGCCCAAACGGCGATAGGTGTCGGTCAGGACCAAGCACGAACTGAAGCAGCGATTATCGGTCAGGAGAATGAACTTGCCCTTGAACGCTGGCGCAGGAGCGGGGGCCGGTAGGGCTGGCACAGGCGTGCCGCCTTCCCGCGGCTGGCACGCCGCCGGAATGATCCAGGGCTTGCCGGCACGACGCGCCGCTTTGGCATCGGCGATCATTTTCGTGACGATGCGCACGAACTCGGGGCCTCGGCTGGTGCCGGATTTGGCGAGCAGGTCTTCCAGTTGGGCGATGTTGCCGGGCGAGGCGCGCCAGACATCGGCGCAGGAATCGCTGTCGTCGGAAGCCCCCAGCCTGGCGTCGACATAGGCGTTGCCCAGGAGCGCGTCAGCAATCCTGGTGGCATAGGTCGAGCTTCCCCCGCCATTGCCGCGGACGTCCACCACCACGAACGGCGCCGCGCGAAGTTCGTCGGCGCGGCGCTCGACCTCGTCGACCAATGGCGCGGCGCTGTCGAGCAACGTGCCGAGCGCGATCCACGCCCCGCCACCGACCCGGCGGATGCCGAGGCCCGCGACCCCCGCGCCGCCGGCGCGCTTGATCCGGTCCGCGAGGTCGACGCGGTGGATGGTGGCGTAGCTCAAGGGTAGCGTGAGGCTCTTGCCCGCGGCGTTGAACGTGCACGCGCGAGGGCGAGTGACGAACGGGTTGTGCTCATCGATTAGGAGCCAGGGTGCCGCCTGGATCTGCTGGGCGCCGACCGACCAATCGACGCGGAACTGGCCGAGCGATCGCTCGGCCATTCGCTCGGCCGGGATGCCGTCACACGAGAGCAGTTCCGCGCCCTTAAGCGACGGATCCTCGCCATCCGCTCGTTCGGTGACGATCCAATGGCTGCCTCGCTTGCTGGTCAGGAAGCCCGGCCAGCTCGGCCGTTCCAGCACATAGGTTGGACGTGACCAGAGATGTTTGTCGCCCAGCGCATCGGCGAAGGCGGCGAGGGTCGCCGTATAGGCATCATAATCATGAACGGAGCGCGCGCGCGCCGCCGCAAGCGCGTGCGCGGTGGCAAGCGCGCCAGTGAAGCGGGTGTCGCCGAGTTCAGGGACCGCCGCGGGGTGGTTGTCCCTGACCAGGATGTAGGCCGCCTCGACGTCCCGCTCGGCCGCGCCGCGCCAGAAGGCGGCGGCATCTTGGGCCTTGGCGGAGGGCTCTGCGTTAGGAGCGGATGCGACGGCCGCGGTCGAAAGGGATGCCGCGGCCACGGCGAGAAGGACGGGGAGCAAGGAGGAATCTTCCTGATAGGCGGACGTCGGTCTTGGCTATCGTTTGGGCAGCGGGAGTTCCAATACCGATCCTGACCCTTGGCATATGGCCTTGATATGCTCGCCTTCTCGGCGGCAGGGACCGTCGGCGGCCCGGGGTCCCGAGCCGCATTGGCACCCGATCAGAAGCGGCCTTGATCTCACGACCAAGGACGAGCCGTTTCACTCCCAACGCTCGGCGCGCCGCGCCGATGGCAGCGTTACCGCCGGCAAGACCTGCCACCGACCCTCACGCCTCATAGCAAGGTGAGATGGAACGGGGCCGAATAAGTGTTGGACGCGTCGTCATCCGGACGGCACCTGCCGCCTTCAAACCGGCGCCATCCCTGACCCAAGGTCGGCGCCATGGGAGTCATCGATGAGGGATCCCGGATCGTCAGTCGCCGACATCACGCAGTTGCTTGCCGCGGCCGACGTCCGCGAGGCGAACAAGCGGACCGTCCTCGCATTTTACGACGCCGCGCTGAAGCGATTCAACATCGACGAAGCGGTGACCTACTTCACTTCCGATTTCATCCAGCACAACCCGAGGGCCGCGGACGGCATCGAGGGCTTTCGAGCGATGCTTCAGGAGTTCGTCGACGAGTTTCCCGGCGCTCGTGTCGACGTCAAGCGCGCCTTCGCCGATGGCGACTTCGTGGTGCTCCATGTCCACGTCAAGCTCCGCCCCGAGGATCTGGGGCTCGCGATCGTGGACATCTTCCGCCTCGAAAACGGCAAGATCGCCGAACATTGGGACGTCCGCCAGCCGGTCCCGGAGGCCGCCGCCAATGCGAACGGCATGTTCTAGGGATATGGCCTCGCGATGACGCAAGCGCCCGACCAACCCGATCGCAAGGCAAGATGGACTGGCGTTTCGTTGTTGTTGGACGCTCGCGCGTCGCGAAATCAGCTGTTCCGTCCAGGCGCCGCGACCAGCCCATGTTCTACGAGGAGTTCGGCATGAATGCCCCCGGTCACGTGCGACGCGCGGCAATAGCGGTCGCGCTCGGCATGCTCCTTGCGTTGTCTCCGTCATCCGTCGCTTGCGCGACGGAGGGACCAACTCGCTCGTTGTCGTCTCTTTTGCTCGTTCCGCGGGTGAAGCCCGGCGAGCGGATCGACACCATCTTCTCGAAGACGGTCTCGCTCTCCATTCCCGGCTTCGATCCGAAGGTCTCGCGCACTAGCGGGACCGACACCATCGTGATTCGGTCGGCCGGACCGGACAGCATCGTTGCCGACGAAAGCTATCACTATGACGGGACGGCGGCCGGCAGCGATGTCGTCGAGGTCCGCGACGCCGGCCGAACGAATTGCGTCAACGGGAAGTGCCGGACCAACGATCAGACCAGTGCGCCGCTGTTCAATCCCCTTCTGTGGGGCGCCATCCCACACCGCTTGTCGATCGGCCAGCATTGGACGGCGAGCATTGCGCAGCCCTGGGAGATCGGCCCTTCCGGGACCGAAGTGGTGGCGGTGGCCCGCCTCGATCCCGGGCTCGGTCTCGTCACGCTGACCCGGCAGGGAGCCGGCGCCGGCCTCACAAGCGATGATGCGCGCATGGCGACGCTGACCATCAGCGCGGGCGGGCGGGCGATCAAGGTGCGGGTGGTTCCCGGGCAGGCGCGTTGGACGGGAAGCGCGACGGTCGTCCGTGGCATTACCCTGGCCGATCAGATCGTGGTCGAGCGGACGCTGGATCTGGTGACGGACGACGGCAAGCACATCGCCGCGACCCAGCGGACCTACACGATTTTCGTTCGCGCAGAGGATGCGGCCACCGGCCGCTGAGCCCCGCACCCGAAAGTTCCAACTTTTCCGACGATAACCCGGGAGCACGTCATGACAATTCTCGTAACCGGCGCCACCGGCCTTGTCGGGACCCGGCTCCTTCCTCGCCTGGTGGCTTCCGGCGTCACGTGTCGAGCGCTGGTCCGTGGGGGCAAGCTGGCAACCGATGAGGTTACGACGATCGACGGCGACCTGCTCGATCCGGCCTCGCTCGACGCCGCGGTCGAGGGCGTCACCGCGGTCATCCACCTCGCGGCAGTGCTGCGAACACCCGATGCCTCGCTGATCCACCGGGTCAACCTGGAGGGCACGAACAACCTGATCATGGCGGTCAGGGCGGGTGCACCCAATGCGCGGGTCATCATGGCCAGCACCGGGCTCGTGTATGACCCGGGAACTTCTCGCCCGGCGCGCGAGCACGATGCGTGCCACCCGGCGACGCCCTATCCGGCAAGCAAGGTGGCGGCGGAAGCGTCATTGATGGCGAGTGGGCTCGACTGGACCATCCAGCGCTTCGGTTTCGTCTACGGGGATGGCGACGGTCATCTCGCGGCCCTACTGGGTCTCGCCGAGCGCTTCGACTGGCACCCGGCCATGGCGCTCAGCCTGATCCACCATCGCGATATTGCCGCGGCCGTGGCGCTTGCCCTGGCGGGAGGCATGGCTGGACGCATCGTCAATATCGTCGACGAAGCGCCGATGACGCTCTTCGAGCTGTGCGAGATCGCCGGCCATCCGGTAGCCGCTTCGGCCAGTCCGCTCGCGAATCCCTGGTCGGGGCGCCTCGACGGGGAGCTCGCTCGTAGCCTTGGGTTTCGACCGTCGGTTCGGACCGTCCGTCAGGCGCAAGAGGAGGGGATATTGTAACCGGGCCGTCTGGGAACCGTTTTTCACCGGAGGAGTTGATCGAGATGGTTGCAGCTTTCGTCGTGTTGGGGTTGATCGCCGCTCAGGCACCAGCACTCCCGCCGGCCATTCCGGCGATCGATGCCGCGCCCTTCATGGGGCGCTGGACCTGTCACGGCCGTTTCGTGCGAAGCGGGCGCCCGCTAGATGCGCTCGTCTCGATCCAGCGCGGCGACATCGACGGCACGCTGGTTGTCGACCACCGGGACATTTCGCCGGGGACCTATCATTCGTCGGAAATCTGGTCGTTCAAATCCCCGGGCGCGCGCGCGGCGATCGTCGATGCAACCGGGATGCGGTGGTTCGAAGGGCGCAGCGATGGGGCGGCTCTGCTGTTCACGCGTGACGCCGAAGGTCGGCCGCTCGAGCAATTCGCCTATCGACCTTCCTCCGGCGGTCTCACCATCGATTGGTCATATCGCGGAAGCGACGGCACGATGGCACTGGGTGATACCTTATCGTGCAAGCGTTGAATCGCTTTCGGATGCCTCGCGGCAATTGGCCCTGATGCCCTGCGAAACTTCAGGCAAGGCCGGTCGCAAACTGGCCACTTAGGAAGCGCTCGAGCAACGAGCGCCGCTGCTACTAAACCTGTCGCGTGATCATCCAGCGATCCCAGTTCCGTCGCGCGCGGCCGCAAAAGAGGAGTGCTGCGAGTTCGTCGCCACATCCCTTGTTCCGGGCAGCGGAAAGCGCACGCAACGTCCGCGGGTTGGCGTGCGACCAGACTGCCGGCGGAACTCGAACCTTGCCAGACGTCAGATGGCAATCGACGCTTCGACCCTGGCCAGTTCTTCGGGATCGCCGACGGCATGCAAGCGCACGACCTGATTTCGGCTAAACTCGATTTCAATGGCCAGAATCAACTGGTCGTCGGGCACGACAATCAGGCCGAGCCGTTCCTTGAAGCGCGCGACATCTGCCATGCTCGCCCGCTTCATGAAGAAATTCGCAACCTCGTGGGCGCCTTTCAGCGGGATGGTGGGGGCTAATCGTGCAGCCGAGTCGTCGCCCGTGAGGATCACCTGCGGGTGAAGCAGCCGGAGCAGTTGGTCCAGGTCGCCGCTTCTCGCTGACCTAAGAAAAACATCGGCGAGCTCCCGGTGTCGCGCCGAGCCTGCCGGGAGATCGGGCGGTCGCGCGCGCACCCTGCTTCGGGCACGGCTGGCCAGCTTGCGGGCTGCCTCCGGGCTGCGAAGAATTAATGTCGAGATTTCGTCGAAGGGCACTTCAAAAATGTCATGGAGGACGAATGCCACGCGTTCCATCGGGCTGAGCCGCTTGATAATGATCAATAGTGCCGCACCCAAGATGTCGCTGCGCAGCATGGTCTCCTCTGGACCAGCCTGATCGTCGGTCAGGGCCTTCGCCCCGGGGCCTACGTCAAGTTCGACCAAACCAGCGGCCTGGCTTCGCCTGCGCTGCCGCAGACGGTCGAGGCACATCCGTGTTACGATCGTCACGAGCCACGCGTCGGCGTTGTCCAACTCCTTGCCGTGATGACGCGCCGCCTTGATCCACGCATCTTGCAAAGCATCGTTCGCCTCGTCCCAGTCGCCAAGCATACGAAAGGCGATACGGCGAAATCGGTCGCGTCCCGCCTCGAATGAGTCCTGGATGGTTTGCGGGAGCACCCCTCAACGCTCTCTTTGTACTGTGGTCGCCCTGCATATGGCGCGATCTGCCGGGGAATGCCGGACCGCGATCCTCGCAGCGTTCCGGCTTCGAACGAAACGGGAGGTCCTACCCTTCGATGCGGGTGGAGTTGCTCCTGCTAGGCTGGCCATCTTCCGTATCACCAGTAAACCTCGCACGGCCGCACCTCTACCGCGCCGCCGAGCCGCACTGCCGGTATCCGCGCAGCCAAGGCCACGGCGTCTTCCATGTCATTCGCTTCGAACAGAAGAAAACCTCCGACCGCACCGGCCTCATCGACAAATGGGCCGGGAGTGGAGAGCGGCTGCCCGTCGACCAGTTTGACGGTCATTGCGTCCTTGATGTGCCCGAGCGGCGGCCCCGAAGTGATGTTCGGTGTGAGAGACACGGCCTGGTACTCGGAGGCGATCCGATCGAACTCTCCCTTTGGAAGGGATTTTGGTTCGAATGGATACGGTTGATAGATGAGCAAAGCATATTTCACGACATTTCTCCTTGCGGCTCGATGATGGTCGATCTGGACCAATCACCATGATCAGCTAGACGCTGGAGATCAGCGCGATGTGACTGCGGTCTCTGCCTCTCGGAACCCGCGATGTCAGACCAACTGCTGTAAACATGATGGGTCTGGCAATCCGACCACAGCGGTCGGAAGCGCCAATCAAAGGTTTGGCCGAACGACGAGACCGCAGCCCGCGCATTGTAGGTCAGGTGGCAGGACTTCGCTCGAACAAGCGGTGGTCAGAGGCGCCGAAAGCGCAAGTCGTGCCCTTCCCGTCGCAGCAGAAAGCCGGTTATTCGCCCGGTGGCGTCGCGCTCGAACAGCTTTCGCGTTCGCGAGCGTCCGGGGGTGAAGAAGACGTCCTTGATCTCCGCTTCCTGGCGGGTCGGCGGGCTTCCCGCCGTCGCCGCGAACAGGGTATCCCCGTCTCGAGTGAAGGAAAATTCGATCCCGGGCGCGGCCTCGTATCGGCCGACATAATCCTGCAGCGTGGAGCCCGGGAGTGACACCGGTGTTGGATCATCGACCAAGGCGATCGTCTCGCTCGCGATCATCTTCCAGTCCTTGCCGGCATGGCGCCAGGTCTCGACCGATCGATAGCGTGCATGGAAGGGCTGGCCGTGCCAATCCTGCTGCTGATCGTCGATGAAACTGGCCACCGCGACGTCACCATGGACCTCGCAATGCCAGTCGGTGATCGTCATCCGGGTGGTGATGCCCGACGAACCCGTGGACGGCGTGCTCGCGGCCAGGTCGGATTTACTGGCCTGGTCTCCGCTCTCGTTGAAGAAGACCAAGTGATCGTCGAGCATCGCTGCCATGGCCGTGCCGTCGCCGCGCTGGCCGGCATCGGAAAAGGCCTGCGTTTTGCGAAGCAGGAGCTGAGAAACGGTTTCGGCCACGGCCGGGGACGCGGCGAGAAGCGAAATGGTCAGCGCGAGGACCGGTGGCGACAATCGGGTTGCCATCGTCATCACCCGAGGTTTGCGTGCTGCGAATAGGCCGCGTGCCAGCGTCCGTCGCGATAGGTGAAAACGTCGCTCGAGGAGATCCGTCCGGCCGTCGCCGGCGACGTCGAGACCCAGGTTAGCACGGCGGTGTTGCCGTGGAGGGTCACCTCGGCGCGGGTCGGATGCGCCGCTTTCCATTCGTTCGCCCGGGCGGCCGCCGCGGCGACGTTTGACCGGTTGGCCCTCGCCCCGGCGATGATCACGGCTCGCTCGGTCGCCTTGCCCGTCGGGCCGACGGAACGGTAGTCCGGCAACAGCAATTGATCGACGAACTCGGCATCACCGCGCACCTCGGCGGCTCCCCACGCATCGTCGGCCGCCCGTACCGCCGCCGCTGTCCGCGGTTCGGACATGCGATGGGGTTTCGCGGCGGCGGGGGCGACAGGGGTGGCTAGCGCCGCCACTGTCAGCAGGGGGGCGAACGATCGTTTCATGATGTTCCTTTCGAAAAGCGATGGGACGAGGTGAATTCGAGGGCCTGGTCGTTTCGGCTCCGGGGGCACCATCAAGGACCGGCCAGCCGAAGCCGCGAAACGGCAACGCGGCTGGCCGCCAGCGGGTGGGGGCACAGGTAAGCGGTTAGGGACGGCATCAGGCGCATCGCTTACCGGGCCGCCAGCCGCTCGCTGCGAGGAAGGCGGGCGCGCTGGCGCTGCTGATCGTGATGATGGCGGCGATCGCTCGCCTCTTGTCGCGGGCGCGATCATAGTAGCAGCGCACGATCCGCTCGCCGACCCAGTAACCGAGATCACCGGGGTGTTCGCGAGTACCTGGACCGGCCCAGACCCAGGGGTCGGTGTTGGTGGACGTTTCATCGGCGGCGAAGCTATGCTCGATCGTCGCCTCGTGTCCTTTCGTCCAGCGTTTCAGCTGCCAGTTGCCGACATCCCCCGAGATGAGCGAGCCGACAAACTCCGCGCCGCCTTCGATAAGCGATGCGAACAGAACCGTCGGATGGTCGGGCTGGGTCTGCGCGGCGGGCTGCTGGACATGGACATATTCATGGGCGATCGAATGGACGAAGCGCCCGGCCAGGTCGGGATCCATATAGTCGGCCGCGCACAGCGTCTCGAGGCCGATCAGGACGCCGGTGGCGTTGGTCGTGCCCGCGGTGGTGCCGCGACCGACCACGATGGTCACCGGCGGGAAGGCGGCCGACGGATAAAGTCGGCCCAGGCGGCGCAGCGCGCCGGCCAATCGCGTGCGCACCGCCGGCAGGATCGCTGCGCAGCGACGGGCGCCGATGAAGGTGAGGGGATGGACGGCGATCGCGTTCGCCAGGCTCTCGCCGGTGATCTTGCGATCGTCGGCGAAGCGGTGCAGCGCGCCACTTCCCTGATCGAGGTAATCGCGCTGCAGCTGGACGGCGCTCGGATGCCCGGCGGCGCCATCATAGACGCGATAGAAGTTCTCGACATCCGTCGTCTGGATCGCCGGGTGGGCCGCATCGGCCCGGTCGCCCGCAACGCCGAGGGCGACCGCTATCGAGGCCAGAACCAGTCGCCGCCTCATGCCGACAGCTCCGCGTTACCAATCAGCGCTGCGCGCTTGAGTACCGGCGCGTCGCCGCCGGCCCATCGGTCGGCGCCATGGACCACGCGGTAGCGTAGCGGACCGCCGTCGGGTGCCTGGGTGGGAACAACCGGGCGCGCCGTGCAGACAAATTCGATTTCGATCCGCTCGGCCGCTGCGCGCACCACGCCATAGCCGTGGCCGGCCATGTCGACGAACTGCACATGGGGCGCGACGCCGGGGTCGGCGACGGCCTTGGCCCGCGCAAGATCGCCATGCGCCGCATAGTCGAGGCAGGTCCGAACGCCGTGTCGAAGCAGGAGATTGACCGACGTCTCGGGCGTTGGCCGATCCTTGCCGTCGACCTGGTAGAGGGCGCGCAACGGATGCTCCTTCGGAAAATTATGTTCGAACGCTTCGGCGACACCGGGCGAGGAAATCGATCCGGTAACGAAGGCAATTCCAACGGGCCGAAATCGAGCCGGCGGAAGCGCCTTGGCCGCATAGCCGGCCCAGAAACTGTGCCGGTCGCCCGACAGCGTCACGAAGCCGGCAATGCGCCGGCTCGCCACAAAGTCGTAGATCTCGCTTCGCTCGGCATAGCAGGTGCTGTGATCGGTCCGGGCGAACCCGGCATAGCCCTTTCCCGGCCATGGCACGGTCAGGCCAGCGGGCAGATGTTGCGGATCGGCGCGCATGTCGAGAGTAGCGACGGTGTTGCCCCAGATCTTCCAGGTCGCGGTGGAGCGGCCGAGGCGATCGAGGAACCAGGCCTTCTGCTCGTCGCCGAGGAGCGTGCGCGGCTCGGCGTCGCGGCGGAAATTCTCGATCGGCCCGTCGCCGGTCATCAGGACGGCGGGCGCTCCGCCTTCGGCCGCGTGGCCGGCATCGATCGCCTCGAGCGTTTCGAACGGCACCAGCTGCGGAAAGCGCTTGCTCGCCAACCCCTTCGCCGCGGGATGCGCGGTATAATCTTCGGAACGGTAGCTGCGCTGGTCGGTCAGGAGTAACTCGACATGGCGACCCCAGCGGAACGGGCGGAAACCGACGAGACTGTGGATAGCGGTAAGGTTGTTGGGTTCGAGACCCAGGCCAGCGCGATCGAATTGCGTGATGGGGCGGTTCTCGACCTTCGGGGGCGCGAAGGCGGTCAGCGAGCCGTCGCGGGTCCGCGCGTGCGACGGGATATACTCGAACCACGCCTGGTTCGCGGCGACCTTGCGCGTCTGAGCCGGGGTCGTCGTCGGCCCGAACCGTTGCAGCCCCTGCCAGCCGTCGTTGCTGAATTCGCCATTGTCCCAGATTGCCACGAACGGCCAGCGCGCCCGGGCATCCTGGAGGTCGATGTCGAGAAGGTAGGCGCGGTACAGCGCACGGTAGTCGGCAAGGCTCGTGGGCACGTGAAAATCGTCGTGCCGTTCGCCGTCGGGGTAGCGGAGGATGCCGCGGGTCGTGCGATCGAAATAAGTCGCCCGATCCTCCGGATACCACATCGTGTCGTAGACGAAATCGCCCAGGTGAAGGACGAAGCCGAGTTGGTCGGCCGGGTCGGTGGCGACATCATCGGCGATCATTCGGCGCCATGGCGTGAGCGGGCCCAGATTGGCGTTCTGGCAGGAGACGAAGGCAAAGGCGGCGGCAGTGTCGGCGTCCGGACGGGGGGCGGTGCAGGTGCGACCGATGCGGCTGCCTTCGCCGAGGTCGTCGGTGAAGCGATACCAGTACCGCCGGCTCGGGCGGAGGCCGGCGACCAGCACCCGCGCCGTCCAGTCCGCATCGGGCCCCACGCGAACGCTCCGCGAAACGATCGTATGCACGAAGTCCCGGTCGTCAGCGACCTCGAGCAGGATCGTCGCGGCGGTTTCGGCACCGCGCGGCGCGCGGCGGGTCCAAAGGATGACGCTGTCGGGACCGGGGTCGCCCGAGGCGACGCCTTGAGGGAAGCGTGCCCGCGCCTCGCGCCATCGATTTGAAGCCCGGCGCGGCGCGCCGGCAAATGCGGCGGATGCCCCGAGCGCAAGCGCCGCGGCAAAGACCTCGCGGCGGCGAAGTAGCGAGATCATCGCACGATGTCCGCGGCTCGCGCTTCGAGGGTCATCATATCGCGCTGACCGATCGACGAGGCGAAATCCAATATCGTTTCTACGCTCGGTGATCGAAGATCGATATGACGACCATGCGTCCCGGGGCGAGCGACTGCGATGACCATGAGCGTCACCGCTGATCGATCGCCGCCACGCCCCGCTCATAGCGATCGCGGAAGGGCTTCATATGGCGGGCGTACGCGGCCGACCGGCCGATCCGCCGCGTGGTGATCGGCGCATGGGCCTGACCCGTGCTCGCGGTCCGGATGGCGCGGCCCTCCCGCGATTTTAAGTCGAGGCCTGTTTCGATCTCAAGTCCGAAATGCCTTTGCAATCGAATCGCCCAAAGCGATGGATCCGCGACGAGGTCCTCATAGGGAACGGTGAGGATCCGGTTTGGAAAGATGGATTGCCAATGCCGATATAGTCTGTCCTCGATCAGCATATGGTCCGCAATGTCGGTCAGGCTGCCGGTCCAAGGCAGGCTGTCTCCAAAATAGGTCTGGAAGCAGGACAGGGCGACGTCGTCGGGAGCCCGGCGTAGCCAGGCGATCCGGGCGCGGGGCATCGCGTGGAGCATCAGGCCGATGAGGAGCGACTGGCCGAGCGACTTGTCGACGATCAGGTCGCCTGAACGGAAATACCGGTTGGCAAGGTCCGCATAGTCCCGGGCGATTTCGCCCCAAGGATCGGCGGTGCCCGACCGCTGCTGATAGCCGAGGGCACCGGCAAGGCTGCCGCGCGACGGGATCAGGGCGCCGGAGAAAAGATTGAGTTCAGCGCCGTCGCGGACGGCCGAATGACTCCGGAGAATCTGCTCGGTGATCGATGTCCCGCTTCGCGGCAGGCCCGTCACGAACAATGCGGGCCGTCCCTCGAAGCCGGACGGCACCAACCGATCGGCAAACCGAGGACCGAAGTCGGCGATGGTTCGATCCGCCGCGCGGCCGAGACCGGCAAGATCGATGGGCCGCCCTCGCGGCTGAAGAGACGCCCCTTTCTGATAATATTCGAAGGCCCGATCGGTCTCGCCGATGTCGCTCCACGCCTTTCCCAGCGCGTACATCAGCCGCGCGCTGTCGTGGGAGCCGGGCAAGGCGAGGGGCGCTAGACGTTCCATTGCCGGGATGTCGGGATCGCCAGGCTCGAACGTCTTGAGCATCGACAGCGCGAACCAGGTCGCGCGCGAGTCCGGTTCGATCGCCAGCGCGCGGCGAAAGAGGTCTTCGGTCCGTTCGCGGCGACCGAACTGGCTCTCGACCGTCGCCAGGAAATGGAGAACGGCCGCATCCTCCCGCCATGCTGCCGGTCGCCGCTCGAGATCGGCCACCGCTTCCGCCGACCGCCCGAAGGTGGCCAAGAGACTCCAATAAGGGAGCAGGGAGGGCAGCGAGTCGGGATCGATCGCCTCGCGCGCCGCTTCGATCGCAAGATCGATCTCGCCGATCGACGCAGCCAGCCTGGACACGCTGTCGAGGTTGCGCCGCGAGGTTCGCCCTCCTTCGAGCTGCCGTTCGAGGAACGCGGCGGCGCGGCGCCGGTCACCGTCTTTGAGCGCCGCCAGGGCCTGTACGAAGTAGGGTTGGTCCGGAAGTGTCGAGATCATTCAGCCGTGCTCGTTCATCGACACGCACTGGACCGATTCATGAATTTCATCCGCCTGTCTGTCCTCAGTTTCAACCACCCGCTTCGAGGCCTTTCGATCGACATCAGGGCGGTAGCAGACGGAAAGGTCTGACACTCGCCGAGAGTTGAAGAACGTCTGACCCCGCGCGGCACGACTCCGCTCCGCGAAACCGCGGAACGGCAACAATTTAGACGCCTCTCGTGCGGCCGCTATCAGGAAATGTCGGGGCGAAGGCCCCATGCCGCCTTCGCGCACGATCCAGGTTCGGCGCCTCCATAATTGTTCCTCCCGCGCAATTGGCCGGAACTGGTGGGGAGTGGCGCGAAGGGCGAACGCGCGATGGTCGTAGCAGGGGGAAAGGCTTGCCGTATATCGACGCGCTATGAGTGTTGGCCGATTGAATCTTGGCCTCGGTGCAATTCTGGGCGTAGTGCGGCCCCGACCGTGTCGAGCCGGGACCCAGGGTTGAGCACCAACCGTGTCATCCTTGCGTCCCGCCTGCTTTTCGGGCCTCGGCGCTTCGTCATCGGTCCGGGACGAGAAGGATGCAGATTACACCAGATCGGACATTGCCCAGTGCGCCGGCAATGGATCGCTGCCGGCATCAGGACCTCCACCGGAGCGACCTGGTCAGCATACGCCAGGTCACGGTGCCGCCTCATGTTCGCATCAAGCGACGCTATGAACGTCGCTTCAGCGTGGCGATCATCACCTCGGGTCTGCTCAATTATCGGATCGGCTATGAGGCCTGGACGCTCGATTCGGGTGAGGCGCTGCTGATCGGCCGGGGAAACGTGGCGCGCCTGGACCATCCCTCGGCGAAGGGTGGCCATTCGGCCGTGCTGCTCGACCCTGCGAGCGACCTGATCGCCGAAACCTTCGGCGACAAGTTCGTCGGCACCGATCAGCCGTCGAGCCCGGTCGCGGCGACCATGCGTCTTCGCCTGCTCGCGCAGGTCGTCCTCCAATCGGCGATCGCCGCCGATCCGCTGGCGCTCGACGAATGGGCACTGGCCGCGCTGCGCGAGGCGGCGGCCAGGCCCCCGGGGCGTCCTGCACCCGAATCCGGACTGGTCGTCCGGGCCAAGGAATATCTCCACGATTACGACGGAGACCGGTTGAACCTGCGGGACATCGCTCGGGCGATCGGCGTGACCGCCGGATATCTGACCCAGCAGTTTCGTCTTGCGGAAGGCATTCCGCTCTATCGTTATCATCGCCAGCTTCGTCTCGGGCGAGCGCTTCGCGAACTCCCGCATTGCAATGACATCACCCAACTGGCGCTCGAGCTCGGATTTTCCAGCCACAGCCATTTCACCAGTTCGTTCCGTGATGCCTTCGGGCTCACTCCGTCGCAATATCGCGACCTTGCCGGGACGCGCGCGCTCGAACGATTTGCCAACGAGATCGGCTCGATTGGTGGGCGCCGACGCGCAGCTTGAGCGATGCGCTCGGGTCGAGCCGTCGCTTTCGGTCTAAGACGCGCTTGATCAGCCAAGCCGGAGAAGGACCGCGCCGATGGCGATGGTGCTGATCGCGGCCCATCGCCGCCGGTCGACCCGTTCGCCAAGAAATAGGACCGAGAGCAGGGCAGCGAAGACAATCGAGGTTTCGCGAAGGGCGGCCACCGCGGCGATGGGCGCACGGGTCATCGCCCAGGCCGCCAGGCTATAGGCGGCGACCGTCCCCAATGCCCCGACTGATCCTCGCGAGAGATCCCGAGCGCCTATGCCGAAAAGGAGGTCGCGACGCGAAGCAAGGACGCTCAGCGTCAGCGACAGGCCCGACAGGAAATAGATCCAAAGAACATAGCTGAAGGGCGCCCCGGAACGCCTCACGCCGAGCCCATCCACCAGCGTATAGCCTGCGATGACCAAGGCGTTGAGCAGGGCGAGACGGAGGTCCCTTCGGTGGACAACGGCCCGAGCCGTTGCCGACAGCGCCAGGAGTCCGCCGCAGATGGCGAACAAGCCCGCCCAACCCGCGAACGACAATCGTTCGGTCAGGAGGAAGAGACCGGCGATCGCGACGAGCGCGGGCGCCAGGCCGCGCATCAGCGGATAGGCGACATTGAGTTCGACGGTCCGATAGATACGTGCGAGCAAGCCGAAATAGACAAGCTGCAAGATGGCCGACGCCGCCATGAAGGGCCAGCTAGTGGGAGCGGGTGCGGGGAGGAACGGCAATGCCATAGCAGCGCCGAGCGCGGCCAAGCCCATGACCAGCATCATCATCTTGAGCTTGTCGGTCCCCCTCCGGACCAGCGCATTCCACCCAGCGTGCAGCAACGCCGCGAGCAGGACGATGAGGAAGATGTTCCAACTCAACTGAAAGAAATCGCTCGTCTATTCCGACACTCGAGATTGCCGCCCAGTGGCGTGGGTCGTCGTCGTGCAATTAGGCTAATCGTTCATTTCCCTGGAAAGCGCACTTGGCCTGTTACGGGCTCGACGCGACCTGCGGTATTACGGAGATCCTTGATCATCTCCCGGGCGCACCGGAATTTGCACATCATCCCCCGGCCCGGCCGGCTTCTTTTATCAGGCGGCGCGGCGTTGACCGGCCGCCCCGGCATCGGCCGCGAACAGGCCCGTCATCGCCTCGGCGGCCTCGACGAGCGAGCCCCCGAAATGATCCTCGGCAAACAGGCGGAAGGCACGCCGCGCCGAGCGTTCCGGGGTGAGGGCGGGTTCGTAGATATATTTTCGGCCGTCCGGTCGTCGGGCGAGGATGCCCTTGGCGACGAGGCGGTTGAGCGCGCAGCGGACCGACGCGTTCTTCAGCCGGCCGGAGAGCCCTTCCTGGACCTGCGTTGCCGTTGCGTTTTGACGGGCGAAAACCAGCCGCGCGATCTCGCGCTCGCGGGGGAGAAGCTGCTCAACTTCCGGTGGCGTATCGGCGATCATCTCTCGTTCTTCTCACGCATGGCAGGCCTTGGCTGCTGACAGCCTTGATCCTCGATTATTTTTGAAATAGTACGAACAGCACTAAAATAGCAAATTGTCTTCGAGCCGTTTGAGGTGTGTGCTTGACTCACCGGGAGCCCGACCTGCCTGCGGAACTGGCGACCATCAGGGGTCGCCAGCGGCAATTGCTGAACGTCATTTACGGCCGCGGATCGGCGAGCGTGGAGGAAATCCGCCAAGCCATACCCGACCCGCCGACCGACTGCGCGGTCCGCACCCTGCTCGGCCGGCTCGTCTTGCGCGGTGCGATCAAGAAACGGTCGATCGGCCGTAAGGGCAGTCGAAGTTATGCCCCGGCGATCAGCAATTGGGACGCCAGGAAGCGAGCCTTCGAACGGATCGCAGACGACTGCTTCGGAGGTTCAAAGCGCGATGCCGTCGCCGCGCTTGCTGCCTTGGCGCAGGAGGAGTGACGCCTCGACTGCCAAGCTCGCTCGTCCCGGCGCAAGCAACATAATCTGATAGCGGCGTCGGCAGGGATCCGCGATCCTGTCAAACAGGAGGCCGCGAGAGACCGATGGCATTTTTGGGAAACAGTCGCTCTGATTATTGCCCGGACGAGGTTGCGCGCGAGGATCACGCTCGGCCGGCCGACGAGAGACCCTTGCCTCCCGCAGCGCCTTCACGGCCGGACGGCGACAAGGAGCGCGGCAAATCCGGGAGCGGCGACCAACAGCCCCGGCGACCGCACCGGCGGATCCTGAAACCCGGTCTCTACTAAGAGACTCGACACGTCCTGTATGCCGTAGCGATGGCGCGCGCCGGTCCGGTAGGGGCGATTGACCGCAAGCGAATGCCTTGGCATTCCCGGCAACGAAGCTTTACGCTTCGTGCCTAACCCAGAGCTCGGAGCGATGTGGGTTCGATGATCGGGGGGTTGTTTGATCGACGCGCTGACGGAAAATGAAGGCGTGCTCATGGCGCTCGTCGTTCGCGCCGAACCACTGACCGCCTACCAGATCAGCAAGATCTACGAAGACTCGCCGGTTTCGAATTTCAATACCAGTAAGGGCAAGATTTACCCGATGATCAGGCGGCTTCGCGACGCGGGCTACCTCGAGGCGACGCAGGTCTCGAGCGATCGCCGGGGGACCGAGCAATTGTCCGCGACCGACCAGGGGCGCGAGGCTGTTCGCCGATGGCTTGTCGCGATCAAGCCCGCGCAGCTCCTGCCCGACGATCCGCTCCGCACCCGCGTACAGTCGCTCGATCTGCTCACCAGGGACGAACGGATCGAGTGGATCGCGGGGCTCAAGCTAGCGCTTCGCGAGAAGCTCGACAGCGTCGAACGCTACGCCGTCGATGTGTCGGTCCCGTTCAAGGACCTTGTTCATGACAATGCGGTGCAGGCGATCCGCTCGCGCATGGATTGGCTCGATCGCCTCCTGGCGGAGGTCGTTGGCCGTTCGAAGAGCGAAGCGCGCACGACTGATTCCTGATCGGTCCTCGGCCGGCGCTGCCAGCCAGGACATCGGACCCGAGCCGATGCATATGGGCCGGGAACATGAGGACGCCCGCCTTTCCCGAAGCCTCAAGGGGCGCGGCAAATGCCCACGCGATGGTCTTGAGCTTCACGCCGTCGAGGCCCTCGACGTCGAAGCGGTCAGATCGGCGTTGGCTGGCTTCCGGCGGGCGTCATCAGCGACCAGGTGACCAACCCGGGCGGGGTTCGGGCACGACTTGGCCGGCGCACGCGAAGGAATGTGTCGTGGCGGGGGCGGGGGCAAATCTGCCCGCTGCGGCGCGGCCGTTGGGGCCGATCTCCCCGAGCATCGCCTTCCTCTACCCGAGCAATCAGTTTTTAGTCACGGATCGATTGCGCCGATTTAGCGCGGATCGTACGAAAATGCGCTTACAAGAGAGGGTGGTCACGTTCTCGGCCTTCCGCCCCTCGAATATTTGCTGGCGCACACAAACGCCTCTCGAAAGATGAAAAAGCAGCTTGTTGCCAAAAGAGCACAGGGGATGGCGATAATGAATCGCCCTATTTGCGAATAGACCGAATCGCACTAGTTCTTGCGCCGCAGTCACGGCTGAGGCCCGACTAGAGCTAAGGGGAGTTTGTATGAAGAAATCGCTTTTGCGCGCGTCCAGTGCGCTTCAGGTCCTGATGTTCGCCGGTGCCGGCGCGATGATCGCGGCCGTTCCTGCGAGCGCACAGGACTATACGAGCGGAGCATTGCTCGGCACGGTGACCAATCCGTCGGGCGCGCCGGTTGCGAACGCGCTCGTTACGCTGCGCTCGTTGGCGCAGAACCAGACCCGCAGTTTCACGACCGGCAGCGACGGCAATTTCACCGCGTCCGGCCTCGTTCCTGGGCAATATGCCCTTTCCGTCACCGCCAGTGGCTACAGTCGTTCGGAAGATACGATCACGATCGCGGCCGCGCAGCAGAGCACGGTCACGGTCGGCTTGGTCACCCAGACGACGTCAGCCGAAATCGTTGTGACCGGCCGCGCGCGCCAGCGTCAGACTCAGGGCGCGACCGGGCTCAACATCGATGTCACCGCGGTCAACCAGAACATCGCGGTTCCTCATGATCTCGCCGGTCTTACGCTGCTTGCGCCGACGACCGCCAACGGGGTCCGTGGCTTCCAGATGGCCAACGGCGAAGACGTTCAGTCGATCGGCGGATCGTCGGTTGCCGAAAATGCCTATTACATCAACGGCCTCAATATCACCAATCCCGACACCTACATCGGGTCGGCTCGCGTACCCTTCTATTTCTACAAGACAGTCGACGTTCAGACGGGCGGATACCAGGCCGAGTTTGGCCGGGCGACCGGCGGCGTGATCAACGCGACGACGAAATCGGGAACGAACGATCCCTTCATCGCAATGCATGTCGACTGGGAGCCGCGCAGCCTCGAGAGCCATAGCCCGAACACCGGACTTCCCTCGATCCCGGCTGCGATCGGGAAGACGATCGACAACGACAAGAAGAACCTGACGCTCGAAGCGGGCGGTGCGATCGTGCCGGATCACCTGTTCATTTACGGGCTCGTCCAGGCGAACCGCGAGACCACTCGCGGCGCGTTCCCGACCAATGGCTATTACGCGATCGACAAGAGCAACGATCCGTTCTGGGGCGGCAAGATCGACGCCTATATCGATCCGACCCAGCATTTCGAGTTCACGATATTCGACACGCGCAGCAATACGCAGGAAACGCGCTACCACTTCACGCCGAACGCCGATCTGACCGGTGGAACCGTCGGTGCCGTTTCGGGTAAGGAAACGATCAAGACGGGCGGCCTAAACTGGGTGGCCCGCTACACCGGAAACGTGTCCGACTGGCTGACCCTTTCCGGCGCCTACGGCGTAAGCAAGGACGCGGGCGATTTCATTCCGGCCGACCAGGCTGCTTATTATGTGATCGACCGCCGCACGTCGCCTTCGAACCCGACCGGGACCGGCATCGTCGTGTCGCAGCAGACCTTTCCGGCGACCAACATCGCCGACACGCGCCGTCGCTTCTACCGGGGTGACGCGGACATTCGCTTCAATGCGGCGGGCAGCCACCACATTCGCGTCGGTTTCGACAATGAGGACCTAAGCGAGAACAAGACCACAACGGTCAACGGAGCGGTTGCGCCAATCTTCTACGACTTCCGCAACAGCGGTGTTCGCATTACCTATGAAGCGCTCGGTGGTCGGGTCTCCTCGACCGACACGGCCTTCTATGCCGAGGACTCGTGGACCACGCCGATCGACGGGCTGACGTTGAACCTCGGAATCCGCGACGATCTCTTCAAGCAGACCAATCTGTCGGGCGAGCAGTATCTCAACTTCAAGAACAATTGGGGCCCGCGCGTCGCCTTCTCCTACTCACCGCCGTCGCTCGACAAATGGAAGTTCTACGGCAGCTACGGCCGCTATTTCATTCCGCCGGCGATGAACCTCGGTTTCCGCGGCAAGGACCTCTACTTCCGCGAGTATTTTGGCTACGGTGCCTATACTGCGGCGAGCTTCCCGATCGATCCGGTGACCGGACTTCCGGCTGCGCCGCTCGGAGCGCCGCTGACCAACCTTGCGGGCGCTGGTTATGGCTCGGCCTGTCCGGTCAACTTCTCGTCGGCGCCGGGCAATCCGACCAATACGGGCCAGAACGCCTGCCTCATCTTCGGTGCGGGCGTGCAGAACCCGGCGATCGCGAAGGTCGTTCCGAACACCAAGGCGACCTACGAGGACGAAATCATCCTGGGTGCTCGCTACCAGGTCGACCGGCATCTCAGCGTTGGTTTGAATGGCACCTATCGGAATCTGGGCCGCGTCTCGGAAGATACGGATTTTGCTCCGTACCTTGCCGACTATTTCTGCAGCTCTGCCCATGCCGACGCCGCGCGTTGCGATTTCTATAGCAACAACAGCGCCTATTACATCTGGAACGTCGGGCAGTCGTCGGTGACCCTCAATGACTGGTATGCGGCTCTCCAGGGCAAGACCGTGCCCGTCACGCTTACCGGTCTTCAGTTCCCGAAGGGGAAGCGGACCTACAAGGCGATCGTCTTCGACTTCAGCCGGACGGACGATGGCCGCTGGCAGGCGGGCGGGTCGGTGACCTGGTCGAAGTCGAAGGGCAACACCGAAGGGACGGTCAAATCGGACGCCGGAAATCAGGCGCAGGCCGATGCCGGCTCGACCCAGGACTTCGATTATCTTGGACTGACCGATTATTCCTACGGCCTGCTTCCGAACGATCACCGCTGGGCGTTCAAACTGTTCGGTGCCTATCACTTCGGCAAGATGTTCACGCTGGGTGCCAATGTGTTCGTCCAGTCGCCGATGCACGGCTCGTGTGAGGGCATCCATCCGACTGACCCTTATGCGGCGGGCTATGGCGCGGCGAGCTTCTATTGCGGGATCGATCCCTTCACGTCGAAGTCGGGGAACCCGGCCTACGGGCAGAATGTGCCTGCTCCGCGCGGCACGGGCTGGAAATCGCAATGGATGAAGCAGATCGATTTGTCGGCGCGCTTCAACATTCCCTACGGCAACACCGACGAGAAGAAGATCACGCTGCGGGCCGACGTCTTCAACGTGTTCAACAGCCACGCGGTCATCCAGCGCTACGCGTCGCAGGAAACGGGAACGGTGCCCGCATCGGATGGTGGTCCCGGCTATTATGCGGACCCGCTCTATAAGCTTCCGCAGGCTTATCAGAATCCGCGTTATGTCCGGCTCGGTGTCGACGTGATGTTCGGCGGGCATGCGGCTCCGCCGCCGCCGCCGCCGCCTCCGCCGCCGCCGCCGCCGCCGGCTCCGCCTGCGACGCAGACCTGCCCCGATGGAACGGTGATCGACGCGACGGCGACGTGCCCGCCGCCGCCCCCACCGCCCCCACCGCCGCCGCCCGCTCCGGCTGGCGAGCGAGGCTAAGGGCCTCCGCTTTCGGCAAGTCCGAGACCCTTGCCGAAGAAAGGGCCGCACGATGTATCGGGCGGCCCTTTTGCTTTGGTTCAAGCCGGGACACCGGGACCGGTCGCTTCGCCGCGGGGGAGAGCGGATCGCACACACGGTGACCGAGTTGGTTCGCTAGTATTTAGTCTGTTCGCCCGGGTCACAGCGGGCCGGCACTTCCTAGGAAATGCCGTGGCCGCAGCAATGAGGCCTGTTGGGTCGAACCGGAGGCCAAGCGCCGATGGCGTTAGGCGATCGGCATCAATCGAACGGTGCCGGCGTTGGCCGCCAACAGTCGGACCACCGGACCATGGTGGTCCCCCCCCGTCACGATCGCAACGCGCTGGCCGCGTCGTCGGGTTGCCTCCGAAAGGACGTTGCGGGCAATCATCGCGTCCCGCCGTTCGTAATATCGTGCGAGGGCGTCGAACCGGGTGCCGGCGACAAGAGCGCGAAGGGTTGCGTAATAATGCCCCGTCACACGATCATAACGGCCGTCGACAAGGTTTCGGACTGTTGCGCTCGCCAGCAGGCGATCCTGTTCACTGGACAGCCGATCAAGCGCGGCCTCCAAGCGGCGATGATGGGCATCGTTCGGCAGCGCACGGTCGTCGAATGACCGCTCGAGTTGCTTGATCGGGCTTTCCTTGCTCCACCAGTCGGTCGGGATCGCAGCTCCGGCGAGTTCATCGCCCAACCAGTCGAACCCAAACGTCCTGGGACCATATTGCGCCGCAAGGGCGATCATTTCCGGTGGATAGTTTGACGTCAGGTAGGGCTGACCGCGGTCGAGGTCCTCCTGCCGGATTTCGACGCCCACCGCGTCGGGACGAAACCGGGCGACAGCCCCGTAAAGATCGTCGAACGTGTAGCTTTTCGTCGTGGCCAGGCGGCGGTGGATGCTCGCGACGACCATCACGAGCGCGCGCTCCTCAGCCGGTCGCGGGCGGGCCAGAAGACTGCGCGGCAGGAGCAACGCGCCGGCAAGAGACATCGTGCCGGAAGCAAGGCCGCCAAGCAGGCGCCGCCGGTCGGCCCGGCATGCGCCCGCATGGATATCCTTGGTTGGCTTGGGAGCGACCGGGTGCAGGAAGTGCGTCACATTCTCAGGCGGACACGCCGATATCGCCCTCGAGGATCGTGCGATCGAGGCGGGGGACGTCCCCTGCCTTCCACCGCGCTGCGCGATGGAGCACACGATAGCGGATCGGGCCACCGTCTGGTGTTGCGGCCCGGGTGATCGGCCGCGGCACACACACGAATTCGGTATCGATCCGCTCCGCCGACGCTGTGACGACCGAATAACCATGACCCCCCATGTCGACGAATTCGAGATGCGGCGCGAGCGCAGGATTGGAGAGGAGTTTGGCGCGAGCGAGATCGCTGTTGCGCACATAGTCGAGCGCGGTTCGAACGCCGTGCTTGAGGCTAAGGTTGATGGTCGCCTCCTTCCGGCCGTCCGGTCGGTCGACCGTGTAGAGCGAGCGCAACTTATGACCCTTGAGGCCATGCTCGAGCGCCTCCGCCAGCCCCGGCGCGGACAGCGAGGCGGTGATGAAGGCAAGGCCCACCGGATCGTATTCGGCCGGCGGCAATGCCTTGGCGGCATACCCTGCCCAGAAGCTGTGCCGGTCGCCTGAAATCACGACAAAGCCCGCGATGCGCTCATTGCGGACATGGTCATAGAGTTCGGCGCGTTCGTGGAGCGCAGCACTGAAATCGCCGCCGCCAAACGTGCCATAGGTCGGGTCTGGCCAGCGTCGGCCAAGGTCCGCGGGCAGGTTTTGAGGATCGGTCCGCATGTCCAGCGTCCCGTTGGTCGCGACCCAGATTTTCCACGTCGCGGGCGAGGCGGAGAGCTGTTGCTTAAGCCATGCCTTCTGGACGCGGCCGAGGGCGGTGAAGGGCGGCTCGCCCTTCCGGAAATTTGCGATCTTCTTTCCATCGAATTCTATCGCTGCAGGCGGGCTGTCGCCATTGGCGGCGCTGCCGCCGTCGAGGATTTCGAGAGCGCCCTGCGGGAAGAGAAACGGGAAATCCTTTGAGGAAAAATCCTCGGCGCCCGGACGCGAGGTCGGGTCTTCCATGGCATAGCTGTGAAGATCGGTCAGGATGAGATCGACGTGCCGACCATAGCGAAAGGTCCGTCTGGCGACCAGGCTGTCGACCGCCAGGCGGTTGTTTTCCTCGTCGCCGAAGCCGTCGCTGTCGAACGTCGGGATCGAACGCTTGACGACCGCGGGCGGATCGAACCGGTCAAGGGATTTGCCCGACGACTTGCGGACACGCGCCGGAATATATTCCCACCACGCCTGGTTGGCGGCGACGCGGAGCGGCTGAGCGGGCTCGTCTGTCCCGGTGAAATTGATGAAGCTCTGCCAGCCGGCGAGCGAAAATTCGTGGTTGTCGCCGATGCACACGAACGGAAAGCGCGCCCTGGCATCCTGGATGTCGGGATCGTCGAGGTGGGCGCGGTAGACCATGCGATACCCGTCGAGCGTGGTCGGAACGTGGAAGTTGCCGACCTTGCGGCCGTCGGGAATTCTGCCGATGTCGTAAATGGTCCGATCGTACCGGTGGGCAACTTCGTCGGGGTATTCGACCATCTCGTAGATGAAGTCGCCCATATGGAGCACGAAGCCGAGCCTCTGGGCGGGCGGCGCGCGCTCGTCGTCCCAGATCATGCGACGATAGGCATTTTGCGCGCCCTCATTGACGCTCTGGCAACAGGCATAGGCGAAGCGCACGGCGCGATCGTCGCTCGGACGCGGCGCGGTGATCGTGCGCCCGACGCGGCTCCGGTTGCCCGCCTCGTCAGTGAATCGGTACCAATATTCACTTGCCGGCCTCAGGCCGCCGACCAGTACGCGGCTGGTCCAGTCGGACGCGGCTGTCGCTATCGCGACGGTCCGGGCAACGATCTGCCGAAAGTCGGGATCGCGCGCCACTTCGACCGTCAAGCGCCGGGAACCGGCCCCGGAATAGGGGCGCCGGGTCCAGAGGAGCACGCTATGATCGTCGGGATCGCCCGACGCCACCCCCTGCGGGAACAGCTCGCGGCGCTCCTGTCCGGGCAGGGGCGCCGCGGCGTCGAGCCGGCCACTCCAAGCCAGCGCGGCGCCGAGCGAGGCGGCGGCCTTCAGAAATTGACGCCGGCCGCCGCGGGCCTTGACGGATGCCGCGGCGTCGCTGGCGTGGTCGTGCGTGCTCATTTGACCGGGGTGACTTCGGTGAAGATGACCTGCCACCGGCCCTTCCGCAGTCGCCAGATATCGGCGAAGCGGATCCGTCCCTTGAACGGCTTGCCGTCGCTCGTCCCCGAGAGGCCTACCTCGCCGCCGACCACCGCGCCGCCCGGCCATTGCCGAACGATCGGGCGCTCGACGACATAAGGGTCGAGATGGAACCCCGGCGTGGTATAGTCGGCGATCATCTGCTTTTTGTCTTCGACCTCGGCACGGCTGTTGACCAGGGCATAATCTGGAGCGAGCAATCGATCGAGTGCGCTGGCGTCGCCCCTGATCTGGGCATCGTCATAATCCCCGACGGCGCGGGCGAGGGCCGGAGGCAGTTGCGCGAGGACGTTCGCCGGGGTGGGGGAGGCGGCGGCAAGGGCGATCAGCAAAACAGTCAAGGCGATATCCTCGATTGGAAAGACGGATCAGACGCTACCCGCCCTGTCGGCGCGCATCCAATATCCATCCTGCCGGACGGCATAGGCTATTGATATGATCGGGATGGACTCTTCGTCCCGCATGCGCTTCGACAAATCATCGGGACGTCCGCAATTCAAAGCCGGCGGACACTCAGACCCCTTTTCGTAAGGGTATCTATCGACCACATAGCGACACGCTATGATTGCAAATCGAGTCAGGCACTTTATCGCCGTCGCCAAGGCAGGGGGGTTCGGACGTGCCGCGGCCGAGCTCGGCATTTCGCAGGCTCCCTTGTCGCAGTCGGTCCAGCGGCTCGAACGCGACCTTGGCGTCGCCTTATTCGACCGCCACGCCAAGGGCGTCACCCTCACCGATGCGGGCCGGGCCTATCTGCCCGACGCCGAGATCGCTGTCGCCGCGAGCGAACGAGCCCGAATCATGGCGCAATCGCAATCGGATGCGTCACGTGCGGTTCGTCTCGGCGTCATCACGCCGGCCTTGTGGGGCGCTCTTCCCTCTCTCCTTGCCGCCGCCCGCCACGCCGACGTACGGATCGAACTTGTCGAAGGAACGACGGACGAACTTCGCGAGGGATTGCTCAACGGGAAGCTCGATTTAAGCTTCCTGGCGGCGCCGCTGGCCAAAGCCGAGCGGCTTACAGTGGTCGATCTCGAGCGCGAGCCGGTAATGGCCTTGCTTCCCGATCGCGACGGCCTCCGAGACCTTGAGACGGCCGATCTTGCTCAAATGGCGCGTGCCCTCATTCTGTTTCCCCGCCATTACGGCCCCCGGCTATACGACTCGACGCTCGCCCTGTTCGTCGATCGAGGACTGGAGCCGACGATTGTCTTTGAATCCCCCCGGATGCTGACCACGCTCGCCTTGGTGTCCGCGGGGATCGGCAGTTCGATCATCTCGCCGTCGCTCGCGCGGTCCGCTGCGATTGCGGGCACCCTCTGCGTGCCTTTCGACGAGGATCTGCCCGTCCCTTCATGGCCCGTCTCGCTGGCCTATATCCCGCCCGCCGGCCGGTCGCCGACCGCCCGGCTCCTCGCGCACTGGAATCGAACGCGAATGGCACCGGCTGACTAGGGTGTGGAGACCTTTGGCGTGCGAGCAGCGTCGCTGTTGGCCTATGTGTGGCCGCACCGAGCGAGCTCAGTCCGGCATAGCGTCCCGATATGAGCGGCGCCGATGTTCTATTGGACAAGGGGGAATGCAGTCGCGACATCGATGCACAAGGGCACGTCAACGCCCAAGGGGCTGCGGCGAAGGCGGTGTTCAGTTCCGCCCGCCGTTGGGATCAGGGGAGATCGATGATCATGGCAGATCCGGTAGGCGATTTCGAGCAGCCGCTCACCGAGAGTCACGGCGCAACGGGGTCATATCGGCCCAATCGCGGGGCGATCGCGCTGTTTGCCCTTGCTGTCGCGGCGCTTGGCGTGCGCGGGCTCGTCACCGGTCAGCCGATTCCTGCCTGGCAGCCGCTTGATGCGACACCATTGACCGACGCGCTGATGCGCGTCGACGGGCTAGTCCTGATCGGACTGGCTGCGCTCACTTGCCTGGGCCAAGTCGGAAGTCTGACCCGCCGTCACGCCGCATACGGCCTTTGCGGATTGTTCGCGGTGTGGATTGCTCTCCAGCTCCCGCCACTAGCAGCCAAGCCCGGTGACATTGCCTTGTGGTTAGGCATCGCGGAGGTTGGCGCGCTTGCCGCTGCGGCCCTCCTTCTCGCACGATCCGACGCGATCGTCCGTCATCCGCCTCGTGACAGTGTCTCAACGGCAGCCTTTGCTGCGTTCGGCCTCTGCGCGATCATCTTCGGTGCCTCGCATTTCGCCTATGCCGATTTTACCGCGACCATGGTTCCTTCTTGGCTGCCTGGGCGCTTGTCGTGGGCCTATGCCACCGGGCTGGGCCATCTGGCCGCCGGAATCGCCATCGCCACGGGCGTGTTCCGGCGGACCGCCGCGACCCTGCTCGCCGCCATGATGGGCTGCTTCATTCTCCTGGTTCATATCCCACTGGTCGTCTCGACCAAGGGGTCTCTGCTCCAATTGACCTATCTCGCGAACGCCTGCGCCTTGTGCGGGTCCGCCTGGATCACCGCCTCGACCGCGGCCTGGCGATCGCCCAGCGTTGCGGCCGATGCGGGGGACGGGCAGGATTAGCGACGGACAGTCGCGCTCCACGGTCGGGCGTCGGCATCAAGCGCCATCGCAGGTTTTCCGGGGCATTCTCACATCCTGTCCCGGGCTCCGAGGAAACCGCCAAAACGAGGGAGGGCGGCCGGTCATCGCGCAAATCGCGGTGGTCATATGCGACTG
Source organism: Sphingomonas sp. ASV193 (assembly GCF_040203355.1). Taxonomy (NCBI): domain Bacteria; kingdom Pseudomonadati; phylum Pseudomonadota; class Alphaproteobacteria; order Sphingomonadales; family Sphingomonadaceae; genus Sphingomonas; species Sphingomonas sp. ASV193. Next base: position 322,345 of record NZ_JBEHBW010000004.1, read on the forward strand.
GTCGCTGAACCCTGACGCCTGTGCGATCGATGCGAGCGTCGCGTGGCTCTTTAGGATTGAGAGGAGCGCTGTGCGAGCCTTCGCTTCCGCCCGGAACTTCTTGGGTGAAAGGCCATAGCGCGCTGCAAAGCCGCGCGACACTTCGGGAGGACGCAGGTTGCGCTCTGCCGCCCACGCCCCGAGGCTGAGCGAAGGATCCTGATTGATTGAGGCGACCAGCTGCTCCGGCCAGTCCCCGCCGCATTGTTGTACCGGGACAAGAGACGGTTCGAACCATTCGGCCAAGTCGCCGGTCTCACCGTCACGAAGCGCCTTTAGGACCAGGTCGAGCTTTTCGCTTCGGTACAACCCCGGAAGTCGGTCGAGGTCGGTGGGCACGTTGAGGAGGCGGGCACCATTTGAGCCGACGATGTCTTGGTGGGCCTCCCATCGTCCGTGAACGAGGACGTCGCCGGCGCTCGCGGACAGTCGCCCAAGGTCCCCGGTCTCGCAATAGGATCCCTCGAGGACGATCGCGACGTAGGCGGTCGCATGCCGATGGCGTGGAAGTCGCGAACCGCTGTCGAGCGATTGGGGAGAGATTTGCGACATCATGACGAAGCTCGGCGATAAGGGGCGGTGTCGCGCAAGCATTTCTCACGCATCGAGATGCCTCACACAAACATTCGCGGCAGGGCCCGGCGATTCCGGGACATCGGACGAGCGTGGCCCCGATGCAAAGTGGGTACAAGAATTGGCCCCGCGCTAATGATAGACGCCCGCCATGTCCAGCCGCACGCTTCTCGCCCTCCTGCTCCCGCTTCCTGTCGTCGTGGCGTCGGGCGCCCTCGCCGCGCCGCTCAATGCCGGCCCGTCTACCGCTCAGCTGCTTCGCGAAGCGCGTATGGCAGCGGGGTCAGGCGCCGATCACCCGCGGCCGCTCACTCTCGAAGCCGTGGGACGGATTGCCGAGGCCGGGCTCGACGGTGCCTATCAGCGGATCGTCGACATGCATTCCGGCCGCTTCACCGAGCGCAGCCGCTTTGTAATCTACACTCGGGGCACGACCTTCGATGGAAGGGTCCGCTACCGGATCGATCCTTCTGGCGGTATTCATCCGCTCGATGGCGCGTTTGGGCTTTCTGTCGGCCGGACCGATGGGTGGCTTGCACGGCGCGCCTACCTCCTCGCGGACGCCGGCGGCGCAACCTTCGGTCCCGTCGCCGAACGCAGCGACGGCGGTCCTCGGTTCGCTGTGGTGACCGCGACACCGCCTGCCGGACAACCGGTCGAGTTGTGGTTTGATCGGGAGAAACACTGGTTGGCCAAGATCGTTCGCCGCGGAGCACTCGAAACCGATATCACCCGGTTCGGCGATTACCGGCGCGTCGACGGACAGTGGCTGCCCTTCACGATTTCGCAGTCGAGCGACGCCAGCGCCGATGTCACTCGGATTGCACTCATCGCCTATCGCTGGAAGCGCGCGACACCCGCGACCTTCGAGCCGCCGACGACGCCGCAAGACTATGATCTTGACGCCGCGACACCGGTACCGGCCGGGTTCGGGGCATTCGTCACCGTCGATGCCGAACTCAACGGGAAAGGCCCGTTTCGCTTCATTATCGACACCGGCGGGCACAACATCATCACCCCCGCCGTGGCTGCGGCGCTTGGCATCAAGCCGGTCGGGGGTTCGCAGTCCGGTGGTGCCGGAGCGGGAACGCTTGCCCAGCAGGATGCGATCATCGATACGATGCAGCTGGGCCGCGCCGTGCTTCGACACCAGCATGTCTACGTCATTCCGCTTCAATACAGCACGGTCGAACAGGGAGCGGCACCTCCGCTCTCCGGGATCCTTGGGCTTGAGCTATTCGAGCGCTTCGCCGCGCGCTTCGATTATCGCGCGGGCAAGTTCTTCCTTTTGCCACGAGCTCGTCGGGAGAATTGCGAGGGCACCGCGATTCGCCTTCGGTTCGACGACGACATGCCGCTGGTCGACGGCGCTATCGAAGGGCATCCGGGCGTCATCGCCATCGACAGCGGCAATTCGGGAAGCCCGGTCGTCCAAGGGGTCTGGGCCAAGCGTGTCGGCCTCGCACCAAGATTGAAGCAAGGGATCGAGACGACGTCCTTTGGTGCCGGGGGCGCGTCCACGAACTGGATCACCCGGCACGGAAACCTCCGCCTCGGTCCGTTGATCGCGCGCGACGTTGATCTGCGCCTCGCGAACGACAGCAAGGGCTCGTTCGCCTCGATCACCGAAGCCGCCAACGTCGGCCAGCAGGTACTGGCTCGCTACAATGTGACGTTCGACTATGCCGCGGGTCGAATGTGTATGGCGCCGGTGCCGGGCTACGTCACTCCGCCGCTCAATCGGTCGGGCGTGATCGCGGTCAAGTCCGCTCCGGGCAGTTTTTCCGTCGCGAGCGTCGCTCGCGGATCGGACGCGGAGCGCCAAGGAATCCGCGCTGGCGACGAGATCGTCGAGATCGACGGGATTCGGGCCGACAGGCTGGCGGGCAAGGACTTTTTCGATCTGGTCCGCCAAGCCCCCGGGACGACGATCAGGCTCCGCCTAGCGCGGCAGAGAATGACATACGAGCGGACGCTGACGTTGCGCGATCCGTGATCAGCGTTCGCCCCGGGCCGCCGCGGCCCGATGGCTTCTCGACGTGATTTGCCTGTCCTCACCGAAGAAACCGGCAGCTACAATCTCATCGGCCCACCGCTTTACGGATTCGCGGCGAACTTGGCACGTAGTCGGGCGTGGCAGTCCCGACCTTGCCCGTAAGCTTCGTTGAGTTTGTCGCCGAAAAAATGACGGCTTGGTCTATCGCGCTCGTCGCAACCGCTCGCGATGCTTGAGACCAACTTCGACGACGGCAACTGGCCGGCACGAATTGCCGCAGGTTAGGGCCATTTTGGCACTGAAGGCCGGTCAGCGGCGATGCGTTCTGATTCCTCGCCGCTGCGCTTGGTGATCGGCGCAGGTCGGACCGACGCTTTTCAGAAATCGGATCGACCTTCGCTCGCAGAACGAGTGGCGACCTATGCCGAATTGGGGTCGCGCGGTGCGGCCCATGGTTTGTCAAAGCCGTTAGGGTCTCGGCGCTTGTTCGGCGGTTCGGCTCGCCATTGGACAGGGGGATGACGTGACGAAGAGTTTAGGCAACGATCGTTTGGCCGGGGAATCATATCTCGGTCTGTTGCTCCGCTACAAACAATGGGCCGAAGACATAGCCTACGACAGCGTATCGGCCATCGGGCTCGAGGAAGCGCTTCGGTCCCGCGCGACAACATTCGGGAATATCGTGATGACGCTGAACCACATTCATGTTGTCGACGACATCTTTTGGCATCATCTGGTGGGGCGTCGGCATGGCTACACGCAACGCAACACCGACACGATCCCCGACCTAGCCGCTCTTCGCACGGCAGCGCGACACCTCAATAAGCGCCTCCGCAGCCTTGCCCAGTCATGGACCGCTTACGAGGAGCGAGAGCCTGTCGCGTTCGAGTTCGTGGGCGGCGGAACGGGAAAGATGTCCCGCGGCCAGATCATTCTCCACCTCGTCAATCATTCGACCTACCATCGGGGTTTTGTTGGCGACATGCTTAAGCAGGTCCCTTATCTTTGGGAGGCAAATGATCTGACCGTGTTCCTGTGCAATCACGTCTCCATGACCCAAGGCGATGCCTACTGAGGAGCCCTCCACGGGGCGCGGGTTATCGGGCGCGCCCGATCGAGTTTGTGAGATCGTCGATCAGGTTCCATCGGGTGTCGCGGCATGAGCCGGATCCTGCAAGCTATGCAGTCATCAGGTGCGCGGCGCGTGGCGCTAGCGTCTCTACGAGCATTTTTCGATCGTCGATCGGTAGTCGGCGAGACGGCGCGAACACTCATCGCCCCGTGCTATGTCATCGATCAAACTCCTATTGGACAATAGGCGCGTCAACAGGAAATGCAGAAAGGGTGAGGGCTGCCACGCCGGATATCGAATCGCGCTCCGCAGGGCTTTTTGAGGTTGAATTCAAAGTTGCAGCATGCCCGGAACCTGTCCCAGCTGGTTGCGGGACTTCTGCTCTACGGTTTGGCGAGCGCCTTGATGGTGAGGGCCGGCCTCGGTCTCGCGCCCTGGAGTGTCCTGCATCAGGGCCTTTCCCAGACGCTCGGGATCACGTTTGGGACGGCGACCCTTGCGACGGGGGCGGTCATCTTGCTCACCTGGATCCCGCTCCGACAGCGGGTAGGACTTGGTACGATCGCCAATGTTCTTGTCATCGGCCCGGCGGCTGATCTTTCGCTCTGGCTACTACCGGTTGAAAGCCACTTCGCGTTGCGTTTGATGGGAATGCTGGCGGGAATATTCCTGACGGGCCTGGCCAGCGGGATCTATATCGGCGCCGGATATGAACCCGGTCCTCGTGACGGCTTGGCGACGGGGATCGCGCGTAAAACCCGATTTGAGGTGAGGACTGTCCGGACCGCCCTCGAACTCTCCGTCCTCCTCGTCGGAATGCTGCTAGGGGGAACGGTGGGCGTGGGAACGCTTGCGTTTGCTCTGATGATTGGCCCTCTATTTCAGCGCTCGCTTGCTCGCTTTGCCTACTCCTTTTCGCAGCGTTAGCGAACCGGGAAGCAGCGGCTTGGAAGTTAATTCTATGAAGCGCCTTCATGTTGTCTCTGCGCGGAATCTGCGCAGCACGGTGCCTGAACCAACGTAAGTCGGCGCCCGACCGAGCCACCATTTTTAGGGACAGATTTAGGGACGGAGGCAAAAAATCCTCATTTTCCGGAGAGCGTCTTCGAATTCCTCCCGCTCCGCCATCAATTTTTGCCCAAGACTTGGATATTTCCCACGGCTTTCAGCGGTTTGCGGAAATCTGTAAAATTCTGCCGGCAATCCGATGGGGAGACCGAGCCACTCCCATGAATCGCTCATGGGCGCGCGCTGACGGTGCCACGTCGACAGGCCCTGATACCCTAGACCTACGCTTTCGCCGCGTTGGCGACCTGCTCGGAACCGGACGAGGTTGGACCACCCTGGTCCAAATGCCCGTTGGACCAGATCGACGTGGACCATAGAAGTGCGATTTTCCTGCGCGGTTTTCCGCCATTCCTACGGTGCGCACCGTAGACCGAAAGCGACGCTCAAACCCGCTGCCGGGCCTTTGTCCGAAAGACGCGGGTTGGTCCAAACCATTGAACAGATGGTGTCGGGAGGTTGTGCGGTTAGGCGAGGAACGACCCGCGCAATATGCTGCATTGAGACAGCCTGGTCGGAGCCTGGGCTTAGACTTGCTCGAACAGACGGCGCTGGTCGTCCCAACGGGCCGGCAGCGGCTTAGCCATGAGGTGCTCGAGCGTGAGGTCGGCGGGCTGGGTGCCGGCGAGGATAGCACGCTGCAGATCAGGTGCGAGAAACGCCAACGCGAGCAGCAGGCGGGCATATTGTGTGGGCGGGGCGGTTTTGCACAGCGGCAGGAACCTGCGGTCTAGCGTGACCATGGCGTGAGCCCGTCTTAGAGCAGAAATTAGCACCTTATTGCGAAGGGGGCGTTGGACAGGTTGGCTCCGGCCAGTCGGTTTACGCCCGGTGTGGAAAGATAACGAGAGCCAGAGATACAGGTTTTCCTTATCCATGCCCTCAACCTTTGCGTTCTCCAGCTTCAGAACTCTCATTTCTTTGCCGCCGCCATAGTGACGAGGTATGACGAGACGGACACCGCACCGATGGATTTCGACCCGACTGGGGATTGAGAGGGGGCTAGCGGCGTGGTGAGGGAAAAGGCGCACGAGCTGCAGCGTCAGTTCGCTTTCCAGCGCAGTCGCGGACACTCGCCGTATGACCTCTGGCGCTGCGCCCTCCGCATCTAATTTAGTGTGGCGGTGCTGGCCCGACACGTAATAGTCATAGGTAACACCCAGTTTGCCGCGTCCCGTGGCTGGAGACATGGCCTTACCCTCGGCGTCGAAAATCCGGCCCTTCAAAGGAGCTTTCCGGGCCGCAGGGTTTCTGCCGCTTTTTCGCCGTTGCTTTGCATCGAGCAGACTTTGGACGCGATTAAAGAGGGACGCCGAGACGATTGCGGGATGGAGGCCTTGATGAAGGGTCCCATTGTGCCTGATCTTTCCGAGGTAAATCTGATTGCGAAGCATGAGATAGAGCATCTTGTGCGTGATCGGTCCGCCTCCGATGGCTCGTCCCTTTTGGCTCAGCCACTTTTTGCTGTGAATTCCTTCATCCGCGAGCCATAGTGCGAGCTCCCGACACGACCCTACTTCCATATATTTTTCAAAGATTTGTCGGACAGTCGCCGCCTCAGACGCGTTGATCGACAAGGTTCGAGAATTGTCCGTCGGCAGATCGTAACCCAGCGGCAGATTGCCTCCCATCCACATCCCCTTGACCTTCGAGGCGGCAATCTTGTCGCGGATCCGTTCACCGGTCACCTCGCGCTCGAACTGGGCGAATGACAGCAGCACGTTGAGGGTCAGGCGGCCCATGCTGCTGGTGGTATTGAAGCTCTGAGTGACGCTGACGAAGCTGACACCGTGCTTGTCGAACAGCTCGACCATCCGCGCGAAATCGGCGAGGCTGCGGGTCAGCCGGTCGATCTTGTAAACCACGACCACGTCGATCCGACCCGCGGCGATCGCGGTTAGCAACTGCTGCAGCGCCGGACGATCCATGTTTCCGCCCGAATAGCCGCCGTCGCCGAAATGGCCGGGGACCAGCTTCCAGCCTTCGTGAACCTGGCTGGCGACATAGGCCTCACACGCCTCGCGCTGGGCATCGAGACTGTTGAACTGCTGTTCGAGCCCTTCTTCCGAGGACTTGCGGGTGTAGACCGCGCAGCTCAGCGTTTTGCGGGCTGTGGTCATCGTCTGAGCCGACGCAAGCCGAAGAACCGCGGTCCGCTCCAATTTGAGCCAGTGATGCTCGAGGCGACTGCGCTTAGGCTTGAAAATCTTTCACCGTTCAGGATGAAACCGTCAGAAGATACGAGAATCTCGTATCTCATGCCGCGCCAAACTCGAGAAATCTTTTGGCCGGAGAAGAGCTCGGTATCCGCGATAAGCGCGCCACTCTTGTATCGTAGGGAGCGGCGAATTTGAGCATCAAGCCCCCCGAACGCGCGGGCCTGCAGCCGCCAGCTCAGGATGAGCCGCATCAGGTCGACCGAGCGCAGGGGCGGTGGGCTCCCGAAATGGCGTGACCAGAGCCGTCGAAGGTCGTCGAGCGGCAGCGCCGGGATGGCGGCGAGCGTGGCCTCAAGCGCGGCGTGGGGGACGAGCGGCGCAGTCGGCGCCAGCCTGACGGAGGTCGGCTCATCGCTTCGAGCGGTGGCGTTGGGTGGGGTCGAATCGAGTGGCACGAGGACGACCTAAGGCCGATAAGTCACGGTATATCCACTGGAATATCGCTCAGGCCGATTAATCAGTTAGCCTCCTTGCCGGCTCGATAGTCGTGACACGACACTGGCGGCAGTGACCCCGAACCACCTTCGCAATGTCGCCGGCATGCACGACGCGCCCCGCTGCGAGGGGCGCACCCGCAAGGACGAGCCGTGCGGCGCGCCCGCGGTTGCCGGCAAGACACGATGCAGGATGCACGGAGGCAAGGTGTTCGCTGCCTCGGCCGAAGCCGAGGCTAAGCTTCAGGGCATATATGCCCTCCTCCATATGGGCGCCCTACTGACCGAGCAGATCCATATGCTCGACAAAGTTATCCGGAAAGCTGAGCGGGAGGGTTTTGATCCGCTCATCATTGCCGCCCTCTTTGAACGCCGCAATGCTCTGTTCGCGCTCACCAAGTTGAGCCAGCCGGAGCTGGTCAAGGACTTCAAACCCGCGCGCGCTTTCGGAAACGAGGCGATCAATCCGCAAGTGCTGCCCGAACGGCGCAGGTCGCGGACGAAGGCGGAGCGCGCAGCGCAGATCGACCGGGCGCGCGGCATGCTTCTGGGCCTGGCGGTGGGCGAGGCCGTGGGGGTCACACGGTCCGGGCAGGCGCGCGGGACGTTCGCTGCTATCACCGACCTTGTCGGCGGCGGGCCGTTCAACCTTCGGCCCGGCCAGTGGGCCGGCGACACCGCCATGGCGCTCGCGCTGGGAGACGGCCTGGCCAGTCGCGAGCCGTTCGATGAAGCGGCGTTCCTCGAGCGTCTGGTCGGATGGAGCGAGCAAGGGGCGTGCGGCTGGAGCGAGCAAGGGGCGTTCGGTTGGATCGGCGCGTGCTTTGCGCTCGACGCGGCGGTCAATCGCGCGCTGACTTACTTTGCCGAGGCGGGAAAGCCGCAGACCGAAGTCAGCCAGAGCGGCGGTAACGCCAGCCTTGCTCGAACGGCGTCCGCTGCGCTGCGCTGTTGGAATGATCCCCTGGCGCGGAACGAAATCGCGGTTCGTCAGTGCACGGTGACACACGCCAATCCGATCGTCGTGTCGGCCTGTCTGGCGATGGCCGACATCGTCGCCGAGGCGATCGCCGGCGAGCCGCGCGCGAAGGTGCTTGGGAAACGGACCGTGTCCAGCACGATGTCCGATCGCGGCATGACGGTGAGCCAGTGGCATCACTGTTCTGTCGACGAGGTCAGCGGTGAAGATGACGCTGCAGGATCGCTCGAGGCCGCTTTGTGGGCGGTCGGCACCTCGGGCACTTTCGAGCAAGCGGTGCTTAAGGCCGCCAACCTTGGCGGTGACGCTGGCAGCACGGCGGCGATTGCCGGTGCGATCGCGGGTGCCCTCTATGGCAAGAGCAGCATCCCCTCGCGCTGGCTCGAGCGGCTCGCCTCGTCGGACCGGATCGAGCCGCTGGCCGACGCCCTGTTCGAGCTTGGCCGGAGCGAGCGGGCCGATGGGTGAGAAACGCAATTCAACCCCATGCACCGTAGGGCGACGAGCCCCCGAGGGCGCCGGGGCTTGCGCCAAAATGGTCGGGACAAAAGCATCGGCGCGAGTCGGTGGGAGATGATCATGACGATGATTACTGACGGGGAAGGGGCGGCGGAGTCCAATCCGGGCACGCCGCCCGAGACGGACGAGCAGCCTTATCGGCGCGCGCTGATCAAGCTCGATGTCGTGCCGCGCCGCGATGACGACCATGGCACGGTCCTAAAGACGTTATCCGCCGCGGCTCCGATCTCACCAACGAGCTGTTCGACGAGGCCGCTGCCCCAGGCATCGAGTGGGAAAACCGGATGCGCACGATCGGCATGGGTAACCGGATGGGGGAGAGCGTCCGCAAGGCGATCCTCGCCTATCAGCGCCATTTCGTCGATTCCAATGGCTGATCATCCGCGCAACCTAGGGCCGATGCGCGCCGCGCCGCGGTGCGGCGCGCGGACGCGCTCCGGCGCGCCCTGCCGCTCGCCCGCCATCGCCGGCAAGGCGCGCTGCCGGATGCACGGAGGCAAGAACTCGGGCGCGCCCAAGGGGAATCGCAACGCCTTTCGCCACGGCGCCTACACGAAAGAGGTGTTGGCGCGCGCCTCTGAGGTCAAGGAACTCCGCCGCGAAATCCGCGACGAAATCGAGCGGGTTGAAGCGGAGCGCTCGCTCACTCTGTGGGCGGGTCGGCTTGGCTAGCATCAACGTTCGCGAAAGCCATAAAAAGGCTTTTCAAAACTCAAAAAACCGTTCGCTCTCCGGAGGTCGTGACAAAATAAGGGGTGTCGGCCTCAGATTTCTGAGTGTCCAATTTGCCAGGAAAGGGCAAAGACAATGGACAACATCAATTCCAGTGACGCCGATATCGCTGAAAACTTCAACGATGAGATGCGTGAGTACGCCGCTTCTGCGGTTTCCAACGGTATTGCGCTCGAGGAGCGGGTGAGTGCGATCGAGGGCGTGAAAACGCTGACGAAGTGCGTGCTGACCGTCTCGCCCCATCTCGACGAGGACAACCGCGAACGGACGCTGAAACGGCTCGTTCTGACCCATACGGAACTCCTGGGCGGCCTGCTTCCGCTGCTCAAACCCGGCAAGACCGTGGACGCTGCGCTTCTCGGCGAGCGGATCGCCGTCGTGCGGGCGGCGCTCATGGCGCTTCTCGGCCTAGGCCGCTCGCCGAGCGTCTCGTGGGAGCACCAGGTCGAGCTTGCTACCGCTGTCGACCAGATCACCAAACCGGCTAGCGATCTGGCACGGCGGCTGCTCAATTGGCGGCAGCACGAGTATCAGTGGCTTGAGTCCGCTCTCGTGGATCTGGCCTTCGAGGTCATTCTGCTTGTCAGCCTCGCTACGACGTTCCTCGTCGAGGTGGACGACATGGTCAACCAGATCGTGTGGCGCGCAGGTCCGGCCTGAGACCAATAGTTAAAATCGAAAGGGGCCCGTCGCCAACAGGCGGCGGGCCTTTCTCACCTCAAGAGCACGAAACGCAGATAAGATTTGCATAGGCAGCATTAGTATGTGCCACACCCGTCAATGAAGACCGGCACGCCCCGCACCAGCATCACCGACCCGCTTCAAATCGCCGAGATCCGGGCCGGCCCAGGCATGGGCAAGGTCGGCCTGACCCTATGCCCGGGTAAGCATCAGGCTGCCGGCCTGACTGGCTGTTGGGCGCGCGATCTCAAACTCGATCTCGACGCCATCGTCGACTGGAACGCCGCGGTGGTAGTGACCCTGGTCGAGGCGGACGAACTCGAGCGGCTGAAAGTCGCCGGGCTCGGGTCAGCGGTCGAGGATCGCAACATCGACTGGCTGCACCTGCCAATCCGCGATCGCTCGGTCCCCGACGCCGTGTTCGAGACCGCATGGATCAAGGCTGGCGAGCAGCTGCGGGTCCGGCTTCGCTCGGGGTTCAACGTGCTGGTCCACTGCATGGGCGGCCTTGGCCGGGCCGGGACCATTGCCTCGCGCCTGCTGGTCGAGCTTGGCTGGAGCCCAAGCGAAGCAATCCTCGCCGTGCGCAAGGTCCGCCCCGGCGCGCTCGAGACCGACGACCAGGAGGACTTTGTTCACGGCTGCATCGTCGTGCCGGAGCGGAAGCCCGAAACCTCCGTCAAGGCGATCAGGCAGCGGGCAATCGGCGCGCTGCTTGGGCTGGCAGTTGGCGATGCGCTGGGAACCACGCTCGAGTTCTCGGCGCGCGATACGCGCGAGCGGGTTACCGAGCTGGTCGGCGGCGGCCCATTTCGGCTCGAGCCGGGCCAGTGGACCGACGACACCAGCATGGCCTTGGCCCTGGCCGACAGCTTGCTGGCCTGTGATGGTCTCGACGAGCAGGACCTGATGAGCCGGTTTGTCAGCTGGATGGATGAGGGCGCCTACTCCTCCAACGGTCGCTGCTTCGATATCGGCATCACCGTTCGGGGGGCACTCAACCGGTTCAAGGCCAGCGGCGATCCGATCGCCGGCTCGACCGATCCGATGAGCGCGGGCAACGGCAGCCTGATGCGGCTTGCGCCGGTCGCCATCCGCTACTGGGATGACGAGACCGCGCGCCGCGACGCGGCGACGCGGCAGAGCCGAACCACCCATGGCGCAGCCGAGGCGGTCGATGCCTGCGTCGCGTTCGCCGACGTGCTCGCCGATGCCATCGCCGGCAAGCCGCGCGACGAGGTGCTGCGATCGCGAAACGACACCCCCTACGCCGGCGCCATCGCCGGGATCATGGCGGGCAGTTGGCGCGGCAAGGCGCGGACCGAGATCAAGTCATCGGGTTATGTCGCCCACTCGCTCGAAGCGGCGCTGTGGTGTGTCGGGCGGACCGGCACCTTCGAGGAAGCGGTGCGGCTTGCCGCCAACCTCGGCGACGACGCCGACACCGTTGCGGCGATCACCGGCCAGCTGGCTGGCGCGCTTTACGGCTATCCGGCCATTCCAGATCGCTGGCTTGGGAAGCTGACCAACCAGGGGATGATCTTTGGGCTTGCCCGGCAGCTGATCGATCGGGCGCTGCGCAAGGAATAGACGTCCAATGCTTGAAGTGGGCTCAGGCCACCGGTTCGAGCAGGCGCTGCGGATCGACGCCCAACACGTCTGCGAGTTTCTCGATAGTGTCGAGCGACGCGGAGTAGACCTGTCGCTCGAGCGCCGAGACATAGGTTCGATCGATCTCGGCCAGATCGGCCAGCTTCTCCTGGGTCAGGTCGCGCTCGGTCCGCAGACGCCGCAGGTTGAGGGCGAAGATGCGATCGCGAAGAAGGTTGGCTTATCGTCCACCCCTTGCTGGCGACGAATCGCACGTCTCAAATCCGAAGGGACGATCCAGAAAACGGTGGCGATCGTTGACCCCGCGGCCATCGGACGGGATCTGACAGCTTTTGTGAATATAGAGACGAGCGATCACTCCCCGGACTGGCGGCATCACTTCATCCGTTTCCTAGCGGAGCGCATGGAGATCATGGAAGTCCATCGCTTAGCCGGTGAAGTTGACTATCTCCTCAAGGTCGCGGTCGCGGACATGCGAGACTATGACGTATTTTACCGCGAGCTCACCCGCGCGGTGCCTCTCAAAAATATTTCGACGACGTTCGTGATGGAGAGGATCAAGGAGTCGACGCTGAGACCGGCCCGCCCAAGGGAGGATGGTCAAATCAGTTAGGCGGAAAAATCCTACGGCAGCCTACATTATCGAGGTCGGATAGAAGCGAGGTCGCGACAGAGTTAGATAATATCACCCCAGCTGCCGCGTGGACTAGAATTTTCCTGCAGACAAAGCCGTTTTGGGCAAAGCTCATTGGGCGTAATTTGCACTCGGTCCGGCGCTCACCTCATTGTCTGTTGCCCGTTCGCTGGCATTCCTCCCGTGAAAGGAGGGAGTTCATGGCGCATCATCTAGTCGAGTCCCTTACGTTGCGAGAGCGATACGGTCACTTAGCGAGTCTTTGCCGAGCGCGAGCAGCGACGATCGACAGCGCGAGCGGCCGAAAGGTGCTTCTTAGCATGGCGGCGAATTACGCCCGACGTGCGGTGGAGGAACGCTCCGAATCCGAGCCGGGCGGTCTTCATCGAACTGAGCGAACCATTTTTCGGTTCGAATCCACGGGCAGGAAAGCTGGACTCGGACCAAACAAATCAATTTTCGGAACGGATTAGTGCCTTCGATGACTTCGATCGAGAAAACATCAGGCGAGAGCTCTTACGAGGAGCCAAGACGTCTTTGGCCGGCGTTGGATTTGCGGGTTGGGGCTGCGGCGTTCCGGTTTGAGGGTGAGCGGTGCGAAGTCCTGCTGTCGCGTAGGAAGGGTCGCGGCGAATGGTCCATTCCGAAGGGGCATCTCATGCCGGGCCGGACACCCGCCCAATCAGCGGCCGAAGAATGCTTTGAAGAAGCCGGCGTGCGAGGAATTGCGCGCGAAATCTCAATCGGCTCTTTCGTCCATACTCGAAACGCAAGCACTAGTGCATTTTTTTCCGAACCCGTCGAAGTCGCAGTCTATCGCCTAGACTCACCAGTTAGTCTCTCTGACTGGCCCGAAAGTGAGCTGCGTGACCGAGCCTGGGTAGCAATCCGAGACTTGGACCAACATGTCGCTAATGTTCGTCTGGTAAAGTTATTAGCGAGCTGCGTATTGCCAACTTTCCGCACAACAGTCGGATGAGAAACAATTCCCTGCTGTCGCATCGCTTGGATGGTCCGGTGAGAGACTACCAAGCGAAGGGCGAAACAGCTGACTTTCCTCTCGCCGGACAGATAACGACCTCTGATCGTCCCGTCGCAACTTCCCCGCGCCTTGGCGACGGCATCCGTGCGCTCTCGGAACTCCGCGCCATCAGGACAATTGCACTCCCGCTGCGCGTTTCATCTGGAGGTTGGCGGTGAAGGGGCGAAAGAGCGTAAATTGCGACAGATGCGATCGAGCGCGCGTGCTTTGGGAAAAGTGTCGCGACGGTCTTCGCTCGGCTCGCCAAAGCTGCGACAGAAGGGCGATCAAGGATTGGCGGCATTTAGCTACGCAGGCAAAAAGGCTACTCAGAAAATGCCGTACCGACGCTGAACAAAGCCATGCTTCGCTCCCTTTCGCTTAGCCACGGCACTTCGGTAGCCGAGTTCGCCGTCCCGCTCGGAGGAAGTGGGGCGCCCAGATTAAGCTTTCTAGACCTTTGCGTGAACTCTCCTGAGGCGGTGAGGGCTGGATCGTGGGGACGCATTCTACGCTAAGGTGTTACGTCCGCTTTCCGCCCAATTTAGTCATACGATCGATCAGGTCAGCGATGAAATGTCGCCGTCTCACCGTTCACGAATAGGGCGGCTGGGGGTCGGCCTTGCAAGGTAAACTCAACGCTTTCAGGGCTTCCCGGCGCTGTCAGAATGATCTTCGAGCCAATAACACTGATGTTGACGAACGGCGGGGGCGAGAGCGCATACTGCCCAAGGTATTTGCCTCTGCAAAACACGACTAGTTTTTGCCCGCCATGCATAACGCCTCTGGGCTGCGGTAAGAAGCGATAGCGATAGTCGTAGACGGCGCAGCGACTTCCCATGGGAGAGCCGGCCAGCTTGAAACTGGCATCTTTACCAGAGCAAATCAGCGGACCAGTAAACCCACCACGGATCATGGCTTGGCGTTGACCGGCACTGCATGAGATTGATGGCGCAACCGGAGTACCGTTGCTTCCTAGTGCGAGGGTGGTGACGAGAGCGAAGAGCATGCTCGGCATTAAACCGCGGAATGTCTGCTTTCCACCCAAACCCGCCGTCCAGCCTAGTCGGCTGCTAGCGACCCATTGCGGACGTTAGCGGGTCGTGCTCTCTTGCCGTTGGGGGGAAAGAGCACATGCGACAGGCGCGGACCGTTGCGGCGGAGGCTGGCCAAGCTTCGCCGCGCCCGCATTTGCGACGCGCTCCAAAGAAGCTGCATGGTTACTTCGTCGTCTTCACCATCGTCTTTGCGGTTGTCGTCTTGACGGGCTTTTCGCGAACCTTCTTCCTTCCGATGGCGCGAGGGTCGCTTTCGAAACCACTCGTCGTCCATCTCCATGGCGCATTCTTTTTCGCGTGGACGGGAATGCTACTTTTGCAGGCCGGGCTCGCTGCGACGAAACGGCTTAAGATGCATCGCAGGGTGGGGTCGGTTGCCGGATGGCTGGTTCTTCCGATGCTGTTTCTGGGAACGCTCGTGGCCAGTAGAGATACAGTGCACGACTTTTATGCCGGTGATGGTGATGCAGCGCTTTCGTTTTATTACGGTGAACTTGCCGACCTCGCGATGTTCGGACTGCTCGCTGGCGGTGCCATGCTGCTGCGTCAAAAGCCTGATTTCCACAAACGCTGGGTGATCCTGGGGAGCTTGGGTCTGATCGGCGCAGCCATTGGCCGCATCCCCGAGATCAGCAGCTTCTTTCTCTACATCTACCTCGGCTTCATCGCCTCTGTTGCAGTCTACGACATTGCCAGCCGCCAACGCGTGCATCTCGCGACCATTATTGGAGCGGCCGTTCTTCTTTTTCTTGGGCTCACTGAAGAGCGAATCGGCAATTCAACGTACTGGCTGCGAACCGCCCATCATCTTCTCGCAGTGTAAAAGTCGGCCTCGGGCCAATGTCCGCTTTCCACCCAAAGTGGAGATTCGCCAATGCGATCTGCCTTCAGAGCCATCAGGCGTGGGGTCGCCGTTTCAAGCCGGTTGAGCGTTCCGCGAAGCCGAGAGCGCGGGGCGCTTGCCGTCATTCCAGCCGGCCAAGCTTGTCAGCGCGCCGATCGTGAAACCGGTGGCCATGACGATGGCACTTGGCAAATGTCCGATCAATCTCAGCATCCACGTGGCCAAGATCGAGTTCTTAAGCAGGGTCATCGCGAGCATTTGCGCGACGATGAAGACCGCGGCGACAAGGAAAGGCTTCGCTCTGTCCCGAAATTTCGCCCAGATCACTGCGATGATGACGAGTTCGACGGACATTGCGATCGAAATCCCGGGGAGGAGCATTTCGCCATCTGGACCTGACGCGGCGAGCAAGCCCGGCACATACCAAAGCATCACCCGGTGAAAGGCGGACTCGAACAGGATGAGCGGCGTTGACAGCAGGTAACCAGCGTGAACCCACACGCTCCTGCGGAATTTGAGCGCGCGATAATAAAGTGTGACGTAAGCGGCCATCGCTACCATCACGATCATAAGCAACGACCCCCCGTATACCACCCGAAATGAATCGTCCCCAGCAACGTAGCCTTTAGCCGTCGCGTCGACGATGGCCGCTAAGCCGGCGGTCAGAATAGGGAAAAGCAGCAAGCTGACTTTGCCAATGAGGCGGTGCAGGGGGAGCCGCCTTGTGGTTGCCGTCCAGCATTGCGTCGTGACCACGATGATCCATGCGCTCGACGCTAATCCGTGTGCGTGAAATTGCCACGGCACAGTCCCCAAGACTGAGAAGTAGGTCGGCCAAAATCCAACAAGGATCACCCCAATCACGGCGAGCAGATAATATTGAGCGCGTGCGTAAGGCATCGGCCTTTCTCCTAGTGGGAGCTATATCAGGTTCAGTGGCCTCAGTCCCCTCGTTTGCGCTTGTCGGCTTCCACTCAAACTCGCCGTCTAGGCGCATTGGCGGCGAACGACCCGCGGACGACATTAGGCCGCGCGGCTAGTCACATGCTATAAGCCTCTTCAACGACCCATGGTCCTTTAACTGGACAAGAGCCAAACAAAGAGATCATATTCCGGTGTCTGGCTTTGTGCCGGTCTGCGTCCGTTGCGCTGCCTTGCAGGGCTTGTGGTGATCCAGACAAAGGAGTCTCGCTCATGCACAAGACACTAGCTTTCCCAATTAAAGGAGCTGCGGCGGTGCTCGCCGCATCTTTCGGCGTTGCTGCGCACGCTGCGTCAGCCGCGAAGCCTGCCGATGCAGCGCTAATCCAGAGCGCAATGTCCGCAGCTCCACAAGAAGTATCGAGGAACGCAACGGTCATTGCCATGGGCGCCAACGGGTCCATGCGGACTCTGAAGCAGGGATCGAACGGCTGGACCTGCATGCCTGATGATCCAAAGACACCGGCTCCCGACCCGATGTGTCTGGATGAAAACGGCATGGCGTGGGCCCAAGCGTGGATGACGCACGCCGTCCCGCCTGCCGGCAAGGTCGGACTGGCTTATATGCTAGCCGGTGCGGCTGACGCTAGCAACACTGATCCTTTCGCCGATAAGCCCGCGACCGGGCAATCTTGGGTGATAACCGGACCGCACATAATGATCCTGAATGCGGCCGTCGCTAGCTCGTCGGGGTACCCGGGCGGAGCAAAACCGGACACCACCCGACCGTATGTGATGTTTGGAGGGACGCCCTACGCCCATATCATGTTGCCGGTAAAACGCTAATCAAGTTTGCTGCACCGGCTTAGTCGAACCACGGCTCGGCAGGCCGGTGCAAGGATCCCCAGGCTGCCGCGTGCGCTGCCAACGTCCGCTTTCCACCCAAACCTGCCGTCCAGGCGCTCGGGGCGCTAACGACCCTTTGCGGTCATAAAGCCATTCTGTTAGGCTTTATGCTGTTGCTGGGGGGCCGGTCACATGCATGTCCATCTGCCGAAGCCGCTGCACGGCTGGCGAGCATTCTTCGGCGAAGTCGGCATTATTGTGCTTGGCGTTTTGATTGCGCTGGGCGCTCAGCGGCTGGCAGACAATTGGCAGCAGGCCCGTGACGCCGAACAATCTCGAATGGCGCTGCGAAGCGAGATAGGCGACGACAACTTACCCCAAGCCTATGTGAGGCTGGCCATCGCACCTTGTCTCGATAGCCACCTCAAAATGGTTCAATCAGCTTTCCAATCGGGTCTCGATCGCAAAGAATTTGCTCAGATGACGCAATCCTTTGTCGCACCTGAAAGGACGTGGGACAAACAGGCTTGGGACGCCAGTACGTCGACGGGCGCGCTCGCGCATGAAGGCGCGAAAGAACTTATGCGGTGGGCATTTCCATACACGATCATCGCGCAACTAGCGGATTGGAATATGCACGAAAGTGAAGATCTCGCCGACCTGCGCTCCGTACGACCAACGCCAGGAGCTTTCACCGCGGATGAAGCCGATCGCGTCACGAGGGCGCTGGAGCATTTGAAGCACGATCAATTTGTCATGCTAAATCTGTCGATGGTGCTGATGCACGCAGCGGCCAAAGTCGGCGTCGCTCTGAATGACGGAGAAAGACGCCGTCTACTGGCCGAAACGCACAAGGAATGGGGTTCTTGCGCGACTCCCTCCCCTCAGAGGGTCGCAAAAATAGTTTACGACGTTCGATGAGCCGTACAACCGTATGCGGGAATCGAACGTCCGCCTCGTACCCAATCCGGCCGTCCAGGCGCTCCGTCCACTTTCCACCCAAGCGAACATAGTAGTTGCGGTGCCGACATACCAAGGCGGGGTCGCGATGGAGTGCTGATCTAGTTTGCTCCTGATCGCTGCTCCGCTTACACGTGCGCGGACGAAACAGCCGGGCGCAGTTCCAGTGAACCAAGCAACGATTGTCCCGCTTTCATCGCGGAATGATACTCGGCGGCCCGAGGACGGCCCGTCACGAGGCGCGATATGGTTTTGTGCGCTCGCGTTCCTGTTTACTTGGCCGGTCATCATTGCGGCTGCTGCGTTTGTCCATGGCTGGTCGCCATGGAAAGTGCCCGGCGGACTCCAGATGCTGGCTGCGCTCAGCCCGGGATTGGTCGCAATCACTCTCTCGCTCCGGCGTTTTGGCGGCGAAGGGCTCAAGAGTTTGTTTGCTTCGCTAGTCCGCTGGCGATTTTCGCCCTACCTGTATGTAGTAGCCCTCGGGCTGAGCCTCGGTTTGTGCCTCATTTTGTACCTGGCTTTCCGGTCAGCGACGGGCGTTCCTGATCCTTTGGGTCCTCCCGTCGACTTGCTGATGTACTTCCTGCTTATCCTTCCCTTCAGCGCCGTTTGGGAGGAGCTCGGCTGGCGTGGCTATTTGCTGCCCCGGCTGTTGGACAGGATGAATGAAGTATCGGCAGCACTTCTGATCGGCGTGATCTGGGGTGTGTGGCATCTACCGATGGCGCTCGCCGCAACGACGAACCTGCAAGCGGGCCTTGCTCAGTTCGGCGCTCTGTTTTGTGGGTGCATCTCAAACTCGTTCCTACTCACCTGGCTGTACCTGCGATCGCGAGGGAGCGTTCTCTTGTGCGTGCTTTTTCACAATGGAGTGAATGCTGGCGCATTCTATTTCTTCTCAGGAAGACCGGGCTCGAGCGCTGGACCCTTCTGGGGGCTGGCAATCGGGTTGGCGATCATCGCGGTCCCAATCACAGTGAGCTTGTGGAAACGCCAACGGCACCAGCAGCCGGGCGTCGCCACCTCGTAATCATCTCGGGTAAGTCTTACCGGACGCAAGCTCCTCTTGGATCAACTGCTTCGATGCCCGCTTTCCACCCATTCCGTCATTACCGTGATGAAGCTCGTCCTCCAGTCCGGTCCGCGATCCAGGCGAGAGCAAGCAGGGTCGGAGCCCAAAAGGGAAAAACGCCATAAAATGTGTCGCTAACGGAATGCGCGTGTCTGTCCACGAACCAGAATACCTGACCACAAAACGCGAGCGCCATGGCCGTCACTAGCCAGCCAAAAAAGGAAACCGGGACGAAGAGTAGTCCGGCGGGTTTGAACCAGCGCATCTGGGTCTCCTTGATAGATGCGCATAGTTTACACGTTCATCCTAAAATGTCCGCTTTCCACCCATTGCGGACATTAGGGCGGTGCGCGTCCGGTCTCTTTGTATGCCGCCTTCCCAAATGCTGCACGGGACTCTTGGCCGCAAGCCCCGCTACGGCACCAGTATCTGACAGCACTCTTGGGAGATTATGAACGTCTCACTACGCAGCGTTCAGAGGCCCAGCATGCGATATGCACTAAGTCTGATGGACAACCGCGGAATACGGAAGTCCGCGGTCGATTCGAGAGG